>JAFGHJ010000027.1 GCA_016930175.1 Caldifarciminota bacterium
ATCAGGGACAAAATGTGTTTTATTATATTATTTCTCCTCTTACGTTAGTATTATTGTAATGATTAACAATTAAATTGTCAAGATATTCTTTATATTTAGCTCTTAGCTTTTGGATGTTAGATATTGGCTTATAAAGAAAAATCTTGTGTTGATAGTCTGATTGGGTTTGATGATGTAGTGTTTATCTTGACTATTTCGAATAAAATCATAAATTTGGATTGAAAAATTATGCGGTTAAGGAAGGTAGAAAAAATTTCCTTTACTATAATAACAGATAGGGAGAGTAAAAGGTGATTTGTTTTTCCATAGCCTTTGCTATTAGTTTTCTATTATCCTTTTTGTTTTCAAGGTTGGCTGGTAGAATAGGCTTAATGGATAAACCCATGGGTATTAAAGACCATCCTAAGCCGACACCTTATGGCGGAGGAATTGCAATCTTTCTGGGAACTTTAACTTACTCTTTTTTTAGCAATGATTGGAGAATAATGGTTTTCGGTTTTTCTGTTTTTCTGCTTGGCTTTCTGGATGATATACGCCCATATTCAAGATATATAAAATTAATCTTTCAGTTTGCGATAGCGGTTTTTACCGTCTGGTTCGGGATAAGAATAAATATCGCTGTTTTGCCCGAATTCGCTAATATGATTTTATCTGTAATCTGGATCGTTGGATTAACAAACGCTTTTAATATACTAGACGTAATGGACGGGATTTCCGCAGGCGTGGGCTTTTTCGCGGCGGTTAGCTTTATTTTTATTTCGGTTTTCGCAGTTGGTACATATCCTGTTGTGGCTGCGGCAATAGCGGGTAGTTGTCTCGGTTTTTTGCCATTTAATCTGCCCAAAGCGAAGATTTTCATGGGAGATTCGGGAAGTCTTTTTCTTGGGTATATGCTTTCCGTTATAGCTATTATAACAAGATTTACAGCTGCAAACCCTATCGCCGTCTTTGTTCCTCTCCTTATTTTATTTATCCCTTTGTTTGATACATTTTATGTCATTATTCTTAGAATCGCGAAAAAACAGAACCCTCTCAGGGGTTCACGTGATCATTTTGTTTTGAAACTTAAAGCGACAGGTTTACCTGTGCCTTCGATAGTTGCTATTATATATCTTGCTACAATAGCACTTTGCGAGGCTTCTTTTATTATTACGCGTCTTACTGTTAAAGGAGCGATAATCCTGTATTCGCTTTCGACCCTTATATTCATTTTCTTTGGTATAATCTTCAGGAGTAAGACTTGACGGTAATCTTGGGTGCGGGCATCACTGGATTATCTGTCGCGTATCATCTTAAAGAAAAAAACAGAGATTTTATTATTGTAGAAAAGGAAAAGACGCCCGGCGGTCTATGCCGCAATTTAGATATTAACTGTTATACTTTTAATTATACCGGACATTTTCTTCACTGTAAAACTCCATACGTTCGAAACCTCGCAAGGAAGCTCATCGGCGATATTAAGACAATTAAACGAAATTCATACGTTTACTTGAACAAAAGAATTATACCGTATCCCATCCAATCAAACAGAAGATATTTATCTTACGGGTCAAGAATAAAAACATTCTTATCTTACCTTTTAAGAAACAAAGAAAAACCAGAAAATCTTGAAGAATGGTTTGTTCATAACTTTGGACGGGAAATGCATAATATCTTCTTTTTGCCTTATAACGAAAAGCTATGGAAATATACTTTAAAAGAAATTTCTCCTGATTTTCTAAAGAGTTATATTCCCAAAGATTCTTACGTTTATTCCGAAAAAACAGGCGAGTACAATGCTGAGTTTCTTTATCCCGAAAAAGGAATAGGAACGCTTGTTTCTTCTATAGCAAAAGATATTGAAATTTCTCACGGAGAAGTAGATAGAGTTGAAAAAGATTTCATTTATTTCGACGGAGAAAAAATAGAATATGAAAATCTTATATCAACAATTCCTCTTCCCGAACTTTTGAAAATGTTATATATTAATGGAGAGAAGTTCGGGTCTGAAAAAGTAAATTTAATCTGGAATTCCGTATTGTGTATAAATATGGGAATTAAAGGAAAACTTTCCTTCGGAAATTCAATAAAAGTGTTTAAGAAAAATAATTTAGACCCTTCGGAGTTTCACTGGATATATTTTCCCGAAAAAAAATTTCCGTTTTACCGTATTGGTTCACTTTCCAATATTTCACACAGCCTGGCTCCGGAAAATCGCTCTTCAATATGGGTAGAAGTCTCTTACAGAGAAAATAAGCCTGATAAAAGTATAGTTGATGACGTTATAAAAAACTTAGAACAAATAGGGCTATTAAAAAGAGAAGCAATAGAGCATATTTCACAGGTCGATATTCCGTATGCGTACCCCATTTATTATAAAGACTGTGAGAATATTGTTCAGGAAATCCGGAATTTCTTGAAGAAATATAATATAACTCTGGCGGGAAGATTCGGAGACTGGAAATATTCCTATATGGAAGAATCTATACTGGAAGGCAAGAAGGTAGCTTTAGAATTATGTCGGTAATAGTTGTTCAATGCATAGCTAAGTTAGAGTTGGGGGGCGCGCAGAAAATAGTTTTAGATTTGATGAGAGAGCTCAAAAATCAGGGGATATTAATAACAGGAGAAGGAGGTAAACTTTATTCTGCCGTTAAAGAAGAATTTGGAGAAAGGCACGTAACTTTATCATGCTTAAAACGAAAAATTAGTCCGCTTCAGGATATTATTTGTTACTTTAAATTAAGAAAGATTTTAATTAAACTACATAACAGGTATGATAGGATAATTTTACATACCCATGGTTCTAAAGCAGGTGTATTGGGCAGAATCGTTTCCGGCTCTTTACCTTTTGTACATTCTGTGCATGTTATACATGGGTTTGCTGTTAATCCTTATATTTCTCATTTAAAAAGGTTTATTTACTTAACTGCGGAACGCATTTCGTCTTGTTTTGGAGATGTAATTGTAACAGTTGCCAGGGTACACATTAAAAGAGCAATTGAATGGGGTATGAGTAAAAAAGTTAAGTATTTTTGTATTCCGAATTATGTAAATGCTGACAATTTCAGAGTTCGAAGAAAGAAAAATAAATCAATCAAAATTGTGACGGTATCCAACTTCAAGCCTCAAAAAAATCCGTTTATGTGGGCAAAGACTGCTTTAGAAGTAACCTCCAGATTTGGCAATGTAGAATTCATTTATATTGGAGATGGACCCCTGAGGGAAAACGTGGAAAGATTTCTGCAGGCAAGTAAGGGGATTAAAATTTTAGGTTGGAGAAATGATATTGACGATCTTCTTCCTTGTATGGACATTTTTTTCTTGCCTTCGAGATGGGAAGGATTGCCTTTATCAGTGCTTGAAGCGATGGCATCCGCTCTTCCGGTTGTCGCCTCCGCTGTTGACGGGACAACTGAAGTTGTTCTTGATAACGTTACCGGATATTTACTTTCACCGGATGATTTAGATGGTTATTTACATAAACTGGGCGAGTTGATAGAGAATGCTAAAAAGAGAAAAGAGATGGGCAGAGAGGGAAGAGAGAGAGTCAAAAAGTGTTTTTCTTATAAAAATATGATTGAGAAAGTATTTTATATATACGTATCCCTGGGATTCACTTACAGCGGTAAAAACCGCTAAATTAAAAAAAAGAATGGCCACAGAGAACACAAAGTAATTTTGTTAAAAAAAGAAAAAACGCACTGAGGGCGCAGAGAAAAATCAAATAATAACTCTGTGTGCTCTGTGGTTAAAAAATCAGGGGTTGGGAGAGGTGAGCTTTGATATTTTATTTGTCCGAAAGGGGTGATAAAATTGAAATGATTTCAAGGTTTTCGCAAGTGGATAAAACCGACATTCAATTTATACAAAAAGGAGGACTAACCATTCTAAAGGCCACGCGGTCAATTTTCCCGCCGAGATACCGTTCAGAGGTGCCACTCCGAAAAACCGCAGTCAGTTTCCCCGGCGAGGAAACTGCTGCTTGTCTCTCAACCTCGCTCCTTTTGACTTCGTCAAAAGACCATGCCCGCTCGGTTTCCGAGGCATTTTTCTTGAGCAGCACCTCTTCCCTTTTAAGATAAAAAAATTTCAAAAGACCATGGCCGCCTGCCCCATGGAATAAGCGACTATTCCATGGGGTGAAGCTTCCGAGACGTCCTTCTGAAAGGTCAGTGCTCCATTTTAAATTTACACTAAAATAGTATTTTGTAGCATTTTTAACGAAAAAAATCATGAAACTCCTGTATATAAACCCTTGACATAAAGGTCTCTTTGTATTAGCATAGTAAACAAATATAGCGGAGAAAGGAGGAGGGATGAAGTTAAATCGTTTGTTTAGATGGCTTTCACTGGAAAGTTCAAACATGGCTATTGACCTTGGAACAACTAATACGTTGATATACACAAAAGCTGGCGGTGTTATTCTCGACGAAAACTCAATGGTTGCGCTCCATAAAGAAACAAAAGAACTAATTGAGGCAGGAAAAGAAGTTATCCCGATGCTTGGACGTACACCTAAAGATATAATTATTTCAGAACCTCTTGAAGATGGTGTTATAGCTGACTTTAAAGTCGTTGAGGATATGCTTAGATTTTTTATTGAAAAGGTACAAAAGAAAAAATTATTTATCCGACCAAAAGTTTTAGTTGCAGTTCCGTCCGGAATAACTCCGGTCGAGAAAAAAGCCGTAATAAATACCGTTCAGGAAGCGGGAGCAAGGGAAGTTATGCTGGTTTCTGAGCCCATAGCCGGAGCTGTGGGGATGAGCTTACCGGTGAAAGAGCCCACGGGGCATATGGTTATCGATATCGGCGGAGGAACTACGGAAATCGCTGTGATTGCTTTATCGGGAATCGTAAATCAGGTTTCGATTAAAATAGCCGGCAATGAGCTTACCGATTCAATTCAAACCTACTTATATGATGAATATAATATGGCGATAGGAAAAGCTCTTGCTGAAAAAGTAAAAAAAGATATAGGCGCGGCTGTGACTACAGCGGAGGATAGGGAAATGGAAATAAGCGGGCGTGATCTTGTTGACGGGCTGCCGAAATCTATTAAAATAAAGACGAATGAAGTTTACGAGGCGATGAAAGAAGCCCTTGGTCTTATAAAAAATGCAATGAAAAAAGCTTTATCTGAAACGCCTCCTGAGTTAGCTTCCGACATAGTTGAAAAAGGCGTATTCCTTACAGGAGGCGGAGCATTGATAAGAGGAATAGACAAAATGATACAGGAAGAAACAGATTTAAAAGTAAAAATAGCAGATGACCCTCTAAGATCCGTAGTTTTAGGTGCGGGTATTATTCTCGATAATATTGAGGAAAATAGAAATTTGTTGATGGAATCTTTATAGTGGAAAAGAAGTTTCTGCAAGTATATCTTTTGTTTTTTTGTATCTCTTTGTCGCTTTTGTTATTTGACGGATTTGCCGATGTTAAACTGGGTAATAAGTGTTACAGTCTTTTCTCGGCTGATTTTCATAATTTTTTTTCTAAGTTTTTAAAAAGTAATGACTTAAAGGAAGAAAATGAGAGATTGCTTGAGAAGATTGCGACACTTTCATACGAAAAACAGATATATAATGAGTTGAAGAAAGAAAATCAAGAATTGAAGGAAATTATAAGGTTCAAATTTAATTATCCTAAAGGTATAATTCCCGCTGAGATAGAAAGGAGGACACTGGAAGAAATTAATCTTTCTTATCAAATCGATAAAGGAACCTCCGAAGGAATAGAGAGGAACGCGCCGGTTATAGGCTTTAAAGGTATTGTTGGTAAAGTTTTAAAGACGGGTAATAATACTTCTGTTATTCAAACATTAAAGAATTACAATTCTGCGATTTCTGTAAAAGATACAAGGAGTGGTATAGAGGGAATTCTTAAGTGGAACAAAAAGTTTTTTATCGAGGGTGTTCCGCAGTACGCGGATTTAAGGAAAGGCGATTCTCTTTTGACTTCAGGAAGAGGTTCGGTTTTTCCGAAAGGATTGCCTGTGGGTATAGTTACCTATGTTAATAAAAAAATGGGTGATTACTTGTTGGAAATTGAAGTGGAGCCTTTTGAGGATCTAACCAGGATTGATGTTGTCTTCGTTATAGAAAAATGAGAATCTTTGCGTTGATTTTTGTATCATTGCTGGCTTTTTTCTTATCTCTGAATATTGAAAAATTTATTTC
The DNA here is from genome assembly GCA_016930175.1 of Caldifarciminota bacterium. Taxonomy (GTDB): domain Bacteria; phylum Hydrothermota; class UBA3072; order UBA3072; family UBA3072; genus JAFGHJ01. Next base: position 6,162 of record JAFGHJ010000027.1, read on the forward strand.
AATCGGAAATGTTTCATTAAAGCCTGTAATCATTTTGCTTTATTTTACAACTTTGTACTGGAAACCGATGTATGGACTTGTAACAGGTTTTTTTCTTGGTTTTCTATATGAAATTTATTTACCGGTTTTCACAGGTACTTATCCTTTAATTTTTACTTCCGTTGCTTTTTGCTTAAGTTTAATCGAGAAAAAAATATTTAAATTCAGATATAATTCTCTTATTTTGTTATTTTGTACCGTATTATTTGTTGGTCTTGTGCAGATTATTATTGAAGTCGATAAAATAAATTCAGTGTTTTATATAATTTTTACCCATTTGATTCCTGAAGCCATATTAAATAGCGCAGTTGGTTTTGTTATATTATACTTTATAAAGCGGTATAGACACGAGTAATGGAAAAATTTAACAAAGAATCCAGAAGCCGCCGATGCGAAGTTAGAATCCCCACACAGCTCAGAATAAGAGAAACAACTAATTACACAAATTGCACGAATTATGTTAAAGAAATTTATATTATTAATTCATTTGTGATATTTGTGCTATTTGTTGTTAAAAAAATAGTTGTGGGGGGCAAATATAAAACTTTATGTTTTTTGTAGTTTCTTTTTTTTCTAGGGGATTTAGATGAAAAGAGCTCCGTTTATACTAATTTTATTAATTCTGTTTACTCTTACTTTACGGCTATTTCAGCTTCAATTAATCAGAATGGATTATTACAGGGGTTTATCAGAAAGAAATAGAATCAGGAGAGATATGGTTATTCCTCCGAGAGGAAAAATTTTATCGAAGGAAGGTGAGGTCTTGGCGGAATCCCGACCTTCTTATTCGTTAATTATTTATCCTTACTACCTTGATTCGCTTGAAGTTAAAAGGTTGTGTGAGGAGCTTGGAATAAAAAGAAATGAACTATTAAAGAGGATAAATCCTAATTTTAGAACCTGCAGGATAAGAAGGCTTTCCTTTGAAGCAACATCAAAAATAATCGAAAAGCAGGAAGACTTCCCTTCGGTTAGGTTAATTACCGAGCCTGTACGATTTTATGAGAACGATAAAATATTTTCACATCTATTGGGTTATGCCGGAGAAATTACGAAAGCGGAATTGGAAAGGTTTACCGGTGATTATATTATGGGAGATATAGTGGGTAAAAAAGGGGTTGAATTAGAATATGAATCTTTCCTTAAAGGTAAAAAAGGTGCTTCTATTTATGAAGTAGACGCGAGAGGTGTAGTCGTAAGGAGGTTTGACGACTCTTACGGTAAATTTCCGGAAAGAGGTTTTAACGTTTATCTTACCGTGTCGAAAGAGTTAACGCTTTACGCTGATTCTCTTTTTTCCGAGTTTGAAAGCGGTGCTTGTGTAGCTATGAATCCGAAAAACGGCGAAATTATTCTATATTATTCAAAACCCGGATATAAATCAAATAAATTAACAGAAGGAATTTCCAATATCGAATGGGATTCGCTGCGTAATAATGAAAATGCGCCTCTATGGGATAGAGTAATAGCGGGAGAATATCCTCCGGGTTCTATTGCCAAAATCTGGACTACTATCATAGGGTTGGAAAACAACCTTATTAAAGAAGAAACAAGATTCACTCGCTGTGATAGTTTATTATGGATAGGAAATCGCTATTTCGGATGCTGGAAGAAACATGGATCTTTGCAGCTTTTGGATGCTATAATTCAATCCTGCGATATATATTTCTACCAAGTAGGGATGTCTATGACTCTCGAGATGGTTGTTGATAACGCCAGCAAATTAGGTTTCAGTAAGAAGTGCGGAATCGACGTGCCTGGCGAGAGAGGCGGCTTTTTGCCTTCAAAAGAGTGGTATGATAAAAAATACGGTAAGAGGGGTTGGGCAAGAGGAGTTCTTGCCAATCTTGCTATAGGTCAGGGAGAGATATTGGTAACTCCTCTTCAAGGAGCTACTTTTTTCTCCGCGGTTGCCAATGGAGGATGGACTTACGAACCGCATGTTTTGGAAAAAATAACTGATAGTGATGGAAATATAATAAAAAAATCAAGGCCTAAGAAAATAAGTTTACCCGTTTCGGAGAAAAATTTAAAATTTGTAAGAGAAGCGATGAAAAATGTTGTTAATACGCTTAAGGGTACCGCATACTGGTCCCGCTTAAACGACATAACGGTAGCTGGTAAGACAGGTACAGCGCAGAATCCTCACGGAGAAGATCATTCCCTTTTTGTGGGATTTGCTCCGTTTGAGAATCCTGAAATTGTTGTTTTTACGGTAATTGAAAACGCCGGTCACGGCAGTACTCATGCAGCTCCTGTTACGACGAAGATAATTAAAAGATACCTCACTTCCTACAAAGATTAATTTACCGCAAAGACGCAGAGAACGCAAAGAAACAACTAAAATTTGGTTTGTTTAAAACCCATCCCCTCCACATCAAGGAACCACAAGATTACACCCTGAACGGTCGTTCCTCCCTACCCCGATACAGTCATACTTCCCTACGGGGCAGGCAGATTAACACGAGATTTTAAAACAAATATTTAAAACGGAGACAATGAAACGCCAAAAAAAAAGCGTGTATTTTAAGAAATACACGCTTTTTTATCTAACAAAAGTTTTTTAGCTTACAAATTAAATTTTATTCCGCCTCTTATAGGAATATTTGTGACTGATTCCGGGTCGGAAAATATCATTCCGTAGCCGACTTCTGCGAATATTCCCATCATGCCCATGCTGTAATTTGCTCCTGCGTAAGCGAGGAAACCGAAGTCGGTTGAACCCTCTGAGTCCGGAATATCTGTGCTGGCCATGCATAGTTGGCCACCTGCTCCAAGATAAAAACTCATAGGAGCACCCGGAAGAACCACATTATACTGACCGGCAAGAAGTATTATAATATCTGTAACTTTATAATCATCATAAGATTTCCATGCATATTCTCCGCCTGCGCGGAGACCAATCGGTATACCGGGAAGAGAAAAATCAACTAAAGCGCCGATTGCCGGAAATGTTTCGGTTTCTGCGCCTTCTGCGCTGGATACCATCATCTCGATACCTCCGTGTATACCAACTCCGATACCTGTTGCGCCAGCTAAGAGTGGCATACTTACAAACAATAAGATTAAACACAAAGCTAACTTTTTCATTAGACCTCCCTTTTGTAAGGTTTGTTTAGTTATTATACGCTTTTAACCATAAATGTCAAGGGTTTTCACGCGTTTTTTCTCTTTTTGCGGGGAACTATTAAAATTTTTTAAACCACGAAACACACAAAATACACTAAACCCCACCATCAATTAATTGATGTGTTTAAAAAATACACGAAAAAACAATCTTTGTTCGTTTCCATCTTAGTTTTTATAGTATCGCTTTTTTGTAATAAAAAAAACGGAATTTTTTCAAATCCCGTTTTTTATTTTACTGACTTTAAGTAATAAAGGACAGATGGTGCCGAAAGTATATTTCTGTCCTTACTTACTAAAAGTAGTGAACTGTACCCAGAACTACGTTAAGGGTATTGCTTCCCCCTTCTTCGAGACTTAAGGTAAACTGTCCGCCGACTCTCACTGCATTGTTTGGAGTTAAGAAAATCTCGATACCGCCGTCAATGGGAACAGCCATAATACCATCATAAGCAGTCATATATGTGAACGCTGCACCTAAATAAGCACCTAACATTGGGCTAAATGGTATGTGATACATAGCGCCGAGACCGAGTGCAAATTCCATATCTCCCCACTTGTAAAGACCCAGAATAGCGTCTATCTCGAGACCATCCATTAGGAAATAACCGGCATTTACATCAACGCCAAATCCAAAGTCACCTTCGCCAAGGAAATCACTGGTTTCACCGGCCAGAACTGCTACGGATTTTGTGCCTGCCGGAATCTGCGCGAAGAGACCCAGCGCACAAACTAACATTAATACTACTAAAATTTTACGCATAAAAAATTCCTCCTTAGTTTTCTTTTTAAGGCACCATCCGCCTTTTATAAAAGAAATATACGAAAAAAAACATTTTAGTCAAGGGTAAAAATACAAATAAATCTAAAGTTTGCATTATATACAGCTTGATTTTAGTAAAAACTTATATAGAATTAAAACATGGCAGAATTGCCAAAATGGCAAAAAAAAACAAAAAATAAAAAAATATGGTACGAATTTTCTTTTAATCCAAAAGTAAAGATATTTCAGGGGACCAGGTATTTTAACCCTTTATGTGAACTCAACGGAGAATTTATGGACCTTATACAGATTCATTCTTCTGTTATTCATAAAGCGAGAAAGGATATAAAACTTGTGGGGGATGGATTTTTTACAGATAAGAAAGGATTTAATTTGTCCATAAGAACTGCGGATTGTCTTCCCATGATTTTTTATCATCCGAAAGAGGAAATACTTGCGCTCCTGCATGCGGGATGGAAAGGGACTGCTCTTTTGATCGCTAAAAAGTTTTTGTTAAATATGAAAGAATTATATAACCTTGAATTTAAAGATTGGGAAGTTGCGCTGGGTCCTTGTATTGATTTTTTGAATTACGAAGTGGGGAAGAGGGTTTTCGAATTTTTCGATAAGTTTAATATTGATGGTATAAAAAAGAAAAATGATCGCTATTTTCTCGACCTTGAAGAAGCCAATATCGGGATTATTAAGAAATACGGAATAGTCAAAATTTATCCGTTTCCTGAAAAAACTTATACCTCAAAGCTTTTTTATTCATACAGAAAAGGCGATACGGAAAGAAATATAACCGTTGGAGTTATAGAATCGTGATATAGGATTTGGGATTTAGGAAAAAATAATAAAAATTTAGTGTATTTCGTGTATTTAGTGGTTTCTAATTCTTGGTGTGGTGGGGTCTAAAACAAATATAATTTTTTTTGTTGTTTTTCTCTGTGTCTCTGTGGCAAAAATGTGGGGTGGAAGGGAAGAAACGAAGTTGACTTATGGCTTTTTCAGTTTATCTTTCTTTCTATGAACAATTTTATAGAACTCATTAAAACTTTGAGAAAAAAATGTCCCTGGGATAGAGAGCAAACTCTAAAAAGCCTTATTCCTCAACTTATAGAAGAAGTTTACGAGCTTGATGCCGAAGTATCAGGTGATAATCTTGAAAAAATTATTGAGGAGTTTGGAGATGTTTTTCTTACGGTTTTTATGATGGGAGTTATATTGGAAGAGAAAGGAATCACTTTTGATAAAATAATAGATAAAACTTCAAAAAAGATGATTGCGCGTCATCCTCATGTTTTTAGCGGAGAAGTGGCAAATTCTGCTGAAGAAGTATTGGAAAATTGGGATAAAAGAAAGGGTAAAAAATGGAAGGTTGGACACGGTTTGCCTGCGCTTTTGAGGTCTTCTAAAATTCAAAAAAGAGCTTCACGAAAGGGATTTGATTGGGAAGATATAAGAGGAGTTTACGAAAAAATAAACGAAGAACTTGAGGAGCTCAAGAATTCGAAAAGAGAAGAAGAAAAAGTGGAAGAATTGGGAGATATATTATTTGCGGCAGCTCACCTGGGCAATTTTCTAAATATAAATCCCGAAATGGCTCTAGAGAGAGCAAATAATAAATTTGAAACTCGTTTCCAAAAATTGGAAGATGTGTTAAAAGGCAGAAAATTTAGTGATTTATCTATGCAGGAACTCGAGGAAATTTGGCAGAAAACCAAGAATATTAATGAATAAAAAGGAGGAAGTTTGCTTATATTTTTACTCTCTATAGCAGTCAGTGCAAGTGACCTTCATTTGAGAATGAATCTGTTTAATAAAAGTGTGTATTCAGATAATTTTTATATTTCAACTGATGATGGAGGTCTGCTTTCTTTTGATCCCGAGGACAGCAGTTGGAATTGGGTAAATTCTATTTCCGGTCTTCCAAGTAATAGAACAAAAGATCTTTTTCTGCGAGGAGATTCGGTTTTCGTTTTATCGAGTGGAGGTATTTCAATATTCAATAAAGATCTAAATTTTATAAAATTTCAGAATTTTAATCCTCTTTTTTTTACTGATACTGCTCCTAATTGCATTTATGTACATGGGAACAATGTAATTCTGGGAGGAGAAAACAGCATTCAATGGTTCGATTTAAATCATTTTGGTAATCTTTCTCGTGTTGTAGAACACGAAAATTATAATTTTGGGGTTTTTGAAATTTTGTCTTCCGATACCTGCTATTTATTAGGAACCAGTAGAGGAGTTTTTAGAGTTGATTCCGATTTCAAAGACACTACTCTTCTTGACTCTTCCGGGGAAACTTATTCTCTATTTGTTACCGGCTACTCAATATGGGCAGGAGGTAGCTGGGGTTGCAAAGAAATTACAGGCGATTCAGCGGTTTTTTCAGAAGATACTGTTTGGTCTATCAAAGAAATTGACGAGGATATTTATATAGCAGCTAAAAATGGTCTTTACAGGTATGAAGGAGATTGGAAGAGAATTCATGGGGGAGATGTGCGCGGAGTTGCCAGAGTTTTACCTGATAATTTAAGGGTTTCGGTTGTCAGAGGAAATGGGCTTTTATTTGTGGGGCCATGGAGTTATATTTACCCCCCCGGACTCGTTTCGAATATGGTAACCGATTTGGTACAAACTCCGGACGGGAAAATCTATATGTCTTATAAGCATACCCGAAGAATTTCGGTTTTCGACGGTATTAGCTGGCAAACTTTTAATAATGGAAATTCCTGGGGGTTACCCGGTGGTTATCTTTTTAATATGGAGTCCGATTCCGAAGGCAGGATATATTTTGGGTTCTGGTATTCCTATCAGGTGCCTATTTTGTTTTGCTGGGATACACAAAATGATACTATGCCTAGACCCATAGACCTTCCAGTTTCCGCGACTACTGTTACCGGTATGTTAATAGACAGTAATGATGATTTATGGGTTGGTCTTTATCGAACTTCCGCATACGGCCTGGGCAATTGGGTTCTAAAAATGCATCTAGTAAATGAAGATTCTCTTGAATGGACCATATATCAGGATCCCGAAATGGTATGGAAAAGGGTTTTTGCAGAAGGTGAGGAAGGTGTATATTGCGGAAATTCTCCGACTGATGGAGGAGCGGGCATTCATGTTTTATATGATAATGGAACATTTGAAGAAGTGGTGGGTGAGCTTGGTTCAAGCACGATTTCGATGTGTGCAGACCTTAAAGGTAATATATGGGCTGGTTTGGAAGATAAGCTTGTTTATATTTCCGATAATAGTGTAGAAAGAGTAGAAATCTCGAGAAGATTTGAGGGGCTAACCGTTGATTTTCAGGGAGGCTTATGGTGTTATAATACAACAGAGGGATTAAGTTATCGTAATCCTGAAGGGGATTGGGAATCTTTACCCCAGGAGGTAAGAGAAATACAGCCTTTTTCCTTGAAAGATATTGTTTCACCGCTTCATTTTACTGAGAACAGAAATCTTTTTGTGTGTACTTATAATGGTTTGTATGAATTTGACCTTGATTTTAATATTCCTGATTCTGGAGAAATTATCGTTTATCCTAATCCATTTAATTATGAGGAACATAATCAATTAACCTTCTCGGCAAAGGATCTTGGTGATAAGGATATATTAATTTATGATGTAATAGGTGATTTAAAAGGAGAATATGAAGTGCCATCTGGAAATAATGTCTTTTCAATTGATATTGATTTGTCTTCAGGTTTATATTTGTATTTTGTAACTGAAGAAGGAAAGGCGATTTATAAAGGCAAATTCGTGGTTGTCCGTTAATTATGCCACAAAGGCACAAAGACACTAAGGGTTTAAGATTTGATAAAAAAAATTTCTTTTTTTCTTGGAGCCTTGGTGCCTTCGTGGCTGAGTTCATCTTTTTTACTTGACAAAAGACAGCTGTATTCTATAATAAAAATATGAATGAAAATAAAAAAATATCGGAAGAGAAGTTTCAACGTTTAACTGCTTTAATGTTCAATTTACCTTACCAGGATGAATTCCGGAGAGTTAAGGTGAAAACAAAAGAATTAGATATATTTCTAAAAGAAGTCGCTGAAGGCGAGATAGAAGACAGTAAAGAGTTTCTAAGAGAAGGACTCAAGAGAACTATTACTCCTCTTTTACTTTCAATAATCAAAGAAAAATTAAGAAGGTTCGCGGAGAAGTATAGAGATAATCCGGAAGGTGAAGCGGCATTAATGGTACTTCACTTTTTATATAATAGTTATCCTCTGGATACGAATGCCTTTTTCATTGTTGTTTTTATAAGAAGTGCCCTTAATAGACCTCTTGCAGATAATAGTAAAGTATGGGCTTTTCTATACGAATTTTTACCTAAAAAAATTGAAACAGGTGATACCGAGACTGTAGAAAAACCTAAGTTTAAAAATATTTCAGGTAAGGACTTTGAAGAAAAAGAGTCCGGACTTTTGACGCCGAAGGAAAAAAGACTGGAAGGAAAAACAAAACCAAGAATTGTAATACCTGGTGGAGGTAATAAATAATAATTATGGCTAAAATTTTGATTGTTATGGGTTCCGCGAAAGATCTGGATTTTGCAAAACAAATCGAAAAAGTTGCAAAAAATTTTGGAGTTCAGTGTGAGTTGAGAATTGCCTCTGCCCACAAAACTCCAGATAAAGTTATTAAAATAATAAAAGAAAACGAGGAGAAGGAAATTGTTTACATTACTATTGCAGGGAAAAGCAATGCTTTAAGTGGTTTTATTGATGCTAACACTACTAAACCTGTGATAGCTGCACCCCCATATTCGGACAAATTCGGAGGAGTAGATATTTTTTCGAGCCTCAGGATGCCAAGCGGGGTAGCCCCTATGGTTGTGCTTGGCGCTGAACAGGCTGCGCTCTCTGCCGTAAAAATACTTGCGCTTGAGAGCAAAAGTTTGCAGGAAAAGATATTGAAGTATCAGGAAGCGTATAAGAAAGATATTGAAAAGGAGGATAAAAAAATCAATGGGTAGCGTAAAAAATCTTTCTGTTGTTGAAGAACCCACAGAAAGTAAATCAGGGTTTGGTTTGTTCGAATTTTCTGATAGGTATTCGGTTTTCGATTGGGGAGAGATGCCGGATCATATTCCAAATAAAGGTTCGTCTCTCGCAATTATTACTTCACATTTCTTCGAAATTTTAAGAAAAAGAGCTATTCCCAATCATTATCTTGGAGTTGTTGTTGATGGGGGGACTTTTGATTTTAATAAGATAGACAAACCTTTTAATACAATTAAGGTTAAGCTTGTTCGTGTTATAAAACCTGAGATAAAAAATAAATTATATGATTACTCGGTTTATAAAAATATTTCAAAAAACTTTCTTGTTCCTATGGAGTGTATTTACAGAAATTCTGTACCAGAAGGTTCTTCTTTCTGGGAGAGATACAATAAAGGAGAGATTAAGTACGAGTACGATATAACTCCTAATGTTCCCTTAGAGAGACCCATTCTTGATGTGTCTACAAAGTTAGAAGAAACAGACAGATATATGTCCTGGGACGAAGCAAAAAAAATATCTAATTTAGACTCCGACCAGATCGAGGAAATAAAGAGTTTGCTATCAAATGTTAGCAATATTATTACGGAGGAAACAAAAAGAGTCGGTATTATTAATCAGGACGGTAAATTAGAATTTGCAATAGATGATAAGGGTTTTATTATGGTTGTTGATGCTTTAGGAACTCTTGACGAGTGTCGTTTTCTCTTTAATGAAATTGCTTTGAGCAAGGAAATATTACGTAAACACTACAGAAAGTCAAAATGGTATAAAGAAGTTAAGAAAGCAAAAGATAAGAATGTAAAAGATTGGAAGTCTCTTGTTAAGATAAAACCAGAACCTTTACCAAAAGATTTGAAAAAAGCTGTTTCGGGGATGTACCAGTCTGTGGCTAATTTGATTTCAGGAAAGGATTTTTTTGACGTGCCATCATTGGATAAAATAGTTAAGAAATTATCGAAACTTGTTGATTGATAAATACTTATAGATAATAGTACGCAGATAAACGCAGATTAATAGGGATATTTCTTTTTTATATTATATATAGAGAGAAAAAGTATTTATAAGTTGAAATCGACAATTGACTAATTTTGGGGAGGGGCAATCCAAATCTTAAAAATCTGAGTAAATCTGCGTCCTAATTATTCTTTTACGGATTTTAATTCGTTTATTAAATCTTCGAACGTTTCGATTTCATCATATTTGTTAAGCCTTACTGCACATTTTCTTCCTGCTTCTAAAATTTTTATTTTTTCTTTATTGTTGTAAGTTAAATTAACGCTTTCCAGATATAGGTCAAGCGCTTCTTCATCCTTAAATTCACAGTAAATTTCAGCTTTGAAGTATAAAAGGGGTGCGATTTCATTATCTTTTAAAATTTTTAACCCTTCATTCAAAATCTCAATGGCTTTCTTTAAAGATCCTTCATTCATATAAGTTTTTGCAGTCAAAAGGTAAGCTTCAGCTAAATACTCGGATTCTTTGAAATTTTCTATAATATTTCCAAGAGGAATTCTGGCTTCTTTAAAAAGGCCGAGTTCTTGATAAATAAGACTAATTTGATATAAAGTGTAAGGTTTTAGAATATCTGAATTAACTTCTTTGTAATGTTCGATTGACATCTTTAATTCACCGGCTTCATGGTAAATTTCTCCCAGTTTTAGATTAATATCGTTGCTTAATTCAGGTTTATCACTTAGGCCCTTTTCTAGTAACTCGATTGCATTATTCCTGTCACCCATTTCCTGGTAGATCTTTACGAGGTTCAATAAGGCTTCATTTGATTCCTCCGATTCAGGGTAATCTAATAAGACATTGTTGTTGTATTGAACGGCCAGATCATATCTTTTTGCTGCTTCATAATATTCGCCTATTTTTAGAAACAGGTCAGGTGTTTTGCGGCTTTCAGGATATTTATTCGTGAAAGCTTTATACATATTTATTTTTGTAGAGTATTTGCCTTTTTTCCATTTGATTTCCTCGATATTGTATCGCGCTTCGTCCAGCAGATCTGCGGAAACCCATGATATCGATAATATTTTATTATAATAATCGATTGCTGTATCGTAATTTCCTCTAATCGTAAAGATTTCACCAAGATATTTATAAGCATTTGGGGACCAACGAGAAGAGGGGAATTCTTCTGTGAGAGAGTTTAACCATTTAAATGCCTCATCGTGATTGTTAAGTAGAAAGTTTACTTTACCGAGAAGCAGATAAGCATCATCTCTTAGTGGGGAGTCAGGGAATTCATTCACTATTCTTTTGAAATATTCGAGGCTTTCAACTTTTCCCTGTTTTAATAAAGCTCGCGCGAGTCTATAAAGAGCATACTGTTCCAATTCTTTTTCTTGATAAGTTTTGAGAAATTTCTCGAATAATTCAGCACTTTCAGAGTATTTTGCCTGGTGGTATGTACACCAACCGGCTCCGAAAATTGCGCTTGTTTTATATTCTGAACTCGTGTCGGAGATAAAAATTTGCCTGGCCTTTTCTATTTCACCTTTTTTATAAAAGACCTCTCCTTTGATATAACTTGTAAGAGGTGTGTTTATAGGATTTTCATCCAAAAAAGATAAGAGGCTATCGAATTCGGAAAGCTGAAATAAAGTAGATATTATGTAAATGCCCGTATATTTTGCCGGGTGTATTTTGTATGATTCTTCAAAATAATTCAGTGCTCTTCTGTATGTATTCCTTTCAAAACAAAGGTAACCTCTCCCAAGAAATTCTTGCCACAGAGGTAAATGTAAGTTTTCTATCCAGTTCAATATCTTTGATGTATCCTTTTCATGGAAGATAAAATAGAAACTAAGCGAGTCGGGTAAGCTTTTAAAAACTTTAGGCGAAAGTTCTCTGCCTTCCGAGAAGCTGTAAAGATTTTCCAGAAAAAAAACGTACTGCCATCCATTTATTTCGTTAAATTTTGGAATAGCTTTTTCAATATTACCTTGAAAATAGTTAATAACCCCTTCTAGATAAATAGCTTCGTTTTTTCTGTCATAATATGCGGCTTTTTTTGCTTCACTCATAGCCTTTTCCAAATCGTTAAGTCTTATATCAATAACAGACAAATTTAAGTAAGCTTCTCCTTTTCCAACAAAACCAGGTTCGATCAAGAGAGGCATTTGATAAAAGTTTCTTAGTTTTTTTAACTCTTCATTTTGTGTGGAGCTGAGCGCCAATAAAAGAATTAGTAATTTCAATAAGCACCTTTTCCTGAAATTAGAGTAGGAATTGTTTTTAAAAGAATGAATAAATCGAGAGTTAAAGACCAATTATTTATGTATTCTAAATCTAATCGCATCCATTCCTCAAAAGGTAGATCGGAACGCCCTCTTATTAACCAGAGGCAAGTCAACCCGGGTTTTATAGCCAGTCTTTTCCTCTGCCAATCTTCATATTGTTTTACTTCGTTAGAAAGAGGAGGTCTGGGACCAACAAGCGACATATCTCCTTTTAAAACGTTAAACAATTGAGGTAGTTCATCAAGACTAAATCGTCTTAGAAATCTTCCGGTTTTTGTAATTCTTGGGTCGTTTTTGATTTTAAATACTACTTTATCCATTTTGTTCAGAGCGGATAGACTTTCTTTTGTTTCGTCTGCGTTTTGAAACATTGTTCTAAATTTAAGCATATAAAATGGTTTTCCTTTTAACCCTACTCTCTGATGCTTGTATATTATAGGTCCTTTTGAGGTTATTTTTATTATCATTGAAATTAGAATAAATACCGGAGACAAAAGTAATATCGCTGTAAAAGATAGTATACGATCTAATATATACTTAATAAATAACTGTGCATAATTGGGGGGAGAGGGATGAAAGGTTATTATTGGTGAAGTCAAAGAACTCTCCAGAGAAACAAAACTGTGAGTTTTTCCAAAAACTTCTGACAAATAAAAGGAAATTGTCAAACCTAGATTTTCTATTTTATTAATGTGCTTTTTATATTTTTTTTTCGTGATTATTACCCATTCGATTGGTTCTTTTTTTAAGATTTCCGTTAAATTCGTAGGAACTTTATCGATAACTTTTATTATTTTAATTCCGAAGAAATCATGAAGAGAAAAAAGGTTTTGAATTTCTTTCGCGTCTTTCTCTTTTCCAAGTACAATAGTATTTATTGGGTTTTTCTTGCTTTTTGAAATTAATTCTCTATTTAATATTAAGAGAAATGCCGAGAATAGACCGAAGATTAAGAGGGCAACACGACTCTGGTTAAATAACTTGAAATAATAAAGTATGGCTATGGATATGCCTATGGCTACTAAAAAGGATAGAATAGTTCTTAGGTAGAAATTATATTTATCGACAGGGAACTTTTGTAGAGTTAGATTATTTAGAAGAATAATGGGCGAGAATGTAGCTAAGAAAATAGGAAAGATTCTTATATAGTACGGAAAGTACCATTCCGTAAATTCATTCGAAATAGGAGGTAATTTTGCTCTTATAAGTACCGCGAACCAGTAGGTGAATACCAGAATAATAATATCAAATAGAGTTATCGTAAATCTTATAAAGTGCTTTTTTTCCTGGATCATTTCCTTGATTCCTTTATAGATAATACAATAAAAACAAAAATAAGTCTCGTTATTAAAGCGATAAAAATTAAAGAAAGCAACAGGAAATTATAATTCATATTTTTTCTAATATAATAAAACATTGATATATTAATGGCAATTTTCGTTTTTAGTTTTTCTTTCTTCGTACTTCCCCCTAAGCTGTGATAAAAAACGGCATCAGGTAAGTAGACTATTTCATATCCTTTTTTCCTTAAGCGCAGACAAATATCCGTATCTTCAAAAAAAAGAAAAAATTTTTCGTCAAAGCCCCCAATTTTTTTAAAAATTTCTGTCTTAAAAAGCATTACGGCACCTCTTACGCAATCAGGGAATTGGATTTTGTCGTAGTTAACCTCTGACATTAAAAATTCTTTTGAAATCATGTTATTTGGAAAGATTTTTCGCAAGACAGATTCTCTTCCAAAAAGAACTCTTAAAATTGTCGGAAACTTCCTGCAAGAAAGTTGAAGTGACCCGTTGGGATAAAGCAACTTACCCGTCGCTACACCTATTTTTTTATCTTTTTTTAATAGTCTTATAAGTCTATCTATAGAATTCTTGCTAACCTCAACGTCAGGGTTCAGAAATAAAACATAAGAAGAATTCTGTATTTGAGCAATCTGATTACACGCTGCTCCAAATCCATTGTTTTTTTTGTTTAAAATGTACTTAATGTTTTCTTGTTTTAATTTTTTTATATAACTTTTACTTCCGTCTTTTGAATTGTTATCAACTATAACGATTTGATAATCGCAATCAGGAGGGTTCTGCAGTAATGATTTTATACATTTCTTTAAATCTTCTTTTGTATTATAATTTACAATACCTATCGTAAGAGTCATATCTTCTTTAAAAGCCTGCGTATCCCCAGTTTCCAGACAAGCCAGAAAGCTTCCCATATAATCTTTTTTGACATTTTAGAATTTCCTGACCTGCGTTCAGTAAAAACTATTGGTATTTCCTTGATTTTAAACCCATTCCAATAGGTATAAAAGTGAATTTCTATCTGAAAGCCATATCCTTCGGCATCGATTTTATCGAAATCGAGTTTTTCTATGACAGTTTTTCTAATACCTTTAAATCCGCTTGTTAAATCAGAGAGAGGTACACCAGTTACAGTTTTTGCAAATAAATTAGCAAAGTAACTCAGGATAAGCCTAGACATTGGCCAGTTTACGACGTTTACGCCTTTCTTGTACCTCGATCCGAGCACGAGGTCAGCGTTTTCTTCAATGATAGTGTTTCGTAATATTGGTAGAGTAGAAGGGTCGTGAGAGAAATCGGCATCCATTTCAAAAACAAAATCGTAGTTTTTTTTAAGCGCCCAACGAAACCCTTCAATATAAGCGCTTCCTAAGCCCAATTTCTTTTCTCTTTCAATTAAATGAACTCGTTTATCTTTTCTCCGGGATTTCTTTTTTTGAATCTTCTTGACGGTATCACCGGTTCCATCAGGAGAATTGTCATCGACAATTAGAATCGCAAATTCGTTTCCCTGTAGCAGAACTGCATCTATGATCGATTCTATATTTTCGTTTTCGTTATATGTTGGTATAATTACAAGAGAATCTGCTTTCAAACTTTACCTCTATTTTTTGTTGAACAGTAGATTGAGTATTACCGTTAAAATTATTGAAGAAAATATACAGAAACCCAGGGGAAAATGCAACACAAAGTTTTCCCTTTTGATTACTATGTTACCTGGAAGACGCGAAAGAAAAGGGATTTTTACAAGTAAAACAATTAATATTCCAATCCCTATGATAATATAGCCGCTTATCAATAAAGGTGAGTCAATTTTCATATTAAAGTATACAGTTCAAGACGAAGTTGTCAATGGTAATGTTCCAACCCTACCCGTCCCCCCAAGAAATGTTCTCACACAAAGACCACAAAGGACACAAAGTTTTTATTTTTTTATTCTGGGCTCTGACTTCCAACTACTAATTTCTTTATTAAGTATAGTGATCACAGAGGTGCTTTTCTCGACACTATAATATTTTTTAGATATATACAATCAAAAGGGGGTGGAGGCTTAGTGCCTTTGTGGCCAACCTAACATATTCAGCAAAAATTGAATAAAAATTCACAAATAATGAATTTTTACTCTTGACAAAATACGGAACCTGTATATATTGAAGTCTGGTGAAAAGGTTTGAATTGATAGGTGAATAAAAAATTAACTTTAAGGGAGGCTTTTTATGGAAGAGCTAAATCCTTTCAGAATCGCGCAAATGCAGTTAGATGAAGCTGCGGAATTTCTCCAGCTTGATTCCGGTACTCACGAGATGTTAAGATGGCCGATGCGTGAATTGCATGTGACCATACCGGTAAGGATGGATGATGGTAAGATTAAAGTATTTCAAGGGTTCAGGGTCCAATACAATGACGCTCGAGGACCTACAAAAGGCGGTATCCGGTGGCATCCGGAAGAAACTGTAGATACTGTTAGGGCTCTGGCAGCATGGATGACCTGGAAAACTTCCGTTGTAGATATACCATACGGTGGTGCTAAGGGTGGAATTATTTGTAATCCTAAAGATTTGTCCGAAGGAGAGAAAGAGCGACTTGCGAGAGGTTATATCAGGGCTCTCGGCAGATTTATTGGTCCCAAAAAAGACATTCCCGCCCCGGATGTTTATACCACACCTCAGATAATGGCATGGATGATGGACGAATACTCGACAATAACTGGTTATAACACTCCCGGAGTAATAACCGGAAAGTTGATTGACGTTGGCGGTTCACTCGGCAGGGGAGACGCTACAGCAAGAGGAGGAATGTTTGTTTTAAGAGAAGCAGCTTATATAAATGACATAGATCTTTCCAAAGCGACAGTTGCCATTCAAGGGTACGGTAATGCCGGCCAGTATGCTCATTCTCTGGTGGAAGAAATGTTCGCTTCCAAAGTAATAGCTATATCCGACTCAAAAGGCGGAATATTGAATAAAAACGGTTTAAAAGCAGAAAAATGTATTAGCACTAAATTAAAAAAGGGCAGTGTTATCGCATTGGATGGCGACAAAATAAGCAATGAAGAATTACTTGAGCTTGATGTAGATGTATTGATTCCAGCAGCATTGGAAAATGTTATAACTGAGAAAAATGCAGGTAAGATTAAAGCCAGGATAATTGTAGAGCTTGCGAATGGACCGACAACTCCTGAAGCAGATAAGATCCTTCACGATAAAAATTGCTACGTAATTCCCGATTTTCTTGCAAATGCCGGGGGCGTAACGGTTTCTTACTTCGAATGGGTTCAAAATGAAGCCGGGTATTACTGGCCAATCGATCGAGTATACCGTGAATTAGATAAACTGATGACCAAGGCTTTCCACTTTGTCCATGATATGAGAGCTAATGAGAAAGTACACAACCGTCTTGCCGCATACATGGTTGCAGTCAAAAGAGTTGTAGACGCTATGAAGATAAGGGGATGGGTGTAGTAGTTCGTTAGATTCAACAATAAAAAGGGCTAACGAAAGTTAGCCTTTTTTTGTATTTGGATTAAAATTGTTTTGCTTCTTTAGAAAAATACGCACAGATTAACACTGAACTATTTTTTTATGAGTTCTATTATTAGATTTTTTTGTGGTTTTTTTAACACAACGCAAGAATTCCGGTGTTGCGTTTCGTGGCTTACAATTTATTCTATAGATGGATTAAAATTCCTTTGTTTTGAATTATTCGTCGGAAATTGAATAAAAATTCATAAAAAATCGAATTTTGGCCTTGACATTGTTTGTAATGTGTGTATATTCGAACTTAAATTTATAAATAATCGAATTAGCGACTAGTGCGAATTTATCCTTCGAAGGAGGGCGAATTAATGGAAGGGTTATATCCTTTTAAAATTACTCTATCTCTATTAAGTGAGAGATCGTTGTGATGGAATCGTCAATGTCTGTTGACTCTATTTTAAATAAATGGAACAATGAAGCCGATTCCTTGATTTCTATACTACTGGATATTCAGTCTGAGTACAACTATCTGCCAAAAGAGGCTCTTATAACCGTAGCAGAAATATTGAATATTCCGCTTATCCAGGTTTATTCCGCAGCCACGTTTTACAAAGTCTTTAGTTTGAAGCCAAGAGGAAAACATATTATAAATGTTTGTATCGGCACTGCCTGCCATGTGAGAGGTGGAGAAAGGATAGTTGATGAAGTTAAAAAAAAGCTGGGCATCGATGTTGGTGAAACGACAAGAGACAAACTGTTCACCTTAGAAACAGTTAGATGTCTTGGATGCTGTGCATTGGGTCCGGTTGTGCTCATAGACAATACTTATTATTCTCATGTTACACAAAAGATGGTAGGTGCAATTTTAAACGAATACAAAAAAGGTGAAAATAAATAATGAGTATGAAAATTTCAGATATATGTGAATTTGAATCATTGTGCGGTAAGATTCGTAAATCGAAAAAGGATAAATCTGATGAGTTATGTTTAATAGTGTCTTCTGGTACGTGTGGTCAAGCTAAAGGATCTTTAGCGGTTATTACTGCATTGCACGAATCGTTAAAAAAACACAATCTTGAACAAGAGGTGGATATAAGGGTAACTGGCTGTCATGGCTTTTGTCAGGTAGAACCTATTGTTATTATTAATCCTGAGAATATATTCTATCAAAATGTTAAACCAGAAGATGCAGAGGAAATTGTATCTGAAACTGTTATCAATAAAAAAGTTATTAATCGCTTACTGTATATTGACCCGAGAACCGGAAAAAGAATTAAACATGAAAAAGATATCCCTTTTTACCAAAAACAACTCAGAACACATTTAGCCAGTAACGCATTGATTGATCCGACAGTTATAGAGGACTATATTGGAAATAATGGATATTCGGCTTTATGTAAAGTTCTAAAAACAAAGAAACCTGAGGAAGTAATAAATGAGATTAAAAAATCAGGTCTTAGGGGCAGGGGTGGAGCAGGCTTCCCGACGGGTCTCAAATGGGAGTTTTGCAGAAAGGCTAAAGGTGATGTAAAGTATATTGTGTGTAACGCTGACGAAGGGGATCCGGGGGCATATATGAATAGAAGCCTTCTGGAAGGCAATCCTCATTCCGTTCTGGAAGGAATGTTGATAGGGGCATTTGCCATTGGTGCAAGTGAAGGATTCATATATGTCAGGCATGAGTATCCTCTTGCCGTGAAGAATGTTAAAATAGCTCTAACTCAAATGAAAGAATACGGATTGCTCGGTAAAGGAATACTTGGTACGAATTTTGATTTTGCTATTGAGGTAATAAAAGGTGCTGGTGCGTTCGTCTGTGGTGAAGAAACGGCACTTATTGCGTCAATAGAGGGAAAGAAAGGTGAGCCCCGTCAGAGACCGCCGTTTCCCGCACAAGAAGGAATATGGAAGAAGCCGACAAATATAAATAATGTTGAAACATGGGCTAATATACCGCTGATTATCAGTGAAGGTGCAGACTGGTTCTCTAGGGTCGGAACAGAAAGAAGCAAGGGTACGAAGATATTCTCGTTGGTCGGGAAGATAAATAATACTGGTCTGGTTGAAGTACCAATGGGTATAACATTGAGGGAGATGGTGTACGATATCGGAGGAGGCATACCCGATGGCAAAAAGTTTAAGGCAGTTCAGACGGGAGGACCGTCAGGAGGATGTATACCAAAAGAGTTTCTTGACACACCTGTTGATTACGAAAGCCTGAAAGCACTTGGGTCTATAATGGGTTCCGGCGGTATGGTTGTGATGGACGAGGATACATGTATGGTTGATACCGCGAAGTACTTTCTCGAATTCCTTCAGGATGAGTCCTGCGGCAAATGCCTTACCTGCAGGGAGGGTATTGAGAGATTGTTAGAAATACTTAACCGCATAGCCGGCGGAACAGGTAAAGAAGAAGATATCGAACTATTGAAAGAATTAGGCGAACTTGTCAAAGATATTTCCATGTGCGGACTGGGGCAGACTGCACCAAATCCTCTGCTTTCAACAATCCGATATTTTAAAGATGAATATGAACAACATATTAAATACAAAAGGTGTCCCGCCTCGGTATGTAAAGAAATCGTCTCTTCTCCTTGTCAGCATACATGTCCTATCGGTACTGAAGCTCCTGTTTACATTTCATTGATTGCCAGAGGAAGATTCGAAGAGGCATTCGATATAATTGTGAAGGATAATCCTCTGCCGTCTGTTTGTGCCAGAGTGTGTCATCATCCATGCGAATTCAAATGCCAATCGGGTAAATTTGGCGACCCTATCTCTATCAGATCACTCAAAAGATTTGCTACGGATTACGCATTTAAAACCGGAAAGAAGCATGTGATCAAAAATAAAAAAACAAAAAAGGAAAAAATTGCTGTCATTGGCTCCGGACCTGCAGGGCTTACGGCAGGCTACTATCTTGCCGGCAAAGGATATGGTGTTACTGTTCTTGAGTCTTTGTCTTTACCGGGAGGAGCTTTAGCTGCATACATACCAGGGTACAGGTTACCAAAAGATATTCTGAATGCAGATATTGAGAATATCAGAAACGCGGGAGTGGAAATCAAAACCAATGTTACTGTGGGAAAGGATATTCTTTTTAATGAACTTCGAGACAAGTACGACGCCATATTCATTGCAACTGGTGCGCATGAATCTTTGAAATTGGGTATTCCGAATGAAAATACTGCCGGTGTTCTGCATGCCATGGATTTTTTAAAGAATATAAATCTTGGAAAAGAGGTTAAAATAGGTAAAAGAGTTGGTGTCATTGGTGGAGGTAATGCTGCTGTTGATGCTGCCAGGGCAGCCAACCGTATAAAGGGTTGTGAAAAGGTCTTCGTAATATACAGGAGAACAATAAATGAGATGCCTGCGATCAAAGAGGAGGTAGAGGCAGCTATCGAAGAAAAAATCGAGATGCAGTTATTAACAGCGCCTGTAAAGATTTTGACTAAAAATGGAAAAGTTGCCGGGGTTGAATGCATTAAGATGAAATTAGGGGAAATGGATGAATCCGGCAGAAAAAGACCAATTCCGATTAAAGGTTCTGAGTTTGTTATTGAAATTGACTCTTTGATAGTAGTAGCTATAGGTGAACAACCGGATGTTTCTTTCCTTGACAGAAGCAAATTTGAAATAAGTAAGCGCAATACTATAGTAGTAAATCCTGAGACATTTGCCACCAATGTGCCCGGCGTTTTTGCAGGCGGGGATGTTGTAAAAGGTCCCAACACCGTTATAGAAGCTATGTCGTCCGGTAAAATAGCCGCAGAAATGATCGATAAGTATCTGCAGGGTAAGCCGTTGGTTAGAGAATATAAAGTAACAAGACCGTCTATGTATGTAGAGCCTGTCGAATTAACAGAAGAAGAAGTAGCTGAAGCAAGAAGACCTGTAATGCCCCGTTTGCCTTTAAGTGCAAGAATTAATAACTTTAATGAGGTAGAATTAGGGTTAGGTGAAAAGGACGCAATAAGAGAGGCAAGTCGCTGTGTTAGATGTGATTTGGAAACCGAGGATGGGAAAAAGCAGTTTAAAGAAGAGGTAGAAAATGTTAAAAATAAAACTTAATGGACTGGAAGTACAGGTGGAAGAAGGCTGGACAATATTGGAAGCCGCTGAATTTTATGGAATAGAAATTCCGACATTATGTCATCATGAAGGTCTTTCCGATTATGGTGCCTGCAGGCTATGCATAGTGGAAATCGGCGAAGGCGAGAATACAAAATTTGTTACTTCATGCACTTATCCTGCAGAAGAAGGACTTGTGGTTAGAACACATTCTAAAAAGATTATAAATTACAGAAAACTTATTATAGAACTTATGCTCGCGAGATGTCATACCTCAAAAACAATTCAGGATCTGGCTTCTAAATATAATGTAACAAAAGTAAGATTTAAGTTAAAAAGCGATGACTGCATACTTTGTGGTCTTTGTACGAGAATGTGTGAGGAACAGATGGATGCCCGTGCGATAGGTTTTGTTAACAGGGGCAAAGAAAGGAAAATAACAACGCCATTTGATATTAAATCTGACGTATGCAGAACATGCGGTGCGTGTATGTATATCTGCCCGGCATGCGAGCTTAGATGTCAGGGTCCAGAGCCGCCGGGCGCAGTGTGCGGAGCATGCCTTAATATTGAATATCCGTGTCTTGATTTGTACGAAGATGTTCACTGTTATATGGATCCATGCGCTGCGTGTTTGTTAACAGAGTCAGAAAAAAATAAAAATACAAATAATAACGGAGGAAAAAATGTCTTTAACAAAGATTAACGCAACAGCGGCAACGCTGACAAAAAATAGAACTGAAGGGGCAATTAATTCGATGAGCGGAATGTGCGCGACCTGTGTAGACGGGTGCATAGGAATGTGCGAAATAGGGAAATCCGCCTACAGAGGCCATGAGGTGATTTATCCCCAACCTTTTGGCATAATCACCTCCGCCAGTGAAAAAGTTTATCCTGTTGACCTATCTCATTTTACGATACTCGGAGGTATTGTAGGAGCTGAAGGAATAAAAGCCGACAGCGACAAGGCGTTATTCTCAAATGTAAATATAGAAACTCGTATTGGAAAGAATAAGGATATAAAACTTAAGATGCCCGTAATCATACCGGGTTTAGGTTCAACAGCCATAGCAAAAAACAACTGGGAAGGACTTGCAGTAGGTGCGGCGCTAACAGGTATACCCTTAACTATCGGCGAAAATGTTTGCGGAATGGACCCTGAATCTAAACTCGAGAAAGGGAGAGTAAAGCATTCAACAGACCTTGAATGGAGAGTAAAACTCTACAAGAAGTGGCAGCGTGACGGATATGGTGCGATAATTGTTCAGGCGAATGTGGAAGATACAAATTTGGGGGTGCATGAATACGCTATTTCGGAGCTGGATGTCGATGCTGTTGAATTGAAATGGGGGCAGGGAGCAAAAAACATAGGCGGTGAAGTTAAAATTAAGGATTTAAAAAAAGCTCAGCTTCTAAAAAAGAGAGGTTACATAGTCCTACCCGATCCTACAAATCCGGATGTTATCAAAGCATTTGAAAATGGTAATTTTAAAGAGTTTGAACGACATTCCAGGGTAGGAATGGTTACAGAAGAAGGTTTTTTGAAGAGGGTAAAGGAATTAAAAAGTTTGGGCGCAAAACACGTTTTCCTGAAAACGGGTGCGTACAGACCTGTAGATCTGGCAAGGGCATTAAAATTTTCGTCGAAAGCAGAGATTGATTTGCTGACCGTAGATGCTGCCGGCGGCGGAACGGGTATGAGTCCCTGGAGAATGATGAATGAATGGGGTGTGCCGGAAGTTGAATTGCACTCTTTACTCTATAAATATGTTGATAAGCTTGCTAAAAAAGGGGAGTATATTCCGGATATCGCAATAGCAGGTGGATTTGCTTTTGAGGACCAGATGCTAAAAGGACTGGCGCTTGGTGCCCCATACTTTAAACTAATAGGTATGGCGAGGGCTCCGCTTGCTTCAGCTATGGTGGGTAAGACAATCGGTAAAACGATTAAGGAAGGAATGGTTCCTGTATATATTGAGAGATTCGGCAACACACCTGAGGAAATATTTGTAACGGCGCCAGCTCTTAAGAGAGAACTTGGAAATGACTTTGAGGACCTTCCTACAGGTGGGATGGGTTTATATACTTATATGGAGAGATTAAATCAGGGATTACGTCAAATTATGGCTGGATGTCGTAAATTTGCATTGGAATATATAGCCCGGAACGATATTGCTGCTTTAACGCATGAGGCGAGTGAAATAAGCGGTATTCAATATATAATGGAATGTGATAAGGAAGAAGCGGAAAAAATTCTGGAATCCCGATAAGCACCCGATGATTCTCTCATCGGTGTTAAATGGTTACATTGAAAAATAGCTAAATTGGGAGAACAAAAATAAAATCTCCTTGAACTTTATGGTCCGATTAGTTTATGCTCTTGACAAAAAAGTAGGATATTTTATACTTCTTCTATGATATTAGTTCTTTTGAGTTATCTTTCTGTGTTGCTTCCAGAGCCATCTATAAGGGGCGAGAAGTGGATTGATCATGGAGAGGTTAGTCTTCCATACGGCTTTTCGCCTTTATTTGAAGATACTAATAAAATCGACGTATCTATATATTCAGTTATAGACACGGTAAATTACGTTCAATTTTATCCGACTTTTCGGTATCGATCCGAGAGTTGGGGGGGAGAAGTTACTCCTTACGGCCGTTTGGGGGGTGATTATTACTATCCAAGAAGGAAAAAATTCGGCATTTATTCAGATTTTATAAGGGGTTCAATTTTTTATAGAAGCGATAATATTTTATTTTCTTTCGGTAAAGATGTGTTTTCAGTAGGGCCTGCATTTGAGAATAACCCCTTGCTTTCGCCCAATATTCCCCTTAATTATCTTAATTTTACCTTTAAAAGCTCGAAATTCTCGTTTACGCATTTCATTTCAAGACTGGATGATTACGAAGGGGTAGAATATGAATGGGACGATACTTCTTCAGGCTATCTGACAAATGTCAACAGATACCTTGGAATACATCGTCTTGAGATAAAGTTAGCCGATTGGCTTGCCATTTCTTTTTCCGAAAGTATGCTGATAGGAGGTGAAGACTTAGGTTTTTCATTTGAATTGTTGGCGCCGCTTACAATATACTTCGTTGAACAACATAACCAATCTCAGAATACCAATATTTTCTGGAATTTTGATCTTCTGGCAGTTAAAAGCAAATTTCTTTTTTATTTTGACTTATTTCTTGATGATTTTCAATATGAATCAGATCCCTGGAAAGAGCCGAATCATATAGGGATTTACGCGGGAATCCAGGGGAAGGATATCCTGGTTAATGGCTCACAAATACTTATTTCTTATAACCTTATGACCAGATGGGCTTATGATAATTTGAGAGTATGGCAGAGATATACCGATGAAGAATTGCCTCTTGGGTCAATGCTCGGCTGTGATTATGACCATTTCGTTTGCAAATCCCTGTATCCTGTTTACGTTTTTAAGATGGGGGGTATGCTTTCTTTTACGAGAAAGGGCGAAAACAGAATAACAACTCCCTGGCCCGTAAATACTGCAGTTGAAGCATCCGCAGAAAACGAATTTACCGGAACAAATTTTTTAAGCGGAACGGTCGAAAAAAGGATAAACTTAGCTGCCGTTTTTGAATATAAAGACTTTTTAGAGCTCGAATGTGGACTATCATACTTTCAAAACTACAAACACGAGGAAGAAACAACAAAAACCTTACCCGCAATAAAGATTAAGCTAAAGTATAGCATATAAAACTCAAGTATTTTGTAATCAAAGAATTAGATTGTATAAGTTAAACAAAAGTTCTTTGAGATGTCATGTTGTGTTGTGGGTTGGGTTTTAAACAATTGAGATTAAGGAGGAGTGCGGTGGGGCTCTGTGTTCTCTGTATCTCTGTGTGATAGTAATTTGGGGTGGTGTGGTGTTTAACAGGTTAAATGGAGGCAGGCAATTACTTTTTTGGTCGCCTGGATTTTTTCGTTGTAAAGCTTTACGGCTTCTCCGGTTTTTGCGAAAATCGTATCTATGTTCTTTTCTTCAAGTTTTTTAAGTGTTTCATTCGGAATATTCATGCCGCCGTATGCACCTGTTCCTATTATTAATAAGGATGGTTTTGCTTCTGTTGCTTCTTTTAAATCCTTTAAAGATAAGCTATGTCCTTCTTCTCTCCACCAGGGAGAGAGTACCGTGTCTGGAAAAATAATAACATCTTTTGTGTATTCTTGACCGTTTATTGTTATTGAGCCGAAACTGTATTTTTCAATCATCATTTTGATATAAATATAAGTATTGTTATAGTTGATGCAAGTATTTTTACGAAGAAATTAAACTTCAAAATAAATAAAAAGCAATTGATTATTAGGTTTAAGAAGCGCCATTAATAAAGGGTGGAGGTAGTGGGACTCTGTGTCTCTGTATGGGTAACTCAGTCATGAGTCATTGGTCAAAAAAAAATAAAATATTTGTGTTATTCGTGCTATTTGTTGTTTATAATTCTGGGGTAAGTGGGGTTTTAAAAATACATATATATTTTTTGTTGTTTTTTCTTTGTGTTCTTTGTGGCTTTGTGTGAGAATTAATTGGTGGGGTGGGTTGGGTTTTAAACAACAAAATAAATGGGTGGTGTGGCTCTGTGTTCTCTGTGTCTCTGTGGCTAAATTAGTTTTTAACGGGTGTTGACAATGCCAAAAGACTTATATATAATTACAGTAAATCAAGCGCGAGAGTGGCGGAATCGGTAGACGCGCTGGACTTAGGATCCAGTACTAAAGCCAAAACAGTGTGGGGGTTCAAATCCCCCCTCTCGCATATAGATAATAATATAAAAAAATTAGAGAGGTTTTAATTGCAAGATTTAACTGTAGCTTTTAAAGAAAAAAATCTGAAAGAAGAAATGGATAAATTGGCCGTGGAATTAAGAAAAGAAGTTTCTATTCCGGGTTTTAGAAAAGGGAAGGTGCCTATTGATATCATAAAGACTCGTTTTAGTGGGCAGTTAAGGGCTGAGAGTCTGCAAAAATTAATCCAGGATAAAATGGTTGATATTATTAGTGAATATGAACCTTTTATTTATGGACCTCCGGTAATTAAGAATTTAGATGAAGGTAAGGAAGAAGTTCGTTTAGAGGTTTCTCTTGATGTTCCGCCGAAGATAGATTTGGATTTATCTTCTATTAAAATAGATGAGAAAGAAAAAGAAAAAGATGAAATCAGTGTTAAAGAAGAGTTAGAGAAATTAAGGGAGATAAACAGTGAATTAAAATCAGTAAATAGAGAAATAAGAAAAGGAGACACTGTTTTCATAGATATTAAAAAAGGAACAGAAATAATCCATAATTACTCCTGGGAAGTTGGGGAAGATAAATTTTCCAAAGAGCTTTTTGGTTTAAGCGCTGACGAAAAAAAGGAAATTGAAGTCGAGCTACCTGTAAATTTTCCCCTAAAAAACATAAAAGGTATAGGAAAAAAAGTAAAGGTTAGTATAGTTGAGATTAAAGAAAAAGTTAAGCCTTTTTTAGATGATGAATTTGCAAGGGATCTGGGTTTTAGCGACCTTGACGATTTAAAGAAAAACCTTAAAAAAAGTATTGAGGAAGAAAGAAAAAAAGGTAAGAAAGATGTTTTGATAGACAAGATTCTAACAAAAGCTCTCGACCTGGCAGGAGATTTTCCGGTAAGCCCTACACTTGTTAAATTGGTTGATAGTCAAGGTTTAAATGATGCGGAAGCCAATAAGAGTGCAAGGAAGGCCGCTCTTCTTGATGCGATAGCGCTTAAAGAGAAAATGATAATAGCAGAAGAGGAACTCGACAAATGGCTGGAAAAAATAGCTGAATCGGAGGAGGAAGGATTTGAAAATCTGAGAGAAGAAGATGCTATTCGTTTTGTAAAACAGTCGATTTTGAGAGAAAAAACTTTGGACTTCTTGGTTAATAAAGCAAGAAAGGAGGATTCAAGTGAATGATCAGTTAACGATACCTTATGTCATCGAAAAAACAGCTCATGGCGAAAGGGCTTATGATATTTATTCTCGACTATTAAAGGATAGAATAATCTTTATAGGATCGGAAATAGATCAAGCTACATCAAATAGTGTAATTGCTCAATTGTTGTTTCTTGAGGCTAAAGCTCCTGATAAGGAAATTCAGATTTACATAAATAGCCTTGGTGGAAGTGTTTCCGATGGTCTTGCAATTTATGATACGATGCAGTATATACGTCCTCCGATATCCACAATATCTGTAGGAATATCGGCTTCTATTGCTGCTATAATACTGACTGCCGGGACAAAGAAAAAGCGGTACGCACTTCCTAATTCCAGAATTCTTCTCCACCAGCCTTCAGGAGGTGTTAGAGGTGTAGCTTCAGATATAGAAATCCATGCAGATGAAATTATAAAAATCAGAGAAAGACTTAATAATATTCTTTCTGAGCATACTAATCAACCGTTGAAGAAGATTAAGGCCGATACAGACAGAGATTTCTGGATGTCTGCGCAACAAGCACTCGAGTATGGCCTTATTGATGAAGTAATTAAGACAAGACAGGAAATACTTAATGAGGAAAAAGTTTAAAGACGCCTTTTGTTCGTTCTGTGGGCGGGCTCATTCAGAGACTTCCCGTCTCATAGCCGGAAAAAACGACACATATATATGTGAAGATTGTGTAGAACTTTTTTCTGATTTTTTACAGGAAGAGACCAAAGAATTACCCAAGCGTTTTGATTTTGATATACCAACACCTGTTGAAATAAAGAAACATCTTGACGGATACGTTATCGGACAGGAAAAAGCCAAAAAGATCCTTTCTGTAGCCGTATATAACCACTATAAGAAGGTTAAATACAAGCCGAAAGAAATAGAAGTAGATAAGTCAAATATCCTTCTTATTGGTCCGACTGGAGTTGGTAAAACTCTTCTTGTTCAAACACTTGCGAAATTTTTAGAGCTTCCTCTTGCTCTTTCAGATGCTACCTCTCTAACCGAAGCAGGTTACGTGGGAGAAGATGTTGAAAATGTTCTGGTTCGACTGCTCCAGGCGGCAGATTATGATGTTGAATTGGCTGAGAAAGGCATAGTTTATATAGATGAGTTGGATAAAATAGGAAGGAAATCTGAAAACCCTTCCATTACGAGAGATGTATCAGGGGAAGGCGTGCAGCAAGCCTTACTCAAGATAATAGAGGGTTCTTTAGTCAATGTACCACCTCAAGGCGGCAGAAAACACCCTGAGCAGGAATTTATTAGCTTAAATACTAAAAATATACTTTTTATTGCCGGCGGCACTTTTGATGGTCTTCAAAATATAATTAAAAGCAGATTACAATGTAACTCTCTAGGTTTTAATACTTCTTTTGATAAGAGAGAAATAAAAGACTCCGAAAATATACTGGAACTGATTGAACCGCACGATCTTATGCACTATGGTTTAATACCGGAAATAGTGGGAAGATTTCCTGTAATCACTACATTGAACAAACTGTCTATTTCCGATCTAACTGACATTTTATGTAAGCCGAATAATGCCCTGGTTAAACAATACAAGCAGCTGCTGAATTGGGACGGAATTGAGTTGACTTTTACTCGTCCGGCTCTAAATGAGATTTCAAGAAGAGCGTCGAGCATGAAGACGGGAGCTAGGGCATTGCGAGGAATAATCGAAGGATTGATGCTTGATTTAATGTTTGATCTGCCCCAGATGAGAAATATCGAGGGCTGCCGAATCACAAAAACAGCAATTACGAAAGGTACTCCGCCTCAGATAATTTATAAAAAGAAAAAGGCTCAATGAGGCAGGAGAGTATATTTTAAAAGTAAGCTTTTCCTTAAAAATGATTAGATGGTCTCCTTTTAGATATATATCTGCCGTTTATATTTTAATAATTCTGTTTGGGGCAGTATTACTAAAACTTCCCTTAGCGAATAGAGGTCTTTCTTTTATAGATTCTTTATTTACTTCTACTTCGGCTATATGTGTTACAGGTTTAATCGTTAAGGATACGGCTTTAGATTTTACTTTAGCCGGAAAAGCCATAATACTTTTTTTAATTCAAACAGGTGGTATGGGATATATGGCTGTGGCAAGTTTATTTATGACCATATTCGCGATTAAACCCGATAAACGGCAAAACATTGTTGTCCAGCAGGAATTTGGTCTATTTAGTCGTGATAATACCTTAATGTTTTTAAGGCTGGTGGTACTGACTACATTTATTTTTGAGATGTTAGGTTTTATTTTCTTATATCTTGGTTTCAAGGATACTTTCAATGTTAATGAAACAATTGTTCATGCAATATTTCATTCCGTTAGTGCTTTCTGCAACGCTGGCTTTAGTTCTTTTTCTGATAATCTCGGCTCTTTTGCAAATAACCCGATTATTGGTTTAACAGCCTCATTTCTTTTTATCATAGGCGGACTTGGTTTTATAGTTATTATCGATATATTAGAACGTCTGAAGGGAGAAAAAAGATATCTAACAGAGCATTCCAGGATTGTTATTTTTTCGACATTAATACTTATCGTTCTTGGATTCACGTGTGTTTATGCTCTGGAATACGGAAATATCCTTGCCGGAAAAGAATCGGTGTCGAAATTCATTATTTCGTTTTTTACTGCTGCAACGCCCCGGACGGCAGGTTTCTCGCTCATAAATATAAGTGCTTTACTTCCTACAACACTTTTAATTATAGTGTTGCTTATGTTTATAGGTGCTTCTCCGGGGGGAACCGGTGGCGGAATAAAAACAACTACGTTTGTAATAATCTCAAATTTCTTTACTTCGAGATTAAAAGGTTTGAAGTCGGTAAATATCGAAAAACGTCGGATTCCAGAAGAGCAGGTAAACAAAGCATTGACACTTTTTCTTATTTCGTTAATATTAATAGTAACCATGATTGGGATTTTAAGCTTTACGGAAAGGAATATAGTTAACAAAATTGGAATACTGCCGATAATTTTTGAGGAGGTTTCCGCTTTTGGAACTGTTGGATTATCTATGGGGTCGTCTGTACAACCGGTAGTGTCGCTTTCGCATGATTTTACGTTTATAGGTAAATTGATAATAATAATAACCATGCTGGCAGGAAGAATTGGACCTCTCACTCTTGTAGCGACGGTTTTAAAGAAAAAAAGTGAGAGTTTCCAATATCCTCTTGCGAAGGTACAAATAGGATGATTGGAAAAACAGAAAAGAGACAATATTTTGTAGTCGTAGGCCTTGGAACTTTTGGGTTAACGGTTGCCTCCGAGCTGCTTAAGAGAGGCTGTCAGGTTACCGCTATTGATAAAGACGAGAAAAAAGTCGAATTAGCCTCTGAATTTGCTATAGATGTGATAATTGCCGATGGAAGAGATAAAAAGCCATTAGAGGAAGCAGGAGTGTCATCTGCGGATGCCGCGGTGGTATCAATAGGAGAAGACCTTGAAGCTTCTTTTCTGGTGACTCTCCATCTGAAAGAGCTCGGAATAGATTGGATTGTAACTAAAGCTTCTTCTCCGTCTCAAGGAGAAATTCTTGAAAAAATAGGCGCCGACAGGATAATTTATCCGGAGGAAGAAATGGCGAAGAAACTTGCCGACCAACTTCTTAACCCCTCTATAATAAATTATCTTCAATTGAACGATAAAGTCGGGATAATGGAATCGGAAACACCCGATCCTTTTATCGGGAAAACACCAAAAGGTCTTTCTCTCCGAAATAAATATGGATTGAATTTGATTGCAATAAAAAGAAAAGTCAAAAGAAAAAATGCCGATGAAGTTGTCGAAGACTTGATAGTGGTTCCCTCTTCAGATGAAAAAATAGAAGAAGGAGACACGTTACTTGTTATAGGCGATCATAAATCTCTGGAGAAATTCAAAAGAATGCAGCGTACAATAAACGAGCAGGATGAAGATTAAAGACTTTAACATAGCTAAGCTGCTTGAATCTTTACCCACAGGATTGATTCTGATTGATCAAAATAAGATAATAATTGAAGCTAATCCAGAAGCTAAAAAGCTTCTTGGTAGAAAAATCGAATCTAAAAATATTGAAAGCGTTTGTAAGAATTTGGAAGAAAACTTGTTCGATGATATCCTCAGCGGAAAACATATCGAGAGGAGCGTATTTGAGTCGGGAGACTTATTAATAGGATTTAGCGCTTCGCCTGTTTATGGTAATAATGGTAATGTGGTTGGCTCTTCGATAATTTTAAGAGACATAACTGAAATTAGAGAAATGGAAGAGGAGCTCAGAAAAAAAGATCGTCTTGCTGCTCTCGGGGAGATGGTAGCGGGATTAGCTCATGAAATTAGAAACCCGCTTGCTTCAATCAAAGCGGGCATTGAATCATTATCTTTCAATGGGTCGGAAAACACAAACAATTATAAATTTCAGTCGATTGTACTGCATGAAATAACACGTCTTGAAAGGATAGTAAATGATATGACAGTATATGCGTCAGATAGAGATCTTGTGAAAACTAAGGTAAATTTGAAAAGTCTGGTTGGTGAAACGCTGTTGATGTTCAGTCATGAAATAGCGGAAAAAAACATCCAGGTTAAAAAAAACTTAAAAGGAAATCTCGTGTGCTACGTGGATAGGGACAAAATTGTAACGGTTTTGAATAATTTGTTTCTTAATGCAATGGAATCTATAGGAGAGAACGGCTGTATTGAGTTAAATATCAGAAGGGGTAAAAAGAATATGATAATTCAGGTCAAAGACGATGGAGGGGGTATACCTCCGGATATTATCCCTAAAGTTTTTATCCCGTTTTTTACTACAAAAAGTAAAGGCACGGGTTTAGGTTTGTCAATAGTTCACCGGATTATTCAAAATCACAATGGAACTATAAAGGCTACCAATGAAGGAAAGGGGGCTTGTTTTACTATAGCTTTACCAAAGGAAAAATAGAATGGCTGAAAAAATACTAATAGTGGATGATGAGAAAAATTTAGTGGAAGTTATAGAAGCTATACTTACCGAATTAAATGACGAAGGAGAAAACTCTTATGAAGTCAAAAAAGCTTATAATGCTAGTGATGCTATAAGTATAGCGATGGATTTCAAACCGGATGTTGTACTTCTTGATCTCCGATTGCCCGATAAACCTGGCACTGAAGTTTTGAGTACTTTGAAGGAATACGATAAAGAAGTCCAAGTAATAATGATGACAGCGCATGCTTCTATTGAAACAGCAGTCAGGTCTGTTAGAGAAGAAGCTTATGATTATATCCAGAAACCTTTACCCTCAAGAGGACATTTGCATACCCTTGTGAAGAATGCGCTGGATAGAAGGCATTTACTTTTAGAAAAAAAGAAATTATTAATGGAAATATCAGACGCCAACATGGCATTGGAGGAAGCGAACTTGGAACTCCAGGAAGCAAAATCACAGGTTGACGAAAAGTTAAAGGAAAAAATTAAAGAATTATCTTTACTGAATCAATTTTCGCAGGATCTTTTAAACTGCAATGATCTTGCTACTCTAATTGAGGAAATTCCGGAAGATGTTATGAAACTTACTTCTTCAGGTGGAGTAATATTAATTTTGAAAGGGTCAAGCAATGAAGAGTTTAGCGTTCATTCAAAAAAGGGAGATGTCGATTTATCTGTGGGAGATAAGATAGAAATAGGAAAAGAACCTTTTGGTCTCGTGAACAATAAAGGACCTTGGGAAAAAGATGAATACATTTGTTCACCGTTAACTTATATGGAAGATACTTTGGGTTTGCTCGCAATAAAAAAAGCAGGAAGTCAAATATCTCAGGATCTTATTCAAACTATAACAAGCAATCTTTCGATGCGTTTGTATAACGGCATGCTGAACGATACCTTAAAAGCCAGTTATATTGAAGCTGTTCTTTCTTTTGTAAAGTTTGAAGAATCTGTAGATCCTGAAATAAAGGCGCACAGTGAAAGAGTAAGTAAACTTTCCGTGGAAATTGCAGGCAAATTGAATATTTCTAAAGCGGAGACGAATAATATTAGATTTGCAGCCCTTCTCCATGACTTAGGGAAAGTGGGAAAAGGAGAAATAAGCTCTGAATTATTGAGCGCTGAGATAATTAGCCCTTTAAGATTTTTAAAAAAGAGCAGGAATATACTTGAACATCTTTCTGAAAATTATGATGGTTCGGGGAAGCCGGATGGCCAAAAAGGAGATTCCATTCCGGTTGGGTCCAGAATCGTTCGTCTTTCAAACGAATTTGATGAACTAATTTTAAAAGGTGATAATAAAAAAGAAGTATTGAAGAAAATAGATGAAAAAGCTGGATCAATTTATGATCCGGGAGTTGTAAAGACTTTAAAAGAAGTTCTTAAATCTAAATAATGCTTAACATCTGTACGGTTGGAGAATACTGGAAAGAAAAATTCGGAGAAAAAGTTTATAGGGTTGGAATAGATGGTGGTTTTACGTGTCCCACACGGGATGGCACCAAAGGTACAGGAGGATGTTATTTCTGTGATGAAAAAGGCTCCAGGGGAGTCTATATTATGTCTTCTGATGGAATAGAGAAACAAATCGAAGCGGGAATTTGTAAATTGAAAAAGAGAGGTATAAATAAATTTGTATCTTATTTTCAATCTTATACCGGTACTTATGCACCGGTTGATGTTTTGAGAAAAAAATATTATACGGCACTTTTACATCCCGATGTAGTTGGTATTTCTGTATCTACGAGACCTGATTGCATTAACAAAGAAAGTATTGGTCTCTTGAATGAGATCGCAAAAGAATATTACACAATTGTTGAATTAGGAATACAATCGGTACATCAAAAATCGCTTGACCTGGCTGGCAGAAAACATACAGTTAGGGATAGCAAAGAAGCTGTTGGTATGTTGAAAAAGAGCAGAAAGATAGAGGTTGTTGCTCATGTTATTTTAGGGCTACCCGGTGAAACCGAAGACGATATGATTGAAACAGCCAGAGTCCTTTCGAAATGGGGTGTAAATGGAGTGAAACTGCATCATTTATATATTGTAGAGGGAACCCCATTCTCAAAGAGATTTTTGAAAGGCGATATTAAAGTTTATGAAAACCCGGAAGATTATGCTGGAATTGCAAAAGAATTCATTAGCAACCTTTCAGATAGTATAATTATACATCGTTTTTCCGGATACGCGAATGGAGAAAGACTGATAGCGCCCGAGTGGACCCGGGACCGTCATATTGCAAGAGATCTTATACTTGAAATGTTCTAAGAAAGTTAAAACTAAAGACTAGAAATGAATAGAGTAAGAAAATTAAGAAAAAAAATATTAATAAAAAGTCCACATTTTTGGAACTTTTATGTCGAAAAATCCGTATAGTAAGTTATGTTATATATAAAAACAAAAATAAATAAAAGCGGTAAGCCGATTTTCTTACTTGACAATAAACTAAACTTTATTACTCTCCCATATTGGGAATAAAATAGGAGTAAAATATGTTATTATTGATATTTCTATCGTACTCTTTTAGTGATTTGAAAAATGATATTTCGGATCTATGGGACGGACTAAATCGTATTGGCGGTCCTACTGATTTTGAAATTCTTCAATTAGATATGCATGCGAAAACTAATAGTACAGCAGGTAACTGCTGGGAAGGAGGAGTTAATTCTTTATTGTTAAATCCTTCTGAAATTATGCATTCATCTGAGGATCTAGATAATAAGTATAACTTCTCTTTTACCTTTAAAAAGATGTTTTTGGATATGAATGCCAATTTTGTAGGTGTTACCAGAAAAAGCGGTAACAACGCATTTGGGTTTTCTTTTCTTGGTTTTTATTCCGGAGATATGGAACTGCGTGATGAATCTCCCGGTATTCCTATTGGGGATTATTCGGGGGATTATCTTATTTTTGGCGCGACCTATGCGAGAAGTTTTGGAAATTTAAGTTTTGGTGGCACATTAAGATCTTTAAAAGCTCGAATTTTTGAAGTCTCTTATTCAACTTATTCATTTGATTTGGGAATGAGTCGTAGTTTCAAGGCTTTTAATGACAAAGATTTTAGATTTGATTTATCTTTCATGCATTTGGGTCCTAAATTTTTTGATGATGCATTTCGTTTGCCTCTTACCTGGCATGTTGGACTAAAAGGAAGTTTAGAACCTTTATTTCTCGGTTTTTCTATTAATAAACCTTTAAACACAAAATTGCAGTACACTATTGGCGGAGAATTAAAAATAAAAGAATACTTTTTCATCCAAGCGGGAACGAAGGTTAATAATCCTTTAGAGAAATATTCCTTCGGCTGGGGATTACGTAAGGATAACTTAAATTTCAATTATTCTTATGCTCCTACAAATATTGATATTATCGAAGGTTCACATCTTTTTACAATCTCAATGGGAATATAATGATTAAGCATTTAGATTTCGAGAAACCTATAATTGAGCTGCACGAAAGGATAGAAGAATTAAAAGCTCTTAATGGAAACATGAGCGGAATTTATCAGACTGAGTTGAAGAAGTTAAATGCGAAATTAGTTAAAATAAGAAAAGAAATATTTTCTTCACTTACACCCTGGCAGAGAGTAGAGATGGCAAGACATCCTAATCGACCGTACACTAGTGACTATGTAAAATTTCTGTTTAAGGATTGGACCGAGATTCACGGTGACAGGAGATTTTCCGATGACAATGCTATAATCACAGGAATCGGAAGCCTTGAAGGAATATCTTTTGTGGTTGTTGGTCATGAGAAGGGGAGGAAAATTACGGAAAAGGTCAAAAGGAATTTTGGCAGTGCGCATCCGGAAGGATACAGAAAAGCTTTGAGAGTAATGAAATTAGGAGGTAAGTTTAATTTACCGATTGTTTGCTTAGTGGATACGGCGGGAGCTTATCCGGGAATAGGTGCAGAAGAAAGAGGGCAGGCTTTGGCTATAGCTGAGAATATAAAAGAAATAGCTGTTATTCCTGTTCCTATTATTGTTATAATTACCGGAGAGGGTGGTAGTGGAGGAGCTTTAGCTATTGGAATTGGAGATAGAATATATATGCAGGAATTTTCTGTTTATTCTGTTATTTCCCCTGAGGGATGTGCTTCTATTATTTTTAGAAACCAGGAATATAAAAAGGAAGCTGCCGGATACTTAAAAATTACAGCGGAGGAGTTAAAAAAATTTCAAATTATCGATGGGATAATAAGTGAACCTGAGGGAGGAGCTCACAGTAATCATGAAGAGGCAGCAAAGTTAGTTGGGGAAACAATTCTTAAATTATATCAAGAATTGAAAGATATCCCGCGAGATGATTTAATAGACAAAAGAATTGAAAAATTTTCTCAAATGGGTGTGTATATCGAAGGATAAATGGCTTTAAGAGGGGATTTTAAGGATTTCGAACTAAATGACATATTTCAGCTAATCCATATGGGAGGTAAAGATGGAGCTCTGCATCTCCGGGGTGAAAATGGGAGTGGAGTTATTTATTTTGAACATGGTAATATCAAACATGCCGAATCGGGTAATCATACTGGTACCGAAGCTATAAATATATTTCTTACTTGGGATACCGGCTCTTTCGAATTTATAGCTTCAGAGAATACAGATAAAGTTACGATTAATCTTCCTGTCCATAATGTAATTTTAGAAGCTGCAAGACAGATAGATGAGTGGAAAAAAATGGAAGACGTGATACCTTCTGTGGAAGTTGTTGTTGATTTTGAAGAAGAGCCGGATATTACTGATATTGAACTAAGACCGATGGAGTGGAAAGCTCTTTCAATAATTAACGGAGAAAAAACCATAAAAGAAATTGCTGAAGAACTTAAGATGAAAACCTTCGATCTTGCAAAAATTCTTTACGGATTAGTTCAATCCGGCTTAATAAGAGTAAAGAAAAAATAAATCGGATCGAAAGAAACGATGAAGATTTCTTGAAAGGAGGGGAATTAATGGAGAAGAGATGTATTTGTATTGCTGGACATGCCAATTCCGGTAAAACTGCATTGGGAGAAGCAATACTGTATAAGGTGAATTTTACAAACAGATTGGGTTCCATTGATACGGGGACTTCAATCTTAGATTATATGAAGTATGAAAGAGAAAGAAAATATTCGGTTAGCCTTTCTGTCGCAACCTTTAAATATGACGATGTCGAAGTGGATCTTATCGATACTCCCGGATATCTCGATTTTCAGGGAGAAAGGATTTCCGGCTTAAGTGTTTGCGATTCAGTTGTAATAGTAGTGGATGGGTCTTCCGGACTTGGATTTACCACCGGTCAGGTTATTGAGCAAGCTCAGAAAAGAGGTATTCCGTCTATATTCTATATAAGTAAGCTGGGTAAAGAGTCTATTAATTTTAAAGGTATATTGGAAGAGATTAAGGATGAGGTTAAGACCGGTTTGGTACCTCTTGTTGTCCCATTAATCAAGGGAGATAAAACAATTGGAGTAGTTGATATGCTTGATTTAAAAGCATATGCAGCTGAAGGTGAAATCGATATTCCTCCTGAATTCCAAAGCGAAATTGAACAATATAAGGAATCCATGATAGAATCTATTTCAGAAGTCGATGAAGGACTTATGGAAAAATTTGTAGAAGAAAAAGAAATCACCAATGAAGATTTAAAGAAAGGTTTACAGAACGGGGTTCGGTCAGGTAAAATTTTTCCGGTGATAAGTGGCGATTCCATTTCACTTGTAGGGATTAATTGTCTTCTCCAATATATTAAGGATATACTTCCTTCTCCCGCCGAGGCGAAACTTCCTTCTCAAATTGAATCTATTGATGGTCCGACGGTTGCCTTTTCTTTTAAAACAAAATTCGAGACACATGTTGGAGAGTTAAACTTTATAAAAGTTTGGAGAGGAAAAATTTCTGCAGGCGATACACTTATAAATACTTCGAGTAATACTGAAGAAAAGATAAATCAACTCTTTGTTTTAAAAGGGAATGAAAGGGAATCGGTGAACGAAGTAAAAGCCGGTTCGATATGTGCTCTTGTAAAATTGAAAAATACTGCTTCAGGAGACACTCTCGCTGATCCTTCTAATCCGGTCACATTAGATAAAATTGTTTTTCCTAAGCCTGTGGCTAAAATAGCAATTGAAGGTGAAAGCGAGAAAGACAACGATAAAATATCCAAAGGTCTTTCTAAGCTTAGAATATCCGATCGCACTTTGAATTACAATTTTGATTCTGAGGCCAAACAGCTTATTCTTGAAACGATGGGTGAGCAACATATGCAGTTTATAAAATCTTGGTTGGAGGATAATTTTGGGGTTCATCTTATAGAAAGCACGCCAGGAATTCATTATAGGGAAACGATACAAAAGAAATCAGAAGGTCAGGCAAAATTCAAAAAGCAAACCGGCGGAAGAGGTCAATACGGTGAAGTTTATCTTAAAGTAGAGCCTCTGGATAGAGGTGTGGGAGTGGAATTTGAGGATCAAATAAAAGGGGGAAATATACCAGGTAAATATGTGCCTTCAGTTGAAATGGGTGTGAGGGAAGCCTTAGCTACTGGAACACTTGCGTGTTATCCTGTTATCGATTGTAAGGTTATCGTATATGACGGATCCTATCATCCTGTCGATTCTTCAGACAATGCTTTCAGAAGAGCCGGCTCAATGGCTGTTAAAGATGCACTTTTAAAGGCTTCGCCTTTTCTCTTAGAACCGATTCTCAAAATTCAAGTTGTTATAACGGACGAGTATACTGGTGATGTTATGGGAGATCTTAACTCGAAAAGGGGTAAAATTTTGGGTATAGATGCAAAAGGAAAGTTTCAGGTAATAAATGCTTATGTTCCGGAGAAGGAAATGTTTAAATATTCTTCCAGACTACGTTCTTTGACTCAAGGCACAGGTACTTATTCTGCCGAATTTGCATTTTATGAAAGAATGCCTGAGGAAATTTCCAAAGAAATTATAGAGCAAAGCAAGAGCAAAAAAGAGGAATAATGTTTCTGTTTCTTTTAGCTCTCTTCGAGGGAGAATTTATTCTTGTAGGCGTTGATGCAGGAAGCTGGGGAAGAGGGTCTACAGGTATTGCTTATCCTACTACTGGGTTTAAGAATCCCGCTTCTTCTCTGGTTCTTGAGCCTTGTGTCTATTTTACCGGTTCGAGAATGTTCGGTAATCTTGCAAATGTCTTAAGCGGCGGTTTAAATTTAAGGCAGAGCGACTATGGGTTTGGGGTGCACTTTGTTTTTCACTCGGTTGGTGATATATACGACACGAGAGGTACCTGGGACGATATAGATGGTGATGGATATCCCGATCCCGGAGAGGAGCTATACGATGATTTTAATGGCGTTTTTTCATCTCGAGAAGGAGCAATCTTTTCTACGTACTCAAAATGGGTAGGTAACATTTCTTTAGGACTTGGTCTCAAGTTTATCTATAGGGAAATTTACGAGACAAGCGCAGTTGGAGCTGGCGCGGATTTAGGCATTATTTATCAGCTGGAAGAAATCTCGATAGGAGTTGCAATAAAAGATATTACGACTTCTCCCGTGTTTTGGGAAGATAGTGCAGATCACATTGCCCCTTCATATCAAATAGGTTTTGGTTTTAACAAGAGATTAGGGAAAGTACCTGTTCTGATGGAAGTTAATCTCATTCAAGACGAATATGGGTTTAACAACCATTTGGGTGTCGAAATCGGTATGAATGAATGGCTTAAGGCTCGTGCTGGATTTTTTAATAAACAGGTAACTACAGGTTTCGGAATTGAAAAACGCCCTTTTTTAGTTGATTACGCTTTGAACATTCATCCTGATTTATTAATGTCACATAGAGTTTCTTTGTTGTATAAACTTTAAAAAATATTGATTTAGAGAATAAGTATTTTAGTCTATCGGTGTTAATCAGTTAATTAGTAAAAAAGACCTGCTCCTTAATTACGTATTATAGTTAATTTCCCCTTTTTCCATTAGTTTTAAGCATATTTTCACTAATTTTGGGTCAAACTGCGTTCCGGAATTTTTTCTTAACTCTTCAACGATTTCTTTATGCGAAAGGCCTTTTCTGTAAGGTCTTTTTGACATCATTGCGCTAAGAGAATCAGCAATAGCTAATATTCTCGCTGATTCTGGTATTTTTTTCCCTTCTAAACCATCGGGAAAACCTTTACCGTCATATCTTTCATGATGATGAAGAACAGCATTAAGAATTTTTTTATTTCTAATCGCAGGATTTATTATAAATTCTCCTATTTCAGGATGTTTTTTCATTATTGCGTATTCTTTTTCTGTCAGAGTTTCGGGTTTCATTAAAATAGAATCGGGTATACCAACTTTACCTATATCGTGTATCATACAAGCATAACTCAGCATTTCTTTTTCTTTTTTTGTATATGCAAGTTTATCGGCAATTTCAAGTGCAATTTCTTTAACTTGCTTTGAATGCCCTTCCTGGTAAGGGTCTTTTGCTTCAAGCGCGTTAACAAGAGATGTAATTGTATCTAACATTTTCTTTTCTATTTTTTCTCTTTGCTCTCTGACTTTAGCTTCTAATTCTATTTGATAATCTCTTTTTATACGCAGGAGGAAGTTTCTTTCCTTTACTTTTTCGAGAACCCTCCCAAGTTCTTCGGGAAGGACAGGTTTTACAAGATAATCGTATGCGCCTACGCGCATCGTGCTTCTTATTATATCAATATCTCTGAAAGCAGTTACCATTATTATAGAAACATCTGGATTAACACTTAAAAGCGCTTTTGCTGCTTCAATACCGTTCATTCCGGGCATTTCAATATCAAGAAGCACACAGTCAAAGTTGTTTTTCTTGTATTCGTTAACAGCCTCGAAGCCATCTGAGCTTGTTTTGCAATTATGCCCTTGTAAAGTAAGAATGTTAGTAAGGGACTTTAGAATTTTATTGTCATCATCTGCTAATAAGATTTCCATAAAAATACAAATTTTTTTTAAGAACTTTTACAAGCAGAATTCGCTGCCCTCGCGGGCACCCTTAACTTTTAATCCTTTTCCGGCTAATTTATTAGCCTTTTTTATAATGCTGTCTATTTGTTTGTCCTTCCTTGTTGGGTCGTAATGAGTTAAGTATAGAGTTTTTATATTTCCATCTTTTGCGAAAGCCACTGTTTGCTCCCATGAGGAATGTCCCCAACTTTTATGTTTTTTCATTTCACGTTTTTCATATTGAGCGTCGTGAATCAAAACATCAGAATCTTTTATAAAGTCCAGGTGGTCTTCGTAAGGTACAACCGCAATATCCTGATGGTCAAGTTCGTTATCACTCATAAATACGAAACTTTTTCCGTCCTCTTCAAATTTGAAAGCATGGGTTTCGAGAGGATGGTTTGTTAATATTGAACTGATTTTGACTCCGTCTATTGAAATACCTGATTTTCTAATCTTTTCGAATTCTATTTTGGCAGCTATTTGTTTAAATGGTACCGGGTAGTAAAGAGATTGCATTTGTCCTTTGAGTATATCTAAAAGTCTTCCATAAGTAGGTGAAGCGGCAAATATTTTTATTGAGAAAGTCGGAATATATATAGGAATAAAGAACGGAAATCCCTGAATGTGATCCCAGTGGGAATGTGTAAGAAACAAATTAATATGATTTACCTTTTCTGCGAATATTTCGTTTGAAAGTACTCGCATTCCGGAACCCGCATCAATAATGATTTTTTTACCGCTATTTAAGGTGAGATCTAAGCATGTTGTATTGCCTCCGTATTTAACCGTGTGTTTTCCGGGTGATGGTATTGAACCTCTTGTACCCAAAAGTTTAATTTTCATAAAATAATCTTAAGTAAAAATGCGGATTTGTCAAGCTCTTTATAGCGTATTATCTTATTAAAGGGACTGATTATAGAAAATTTTTATATTTTTTTTCTCATGGTTGCTTTAGGGACTTGCCTTAAATATATTATCTTTTTAATATTTATTAAAACAAAGAAAGACTCAAAAAAACTAGATTCTATAAAGGGAGGATTATATGAGAAAATGTACAGTTATAAAAATCATTTTGATGCTTTTAGTTGTAATTTTTTTTAAAAGCTCAGGAGGAGGAAAAATGCTTGATGAGGAAAAGAAAATAAAATTGCCGGTACCTAGATATAAAAGTACCATATCTG
This sequence comes from Caldifarciminota bacterium, assembly GCA_016930175.1. Taxonomy (GTDB): domain Bacteria; phylum Hydrothermota; class UBA3072; order UBA3072; family UBA3072; genus JAFGHJ01. The sequence goes on from JAFGHJ010000027.1 coordinate 48,211, forward strand.
TAGAAGAAGCGATATTGAACCGAAGATCGGTAAGAAGTTATTCAAAAGAACCTCTTAATTTAGAAGAAATTTCACAGCTCTTATGGGCAGCTCAGGGCATTACCGATGAGAAAAGAAATTTAAGAGCAGCTCCTTCTGCAGGAGCTCTTTATCCTCTCGAAACTTATATCGTTGTGGGTAACGTATCTTCTCTTGAAGATGGTATTTATAGGTATAATCCGCTGAATCATGAAATTATAAAGTATAAGGAGGGAGATTGTAGAAGTGAGCTTTCGCTTGCCGCGCTTGGTCAATCCTGCGTCAGAAATGGCGCTGTTTCGATAGTTTTTGCAGCCGTTTATGAGAGAATTACAGGGAAATACGGAAATAGAGGAATTATGTATACTTACATGGAAGCCGGGCATGCCGCTCAGAATATTTATTTGCAGGCTGAAGCTTTAGGACTCGGTACTGTTGTTGTAGGAGCTTTCATAGATGATAAGGTTAAGGAAGTTATAGGTATGAAGGAAGAGGAAACTCCTTTATATATTTTGCCTGTAGGAAAGAAATAAGGTTTTTTTATTTTAAGGAGGAATTGATGGGAATAAAGATTAAAAAAGAAATTTCGGTTTCAACGAGTAGGAGAAACGAATTTGTAGATGTAACAGGAGAAGTAAGTAATGTGGTCAAAGAGAGTGGGGTAAAGGAAGGTTATGTTCACCTTTATGTTCCTCATACGACCGCAGCTGTAACAATTAACGAAAATTATGACCCTTCGGTTAAAAGCGATATTTTAAATAAGTTATCTGATATAGTTCCCGCTGGCGCCGGATATTCACACGCGGAAGGAAACGCAGATAGTCACATTAAAGCTTCTATTATCGGAAATTCGGATTTTATTCCGGTTACAGGAGGTGATATTGCCCTTGGAACATGGCAGGGAATTTTTTTCTGTGAGTTCGACGGACCCCGCTCGAGGAGAATGCTGATACAGATTATTGAACAGGAATATTAACCACATAGGACACAGAGAAAAATAAGAACACGCAGAGAGCACAGAGATTTTTTGTTGTTTAAAAACCTCCCACAACCCCAAAATATTCTCACACAAAGACACAAAGGACACAAAGTCCATCCACCCAACTCAAAGATTTATTTTGTTGTTACCAAGAATCCTAATTACTATATTTAGTTATAACCTCTATTAAGTTTTCAACCTTTTCTTCTGGTGTTGAGTGGTCGAGTTCGAGTGCGATTGTGATATCATTTTTGTTTTTTATGCTATTGAAAAAATTATCAAAATCTATATTACCTTTACCAACGGGTAAATGTTCGTCCTTTTTACCTTTATTATCGTGTAGGTGTACATATTGAAGCCTGTTGTACATTTTTTTGACCCAATCAGAGGGAGATAGATTAGAGAAAACATTCATGTGTCCAATATCCAAACAAAGAGCAAAGAAATCACTGTTTACGGCGTCACAGAGCTTAATAAGAATATCTGGGGATTCTTCTACTAAATTTTCTATTACTATTTTAATTCCTTCTTTTTCGTATTTTTTTATCTCGCTTTTCCAGAAATTAATTGTCTCTTCTAACCAGAGCTTTTCTAATTCCCATTTCTTGATATCTTCGGAAATTCCACTGTGAACAACCAGAATCTCAGGTTTTAATTTTTTTGCCATTTCGTAGGTTTTTTGCATTCTCTTTTTTACTGCTTCTTTAAGCAAATAATCGTTGTATGTATATCTGATGCCTACAAATGGCCCATGAACTGAAATTCTTCCGGAAAAATTTTCAATTACTCTTTTATGCTGTTTTATTTTTTCTTCCCATGCTTGGGGAGAAGCAACTCCTTTTAAGCCATAGCTTTGAAGCTCAATACCAACATTTAACTCTTCAAGTTTTGGTAATATATGGAAATCTTTTTCATAACCCGATAAACATAAAAAGAAATTCATTTTATACCCTATGGTATATTAGTTAAGCCTTATTAACTGTCAAGGATGTAACAGGAGTAAAAAGTGGAGATTATTAATAGTTATTTACTTTAACTTTTATCTTTTTTCCTTCAACTGTCAGCAAAAAACTATTCACTTGACAAGAATATTGTTTTATCTATATTATTTTTAATGTGGTTCACTGAATATTTATATGAATATTAATGGATTTTAAAGGAGTAAAACTTATGAAAAAAGTAAACTCGAAAGGTTTAAAATCAAAGCTCAAAAAATCTTCGGGTATTTCAAAGAGGACCATTAATGCTGCAAATTATCAGAAATTTTATTATTTTACCGTTATGCCTATTTTTTTTATTTTCTTTTATTTATGGTTTTACTTTCGTGTAGATACGAAACTTATTTATCAATATCAAGAACCGATATTCTTTTTTAACCCCCGGTTTTTTCAAGATTATTTACTCTATCCGGGAGGATTAACGGAATATATTGCTGCTTTTTTAGCGCAGCTTTATTATTTTCCTTGGGTTGGAGCGTTAATGATTACAATTTTTGCCGGTCTAACGTTCTTCTTTACACGATGGCTGATTAAAGAAACCGGAGCAAAAATCGGAGGAGATATTATATCTTTTATTCCTGCCCTGCTACTTTTAGCGTGTCATAGTCAATATGAATTTTTATTGAGCTTTACCATCGGTTATCTCTTTGCTTTGCTATTTCTGTTTCTTTATATATATTTAGTGCCTGAAAATAAAATAATTCGTTTTCTTATATATTTCCTGTCTTCTATTCTACTCTATTTTTTAGTAGGGGGAGCGTTTTTCCTTTTTGTTCTTTTGTGCGGCTTTTTTGAACTTTTGCTTGCTCGTCGATATGTTTTGGGCTTACTAATAATTATTTCCAGTGTCGTATTACCCTATCTTGCAGCATCCTTTATCTTCTTAGTTAGCCTGCGGAAGGCTTATGTACATCTTTTGCCATTTGAATATGTTAATAAGAAAATCTATTTATTACATATGACATTATATGCTTTCTATCCGATTGTATTGATTGTTCGAGGTATAATTAATTTTAGAAATTCGAAGAAGGGTAAAGCTGTTAAGCGGAATTTGTTAGCTTCTTTTTTAAGTCGCGTAGGACCCCGGCTGAAAATGGCGCTTAAGTTTATCTTTCTCGTTATTCTCCTTACAATAACAGCTTTTCTGTCTTATGAGAAAGTACAAAAAGATCAGCTGATGGTAGATTATTATGCTAGAAATCATGATTGGAATCAAGTCTTGAAAAGAATAAAGGGTGCGCCGCGATTAGATTTGGAAATGATTTTTCAAGCAAACAGGGCATTATATCATTTGGGGCTTTTATCATCGGATATGTTTGCCTTGCCGCAATTTTGGGGTACACAAGGTTTGCTCATGCCACAAGATGTCCGGTTCAAATATCCTCTCCAAAGCAGCTATTTTTATTTCGATTTAGGACATATTAATGAAGCAGAACACTGGGCGCATGAGTCTATGTCTATTCGTGGCGAAACCGGATGGACTCTTGAGCAATTGGCATTGGTGAATATAGTCAAAGGTGAATTTGATATAGCTCATGTTTTTATATCTAAGTTAAATCAGACTTTGTTGTTCAGAAGAAAAGCAAATCTATTACGCCAATTATGGAATGACAGTACCAGAATTTCAAGCGATCCGGGAATGCTTGCCATGCGTTCTCGTATGCCAAACCCGGAACATGATTTTATCTATTATTCTGATTATTCGGATATTGTTTTAGAACGTATTTTAAATAATAACCCCTCTAATAGGATGGCTTTTGAGTACTTAATGGCTTACTATCTGTTGAGTGATAATCTTGGTCAATTTGCCAACGAAATGGCACGCTTAAAAGATTTAGGATATACTGAGATTCCAAGGCATTATCAGGAAGCCCTGGTACTTTATATTGCTCTTTCTGGGAATCGTAGTCTTCCTTCACTTGAAGGATATAAAATTAGTGCTAAAACAATAGCAAGATTTAAGAATTTCCAAGATATATTAAAAAAATTCCGTGGGAATAAAGGTTTAGCCTATAATGAACTTTATAAAAATCACGGTAATACCTATTGGTTCTATTCTATTTATTATAAACCAAAGGAGCAATAGAATGAAAAAGCGTAATTTAATTATATGTATTAGTCTCCTTCTTATTATCGGCATTGGGGTGATTTTACTTTTTAATTTAGGGTTTAATATAGAAGATATAAATCAATATACAGAAATCGGGCGTTCTCCTAAAATAGATCCTGATTATGTAAATACTGTTATCCCTCCAAACATCGCTCCTATGAATTTTTTTATTAAAGAACCGGGGACGAGATACTACGTACAGATTTCGTCAGCTAATGGAAAAGAAATAAAAATTTCCAGCAATAATGGTAAGATTATCATTCCAATAAGAAAGTGGAAGCAATTACTAAACGTTAATCGGGGAGAGGCGATAAATTATGTAGTTTATATAAAGAATAAGGGAGAATGGTACCGCTATCAAACATTTTCCAATAAGATTGCCAAGGAAGATATTGATAGTCATCTGGTCTACCGATTGATTGATCCCATGTTTGTACAGTCGAAAATTATGGGGATATATCAACGCAATGTCACAAATTTTCATGAAGAAGCGGTCTTACATACGCGTGCAATGAATGCATGCTACAATTGTCATTCTTTTTGTAATAAAAAACCGGATAATATGATGATGCATATTCGTGGTGGCAAGGGAGCAGGTACTTTCATAATTCAAAATGGATCGATTAAAAAAATCAACACTACTACAGCGTTTAATAAATACCCGGGAGCCTATCGGTCTTGGCACCCTAGCGGAAAAATTATCGCTTTTTCGGTGAATATTGTCAGACAGTTTTTTCATGCTGTAGGCTATACACAGGAAGGGTATGATAAAATGTCTGATTTAATTTTGTACAAAATCGATTCCAATATGGTGACGACCTGTCCTGACATTGCAAGTCCACGGTTTATGGAGACCTATCCGGAATGGTCACCGGATGGACGTTATCTCTATTATTGTCGTGCAAAGCAGCCAGACTCCAGTTCGTCATTTGAAGAGGTGTATGATAAAATTATGTACGATCTGATGCGTATACCGTATGACATGGAAACCGATACCTGGGGCAAGCCGGAAGTTGTTTTATCTCACAAAAGGACTAATCTAAGCGTTACTCAGCCACGCATTTCCCCCGATGGAAAATATTTGGCCTGTGCCATGACCAGATGGGGAACCTTTAGCATACATCGACCTGGAGGAGATATTTATCTTTTGAATCTTAAGACAGGAGAATTATATGAAGCGGATGTAAATAGCGATCGTCCTGAAAGTTATAATTCCTGGTCTAGTAACAGTCGATGGCTGGTATTCTCCAGTAAAATGAGGGATGATGTTATAACGCGGCCGTATTTTACTTATATTGATGAGAATGGAAAAGCCCATAAGCCATTTATTTTACCGCAGGAAGATCCAACTTTTTACGATACATTTATTATTACCTATAATGTACCGGAACTTGTTGATGGACCAATTCCAGTTAGAGGGCAAGAGATTATAAGGACAGCTTTAGCCGAAGGAAGTACCCAGAAAGCTGTTCTTGATCCCGAAATTGATCTGGATGCCGTGACAAGCGCCACTATGAAGGACGAGGAAGGCGGTAACTACTTCCATCAATAGCAATCTATTAAAATGAAAATTGATATTTACTAATGGATATCTTTAAAAAAATTCAATCGAAGGAATTCGAATCGGCATCAAGAAGTTTCTTGTTTTTTATCTTGTTTTATTTATATCTATGGCTTTTTGTAGATATCCATCTTATTTATCATGGGGGAGGAGAAATTCGTTACTTTCCTGTTTTTTATAAGGATTGGTTTTTTTTCAAAGAATTTCTATCTTATCCTGGCGGACTCGTCGAATATTTGTCCACTTTCATATCTCAATTCTTCTATTTTTCCTGGGCTGGTGCACTCATTATAACATTACAAGCCTGGGTGATATACGCTTTCGTTAATAGCTTTGTTAAAATAGTGAACGCTCCACAGCTTAGATGGCTTCGTTTTGTTCCCCCGATTTTTTTTCTTATTCTCTACTCTAAATATACATTTTACTTCATAACTACGATGACTCTGACAGTTGCACTTTGTTTTATATGGTTATACATAAAATTTAATTTTAGAAAAGAATCACTCAGACTGATTACTTTTTTTATTCTGTCGACAGTTCTATATGCGTTGGTTGGAGGAGCATACATTATATTTGCACTGCTCTGTGGTATGTACGAATTACTATCAAGACGGCAGTGGCAAACAAGCCTGATATTTTTATTATCAGCTTTAATTATTCCTTATTTTGAAGGTGTTCTTATTTACAGATTCAGCAGTGTCGATGCTTTTACTATATTAACGCCAATTTTCTGGAAATTTCAAATTTATAATAAAACCGATGGAGTCTTGTTCGTTTATGGTCTATACTTATTTTTACCGTTATTAACCTTTGCGTTAATCATCTGGCGGATGTTGGGTGTAAGACTCAACTTACCGAAATTCATAAGTAAAGTCTCTGAAATATCTTTTATGAAAAATAAGAAAATACGATGGATTATTGATACAGGTTTTCTGTTTTTAGTCGCGGCTGCTGCCGTTTGCTTTTCTTTTGATAGCAAACGAAAGGCATTATTTTCGGTTGATTATTATGCCTTCAATCGGATGTGGCCGCAAGTTTTGGAAGCCGCTACGGATAATCCAAATCATCCCCTTGTAATTGCGGCAGTAAACCGTGCTTTATATCATTTGGGCCAGTTCGGCAATACTTCGTTTACTTTACGGCATAATCCGAGCACACTTCTTTTAGTTGGCGAGCATCATGCACAATTATACTGGTATCAATCTGATATCTTTCTGGATCTTGGCTATGTAAATGGTGCCGAGCACGATGTGGCAGAGGCACTGGAATATTATGGGGAACGCCCTCAACTTCTCCAGAGAATGGCTATAATAAATATGATTAAAGGCAATATCGGCACCGCCCGAATTTATCTCGGTGCGCTCAGTAAAATTTTATTTTATTCTGGATGGGCGAATATGTACCTTAATAGAATAGAATCTGATCCTACTTTATCAGAGGATAGGCAAATCCAGTATTTACGTAGTCTGATGATCGATAGAGAACATCTTCTCGAATATCCAACAATTAATGCAATTCTTTTGGAATTGCTTAATAAAAACAGATATAACAGGATGGCTTTTGAGTACTTAATGACTTGTTATATTGTAACGAAAGATTTAGACAGTTTTGCTAAGAATATTGACCGTTTTAAAGATTTTCAATATCCCAGTATTCCCAGATTATTCGAAGAAGCCATCTTAATTATTTCCAGCAGTCCGAGTGGAAAAAATCTTATGCAAGGAAAGGAGCTTGTAATTAGCGGTAAATCTTTGCAACGATACAATAGTTTTTTAAATTTTTTAAGTGCTTTTAAAAAAGACAAAAACAAAGCTCTCAGAGAAATTCCGGATGATTTAAGAGACAGCTACTTTTTTTATTATACCTTCTTTGGAAATATTAATCCGGATAAGGAGAAATGAAAAGTGAGAAAACAGTATAGATATTTTTTAATCGTTGTACTGGTTATATTGATTGCCGGTGTAGTCATTTTTATTTCGAAAAATCGTGGAGTTTCCATTGACCGATATAATTCAATGAACCAATTTCCCAAAATACGTCCCGACTATTGTGGTACAGTAATTCCGCCTAATATAGCACCATTGAATTTTTTGATTAAAGAAAAAGGGATTCGGTATTATGTAAATATCCATTCAAAGCAAGGCACTCCTATTGAGATTCTTAGCCGTACGCCGAAAATTTCAATTCCGGAAGCTTCATGGCATGAACTTTTAAGCTTGAATCACGGTCAGGAATTATATGTAGATATATTTGTAGAAGCTGAGAATAAATCATGGAACAAATTTCAAACTGTAAGCAATAAAATTGCAAATGAAGAAATAGATGCTTTTCTTGTCTACCGGAAAATTCATCCGTCTCATAATACCTGGAGCTTTATGGGATTGTATCAACGTGATTTACAGAATTTTAAAGAAACGCCCGTGTTAAAAAACGATAGATACCAATATGGATGTGCCCATTGCCATACGTTTTGTAACAACAGTTCTGATAAAATATCAATTAGTACCCGAAGCAGGGATTATAAAAGTAGTCTGTTGATAGTGGAAGGAGATAAAATATATAAAATTGTAAAAAAGTTTGGTTTTACCGCTTGGCACCCAAGTGGTCGATTGTTAGCATTAACTATAAACTATCCTCCTTTAGTTCTGCATGCGAATAGAAATGAAATGCGCGATATTGTAGACATAGATTCATGGATAGGGCTTTATTATATCGATTCTGAAGAGATTAAGACAATACCTCAACTTTCCCGAAAAGACTGGTTGGAAAATTATCCTACCTGGTCGCCGGATGGTCGTTATTTATATTTCTGTAATGCAAAAATGTTATGGACGGACACAAAAACAGTGCCCCCTGAACATTATCAAGAAAGTAAATACAGCCTTTATAGAATCAGCTATGATATCGAAAAAGATAAATGGGGGGAAATTGAGGCGATCCTTTTATCTAAAGAAACAGGTTTAAGTATGAATCAACCACGGGTTAGTCCTGACGGGCGTTGGTTGACGTTTTCTATGTGTGATTATAGTTGTTGGCCCAGTTATCATCCCGATAGCGACCTTTACATTCTGGATTTGAAAAAAACTGAAGAAACCCGTAAGCCTGTATATAGAAAAATGGAAATTAATAGTGATGAGTGTGAATCCTGGCACACATGGTCAAGTAATAGCCGCTGGATCGTTTTTAGTAGTAAAAAAGAAAATCCTTTGTTTAATCGAACGTACATTACATATGTGGACGAAAACGGAAAATTATACAAAGCTTTTGTAGTGCCGCACGAAGATCCTACTTTTTATGATTCTTATTTAATGACCTACACTATCCCCGAACTAGTAACTGAACCAGTAAAAAATACAGAAGAAAAACTCGCACGTGTTATTCGTGATGTTGAGAACGTTCCGGTAGATATGGCTATTACTGGGGCAACTCCTAAAAAGGAAAATCGAGAGTAGAAAAGATTAAATAGATGAGTTCAGAATGGCAGCTGGCACTTAACTAACATTTTTTATACATGCGCATAAACGAAAGAGATTTTAAAGTGATCCGAAAATTTTTTTTCTCGATAAAAACCATGTTCGTGCTAGTCTTGGGGCTTATCGTGAGTATCATAATTGCAACTTTACTAGAGCGGACATACGGGAGTTCAACAGCAAAAGTTTTAGTATATGAAGCCTTTTGGTTTGAAATCTTATGGATTTGGTTTTCAATCACTCTTTTCGTAAATCTTTTTCACTCCAAATTGTGGCAAAGGGGAAAATGGGACATGGTTTTGTTCCCTTTTGCTTTTTTTATCATTTTATCGGGAGTTATATTGACTCAACATTTTGCAATAGAGGGTTATCTTTCTATTCGCGAAGGAGAAACATCAAATCAATTCATCGGTGCCAAGCCGTTCAAACTACCGTTTTTTCTGCAGCTTTCGGATTTTAAAATCGAGCGCTATAAGAATTCAGATGCCCCTTCTCAGTTTAGAAGTGATGTGGTAATTAAAGATCCTGAGCATAACATCGATAAACCCTATTCCATATACATGAATCATGTTCTTCGGTATCGAGGCTACCGGTTTTATCAGTATTCCTTTGATGAGGATGAAAAAGGTTCCGTCTTTTTTGTATCTCGCGACCCGGGAATACCAATGGCTTATGCGGGTTTTTTTCTGCTTATAGGAGTTATAGTATGTGCGTTTTTCCATCCGAAAGGCCGAATCCGTGAGCTTGAGACCGAAATTCGCAAAGGTGAAGGAAATAGTTTTAGTATTATTCTTATATGCCTTATGGTATTAATATGTCTTGTTTCTTTAATTTTCCATCTCAAAATAGAAGAATTATTTAGTCGTTTTCAAATTTTACAGTGGTTAGGCAAGGGGTTTGTGTTTTTGAATTTTATTTTTTTATTGATGAGTCTAATTAGATTTGTATCTAGAAAACGGTTCGAAAAACTATTTCCGGTTTTTAATAAAATCTTTCATTGGGCGGTATGGATTGGATTTATACTGTTTACTATAGGAATATTAATACGTTGGGTTTTTATGGACCAAGCCGTATGGAATATGAAATACGAATGTATGGTATTTGCAGGGTGGGCAAGTCTTCTGGCAGGTATTACATTAGCCCGTCATTCTCGTTTACCCATGATATGCGCTAGTTTGCTTACCGGGGTCGTCTTAATTGTAGCCCATATGCCTTCTATATATGTTGCTGGTTCTCCTCTTCCTCCTGTTTTGAAATCCAAATGGTTTATTCTTCACGTATCTACTGCAATGGCCAGTTATGGCTTTTTTTCTATAGGGATCACTATGGGTTTTTTGAATCTTGTAGCACTATCACTGTACAATTTCAGAAAAGAAAATAGCTTAATAAGTAAAGTGCCTGCATGGAGCAAAATCACAGAACAGGCTCTTTGGATCGGACTTCTTCTTCTTACCATAGGGAGTATATTAGGCGCGATATGGGCTAATGAGACCTGGGGTCAATACTGGGGATGGGATCCAAAAGAATCGTGGACGTTAATCGTCATTCTTTCTTATGCGTTGGTGCTAAATCTTCGCTTTGTTTTTCGCTCCCATTGGAGGTATTGGTTCAATGTTTTGATGTTGCCTGCATTTGGGACCTTGTTGATGACGTATTTAGGAGTAAATATATTATTTTCGGGGATGCATTCATACGGTGGGGGAGGTGGATTTCCTCTGGTGGTACTTTGGATTATTGGGGTGTGGATTATTTTGTCGGTTCTGGCGTACAGAAACCGTAAGCGATTTGAAATAAATTATAGCTGAGTCGCAAACGCAGCGTCTAATTCAAATAAAAGTTCCTCCCAGCATACATCTGCTACCAAATATACTGCCGGAATATCGGATAGTCCGATAGATTCTGCGGTTTCTTGATACAATGAGAAATCACTTTTTTGCTTTAAAAATACTGTAGCTTCGCAAAGGTCAGAAAAAGAAGCTTTTTCCGGACGAATGAGCGAATTCACCACTTCTACTGTGTGTTTCACTTGAGAATGTAAGTCTCCAATATGCACGTTTTCGCCTTTTTCATTAATAGATGCAGTTCCTGAAACAAATACCCATTTTTCTTCAGGTTCTACCAGCCTCATAGCCCGGGAGAATGCAGAGCCATATCGATAGGGAGAACGCTGCCGAATTCCATAAAGAGGTTGGATTTCTACTCCTGTATTGGCTCTCTCTGTTACTGCCAATAGATCCATAATTGTAGACGCGCCTTTCGGATTCTTCCCTTCAATACCAGTGCTTGCGGGAAGAAAAATATCTTCCGCATGGTTAACATCTCCGTTATGAAGTAATCCGAATTCAGTATAACATGTATTCCTCGCAGAATTGAACTCATTATACCACTTTAAAATATTATCCACATAGATCCATGTTCGAACCACATCCTGGAATGAAGCGCCTTCAGATTTTAGAAGAGCTTCAGCTTTACGAAACATCGTTTCGGCTTGATTTCGTCGGTTTTGTCCGTTGGATAAATTATCATCGTGAAGGCTTTGGAACTGTAAAAACTTGGCACCATTTCGATTCCACATTCTTCCGCGGAGAATATCTCCTTCACGTATGATTTTTACCATTTCTTGCTCTTTGGAGGGACGAAAAGCGCGAAGTTGGACTCCGGCAAGTGGATTACCGTAGCAAGATTCTCCTTCTATATAGGTTACCATACCCGGATCTTCGGGAAATTTTTGCCGGATGGTTTTATTTCGACTTTCTACTAATTTTTTATTAATATCAATGTTTCCAAATATCCGCTCATGAACAATTTGTGCTCCAGCATCTTTTAGTATTTCAGAAATATGATCATAAATAACTTCTGTTATATTAATAGGATCTGCCTGGGAATCGGTCACCAATGCGGTTATACAGAAATAGGTATTTTGAATATCAGTAAGAAAGATTTTAAATTCAGGATGTATATCAGTGGTTTGTGTAATGCCCATAGATCTTCTTTATGTTTATTGCGGTTGGGAACTTGATCCCAGAACACAAATTTCATGTTGATATATTAATTTTGGAAAATACAATCCCTTTCTATTTTTCATAGAAAAAACATATAAAATATCCTTTAAATGTCAAGGGAAGAGTTCTTTTTTAATTTTTTGCGCCGAAAGCTGTTTAACTATTGTGATTGTTTGTGAATTAAAAGTTACGTGTTTAGAGTTTAAAATTAGGATTTAGGATTTTGGATATAGGATTGAGTTTTTAATTTTGACTCTGGACTCACGACTGGTGACTCCAGACTCTCTTTTGCTTGGCAGAAGATAATTAGACCTCGAGCCCTTTTTCTTCAAAGAGATAACGTTTTATTTTTTGGGTTGTGGTTTTGGGGAATTCTTCGTCTCTTATCTTTACTCTTCTGATTCTCTTGAAATCGGTTAAATCTTCATTTCTTTTTTTTACGACTTCGGTCAGGATTTTATGAGGGTCCCTGTCTTTTATTTTTTGTTTCTCGCAGTATGCATCGAGCTCTTCGTAATTAGGATAAATAATAGCTACTAATTCTTTGCTTTTTTGGGTTGGACTGGTTTGATATAATACAAGAACTTCTTCAATAAGAGGAGATTCGGATAAGAAAGTTTCTATTTCTTCGGGATAGATATTTTTCCCGCCTCTGGTAACAATAACCGATTTTTTCCTTCCCGTAATATACAAATAACCATCAGAGTCAATGTAGCCCATGTCTCCGGTTTTGAACCATTCTCCTTCGAAGACTTCCGCGGTAGCTTCTTCGTTTTTCCAGAAGCCTTTAAAGACCGAATCCCCTTTTACGGCAATTTCTCCGATTCCTTTTTCTCCGGGATTAAGTATTTTTACGTCTAAACCCAAAAGCGGCAGTCCTACGGATTGGTTCTTGGGAGCATTTGGAGGATTTACGGCGACTACAGGAGAAGTTTCCGTAAGTCCGTATCCCTGAATTAAAGGAAAACCCCACTTTTCAAACTTTTCTGAAACCCATTTTGGCAGAGCGGCGCTGCCCGGAACTAAAAGTTTTAAATTGTCCAAACCAACCTGTTTTCTTATGGTCGAGTAAAGAAAAGAACCGCTGCCTTTTTTAACTTTATGGAGAAATGTGCCGACACCATTCAGGGTTCCGAAAAGAACTTTTTTAACTGGCGGAAGTTTACTTATTTCTTTTTCTATTCCCTTTATAAATTTTTCAAGAATTAAAGGTACTACAGGAAATATAGTGGGCTGAGTTTTTATGCAGTCTTCTTTTATCTCTTTAGATTTCAGAGAGCGGGCGAGAGTTGCCGAGGCTCCTATATAAAATGGTGCCAGAATGTTAATGGTCTGGGAAAAGACATGGTTTAGAGGAAGAAGCGAGTAGAATACGTCTTTCGTATTAAAATCTATTGTCTGGCGCAGCATTTCCACATTACTTGAAAGATTCCTCTGTGTAAGCACGACCCCTTTGGGAGAGCCGGTTGTTCCTGAAGTATAAAGAATTAAAGCCGTATCGTCGAGAGTTAACTGAGGTAAAGTGAAATCATCTATTTTAGAGGTTGCCTTTGGCATTTTTAATGGCTTGCTTATTTTAATATCCTGGCTCAATAGCTCTTCTGAAGCAAAAAGGATTTTGGCTCCTGAGTTATTCAGAAAGTGATTAACCTCCCTGTAAGTTAGACGATTATCAAGAGGAACACCTATCGCGCCAGCGAACTGTATAGCCAAGTAAGTTATGACCCATTCAGGATTATAGTGTCCGTATATGGCAACACGATCACCTTTTTCGATATTTTTGGCTTTTATTTCCCTGGCAAGAGAAATTATTAGGGACGCGAGTTCGTTATAAGTCCATTTTTGTATTTCACCATCGGGTGTTAAAATCTGCAAAGCGGTATTTTCCGGATAAGATTTAACAGTTTTTAAAATACTCTGAGGAATAGGAAGTAACTCTTCCGGTTCCTTTATTATTTCCCACTGCATATAAAAATTATATGAAAAAACCCTTTATTTGTCAATAACAAAAATCTAGCCACTGAGGCACTAAGACACAAAGATGCTTTTTGTTTTTCCTACTCAACTATTCGACAATTTAACTATTTAACTCCCAAAATACTCTGGATTTTGGGCTAATACAATTTTCTTCTCTTCCAGCGTAAGTATATGTATCCTACCGCAAGTCCGCCTAAGTGAGCAAGATGCGCTACGTTTCCTCCTCCTTCAAATAAGAATATAAGCTCCATTATTCCAAATATCCAGACCGCATATTTTGCGTCGATAGGAATTAAAAGAGGAAATATTATTAATTTTGTTCTGGGGAAAGTTAACCCGAAGGCGAGAAGTATTCCAAAAACAGCTCCGGAAGCTCCGACTACGGGGATAGTCGAATTCATGTTGAATAAAGAGTATATAAGTGCGGCTCCGATTCCGCATATAAAGTAATATTTGTAGAATTCCTTAGTTCCCCATAAATATTCGAGTTCTCTTCCGAACATCCAGAGGATATACATATTAATTATAAGATGAAAGAATCCTCCGTGCAGAAACATGTATGTTATGCCCTGCCAGATGTAGCCCTTCATAAATTCTTTTGGTATCAAAGCAAAATAAACGGTGAAAGGCATAATGTTGTCAAGAAGAAGCTGAATTATAAAAACTAAGACATTTGCAATTATAAGATTCTTAAGTCCGTTTTGCGTTTCTCTTATTCTCATATTATCTCCTTATTTAGTAAAATCCACAAAAGAGTTCTTTCTAATACAACCATTTTAGAGAGTACCCGAGTATGAGTACTCCAATAAAGCCGAACAGATTTATTTTTATCATGAAGCCTAAAACTATTGTAAAAATATGTAAGTCCAAACTGATTGGATGAAATCCGATTTTCAAGGGTGTGGTCATAACTGTTTTTACAGCTCCATCAGGCAATGCCATACCCAGTAAATCTCCGATGAAACTTCCCAGTATTAAACCCATTAATAAAATGAACATTGTTAAAGGTATATTTTCCTTTAATCTACGCAAAGTTTATACCTCCTGTTAATCTTTAAATATATTAAATAAGTTGAAGTACCGGTTATTGAACCCGTAATTATTGAAGATAGAACATAAATAGGGGCGATACGAAAGAAAGAAACCCCCGGAAGAAAAATAGATACGGCAATAATTAGTTGAATTATTACGTTAGCTTCTGCACCTATCATACTTATTCCCAGTAGACTAAAAGGTAAACGTGTATGTATAACTAGCCACATTATAAAAGTGCTTAATACTGTTCCGCTTATTGAAAAGATAAAACTCGGGGTAAGTAATCTTGCGAGTATCAAGCTCCCTACTATCGATTTCAATATTCCTATTAAAAGAGCTTCCTTCAAACCAAAGAAAATAAGAGCCAATAGAATAAATATATTGGCAAGCCCAAGGCGAATTCCGGGTATCGGGGTCGGAAATAAGCTTTCTATTACGAATATTGATATAGAAGCTGCTGTAAATACTGAGATATATGCTATTTTATTCAGTGATTGCATCGTACTCTTTTCCTGTTATTTTAATTACAACTCTATTTGGAACACAAATGATAAAATCTCCTTTTTTTGATATCCAGCCTTTTTTTTCACAACTTTTTAATGGACAGGGTGAGTTTTGAATTCTTACTCTCCCGTCTCTGATTACAACTTTTGCCTCTCCGAGTTTCCCGTTAACGATAATTTCCTTATCTTGGTTCAAAGGATAAACAAAATTGTTAGTTTTGTCAACACTTATAATTACTTTTTCTCCCTGGTTTTTTGGAAGAAAAACAACAAAAAATAGGAAAAAAATTATAATAAATATATCGCCTATTCTTAAAGGACGAAATCGACTTTTCTGCCGCAATTAGAACATTTATCCTTATTTATACCGGTTATCTTAACAGTATATCCTGATCTTTCTACTAAAGTATTAGAGCAATCCGGACAATAAGTATCTTCGCATCCTTCAATAGGCGCGTTTCCTATATATACGTAATAAAGGTGTTTTCTTGCTGTATCATATGCTTTTTTTAAGGTGTCTATTGGAGTTGGCGGTTTATCGTAATCGTTATGTGGAAAATATCGTGAGATGTGCAGGGGAATTGTTTTATCTATTGAGGCTAAATATCTAGACAAATCTTCGATTTCCGTATCATTGTCGCCCGGGATTAAAAGATTCGTTACTTCAATGTGTATTATCGCGGAAGCTTTTTCAATAGTTCTTTTTGTAACTTCAAGATCTCCTTTGAGGACTTTATGATAATATTCAGAGCTCATCGATTTTAAATCTATGTTCATCGCGCTTATTATTTCAAGCAACTCGTCCAGAGGTTTTTCTGAAATAAACCCATTTGTTACCATCACAAGATCTATTCCTTTCTCTTTTGCGTATTTAGAAGTATCTTTTATAAATTCGAACCAGATAATGGGTTCTGCGTAAGTAAAGGCTATGGAAGGAGTGTTATACTCTTTTGCCAGAGAAACAAGCTCTTGGGGAGTTATTTCTCTTGTTACCGCTTTTTTAAAAGATATAGTGTAATTCTGACAATAAGGACAACGCATATTGCAGCCGTTCGGGGAAACTGAAAGAATTTCACTACCGGGGCGAAAATGAAAGAGAGGTTTTTTCTCAATTGGATCTACTGCTAACGATGTCGTTCTGCCGTAATTTTGCGCGTATAAAGTTCCGTCTTCGTTTTTCCTTGCCCAGCATATTCCTTCACCTCCAGGAGGTATAGCACACTGGTGCGGGCAAAGATTGCACCTTGCGACCAGATTCTCTGTTATTTCGTAATATTCCGCTTCTCTTTTATTCATAAATATTTAACTTATTATCAGCTATAAATTTACGAATATTCCCGGAAGTGTCAACCAGCATAGCTTCAATATCATTATCGTTTGTGTAGCTAATTGCTTTTTCCATTCCCATTGCAACAAGCGCGGTAGTAATGCAGTCTCCTTCGATACCTTTTTTTACAACAACCGTAGCCGAGGCTATTTCTCTCGCGGGGTAACCCGTAAAAGGATCTACGATATGGTGATATCGTGTTCCGTTAATCATAAAATATCTTTCGTAGTCTCCGGAGGTAAATACAAAACAGTCATTAACAATTAGAGTACCTATTATACCGTTCTCGTCTCTGGGATTTCTTATACCGATGATCCAATTGTCTTTGCCTTTTTTCTTGCCAACTAAAAGTACATCCCCTCCCGCGTCTATCAAAGCCGAGCGGATGTTATGTTTTTTCAATATACTTTTTGCTCTGTCTAAAGCGTATCCTTTTGCCGCTCCACCGAGATTCAGAGAAAAATCTTTCGGAATTATAAGTGTATCTTTTTTTATTTTTATTTTTCTGTAATCTACGAGGGGCAGAAGTAATTTTATATCGTTTTGAGAGGGGAGAGTAGGCTCTTTGAAGTAATTCCATCTTTTAAGTATTGGGTCGATCGAAAGGTCAAAATACCCGTTAGTTTTTTCTGAGAAATAAAGAGATTTTTCTATTATTCTTATGGAAGTGGTATCTAATATGCCTTTTTTTATACCCTGTACTTTTAGAGAGTCTATTCTTTCAAATTCGGACTTGATTTCATTTATTGCATTTTTTGCCAGTATTGGATTTCTGGAATAAATCTTCCCTGTTACATAGGTATCGAAGTAGAAATCTTCGAATGTGAATTCTTTAGGATTTAAGAAAAAAAGAAAAAAAGCTATTGCTAAAAACGCAATGATTAATAGCAGGCGTTTTAAACCCATCCCCACCCCAAAATGTTCTCACACAAAGAACACGGAGAACACAAAGAAACAATTTTTTTTATGTTGTTCTTGAACACTCCAACACTCCAACGCACTAACGCTCCAACTAAATTTAACTCTATACTCATAATGGAGTTAAATTTAAATTAGCTTTCAAAAACGTCTTTTACCTGTTCGAAGGCCCAGTCCAGTTCGTCTTTGGTGATAACAAGCGGCGGAGCAAAACGTATCACAACGCCATGCGTTTCTTTACAGAGAAGTCCTTTTTCTTTAAGTTTCTCCGCGTATGGTCGCGCTTTTTCATTTAATTCTAAACCAATTAAAAGACCTTTACCACGTACTTCCTTAATAACTGGATTCTCCAATGATCGTAGTTTATCCATAAAATAATTGCCTAATTTAAGAGCTTTTCCCGGTAAGTCTTCTTCTATGAGATAATCGAGTGCGGCAAGACCTACTGCAGCGGCTATTGGATTTCCGCCAAAGGTTGAACCGTGATCTCCGGGATTGAACACTCCCAAAACTTTTTTTGAAGATGCGAATATCGAAACTGGATACACTCCTCCGCCTAAAGCTTTTCCGAGGATTATTCCGTCCGGTTTTGCGTTTTCCCATTCCCAGGCAAACATTTTTCCGGTTCTGCCAAGTCCGCATTGTATTTCATCGAATATAAGAAGTACATTGTTTTTCTTGCATATTTCCTTAACTTTTTTTAAGTACCCTTCAGGCGGTACGACTATTCCGCCTTCGCCCTGAATCGGCTCGACAAGAACTCCGGCTGTGTTTTCATTGATTGCGTTTTCTATTGCTTTCGCATCGCCATAGGGAACAATAGGAAAACCTGGAGTCATAGGTCCGAATCCGTCTCTGTATTGTTCTTCAGTCGATAAGGAAATTATGGTTATTGTTCTTCCGTGGAAATTATTGCTACAAGCAATAATTTCCGCTTTATTTTCAGGTATACCTTTAACCTTATGCCCCCATTTTCTGGTTGCCTTAAGGGCTGTTTCTACACCTTCTGCTCCGGTATTCATGGGAAGTGCCATTTCCATACCCGTAACCTCGCATACTTTTTTTAAGAACAAAGGCAGCTGATCATTTCTGAATGCTCGAGAAGTAAGGGTGAGTTTATCAAGCTGTTCTTTCATTTTTTTAATAATTACCGGATTACGGTGCCCATGATTCAAAGCTGAATAGGAAGAAAGCATATCCATGTATTTGTTCCCTTCCACGTCCCATACCCATACACCCTCTCCTTTATTCAAAACTACATCAAGAGGCTTGTAATTGTGGGCTCCGTATGTATCATCCATTTCCATCAAATCCTTGGCAGAATAGTCCATTAATTTCCTCCTTTTACGAGTATATATACTTTTTTGTTTTAGTTCTACTCCCCAAATTTATGAATATTTATTCACTAATATGCAGTTTTTAAAATAGGCGTATTTTTTCAATTGTCAAGTCCCTTCTTTAGGGTTTAGGATTTGGGATTTAGTTTTGACTCGTGCCTCTTGACTGGTGACTCAAGACTGCATTTTTGAGCCTTCAAGGTTTAAAAACAACCATTGACATTTTGTTTTGTTTTTCTTATTCTTCGTAGAAGTTAAGTGACATTCGAATCTGGAATATTAATTAGGAGGTTTTTATGGTTTGTTCAAAGTGTGGAGCGCAGAACCCGGATGATGCGAATTTTTGTATTGGTTGTGGCGCTAAATTTATTAGTAGAAGTGAGAATATTTCTTCAGCGTCTTATTCAGGCTTTGGGAGTTTCTGGGAGCGTTTCCTCGCTTATTTAATCGATAGTGCGATTTTAACCCTTGGTTCAGTTGTTATTGTTTTTTTTGGAGCGTTTTTTATCGGCTTTATTTTGGCTCTTATTGGAATGGAAGTAGAAAAGATGGAAAATTTCTTTGTGGGGGTTTATTATATATTAGCATTTGTATTATGCTGGTTTTACTTTACGATAATGGAAAGTTCTAAATTACAGGCAACTCTTGGTAAGAAGATTTGTTATCTTGTTGTTACGGATACGTCCGGGAATAGAATTACGTTTGCAAAGGCGAACTCAAGATTCTGGAGTAAGTTTATATCTGGTGCAATATTTTGCATTGGGTATATAATGGCAGCCTTTACGGAAAAACATCAGGCTCTACATGATATAATTGCGGGTACAATTGTTGTGAAGAAAAATTGAATTGTAATTATTTAAAGATCACAACCTATTTACTCCACGGAAACCAAGTGATTTTTCTTGGCTATCGATAAGATTGTTAGAAGGTTAGGATGACAAAACAAAAGAGACTTTGTGTCTTGGTGCCTTAGTGGCAAAAATAAAATATGGAATTTGAAGAATTTGAAAAAGTTGTTAATGAAATTTTAAAAGATATCCCTGAAGAATACAGACAAGTCCTGCGTGATGAACGCATTGAAGTTATTTGCAGGGAATATGTTCCGATGGGCGTAAGACAGCAGTTTCCGGGAAAAATCGTTTTTGGATTATTTGCCGGGATTTCGAAAAATAAAAAAACAACACTTTCTGTTCAGGTTCAGCCAACAAGGATTGAGATTTACAAAGAAAGTTTTGAAATTGTTTTTGGCAGAAAAATGACCGGTGAAATGAAAGGACAAATTTACAGAACACTGGTTCACGAAATAGCCCATTATTTTGGTTTTAATGAAGAAGAAGTTCGTTTTAGAGGTTACTAAATATTAGCCACGGATTTACACGGATGAACACTGATTAAAAAAAATTCATCTTTTTTTTAAAAGCCAACAGCCGAAGACAAAGAGCTGTTTTTAAAAAAAATGTTGACAAAAGAAAAAACAGCTTATGTAAGCCGCTTACCGCTTTCGACTGACCGTAAATAAAAAAATCGCAGTGTTTTTTACTAAACAATATATAAATCTCTGTGACCTCTGTGGTAAATATTTTTATGTGGGGTGTGGTGTGGGCTTGACAAAAAATCAAAAGGGGATAATTTTCAAGAAAAATAAGACTTTTTGAGTCTGCTTATGGTTACCAACAGTGTGCTTAACTGCTGTTTTTGTTTTTTTAATGGACCTTAAACCTTAAAAGGAGGCAAATATGCAAGAGAAAGTTTATATATTTGACACAACTCTTAGAGACGGCGAACAAGCTCCGGGATTCAGTATGAATGTGGATGAGAAGGTTAAATTAGCCTTACATCTACAGCGATTGAATGTCGATTGCATAGAAGCCGGATTTGCCATTACCTCCGAAGGAGATTTTGAAGCCATAACAGAGGTTTCAAAAGCTTTAAAAGGTCCGGAAGTAGCAAGTCTTGCCAGAGTCAGAGAAAAAGACATAGATCGCGCCTGGGCGGCTCTTAAATACGCCAAAAAGCCCCGTATTCACGTTTTTATAGCCACATCCGACATTCACATGAAGCATAAGCTTGAAATGGAAGAGGATGAAGTACTCGAAGCTGCGGTAAAAGGAGTGGAATATGCTTGTAAATACACGAATAATGTGGAATTTTCGGCTGAAGACGCAACAAGAACAAGACCTGAATTTCTGGCTAAGGTTTGCAAATCTGTTATTAAAGCCGGCGCAAAGGCTGTAAATATACCGGATACTGTTGGCTACACTACTCCCGAGGAATTTTCAAAGCTTATCACTTATTTGAAAGATGAAATAAAGAATAAAGCGATTATTAGCGTACACTGTCATAACGACCTTGGTCTTGGCGTTGCTAATTCGCTCGCGGCGGTAAAGGCTGGAGCAAGGCAGGTGGAATGCACAATCAACGGTATCGGAGAACGCGCCGGTAATGCTTCTATGGAAGAACTTGTGATGATAATTAATACAAGAAAAGACCTATTCAACTTTAAAACGGATATAAATACAAAACACATATATCCGACAAGCAGGGCTCTTTCTTTAATTACCGGAGTCCAGGTTCAGCCAAATAAAGCTATTGTCGGGAAAAATGCTTTTGCTCATGAGGCAGGAATTCATCAGGATGGAGTGATGAAGGAGAAAAGCACTTATGAGATAATGAAACCGGAGGATATAGGATTGCCTTCTAATGAGTTGATACTCGGTAAACATTCGGGAAGACACGCTTTAAGAAATAAACTAGAAGCTCTCGGGTATCAGTATTCTGATGAAGAGATTGATAAACTTTTCAAGAAATTTAAGGCGTTGGCCGATAAGAAAAAAGAAATTTACGACGAAGACCTTGAAATGCTTGTCGCGGCTGAACTTTTCACAATGGAAGAAAAATATAAATTGCTTTCTGCTAATTTTTCCGGCGGCACGGATGTCCTTCCTTCCGCTACAATCGAGATAGAAGTCGACGGAAAAGGTTTTAAAGAAGAAGGTTCTGGTGACGGACCAGTCGATGCCATATACGATGCGATAAGAAAGGTTGTACCGGATAAAGTTAGGATTGACCGTTTTAGCATCAGCGCCATAACAGGCGGTTCGGATGCCCAGGGAGAGGTTACGGTTTTTATTGAAGAAGATGGTATTGGCTCTGTAGGGAGAGCTGCTAAGACAGATATCGTTATTGCAAGCGCAGAAGCTCTTGTAAACGCTTTGAACCGTCTTGTTTTAAAGAAAAAAATGAAAGAAAAAAAGGAATACGGAGTTTAATGATTATGGCACATACGATAACGGAAAAGATACTTGCCGCGCATTCGGGGAAAAAAGAGGTTAATCCTGGTGAACATATCGTTGCAGATGTCGATTTTATGGTCGCAAACGACATTACCGCACCTATAACGATTAATATAATCGAAGATATAAAAAATGCACAAATAAAGAACGAACAGATTGCTCTGGTACCTGACCATTTTACTCCCAATAAGGATATAAAATCTGCACAGAACGTGAAATTACTCAGGGAATTTTCAAAGAAACACGGTGTTAAATACTTCTTTGAAACCGGAAGGTGTGGGGTAGAGCACTGTATGCTTCCTGAAATGGGCCTTGTCGGACCCGGCGATCTTGTAATAGGAGCAGATAGCCATACCTGTACCTACGGAGCTCTTGGATGTTTTTCAAGCGGTGTCGGAAGCACCGACCTTGCCGGAGCTCTCCTGACAGGCAAAATATGGCTTAGAGTACCGGAAACAATAAAACTTGAGTACTCGGGCGAATTAAAAGAATGGGTTTACGGCAAGGATTTGATTCTCATGACCTTAAAGGAGCTTGGGAATGTTTCGGCTATATATAAATCTCTTGAATTTACAGGAAGTACGATATCCAAATTAAGCATGTATCAGCGGTTGACAATGAGTAATATGGCTGTAGAAGCAGGAGCTAAAAACGGAATATTTTCGCCGGATAAAATTACCGAAGAATATGTTAAGGATAGGGTAAAAAGAAATTATAAAATGTATCAGAGTGATCCGGATGCAAAATATTCTAAAGTTCGCAAATTCGATGTTTCAAATCTTGACCCCCAGGTGTCATTACCGCATCTTCCTTCTAATGCCGAAAGCGTAAAAAAAATAGGAAGAATAGAGATAGACCAGGCGTTTATCGGTTCCTGTACTAATGGCTGGTACGATGACCTGGAAATTGCCGCCAAGGTATTAAAAGGAAAAAAAGTGCATCCCAGTACAAGGTTGATAATTGCTCCTCCGACGCCTGAGATTTATATGAAGGCTCTTAGGAATGGAATCTTAGAGATTTTTGGTGAAGCGGAAGCGGTGATTGGACCTCCGACATGCGGTCCGTGTTTGGGCGGACATATGGGGATTCTTGCCGCGGGAGAGAGAGCCATAGCAACAACAAATCGTAATTTTGTCGGAAGAATGGGGCATTATGATAGCGAAGTCTACCTTTCCAATCCAGCGGTAGCGGCAGCTTCTGCCATAGCTGGTAGAATTGTTCATCCTGAGGAGGTGTTGTAATGGATATAATACATGGTAAAGTTTGGAAATTCGGTGATAACGTAGATACTGATCTTATAATTCCTGCGCGTTATCTTAATATGACTGACCCGGAGGAATTGGCGGCGCACCTCTTCGAACCTATTAAAGGTGAGAATTTTAATGAGATAGTGGGTGAAAGCGATATTGTAATTGGGGGAGATAACTTCGGATGCGGTTCATCGAGAGAGCACGCGCCTATCGCTTTAAAAGCAAGCGGAGTTGCCTGTGTTGTAGCTAAAACATTTGCCAGGATTTTCTACCGGAATTCTTTCAATATTGGTCTTCCTCTGATAATACAGCCTGAAGCTGCAGAAGACATCCAGGATGGAGAAATTCTAAATATAAACCTTGGAGAAGGTAAGATAAAAAACCAAACAACAAGTAAAGAATACTCATTCCCCGCACTTGAAGGTATGATGATTAAGCTACTAGAAAATAAAGGCTTAATATCGTATATTTTAAATGAGGGATACGATAGTAGCGAGAAGAGAGAAAGTAGCGGTTAGAGGAATAACAGAGGGTTGAAACCCTCTGTGGTTAATGATTTTTCTTAAGTAGTTTTTTTATCTTTTTTGGGGGTCTGATAATATAAACGACCAGTATAAATATTGCGATAAGTACAGTGCCTAGACGTAGCAGAGTTTGATTTACATCGGGATATACTAAATTTTCGATATAGTGAACAATAAATGAGCCCGGATAAGTGCTGTCCGGGCTATATTTTGCTCTTGATAGATTCTCGAGTATAGTTAAAGGGCAGAATCTTTGCAGGAGCGTTAGTAAGCCAACAAAAAGAATACCTGAAAGATGAAGAGTTCTAAATAGCCACCAATCAAAGAATTTTTTCCAGAAAAATCCGTATATAGTAAAAGAGAATCCCAGAAGCATAAAAATTATCCAGAAGAAATGTAAAACTACAATCATATCCGCTATTATTTTATAAAGCATATTGTCTTTATAAATTAATGCTTAATTTTGAAATAACAATACATGAGATTCGACAATGGTAATAGATAAAAAAATCCCTTGACGATAGGGCTAAAATGGTTATCATTATATTCAAATATTCAAGGAGGTAAAAGTGGTATTTTTGATTTTTCTTTTTAGTTTAATGGAAGATGCCGGTGCGATTTTTTTATTAATTTCTCCCGGTCCGGCACAGGTTGGTATGGGGAAGGGGGGTGTCGCGTATTACGATAATATCGCAAGTGTTTATTATAATCCTGCAAGCATCAATCTTACAAATCCCGGCGTATTTGTACAGAATACACCCATAAAATCTCCATGGAATGTTTGTTTTACAGAATTCGGAAATAATATTATAAACAAAGTTGCAAGCAAGTATTATCCTTCAGACAACGTTCCCTACTCTCCAAACTGGTTGCCGGGACTTTATCCAGGCATGAGATATATTTACGGAGGAATTAAATTTCCGGAATTAAATGAATTTAATTTTGGTATAAACTATACGTTCATGAATACGGGGGAGACATCTACTTCTATAGTAACGCCAAATGATACCAATACTTTAGTATATAGAACACATGATTATGCTATTTCTGCTACGCTTGGTAAATCTTTTTATGACGAGATTATATCCGCAGGTATTACTCTTAAATACATTCACAGTTTTTTGGCTCCGGAAGAAGTAATTGAGTATATATTTGGAACTGAAATAGATGGAGGAATGGCTTCTTCTTTTACATTCGATATAGGTTTATTATTAAAAGATCCTATTAATTTTTTAACCTTTGGGACATCTTACAGCAATATTGTAGGGTCTTTAAAATATATAGAAGGAGGTACTTCAGATCCCTTACCAGCTTTCATTAGAGCCGGAATTTCTCTTTCTCCTGTGGATTTAGTTTCCTATGCTTTAGAAAAATATTATTCTTTTCCGTATGATTTAACAGATTATTTCCAGGTTAAATACACAAGAGAAATACTTAGAGATAGAGTAGGAAACGAGCACGAGAGCTGGCATTCTTCAGGTTTTGAATTTGAGTTTTTTAATTGCGTTTATCTGCGTGAAGGACGTTTTGAAGACATCGAAGGAGGTAAAATCGGAAAAACCCGTGGGTTTGGATTGGAATTAGGTAATATCAGATTAGATTATGCCGATGACTCAGATATCTACGATTTCTATACAAGTAATGATCAAATTAGCCTTTCGATCGATATTATGGAAGGAGATAATAAATATTATGTCTATCCATTGTCACTAATGTTTCCGGGAGCCGGGCACATGTACAAGGGAGACCAGATGAAAGGCTTTATATACGGAGGCGGCGCGACTCTTATTTCTATGTTGGATCCAATGGGGAATGATAACAGAAAAGACATTTATAACTACTCTTTTTATGCTATTTACATAGCATCGATAGTCGACTTAATAATATCAAATTTAATGGAATGATTTTTCAGTTAGTATATTAGAGTGTTGGAAGGTTGGAAAATTAAAAGAAGAAACAAAAAAATGGGGGGGGTTGGGTTTCGTGTTTTTCGTTTGTTTTGTGGTTAAATAATTTTTTTCTCTGTGTTCTCCGTGTGCTTTGTGTGAGGTTATTTTTCCTCATCCAAAATTACCGCTACATAAGGTAATTCGCGGAAAAGATTATCGTAATCCATACCGTATCCAACTACAAATTTATCGGGAATTTCAAAACCCACATAATCAGCCTTAAATTCGTTTACTCTCCTTTCCGGTTTATCGAGAAAGACACAGGTTTTTATGTAAGCCGGATTTTTCTTTTGAAAGTACTCTTTTGCAAATGCCAGAGTTCTTCCTGTATCGAGTATATCATCTACGATTAAAACCCACTTATTTTCGATATCGGTTGTAATATCTCTTAACATTTTCAATTTTCCGGAAGATATTTTGCCTGAACCATAAGATTCAACAGTAATAAAGTCCAAGGAAGGATGTATGTTATGAACATAAAATAGCCGTAACAGATCGGATAAAAACACAAAACTTCCTTTCAAAATGCCTATTACAAAGATTTCCTTGCCTTTGCTGTCTTCAGCGATTTTTTTTACCATTTCCTTCACTCTGGTTGCTATATCAATTTCGTTTATAAGGGTTTCGAATTTCATTCCTTTTATTGTTTTCATAATTGTTATAATTGTAGGAATTCGAAAATAAATGTCAAGAGCGTTAAAACAAAGATAGCCACAAAGGCTCAAAGACTCAAAGCCGCACCGCAACCTATTTATTTTTTTAATAATACTACAAAAAGATTAAAGAATCATTTTCTCTTCGTGCCTTGGTGTCTTAGTGGCTATTATTAATCAGTCACTTTCTTCCATACCTTCTTTAAAAAAGATTCTCTTCCTGAGCCTATCTTGTACGCTTTATACCTTAAAGGACAAGTTTTATAGTAATCCTGATGATAGTCTTCAGCCGGATAGAATTCCGTTGCTTCTCTTATTTCAGTCACGATAGGTTTATCGAATTTACCTGATTCCTCCAGGGCTTTCTTTGATTCTTCGGCTATTCTCTTCTGTTCTTCATTATGATAAAATATTGCCGTTTTATATTGTGAACCCTTATCCGCAAACTGTCCTTCCGGGTCGGTCGGGTCTATCTGCTGCCAGAATATTTCTACTAAATCTTTATATATTATTTTATTGCTGTCGAAAGTAACCTGTACGGCTTCATAATGCCCTGTTTTGCCTGTACATACTTCTGCATAAGTCGGATTTTTTGTTTTTCCTCCCGTATAACCCGAAACAGCCTCTTTTACGCCTTCGGTTTCGTCAAAAGCCGATTCTATACACCAGAAACAACCACCTGCGAAAGTGGCTTTTTCCAAAATTTCTTTTTCCATTTTTATTTCTCCTTTTTTGCTTTCTCCATTTGCTACAAACGGAAAGATAAAGGCAATTAATATTAAAATACCAAGAAGATTTTTTCTGTTTAAAAACATTGCAACTCCTTTTTTATAACAGACTTTTTTTTTAAATGAGAAGTTCCAATAAAAAAGCCCCTGCTGATTTTCCAGTAGGGGCTTAATGAGTAGAGTGATATATGGCCTAAATTAAGTTTTGCCTGCAGAATTTAAGACGTTTTCGTTCTTATGCTTATACATATTGATTAAAGCTTCGCGTGCAGGTCCGAGATATTTTCTCGGGTCGAAATCCTCCGGATGTTCAACCAGGTGTTTCCTTACAGCCGCAGTCATCCAGAGTCTGCCGTCAGAATCGATATTTACTTTGCAGACGTTATACTTTACTGCTTTTTGGAGCTGTTCTTCCGGAATACCGATAGAATCTTTTAGTGTTCCGCCATATTCGTTGATTGTTTTTATTGCTTCACGCGGCACTGAAGAAGAACCGTGAAGAACAATCTGGAAGCCGGGTATTCTTTTTTCGACCTCTTCTAAGATGTCAAAACGAAGTGGTGGTGGTATTAATACGCCATCTTCATTTCTTGTGCACTGTTCGGGTTTGAATTTATTAGCACCGTGAGAAGTACCTATTGAAATCGCAAGAGAATCAACGCCTGTTCTTTTTACAAATTCTTCAACCTCTTCTGGTTTGGTGTAATGAGTTTCTTCGGACTTTACGTGCTCTTCTATCCCTGCGAGGACTCCGAGTTCGCCTTCTACGGTAACGTCGTATGGATGTGCGTAATCAACTACCTTTTTAGTTAGTGCTACATTTTCGTCAAAGGGTAAACTCGACGCGTCTATCATTACAGAAGAAAAACCTGATTCAATACAGGACACACAAAGTTCATATGAATCGCCGTGGTCGAGATGTAGAGCCATTGGAATTTCTTTTAAACCTTTTTCTTTAGCCATAACTTTCATCATTTCGACAGCACCCTGTCCCAGATACCTTAACAAAGTCTGATTGGCGTATTTCCTCGCGCCTTTCGATATCTGTAATATAACGGGAGACTGCGTCTCAACACAGGCAGTAATTATTGCCTGTAATTGTTCCATATTGTTAAAATTGTAAGCAGGAACCGCATATCCACCATTAAGGGCTTTGCCCATCATTTCTCGTGTATTAACAAATCCTAAATCTTTATAAGATACCATAATAATGTTAGCCTCCTAATTTGAGATTTAATTTTTTAATAAACCAAGCCAAGTCAATATAATAAAAAAACAATCTGACGCAATGTCTCATTTTAACCACAGATTTCACAAGATTAGCACAAGATTTTTTGTTTTATTTAAATCCCAAATCCTATATCTTAAGTCATCTTGCAATTATTATCTTACCTTTTATTTCGCTGTACTGATTACTAACTATGTGCCAGAAATAGATACCGGTTGGAAGACTTTCAATATTGTATCTATAAGTTGTTTCAGAAATTACACCTGATTTATGTATTAAAGATCCTCTGACATCAAACATTTCAATTGTTTCATTTGATTCTATATTATCGAATATTACGTAGTTTTCTTTTATTATCACTTTACAGGGATTTAAATCCGTTTTATCCGGAATATTGGTTTCTGAGGGATTGTACTCGTAAGCACCAATATCATATTCGTTACCGTACGGTCTTGATACGCCATCCAAATCATTTATTACGACAGCAGAAACAATAGCGGTACCGGAATCTACTGCCTGAGACGTTGGAAGTAGATGATAATCTCCATTTTCCCAGTTTACAAAGATTTGATGCATTGAATCAGCAAGCATTGAATGAGTATCATAACCCATATTCTGCCACTCGGAAAGACTTATAGCTGTTTCATCTCCGTCACTGCTCATAGCGTCTATAACAATATTATAATTACTATAAAAATCTTCAAATGCCGGAGCATCTACAGCAATACTGCCGTGCCACGAATGTAGATTAATCAGTATATTATTATATAGAGTATCAGCTGTGGCATTTGTGCCTATGTTGATACACCATCTACCATTCGATGCATTTATTATGGTATTATTGTATACTTTAGTGTTGTATGAACCGTGTTTTGCATCTATCTTATAAAGACTTACCCCACTTGCATGGTTGTCATATATAAGATTGTTGAATATTCTGGAATCGGCCACTCCATCGCAGTTAATTCCCGAACCATTAATTCCGTTGTCATATATAATATTTCCTTCGACTGTCGCATCGGTTATTAGACCGTCTCCGCCCATAGTTGAATCTCCATTCATATGAATTCCGCTGCCATTATTATTATGGCATATGTTATACCTTATAATCGGATGGTCACCGCTGTTTGAGTGGTAAATTCCGTGCTCATCCCACGAATAAGCGCATAAATTGTTTTCAATCACAACGTAATCTACGAATCCCGTAAATATTCCCCTTGAGTTATTCAAACACGTGTTATTTTTTATCGTAATATGTTCTGCAGTTACCAGTCTTATACCATTGCGGAGAACTCCTATAACCGTAAATCCGTCGATTACAACCCAATCCGGGCCTTCAAGATTAATTCCATCGTCAGTCCGAGGGTTGTTATCGGTAATTCTAACACTATCACCCCATGCTTTAAAAACAATCGGGGTGGACTGCGTCCCATCTACACCCCTCAGATCAAAACCTACATAATCACCGGGTAAGACGAGAACAGAATCTCCTGCCGAAACAGTATTTGCAGCGTGCTGAAGGGTTGCGAACGCGGAATCAACAGACTCTCCGTTGTAACCATCGTTTCCGCTGTTGGATACGTAATAAGTTGCGGCAAATATTGGCCTCGATATTGATATTGATAAAAGTAATACGAAATACTTTTTCGTAAATTTCTCCTTTTCAAAAATTAAACACCTTTAAAGGTGTATATATGGTTTATAAAAAAGGGGGGATCACTTTTCAGCTGAGTGCAGCGTCTGCTGCGAGAATCTCAGCCTGTATCTGTGGATTCGTGATCCCCCGTTAAATATATTATAATACAAAATATACTTTTTTGCAATACTCTTTTTTAATTGACTTAAAAATTTTATTGAACCATTAATTATATTGATATACTATGACCTTAACTTTTTTTAATTTGAATTTAAATATAATAAAAAAAATTTTTTAAAGCGGGGGGTTGACAAAGTTTATACTTGAATGATATTTTACTATAGCGAGGAGGTCAGGATGGTAAAAAAGGAAACAAGCGAGTGGATCGGTGTGGACGGTCAAAGATATAATTATTCTGTTCATGATTTACCCACAGATTTCGAGCCAGGTAAGTATGGTAACTATATTTTTGCGAAAAAAAGTAACGACGGTCATTGGATTCCAATTTATATTGGGCAGGGGGACCTTGGCGTTCTAATAGCTAAGGCCAGTCCTCAGTTAAAATGTATAGAAGAAATGGGCGCGACCCACGTTCATGTACATCAAAATAACAGCGAATGGGTAAGAACGACAGAAGAACATGACTTGTTGGAAAGCTACTTAAAAGTATTTAAGCCTTTCGGTTGTAACTTTAAAGCAGAAGAAAAAGAGAAAAAGGAAGAGAAAGGGAAAGAAGAAAAAAAAGAAACAGGAGAAGGATTATTTGAAGATTAGATCTAAAACGATATATTTTTTCTCCCTTCATTTGTAGCGTTTTTTTGTCTTATAAATTCCCGAAAATAGCTGTAATCTAAAAAAGGAGTTCTAAAATGAAACTTAGGCATGATATGTTAACGCACGGGGTAAATATAGTTTGTGCGCAGTATAAGGAAAAGAAAGGAGGGCTTGCTGTAGCGTGGGCAACTCAGATTGACACAGATTATATCTTAATCTGTGTTGGCAGTCAGAGCTACACAAGGGAATTAATATTGAATTCTAAAGCATTTGGTTTAAGCGTACTTGCAAAAGAACAGACAGGTGTAGCTAAAATATTTGGTAGTAGCACAAGTCATAAAACAGATAAATTCAAAGAAATTAGCTTTCACACAGCTAAAACCGGGTCTCCATTACTTGACAGTTGTGTTGCTGCATTTGACTGTGAAGTAGAAATTGTACATGACCATAACGACACGAAGCTTATTATAGGTAAGATAGTATCGGCTGAATTCCTAGGAAAAGATTACGCGCCGTTAGTTTACAGGGAAGAAGACTATTAATATTTTTTAAATTTAACTCAGCTTATCTATCCGGTTAATTTTAATCCTTGACAAATTCGCTATAAATAGATAAACTTTAAACAGGTGTTTTTTACGGATTCAAAGGAGGAAAGTTTGAAAAGGTTAATTCTTCTAATTTTAGGACTTTTTATTGCTTGCAGTTCTGCGGAGAGGAGTATTCACAGCACGGAAAATATAGAATTCGTTGCCGTAGGCGGACAAAAAGTAAAAGCGGATACCACATCAAATTATATACTATTTGATTATATAAATTTATTAACTGAAAACGATTATTATTCACTTCTCGATAGTATTAAAAATGGCCAGTCAAGTGATTTTTTTACTTTGAGAATGGCTTATACTAAAACAAAAATATATAATCCTTATGATATTAAGTTTGATGATTTGAGAAAAAGAATAAAATTAAATATGGAAGAACAAAATTTTGAGGTAGCTCTTGAAACCGCAAATAAAATTCTAGAAGAAAGATATATAGATATTAAGACCCATTTGTGGTGTAGCAATATTTATAAACAGCTCAGAGATTCGGCAAAATCAGATTATCATGAAAATATTTACAACGGCTTAATAAATTCTATTTATTTTTCCGGTGATGGAAAAAGTGTAAAAACCGCTTTTATTGTTATGGAAATTTCTGAGGAATATGATTTATTAAATTGGTTACAATTAAAACCTCCTTTTGAGCTATCTCCAAGAATAAAAGACGGTTACAGCTTTGATATAATAAGAGTTTTTGATGAAAATAGAGAAACGGAATTATTTTTCAACATTGATTTGGCTTTAAAGCGTTTTTCTGAAGAATTCGATTTATAGAAAGCCATTTAACACCGAAGATTAATTCCGTTAAAATCTAATAGTAAAATTCATATACGAGGGGAAGGAGATCAGTATGTCGTTTGTTAAAAATCTTTATGCTAAGTACCTTTATAGTAAAGGACTTAATGCGCAAAAAACAGGGCAGTTACCTATGGCAGTCGACTTAATGGAGCAGAGTTCGGATATTCTCTGGGAGATGATTTCAGAAGGTGATGATAGATATGAAGACGAATACGCTCGCACCAAAATGAATTTGGGTTTGATATACCACAAGCTGGGGAAAATGGATGACTCTATTTGTTCATTTCAGATATCGATTCTCAAATTTAAAGCGCTCATTTCCAAAGGTAGAACGGATCTTCTCGAAGATTTGACAAAAGCAGAAATAGCATTTAAAAATTTGTATGGGGGTGGGGAAGAAGCTACTGCTTAAAAATTGTTAGTGTGTGGATATGTTGGCGTGTTTTTTTAACTGATCAACCTTTGTTTGTTATTTTGACTTTTAATTTTTAATATTTTATTTTATTATAAAATGGGTTGACAAAAATATCAACGTTAGTAAGATTCCTAACGGTTTATTTTTTTGTTAGTTATACAATTCCTTAAATAAGAAAAAAGTTAAAGCTGTTGAAAAGGGGGATTAAATAAAAATGAAAACTTACAGAATAGCTGTGATACCGGGCGATGGTACCGGTCCCGAGGTAGTAAGGGAGGGGTTAAAAGTATTAGAAGCAATTCAATCCAAATTCGAATTCAAATGCGAAACTGCTGAGTATGATGTTGGAGGAGAAAGATATTTAAAAACAGGTGAAGTTTTACCTGATTCGGTGCTTGAAGAGCTTAAAACTTTTGAGGCTATATACCTCGGTGCCATCGGTCATCCTGAAGTAAAACCGGGTATTCTGGAAAAGGGAATCTTGCTTAATCTGCGTTTTGCCCTCGACCAGTATATAAATTTGAGACCGGTAATACTTTACGATAAGAGATTCTGCCCTCTGGCAAATAAAGAAGAAAAAGATGTGGACTTTATTGTCGTAAGGGAGAATACGGAAGGACTATATTGCGGAGCTGGTGGTTTCCTGAAGAAAGATACTCTGGATGAAGTTGCCGTTCAGGAAAGTATAAATACCTACAAGGGAGTTGAACGCTGTATAAGATTTGCTTTCGAATACGCTAAAAAAAGAAATAAAAGAAAACAGGTTACGCTCTGCGGGAAAACCAATGTTTTAACTTTCGCTTTCGATTTATGGGAGAGAACTTTCTATAAGGTTGCAAAGAATTACCCGGATATAAAAACCGACTACGCCCATGTAGATGCAACGTGTATGTGGATGGTCAAAAATCCGGAATGGTTCGATGTAATTGTCACGGATAATATGTTTGGTGATATTATTACGGACCTCGGGGCGATGGTTCAGGGCGGTATGGGTATAGCTGCCGGAGGTAATCTTAACCCGGAAGGTGTCTCAATGTTTGAACCCATTGGTGGAAGTGCCCCAAAGTATACGGGTAAAAATGTTATAAATCCCTTAGCCGCGATATGCGCGCTTTCGTTGATGCTCGATACAATAGGAGAAGACAAAGCGGCAAAGTCAATCGAAGATTCGGTTAAAAGGGTAGTTAAGGAAAAATTAGAAAGTCTTTCCGCGGGCAAGATGGGATATTCGACCAGTGAGGTCGGAGATTTGGTAGTTGAAAATTTGACATAGATTAAACTATCTTTGCGGGTAAAATCAAAATACCATTAAAATTTGGTAACTTATAATGGATGGACAATTACAGAAAAAAAACGTATTGTTAATGTTACTTCTCGTATTAATTACCTATGGAATTTATATTCCGGTTTGGTTTTTAAATCGCAAAGACACGTTTAACGACTTAGATTCAAGAGAAAAACTTAGCGGCGGCCCAATAATTTTTCTTCTGATTATTTTTATAATATCTGCAGTAATGCTAATTCCTTCAATATTATTTATGGAAACGGAATTAGGAATTATGATCGATGCTCTTGATCGCATAATTACTTTAGTTGGTGGAATTATCATATTGGTTTTGTCTTTTAAAGTTAGAAGAATACTGAGTGAGCATTACAAAACAAATCTTTTAGGTGTTGCTACTTTTTTCTTCACGTTATTTTATTTACAATATACAATAAACCGATTCCTTGAAAACAAAAAGGTAAATTCTCCTATTTGGTAGATAAGTAAAAAAAATAAAAACTTTTTTGGTGTCGTGGGATTGGTTTTAAATAACACTAATAAATCTTTAAAATCTGCGTTCATCTGCGCCCTATTATGTTTTTTAAATTTTAAATTTACAATTTACAACTTGCAATTTACAATTCTAAACCAAGAAGTATCGTATTTCTCTGTGCTCTTTGTGGTTCTGTGTGAAAATAAAGGGGTTGACTTTTTACCGGTTTTAGTTATAGTATCTGCACAAACAAAGAGAGATATATTTATGTTGGGAGTAGAATCGGGGATTATAAGTTAACATATTGTTATTGCCAGGTCTCTAAAAGAGATATTTCATACCAATACGTCAAAATTCCATTAGAACATAAAATAAAAATAATAGAGTCTTCTAATTTTTTAAAAGATGTTCCTCTATTGTTAAAATTATTGAAATCAATGTACGTTTTTGACTTGAAATATTACGTACAAGTGTTTATTATGAAAACATTAAGAATTCAAAGATTTTATAATTTGTAAATAAAAATCATAATGATGTTAGAAATATAATTTTTAGGAGGTTTTTAGAAAATGAAAAAGGATAAAGCAGAAAAAAAGAAATTAAGCGGGGCTGAGATACTCATCAAGTCCTTAAAAGGAAATGGAGCCAAAGTCATTTTTGGATATCCTGGTGGTGCAGTTCTGGATGTTTTTAACCATATGCATGACAGTGATTTAGAATTCTACTTGACAAGGCATGAGCAGGGTGCCGTTCATGCGGCAGACGGATATGCCAGAGCTTCAGGAAAGTGTGGTGTTTGTATTGCTACTTCCGGTCCCGGAGCGACAAATCTGGTTACGGGTATAGCAACTGCACAAATGGATTCAATTCCTTTGATAGCTATTACAGGCCAGGTTGCGACAAGCCTCATCGGTAATGAAGCTTTTCAGGAAGTTGATGCAACTGGTATAAGTAGAG
This sequence comes from Caldifarciminota bacterium, assembly GCA_016930175.1. Taxonomy (GTDB): domain Bacteria; phylum Hydrothermota; class UBA3072; order UBA3072; family UBA3072; genus JAFGHJ01. The sequence goes on from JAFGHJ010000027.1 coordinate 84,010, forward strand.
CGATAACAAAACACAATTACCTGGTTAAAGACGTAAACAACCTTGCGCAGATAATAGACGAAGCATTTTATATTGCAACGACAGGTCGACCTGGTCCGGTTTTAATTGATATTCCCAAAGATGTTCAGCAGTATAAAAGTTCAGTTATAAAAAGCAAAGGGGTTAACATTCCGGGATATAAACCTACTCTTATGGGAAATTTGAAACAGATAAAAAGTGCTGCAGAGCTGATCGAAAAAGCGAAAAGACCTGTTATATACGCTGGCGGAGGAGTCATAACTTCCGATGCTTCGGATTTGTTGAGAAAACTTGCGGAAAAAATAAACACACCTGTTACTACTACGTTGTTAGGCTTGGGCTCTTTTCCTGAAACGCACGAGCTTTCACTTGGTATGTTAGGTATGCATGGAACTCAATATGCCAACTATGCAATAATGGAATCTGATGTTATATTAGCAATAGGAGCGCGTTTTGATGATAGAGTTACCGGAAAAATTTCCGAGTTTGCTCCTCACGCCAAAATAATACACATCGATATTGATCCGGCATCCGTTGGCAAAAACGTTAGAGTTGATATACCTATCGTTGGCGATGCTAAGCTTATTTTAAAAGAGCTCGATAGGTACTTGAAAGCTAAAAAACATACTGATTGGATAAAGGAAATTAACGGCTGGAAAGAAAAATTTCCTCTTATTTATAGGAAAAAGAAAGATTTTGTTTCGCCTCAGTATGTAATTGAGTGTGTTCATGAAATCACAAAGGGCAAAGCTATTATTGCTACCGAAGTGGGACAGAATCAGATGTGGGTTGCTCAGTATTACAAGTTCGATAAACCTCGTACTTTACTTTCATCAGGAGGACTCGGTACGATGGGATATGGATTCCCTGCTGCAATAGGGGCAAAGGTTGCAAGACCGGATATGCCGGTTTTCGATATTGCCGGTGATGGAAGTATACAGATGAATATTCAGGAGATGGCAACTGCGGTTATTAAGAACATTGGAGTTAAAATAATTATTCTCAACAACGGTTTTCTCGGTATGGTTAGACAGTGGCAGGAATTGTTCTATAATAAAAGATACGCGGCAACGTGCCTTAGAACCGGAGCGTTGAATCCTGAAAAAGACAAAAAGTATAAAGACTGTCCTGAGTACACGCCCGATTTTGTTAAACTGGCAGAAGCTTACGGCGCAGCCGGCATAAGAATTACGAAGAATGAAGATGTTAAAAATGCGATCAAGAAGGCATTAGAAATAGATGGCCCTGTTATTATTGATTGTATAATTGATAAAGAGGAAAATGTTTTTCCGATGGTTCCTGCCGGCGCTTCTCTACGTCAAATGATGGGAGGAATGGCATAATGAAAAGAATTATTTCTGTTCTTGTTGAAAATAAGTTCGGTGTTCTTGCGAGAGTTTCAGAGTTGTTCAGCAGCAGAGGTTTTAATATTGCGAGTCTTTCTGTCGGCGAAACCCTGGATTCTAGACTTTCCAGAATAACGATGGTTGTCGACGGAGATGTTTCTATATTTGAAGAAATAAAAAAACAACTAAATAAGCTTATAAACGTCATAAAAGTCCAGGATTTCACCAATGTTGAACATGTGGAGAGAGAGATGTTGTTAATAAAGGTAAACCTTTCAAGAAAGACCCGTGCTGAACTTATTGAAATAGTAGATATATTTAGAGCAAAAATAATCGACGTCGGAAAGAATAATATGACTGTTGAAATTACAGGTAAAGATAATAAAATTCAGGCTTTCATTGAATTAGTAAAACCGTTTGGCATTGTGGAAATTGTTAGAACGGGTAAGATAGCAATTGCCAGAAAAAAAGGAGGAGAATAATGGCTGAGATATATTATGATAATGACGTTAATCTGGATATCTTAAAAGGTAAAACTATCGGTATTATCGGATACGGAAGTCAGGGTCACGCACAAGCTCAAAATTTGCGAGATTCAGGTCTGGATGTAATGGTGGCAGAAGTTGAGGGAACCGACAATTATAAATTGGCAAAGAAACATGGTTTCGAACCGCTCGATGCGGAGGAATTATCGGCGAAAGCAGATATTATTTCTATGCTTGTACCCGATGAAATTCAGGCAAAAATTTATAAAAAATCAGTAGAACCTAATTTGAAAGAAGGGAACGCATTGCTTTTCTCTCACGGCTTCAACATTAGATTCAAGCAGATTGTTCCTCCCGATTACGTTGATGTTATAATGGTTGCTCCGAAAGGTCCCGGACACCTTGTTAGAAGTGAATATGAAAAAGGTGGGGGAGTGCCTAATCTTGTGGCAGTGGAGAACGACGCAAGCGGTAAAGCTTTACAATTTGCACTTGCTTATTCAAAGGGAATCGGTGGAACTAAAGGAGGAGCAATAAAGACGACTTTCTCAGAAGAAACTGAGACCGATCTATTCGGAGAACAGGTTGTTCTTTGCGGTGGTGTTTCCGCTCTTGTTAAAAAAGCTTTCGAAGTTTTAATCGAAGAAGGTTATCAGCCGGAAATTGCTTACTTTGAATGTATGCATGAACTGAAATTAATTGTCGACCTCTTTTACCAGGGAGGTCTGAGCTATATGCGTTACTCGGTGAGTAATACGGCAGAATATGGTGATTTTACAAGAGGTGAGCGTATTATATCCGAGGAAACAAAAAAAGAAATGAAAAAGATATTGTCAGAGGTCAAAGATGGATCTTTTGCAAGAGAATGGATTGCAGAATCCGCAAAAGGAAAACCAAATTTGAAAAGACTAGAGGAGAAAGACAAAAATCATCCTATCGAGGTTATTGGTAGACAATTAAGAAGTATGATGGATTGGATAGACGATAAAGTGGTATAAACTTAGGTATTAGGTTTTAGAATTAAAAATATTTGAAATATCTGGAGGATAAAATGAAGAAGTCCGGGAAGAAAACAAAGAAAGAGAGCGAGCAACCTCCAAAAAAGGTAAAATTATACGATGCGACACTCCGTGAAGGCACGCAAGCAGAGGGTGTTTCTCTTTCCGTTACGGATAAGTTAAAGATAACTAAACTACTCGATGAGCTGGGTATAGACTATATAGAGGGCGGATGGCCCGGGTCCAATCCCAAGGATGTAGAATACTTCAAAAAAGTCAAAAAAATGAAATTAGAAAATTCACGTATAGCGGCTTTTGGAAGTACCTGCCGTAAGGATACGGATCCCGTAAAAGATAAAAACATTAAAGCCCTTTTGGATTCCGAGGCTCCCGTTATTACAATTTTCGGAAAGACCTGGACCCTTCATGTTGAAGATGCTTTACGTGTATCTTTGAATAAAAACCTGCAAATGATAGAAAATAGTATAAAATTTCTAAAATCCAAAAATCGTGAAGTAGTGTTTGACGCGGAGCACTTTTTTGATGGGTATAAAGCTGACAGCGGATATGCAGTAAAAGCTCTGAGTGCTGCCGCGTCCGGCGGGGCGGATGTCCTGGTTCTTTGCGATACAAACGGCGGTACTCTTCCGCATGAAGTTAAGAGTATAACAGAAGCAGTTAAATCGAAATTCCCTGATAAGGCAATTGGCATCCATACTCACAACGATTCCGGAACAGCTATGGGAAATACTCTTGCGGCAGTTCAGGCCGGAGCAACCCATGTACAGGGTACTACAAACGGATATGGCGAACGCTGTGGTAATGCAGATCTTAGCGCCCTAATACCAAACCTTCAGTTGAAGATGGGGATTGAAGTGTTGCCCCCGGAAAATCTGGTTCATTTGACTCCTGTTGCAAACGCAGTTGCATTTATAGCAAATCAACCTCCTCCTTATCGTTCTCCTTACATTGGAAGAAGTGCATTCGCCCATAAAGGAGGAATTCATGTATCCGCTATGCGAAGAAATCCTCTTACTTATCAGCATATTAATCCAGAGTTAGTGGGTAATGAATCAAGAGTTTTAATCTCTGAGCTTGCAGGTAAATCAAATCTCCACAGCAAACTTGAAGAGATGAAGATAACCGGTAAAATCGATAATATCAATGAAGTGTTAGAAAAGATAAAAGCCTTGGAGTATGATGGGTTCAGCTTTGAAGCAGCAGAAGCTTCGGTTGAATTACTGTTACTGCGGTGCAAGAAAGATTATAAACCACCTTTTAAAATGTTGGATTTTACGGTTGTAGTTGAACACCGGGAGAAAAGAGGTATCTTTGCTGAAGCTACGGTAAAGGTACTGGTTGGAAATGAAATTTCTCATGTGGCAGCCGAAGGTGATGGCCCCGTTGATGCTTTATACATTGCATTGACTAAAGCTCTTAGAGAAGGACATCCTAATATTGAGAGATTCCATCTTGCGGATTATAAAGTTCATATTATTAATAGCAGTAAAGGTACAGGAGCTATTACCAGAGTTATGATAGATATGCAGCTTGACAACAGATACTGGAGTACGGTTGGGGCTTCTCCAAATATAATCGAAGCAAGCTGGACGGCTCTTTCCGATGCTATGGAATATGGAATATATATGGAGGGATAGAATTGGATATTCAAAGGGATCTTTCTGTAATATTCAAAGATAAAGAATGGTTCAAAAAAACTTTGATAGGTGGGGCTTTTTTAATGGTACCACCTTTGTTTATTTTCTCCTTCGGTTTTATTGCTAAATTTATACATGATCGTCTGGAAACGGGTAATAAAGTACTACCTTCCTGGGATAATTGGGGTTCCCTGTTTTTGAAGGGAGTCGAGTGGGGATTGATAACCGTATTTTATGTTGCTTTACCTGTATTCATTTTATCCTTGCTTCCGGGATCTGTAATACAATTTTTGGTAAATCCAAAATTTGTAATATCAAGTTTAAAAATTGGTGGTTTCTTTATACTTGCTCTTTCGTTCTTTTTAGGCTGCATCGCAATGTTTTTTCTACCGATGGGTTTAATTCTTTTTTCTGATTCCGGATCTTTTATTAATGCAATCAGATTTAAAGAAATATACCATCATATTAAAAATAAGCTTGCTCCTTATCTTGTCACATATGTGCTGATGGTTTTCCTTATGGTTTTTAATTTCCTTTTGCACCTTGTATTAAATACTTATATTATTCCCTTTGGATTAATACTGGCTTATTTTATTTTTGTTTGGTTAGGGTTTTTAATTCTACTGATTTCTGCTTCTTTATTTATCGAGAGCTTTTAACTTATTAACCAGGTTTTTGAGGGAACGGGTACGGAATAATTTTTCGGGAATTAGAAGTTCCCATGTGTCTTTATCATTTTCGCTGATAGTCAGTTCTGCTTTCCTGATTAACGTATCGTCTTTAAGGAAAACATTTAAAATATATTCGTTCTTTTGTTTTGTGCACTTCAGTAATTTCGAGACAGAATCCTGCTTACATATTGTTTCGCCACAAATTCTTTCTAATTTTGGCTCGGAAAAATTTGGCAAGTGAATTTTAGACGGTATTTTGTACTCACGCATTCGGAAACTTATTTCCGGGTCGGCTTTCTTCTGGAACATCATATAGAAGATTTCCTTGCCTTCGTTTCTCCATTTTTTCTCGTATTTTGTGGAAAAGTGGTCGGAAAGCTCATTCGTCCAGCCTTTTCGGAATAAAGGTTCCCATAGATGCACAGCGGCTACTTCTTCAAGTATAAAATCCCTGTAGAACGGATCATCAGTTGCTATAATTATTTTCCCTTTATTTGTAGAACAAGAAGCTGCTATCTTCAAAAATTCTCTGTCAAGTAATCTATTTTTATAATGTTTTTTCTTTGGCCATGGGTCTGGAAAGTTAAGGTATATATGAGAAAGTGATTTCTCGGGGATTAAAACAATAAAAGCGGCTTTCGCTTCCAGGCAAACTATTTTTACACCTGGTATGTCAGTTTTTTCAATAGTTTTCTTAGCTCTACGGAAAGATTCTATTGAATAGTCGATACCGAAAAAGTTTCTCTCAGGATGAAGTTGTGATTTTTTGATTAGGAACTCACCATTCCCGTAACCGATTTCACAATCAACTGAATTTTTGTTTCCATAAACTTTTTCCCAGTCTACAGGTTTATCTAAATCTCTCCAATTCAACCCTATATCCATATATTAAGATTAATTCAGCCTCTATATTTGTCAAGGGTTTGAGATATAGTCATAAAACTATTCAGACATAAGAAATGATTTTTATTTAACCACAGAGAGAACGGAATATACTCAAAGAGAAAACGATTCAAAAGCTCTATTATATTAATGGAGTCACTCAATATTGGGAAATATTGACATTCTGAATAAAAGTGATAACTTATGCAAATGGATGAAGGATTGGTTGTCATGGCATCCTATAGTTTGAAAAAAAGAATAATTTTTTCAATAATCGCAATACTTCTGTGTGCATTTTGCGTGTTATCCTTAGGCGAAGTATATATTCGTCTTACTAGGGAGTATTGTACGCCGGAAATTATGAAGTCGAGATCTCTAGAATATTCGCCTGCACTTTTTGCTGTACATGTTTTTCCGCTCAAAGAACAAAACATTGAAAAAGAAGGATGGCTTATAAATTCTAAAGGTTATAGAGGGAAAGATTTCTCTCAAAAAAAAGACGATGAAATAATAAGAGTAATAGTCTACGGTGGCTCAGCCGTCTTTGACCCAAATATGCCTAACGGAAAAGACTGGCCTTCCCAACTCGAAGTCATTCTCCAGCAAAAGGGTATAACAAATATAGAGGTTATCAACGCCGGAATCCCTGGACATGCAACATTTGATTCATTCGGAAGACTCTTCACAGAGGGGCATATTTTTCAACCCGATTATGTCGTCCTTTACAATGCATGGAACGACATAAAGTACTTCTCTTTTGAAGAGCCACTTTTAAGAAAATTAAAACCTTATGACGAAGCAGATGATTTTCGTATAGGATACCGAGGTAGATTGGATAGGATGTTGTGTAAGTCTTCCCAATTATATGTATATTTAAGAGATTTATATTATACATGGAAATATCACGTTGGCGGCGAAGGGATTGTTAAAGAAAGTGAATGCTACAGAGAGATTCAAGAACTCGGTTTAAAACAATATCGACTGAATGTAGAAATGTTTGCTGATCTTGCCAGGAATATTAACGCAGTGCCGATTTTAGTAAAACAGGCACGCTTGGTTTCCCGGAATAACACAGATGAGGAAAAATCAATAATATGTTATAAATTTCAAGGAATGCAACATCAAACACTTGTGGATGCATTTGAAAAAACTGATGATATTATTGCAGATATTGCTAAATCAAAAAATGTTGCAATGGCAGATCCATCGAAACAAATGACAGGGAAAAGCGCATATTTCTCTGACCATATACATTTAAGTGATGCAGGATCCAAAAAACTGGCAATGATTTTATCAGATTACTTATTTACACTTATAAAATCTCAGTAGATAAGCTCATTTTAAAGCACAAAGGCACTATGCAAATGTTTTTTTAAAAAACCCACCCCCATCCCAGAAAAACTTTTTGTTTTTCTTTCAACCAAACCCCAAAGGGAGCAACAAATTACACAGATATCACTAATATAATTTATTGTTTTTACTATTTATCTAATATCCGAAGGATCTTATTTTTTCTTAAGCCAGTTTATTATAACTAATAATATTAAAGCTCCGCCGAAAGCTGTTAATAATGAAGCAATAAGGTCCCCATATTTAATACCTAACCTTAATGAGATATCTAATATGTCTAATATGAATCCGCCTATTAAAGACCCTATACATCCCACAATAATGTTGCCTAAAAGCCCGTATCCTTTCTTTCCCTTCATTATTTTACCCGCAAGCCAGCCTGCTACTGCTCCGATAATCAAAAAACATATAATATTCATAAATAATTCCTCCTTTTTTTACCAATAATGATGTACTGATTCGCGAATATATTTATCGTAGATATCTCTTACTTTTTTCATAGTTTCAACAGATAGGGGAGGGAGGTCTGAAGCAGAGAAATTTTCTTCTGCCTGAGACGGACGCTTTGCTCCCGGAATAGTGCACGTAACCGCATCGAACATCAAAATCCATCGCAGGGCGAACTGTACCATACTCATTCCATCCGGGCATATTGTTTTTAACTCTTCTACTGCTTTTAATCCTGTATTATAATCGACTCCCGAGAAAGTCTCGCCTCGGTCAAATGCTTCACCTTTGCGGTTGAAATTTCTGTGGTCGTCAGAAGCGAAAGTTGAATCTTTTCTAAATTTTCCTGTAAGCATGCCTGAAGCAAGAGGTACTCGAGCTAAAATACCTACTTTACGTTTTTTTGCCTGTTCGAAAAAGAGTTCTGAAGGTCTGTGGCGAAACATATTGAATATTATTTGTACGGATTGTACGTTTGGATATTCTATGGCTTTTAATGCCTCTTCGACTTTCTCTACACTTACACCATAGTAGCGAATTTTACCCTCCCGGATAAAATCGTCCATCATTCCGAAAACTTCGGGCATATAATAGACTTCGGTAGGTGGGCAGTGCAGTTGAAGTAAATCGATGGTTTCTACATTAAGATTCTTTAAGCTGCGCTCAATGAAAGCTTCTAAGTTTTCACGATTATAACCCTCTGCGGTATGGGGATTTATTCTTCTTCCGGCTTTGGTAGTAATATATATATCTTTATGTTCCTTTTTTAATTCTGAAAGCAACCGCTCGCTGCGTCCGTCACCGTAAACATCGGCAGTATCGAAAAAGTTTACACCGAGTTCTACTGCTTTATGCAATGCCGCTATTGATTCGTTATCTTTTACGGGTCCCCAGGTACCACCAATCGCCCAAGAACCAAAACTTACCTCTGAGATCTTAAAACCCGTTCGCCCCAATTCCCTATATTTCACCAATTACCTCCTAATAACATTTATTGATTTTTAAAAATAACAAAATCATTTCTTTTTTATTTAAAGTCTTTTTCCAAATCTGCACCAACAGTGAAATACAAAAGATCGAGCTCACCTTCAAAACCAGAGTATAATCCGCTTAATATAATCACAATTCTCTTTTCAAAAGGACTCCTCAAAAAACCTTCAACAAGTAAATCATTCTTCTTGTAATCCAGATAAAAACCTTGAAGAGAATCCAGGTTGGAAATCTCTTTTCGACCTTTAAGCTTAGAATTCAATATCAAATTTGATTCTTTTACAAAAACACTGTATTCGTCGTTATCAATAACAGCTGGAAAACGAATTAGTTTTTTTTTCCCAAAATAATGAATTTTAAAATCAGATAGCAGTCTAGAAGCTTGAGTCGTGTCTGTTTTATCAGCAAGTTGTTGAATCGCGACTTGCTCATCGGAAATAAGATTGGAAACGATTAGAGAAGGAGAGGCTAAGGAATTTTCAACTATATAGGCAAATAGACCATTTTTTGAAAAGCCTACCGGGAAAAACCTGTTATCATTAAATGCAAATCCAAAAGACTTGTCTTTTGATGCCTCGTAAGTCAATGAAGATATGGGCTGCAGAGATAAAAGGGAAGAATGGATTTTGCCTTCAGCATAGACTGCGTCGAACAAGTACGTCATTAAAAACAATACAATTATTTTTAAAAAACCAATTTTTGTCAATCTTTTTTAAACCAATCAATTGCTTTATCGATTTTTGTAAAAACTTTCAGATTATATCCTCTGTGAACAGCTACGTTTTCCAAAAGTATTTCATCGACGTTTGTGCTGGAGTAAACGAGAGCCACTTTATGTGGTATGGTTTTCGCTTTTTGTTCAGTATCAAACGGTATAGTTCCTATTGAAAATGTATCCGTCTTTTCGCCAATAATTTGTGCTTGCCGCATATCTAACAAAAAACGAGAATAACCCTTTTCTTTATGATAATCAAAGACAAACTTTTGCAGTTTTAGAGAATCGTCGGGGCGGCGAAGTTTACCCTCAACATGAATAATACAAATTTCATTCTCTTCATCAAACTCAGTCGTGTACTCCATTTTGTACCTTTATTATTATATTGAAATCATAATAAAAATTTCATTTTTGTCAACATAAAATTTTGCCCTTACAATCATTAATATCTTACTTAAATCACCTTCGACCAGCTTTTAAATGCAAGCCTATCTAGGCAGACGATATTCTGGACTGTCCCGTTTCCATTAATTTATTATTACTTGCGTTATTCCCAAGCCGATAAGACTCAAGTATATAGTGCCTGGCTATTTTCTTTTTGATATCTTCTTTGTTATATATTTTGAGATGTCGACGGTATTTACCGCTTCCTTCAAGATGATTCAATTTGTTATCCATCTCATATCCACGGTCGAATTCCACTGTAACATATTTTTTTCTCTGAAAAATTCCGCAAAACATCCGGTCAGATATAAAAAAAACTATACCTCCATACATTATTTTTTCTTCGAATTTAGGAACAACTTCCAGAACAATTTTCCTCAAAGAACTTACGATGTTTGCCAATAGGGGATTCATTAATTCGAAATCCTCTATCAATTGTTCTATATTTTTATTTGATTTCATTTATTATTTACTTATTGCAACAAAATAATTTTGTTTGTTGTACAAAATTTTCCCGCACGAAGACGATAGAAGTAGATGCCGTCGGCTAAACCTTTAGCGTTCCATTCTATGCTATAATTACCATTAGGAAGTTGTTTATTGACCAACGTTTCAATCTTTCGTCCTAAATTATTGTATATTTCAAGGGTGACGAATTCTGTCGAAGGAATAGCAAACTGAATTGTTGTACTGGAATTAAGCAGAATTAAGTCGTTGTTTATTATCGGAAAACCTATATTTTCTTCTATACCAGAAGGGTCGTAGTTAGATAACAATTCTATACCTTCATCTTCTCCTAGATTCCGAGAGTATTTCATTTCTATTGAATTATTCCAGTGTTCATGGACACCGAGACTCCAAGGTATAGGAGTTCCATCTCCTTCCGGATCGTAGTAAGGAATATCATCGGTCCAGTTTGCCGAATCGGCAGCCTGATGCAGGAAATCATCAACACCAGCATACCTGGGAAAAGGACCTGACTGTACACCGGGGGTGCCTTCGGTTGGATGATCTTCATCGAATTCATTGTATAAGAAGTCAAAGCCGACAGACTCTATAGCAACCGGATCCTGAGAAACGAATATCGAAGATGGCCAGTCATTATTAAATGGTGCCATTCTCCACTTAATAGGAGGATGTCCCCAGTTAGTCGACCCCCATATTCCATCTACTATATATATAATCGTTTTACCGCCGAGATGCTCATGCGCCATAAAATCCACACCATTACGATATACTCCGTATTCTCCGTTATCGACATTCCCATCTCCTTCTGTAGAAGGATAGGTATAATGATAATGCGAAGCATCACCATTAAATTTTACAAATGATCCTAAATGATTTTTAGTTGAAAGAGAGATACCAGCTCTATGATGTTTTTTGAACACTGCAATGTTAATCATATAGCCTGCTTCCAGATAACACTCTGGCAGCCAGTCCTCTACTTCACCGTCACTTGTAAAAAAAACAAGAGAATCTGATTGTACTATCGGCGTCCGCCCTCCATAATCTCCCCAGTAATTTACATCTGAAAAAACAGAATGACATTTATCCCAATATAAATTCGTAACAGTCCTTCCAGGATCGCCAATGCTGATATTTTCCTCGGCCGCTCCTACTACATTTATTAATTGTTTTAGTATGGCAAGTGTTATATGGGGTGACGTGTCGATTGTGTTGCTACCATAATTAGCCGAGCTATTTAAATTAATTTTAATTACAATTTTTTCTCCACTCGTATAGCCGACATCTCCTCTTTCGTGGGTTTGATTATAATGATGGAATATAGCATTCCAGGCTGCGGAATCGGTTTCTTCGCCTGTTAACATTTGTAATGCATTAGATAACATGGTTTCGACCACTTCTTGATTTGTATTATCTTCCTGATACCAATAATCACCCGAGGAATTGGTACAATTTTCATCTGTTGCATCTGGATTCCAAATCCAGGCTACGCGGCCGGGATTTATACCTTTTCCTTCACCCATCGGCTGATTTGGACCTTCTAAGATAGGAGACCGATATTGGGCGTATACCTTTTGTTCTTTACTTAACAATGTGGCTATAAACAAAATCGAACCGAGCAATAATAAAATCGAAAATACGACATATTTCGATTTATATAAGTACTGTTTTGCTTTTTTGAATACCAGTAAAGAAGAAACGAGTCCTATTAAATAGATAACGAAAGATGCTGCAACTGGTGCTGCAATCTTCATACAAGGATATCTTGCCCTACTTGGTTTTGGAACAACACGAACCAAAAACCAGATAAGCGATAATAACCCAATAACTGGGAAAGACAATTTTTTAATGAGTTTTTTCATAATATTACTCCTTTTTTGGAATAGGTGAAAAACATAGTTTAAAAGTATTAATCTTAGAAACATTGTTATCTGTGTGATCAAAGTTTTTCAATAAAGAATTCATATTAAAATAGTAATTAAAATACTATCTTTGTCAACATAGGATTTTGAACCTCAATAGAGAGACTATTACCACAGAAAACACTGAGGAACACAGAGATTCTGAACTGTAAGACTATTGGTCAGTTAGTAGGTTTGGCTGTTTTCTCCACACCAACGCACCAACGCACTAAATATGTTGTTACTTTTATTCCAATATATGGATATTTTTTCTTTTACAAATCGACTTAAGAACATCAGGCCATACCGTAGTGCTTACTTCACCGATATGAGCGGTCCTCAAAAGATACATATATGTCCTTGATTGGCCGATACCGCCTCCGATACTTAGTGGTATTTCATCATTAAGAATCGCTTGATGATATGGTAACTTCAGAAAATCTTCCTGCCCGGATTCCTTGAGCTGCTGGACCAGGGTTTTTTTAGTCACACGGATACCCATTGATGTCAGTTCATGACGTCGCTTAGTTACCGGGTTCCACACCAGAATATCGCCGTTTAGTCCATGGTACTGCTTCCCGTTTTTCTTTATCGTTGGCGTAATCCAGTCATCGTAATCCGCAGCTCTCATTTCATGGGGATAACCGTCTTCTAACACATAACCAACGCCAATAATAAATATTGCGGGGTGCACTTCCTGTACCATTTTTGTCTCTCTCTGTTTGCGGGTGAAATCCGGATAGCGTTCCAGGATTTCCTCGGCGTGAAAGAATTTCAACTCTTTTGGTATATCCGGATATTTATCTGATATGAGTTCGGGGAAGTCCTTTTTTACCATCTGTCCTGCGTCATAAATAACCATCCAGATTTTTTCGACGATATCGCGCAAAAAATCAAGGTTACGCATATCTTTCGTGATAACCCTTTCCCAATCCCATTGGTCGACATAGGCACTGTGGTCATGGTCGAGAAAATAATCCTTTCTTACTGCTTTCATATCCGTACAGATGCCTTCACCCACTTCACAATCAAATTGCTTCAATGCCATTCTTTTCCATTTCGTAGCCGCCTGCACCACCTGAGC
>JAFGHJ010000028.1 GCA_016930175.1 Caldifarciminota bacterium
ACATCCGGTCCTTCACTAAATATTCTTATAAAGCTGATGAGTATTCTTGCCGTTATTACTGCGGGATTCGTAGTGGCTTTTAGCCTTTTTAAATAATAAATAATAGCCACGGATTGACACGGATATACACGGATTAAAAAAAATATTTTGTTAAAAAAAGTGTTTATCCGTGGCTAATTTTTTAACTGGGAATGGGGGTAAAACAAGTAAAAATCTAAATAAATCTGTGTTTATCTGTGGCTAATTATTTGGTGAGGTGTGGGGCTTCGTGCTTTCGTGTCTTTGTGGCTATAAAAATGGATTGGAAAGAAGAATTAAAGAAATTTATAGATAATAAGACCGTAATAATGGGTATCGGTTCGATAGTACGGAGCGATGACGGAGTGGGTGTTTTTATAGCGGAAAAACTCGACAGTATGGGTTTTTATAATGTAATTATCGCTCACCAGACGCCTGAACACTGGCTTGGTTTTATAAGTAAACAGAATTACGAAAAGGTTCTGATAATAGACAGTGTTTTATTCGGAGGGGAAAAAGGGGAAATAAAACTTTTTGATATTGGGGAAATAAGCAAACAATTCGGTCTTACTCATTCTTCGCCGCTGCATCTTTTTTCTGATTTTGTCTCTCAGGAAGGCTCTGTCAAGGGAATAAAAATTCTTGCTGTTATGCCCGAAAATATGGATATAGGGGAATCTTTATCCCCGGTTATCGAAAGAAGTGCCGGGGAAATCATCGGTTTTTTTAAGAATTTTAAATAAATCTTTCATTTTGTCTATATTGTAATCGGCAACTCCAATTTTTGAACCGCCAGGATCGAAAAAACAGGATTTTATACCTGCTGAGTTTGCTGCTTCTATATCGAGAATTCTGTCCCCAACACCCAGAGTTTCTTCTTTTTTAAGTTTATATTTATCTATAATATAATTAAAACTTGCCGGGTCGGGTTTTAGAGGAAAATTCGCGTCGGAACTTACAATTTCGGTGAAATATTTATTAAAATCGTTTCTTGTTAGAAACTCATTCAAACTTTCAGAACCCCTATGGGTTATAAGGAAATTTCTTCCTCTCTGTGAGACATATTCGAGAACTTCTTCTACATTTTCAAATGGTTTGCCTTCGTAGGTCAATTCCCCGAAATATCTTTCTTTGTATTTTTCCGAGAATTTTTCTCTGTCGATGTTAAACTCTTCGGCGAGACTATCTATGCAAAAACTTATGGAGGCTTTGGCGAGGGAGAAGGCTTCATGAAAGTCATACTCGACCCCGTAATCTTTCTTTAAAGTATCGAGGAAAGCTTGAGTTATTTCGGGGTAGGTATCGAAAAGCGTTCCGTCAAAATCCCAGATTAAATTTCTAAACCTCACACCGCCCCACCATTTCTCTCACACAGAGACACGGAGAATACAGAGATTATAAATGTTGGTATGTGAGTCCGTTATTCCGTTGGTCCGTTTTTTTAACTCACCAACAAACCTACGCACTAACGCGCTAACCATAAAAAAAGACACAGAGGGCGCAGAGGAAAAGGAGATTTCTTTAGTTGTTTGCATTCTTTATCTCATTTAATTCTTTTAAGAATGATTCTAATTCTTTATTTACCTCATTTAGCAGTTTTTTCAGCATTTTTTCCGAAAAATCGAATTTTATGCCTATTGCTTTGTAAAGTTCAGGTAAAGGTCTCGAGCCGCCGAGAGATAGTCCATCCATATATTGATTGATTGTTATTTGCGGGTTTTTTTTGTAATTTACCCATAACTGTATAGCTCCGAGTTGAGCAAAGGCGTATTCGATGTAGTAAAAAGGTACTTCGAATAGATGTAATTGTCTGATCCATGTGTATGAATAGCTGAAGTTACTGCCTTTGTAGTCGATATAAGAATGGAAAGCATCGATTAAACTTTTCCATTTATTAATCAAAGAGCTCCTGTTTGAGCTTTCTTCGGTATAAAGCCAGTGTTGAAAGAGATCTATGATCGATATCCATGGAAAGAGCGTTATTATACTTTCCAATTGCCTTATTTTAGCTCGCAGAAGGTCTTCTTTTTTATTGTAAAATATATCCCAGTAGTCCATAGTTATAAGTTCCATTGACATGGAAGCAACTTCGCATATTTCCGAAGGGGCATCGTGATACTCTTCCAGAGGCTGTTTGCTGTAAGAGAAACTATGAAACGCGTGTCCCGATTCGTGAAGCAGTGTAAGCGCGTCTCTATGCGTTCCTACCGCGTTCATGAATATAAAGGGAAGTTGTATTTCGGATAAATTCGTCATATATCCGCCGGGTGCTTTTCCTTCGCGGCTCTCAAGATCTAACATTCTTTTTTTCTTCATTAGAGTGACTTTTTTACCCAATTCGGGATGAACTCTTTTAAAAATTTCTATAGTTTTGCTCAGGAGTTCTTCAGCATCGGAAAAAGGATGCAAAGGTTCTTTACCGTAAATATCTACATGTAAGTCCCATGGTTTTAAATGATTGATTCTTAACGCTTTCTTCCTTCTCTCCATAATTTTATTGACAAAAGGCAGAATATTTTTTCTGATATTTTCATGGAATAAGAAGCAATCGCGAGGGGTATAATAAAAGCGTTCCAATTCTTCGAATTTATAATCTCTGTAGTTTTTAAAATCGGCGTTTTTGGCTATCTTGTTCCGGATTTTTATCTGTTTTTGGAAAACATTATAAATTTTGTTTATTTCCTTTTTGCTTTCTTTCCAAAAAACATTATATGCTTCTTTCCTTAAATCTCTATCTCTCTCTTCCAGAAATTTATATATTTGCTGGGTGGTATAATTTTCGCCTCTGAAAGAAAACATCATGTTGCCCATTATTTTTGAGTATTCGTTAGCAAGTTTTTCCTCTTGTTTTTCCAATTCGATATTTTTTTTTCTGAATAATTTAAAGTGATTTTTTAGATGCCGAATATAAATGTTATATTTGGAAGAAATAAGAGGGTATTTTTTATTGTTTTTCAGAATCTTTTCATGAATTTTGAATATGTATTCCTTAGCTTTGGGTTCGATTTTTGTTATAAAATGAATATATTCTGCCTGCATTTTTTTGTTATTGGTATGGGAAGTCATATTAATATAAGCCCTGTTACGTTTCTCGTAAAAGACTTTTTTTATTTCGTTTAAGTCGCAGATTAATTTTTCCAAACTTTCACGAGAATTTATGTCTCTATCCTGAAGTGATTTGTATAGTTTTTCTAAATCGCTGAAAGATTCCCAGGATATTTTCTCGGGTACAAATTTTCTTTTCATTTTTTTATATTCGGTTTCTTTTTCTTTCATTTTCTTCTTTTTAATTTATGATTTTATTTGTTTTGTCAATAGCTTTCATGGTTGGAGCGTTAGTGCGTAGATGTGTTAGAGTGTTGGGCGTAGTTGAATTCCGGGTACCGGGTTGAAAAATAAGCAAAAAGGAGGGGTTGTGGGGTGTGGCTCTGTGCTCTCTGTGTTTGAATTCTTTTTGTTCTTTGTGAATTTGCGGCTAAACGCACTTGAAAAGTATTAACAATAAGTTAAATTTAATAAAAGTAATAAAGGGAGGAAAAATGCATAAAGCAATTATAATCTTTTTAATATTATCTGTATTGTTTGGAGGAAACTTATTTGGTGGCTTTCAGCCTATAGAAGTTTTAAAAATCGAAGATTTTGGGGCAAAAAGCAATGATGATATTCTCGATACCGAAGCTATAAATAAAGCCATCGATTCCTGTTCGACTCTCGAGAACGGAGTAATTTTGTTTTCGAGCGGGACTTATCTTTCCGGTTCGATTCATTTGAAAAGCAATGTGGTACTGCAAATTGAAAAAGGGACGAGAATACAAGCTGCGCCGATAGGGGCTAATATTTTCGATTCGCCTGAGCCTAATAAATGGAGTAAGTATCAGGGTGCAGCTCAAAGCCACTTTCATAATGCTTTTATCTGGGGAGACAGCGTTGAAAAGGTTTTTATAAAGGGAGGTGGTACGATAAGTATCGCCGGTTCTTTTTATAGCAATCCCGGTAAAGGGAATATAGATAAAGCTGTTTCACTCAAGTTATGTAAATTTGTTGAGATAGACGATATAAACATAGAAGAGGGAGGGAGTTTGGCTATTCTGGCTACGGGTTGTGAAGGATTGAATATAAAAAATGTGAAGATACAAACCCGGGGTGACGGTATAAATATTATCGGTACCAGGGATGTTAAGATTGAGAACTGTGATATAGAGACAGTCGAGCATAAGGATGGGATGCCTGTAGTAGAGGGGGACGCGATTGCCATAAAATCGGATTATTCCCTGGGTAAAAAAATGAATTGTAAAGACATTAGCATTAGCGGTTGTGTAATTTCTTCCGGTGGCAGTGCCTTGCAAATCGGTCCGGAGACGTTCGGAGATTTCCGTAATATCAAGATTTTAAATATTACGATAAAAAGAGCTGATAAAGGCGGTATTATTTTCACTTCAAATGATGGCGCGGTTATTGACGGAGTTATTGTTGAGAATGTTACGATGGAAAGTGTTATGATTCCTATATTCATTAATTTGTCCGATCGGAAGATTGGTATTCCGGGAGTTTCCGGTTCCTCCGGCAGGATAAAAAATGTTAGAATTAATAATTTCTTAGCGCAGGATATTTACAGTTATAAAAAAGGCATGGGTTTTGCCAGTACGATTATGGGCAAATCCGGCGTGAAACTTGAGAATATAGTTCTCGAGAACATGAGAATGACTTACAAAGGAGGAGATTTGTCTTATCTTGGGTTAAAGGAAGATCCTGCCGGAATTAATCTTTCGAAGATAGGAGGTTACGACAGGGCTGAAAGATATGGCCTTAGACCGGTTTACGGGCTTTATTGCAGCGATATAAAGGATTTAAAAATACGCAATGTTTCCGTAGATATCGAAAAAGAAGATCCCAGACCGGCAATGATGTTATCGCATATCGAAGGTGCTTTATTAAATCGATTTTATGCGGAGAGATCGATTCTTAGAAATTATGATATAATATTAGATGATGTTAGTGATTTTATGATAACCGAAAGTCCCGGAGTAATACAAATAGCAAAGGAGGATTTTGTTCCTTTATATGATTTTAATGTTTCCGTTTCACCTAATCCAAGCGCGGAAGAAATAATCGCGAGACTTGAGAGTAATATCCCGATGGTTTTTCTTTTCGAGCTGCCTG
>JAFGHJ010000029.1 GCA_016930175.1 Caldifarciminota bacterium
CCGTACAATATACCGACATCTGTGTCGGCAGCAATTACAATGCATTTTTTACCTTTAATTAAAGAATTCTGTATCCTATATCCTTCTCTTCCCAGCTTTTTCAGCTTATCGTTGAGTTTTAAAGAGGCAACAACTTTCGAAGATTTCGGAGTTCCCACAATGAGGGTTCCACTCCCCGTAAGTTTATCCATAAACTTTACCTGAACCCCGAGCAAACCCGAAATACCGTTTGTCAGTTCTTCACGAGCGGCTTTTAAAACAGGAGAATCCCCGGGAAAATGGATTGTTTGAATATTTTTCCTATATTCATTCAACTTATTCTCATCGGTTATCCTATCATATCTGAGCCATAATCTATAACCGTCTTCAGCAACCCCTTTAAAAGGTAATGTTAAGAAAATAAAAAACACAATCACCAATGAACCAAATGAATTACTAAATCCTTTAATTTTTGAATACATAGAGCTATCTCCTCTTTTAATTTAAATAGTTACAATTTAAATCATAAGGATAATACAAACCCTGTCAAGTGATTTGTAATAATACCAAATTTCATTTTCTACGGGATATTTCGTTTTATTAATGAACCGAAATATTGAAGTTTATTTAAAACTCTTTATATAAGAAGTTCAAAATTTAAATTTAAACAGCTCGAGCCCGTAAGCAATTTCTTTTCCACCAAAGGGGTCGGAATGCGCATACATTGCAGGATTTCCAAGAATCACTCGATCACCCTTGAAGTTCAAGAAACCTATATCGACACCTTGATAGCTAGTATAACTTCGGGCCACATTAAATACGAAAGTCGAAAATATCGAGCAAACAACCGGTGAGCCCACAAGAAATATGCTTCGATTTTCTCTATCCTCTTTATCCGATAATAAAGCATATGACAAAGCCATTCCTAAAGAACTTACGAAAAAAGTTCCTAAAAAATTACCGGTTTCATTGTTACGACTACCCGAATAATAAACTCCTATGGAAGTAGCTAATGTAACACCAGACATCCAATAAAAATTTTTTGTAAGCGAAGAAGGATCATCGGCCAACATAAGTTCACTGATTCCACCAATACAATACCCTGAGAAAGCCCCTACAATTAGCTCAGTTGCGATTTTACTCATACTTAAAGGAGGTTTTGGCACTTCCACAAGAGTTCTCTTTACTCCGGTGGAATCCGGTATTCTTACAAAGGTCTTCATTCTCCCTGTCGGGAAACGCTTTTGCACTATATTAGTTTCTTCTGTTCCTGACGGAAAAGATTGGGCTATCGACGCACCTGCTATACCACCGGTTATACCTCCCACCATTCCCCCAATAATTGCTCCAGCAAACATTCCAAATTCTGGTCCGCCGAACGAATCAGGACTGTCGCTATCGGTACCTATTAACATTAATCCTCCGGCAGTTGCTCCGCTTGCAGCTCCTATAAGCGTTCCAAGAAAAGTACCAAAGAAACACCCTACAGGAGCTTTTACATTCCCTCCCTCTATATCCTCTCCCGGGATCATCGCCTCAGCGAACA
The DNA here is from genome assembly GCA_016930175.1 of Caldifarciminota bacterium. Taxonomy (GTDB): domain Bacteria; phylum Hydrothermota; class UBA3072; order UBA3072; family UBA3072; genus JAFGHJ01. The sequence continues at coordinate 1,526 of JAFGHJ010000029.1, forward strand.
AAACCCCACCTCCGCTTCCCACAAGTCCTCCTCCCACAACACCTAAAAGGACACCATAAGCTTGCACGTCCTCTAATGCAAAAATAAGAGGCGTAAGAGCACCCATTACTCCTCCAACGATTACCATGGTTTTCCTTGTTCTCTTCTCCTTATTGCGCCATACAATTTTCGATTCCAATGTCTCGGGCTCTATTTCTATCTCTTCCTCTTCCTCCCATTCTTTCTCCCCTTCCTCTTCATCATAAGGGTCATAATAAGCATAATCGATGTCGATTGAGGGAATATCCTCAATGTATGCGTTAGAATAATAGACCTGTAAACAAATAGAATTATGCCAGTATTCAGATACGCTGGAGCCCGCAGAAACTGCTTGGGGAAAAAACAGAATAAAAGACGATAATAATAAAAGTATAAGATACTTCAATTTTTTCATAAAAACCCCCTTCTGCACGGGGCAGATACTTCAATTTTTTAACTTTTAAAATTACGAAATAACGCCAGGATACCTAATTTTGATGTTTTTAAAAGCTTAAAATTTTTATAAAGGAACAACTATACCCCCTTAATAACTATTGTATGCATGTGAACTTCTTTGTCAAGTGATTTTTCATGATATGGAAACGTTAATATACTTCTTTTCTATAATTTATATCTTGATCCTCTCCGGCCAGGGATTCTTCATCGCAATAGACCAGACTTTATTTACGTAATCAAGGAAATAATAATTCTGCATTAAGTGAACCCAGAAAGAACCCCGTTCGGTTAGATAGATATTTTCTTTGTTTTCTTCAAATAGCTTAAATATTTTGCCTGTTTTCAATAAAAACAAAAATTTCATGTCGTTACAATCAAACAATTCCATGAGTTTTACCTTCGGAATGTATGTATCATAGAGTCTCCAGTATAACCAGTAATATCTGGCTAACGATTTTTCGATGTTCATCTTTATTGCTATGGGTAATTTTCCCTTAGTAAGACTATTAATATATTCAGCAACAGAAAAAGTGTTGAAATAAAAAATTCCAGGAAGACAGGACGCCGCTCCTGCTCCCAAACCTATATAATAATCCCTGGTCACAGAGGAATATCTGGGTAAATCTCCTTTCTTAAACGCCCAGACGGAAACTCTTTTGAATCCATTACCAAGGAAGTAGTCGTGTATAGTTTTATACATCCTTCTCCGTACTTTAACATTCGGCATTCTAAGCTTCTTAATCTTTAGATATTTTCCCACCGAAGAATAAGGGAATGTGAACAAAGGATACGTTGTAATATGCTCCAATTTCAAATCCACTGCTTTTTTAAGATCGAAAATTACATCTTCGATTTCTTGTCCAGGCAAGGCAAACATTAAATCAGTATTGACCGAATCAAAATCGGCGGATAGAACCATATCTATAACCGAAGGCAGCTTACCCGCTTCGTATTTCCTTCCTATAGCTTTTAAGAACTTATCCTGAAAACTCTGAACCCCGATACTCACCTGCGAAATACCGTATTCCTTCATTTTATCTACAACGCTCTTATCAATATCTGATGGGGTGGTTTCAATACAAATGTTACCGTGAACGCTGAATTTATGCCGTACTGATTCGAGAATAACACCCAACTCATCTATAAGATTCGTCGGCGTACCTCCTCCTATATAAACGGACGAAACATCCAATCTGCCGAATAATTTATTATATTTTTCTATCTCTACTAAAATAGCTTTTAAAAATTCCTTAGCCAGTTTTTTATCATATTTTATTCTGTTATAAGGGCAATAGGGGCACAGATCCTTACAGAATGGTATTTGAATATACAGACCGACATTTTTCACAGTTGGGAAATCAATGCTTTTTACCTTCTCGAACATGAATTTCTGTTCGGAACCAACAAAATAACTGCGTGCCGTATTTTTTATTTTATTTATAAAAATACTCATTATCCTTTTTATAAAAATCGAAGGTTTTCAATTATAGCAAAAGGTTCCATTCTCTGCAAAACCCAGGTCTCTACTGCCGGCGTACAGCCGCAATTTTCGCAAACCTTCTCATTATATATATCCTTACGACAGCAACATCCGCTTATTTCCCCATTATTAACAACAATACTGCCCCATATCGGTCTTTCCCAATTATTTTTCTTTAAAGCTCTTATACCGGAAAAAGTATTGGATACGCCAACAGGGTGTCTTCTTTTAAGAGTCAGTATCTTTTTTATCGCAAAATTCTTTTCTTTATCCGATAGCTGCAGAGTACTTTCTTCTAAGCCAACATAGGGAGTACAAAGATGAAACATAAGACCTTTCACTTTTTTAAATTTCATGATTTCTAACGCTGATTTTTCGAAATCCCGCAGATTAAGCCTGCTAATGGTAAAATTGATATAAATTCTATTATGATTGCTATCTGCAATATTCCGGACGACCTTATCGTACACATTTCCGTTCCTGAGGCTATTATGCTGCCACCTGTTTCCATCAAGACTAACCCAGAGATAATCAGAATCAGACTCCAGCTTAAAAGTCCCGTTAGTGCAAACGACTGTACGGAAAAAGCCTAAATCCTTCGCAAAAAGAATGACATCGTTCAGAGTATAATTACCGTCTTTCCATAGAAACGGCTCACCTCCAGTAACAACAAGCATTTTACATCCTGTATCATAAAGTTTTCTAACATCCCTCTTCACCTCTTCAAAACTCAAATCTTCATAACCAAGTCCCTTAACAACACAATGCCTGCAATCCAGGTTGCACTTATCAGTTAATATAATAGAACATGTTAGCGGAATTTGCTCGCCCAGGAATTTACATCCGATTCCCCATCGAATATAATAATTAAATTTCTTTATTAAATTAATCATTCAGATCTTACCAGATACCCTTTAATTGTCTTCTTTTATTTGTTCGAATCCTTTTACATAAGCTATTAATTTTTTCAAGAAGAATTCCGTTTCTTTTTTAACACGATCCAGATAGGTCTTACCACATAAACCTTTCAATCTTGTTTCTTGAAAGTAAATAACAGTATTATTGGTATCGTTTTTTACAATCTTGTAAAATCCGGATGAGTTAAGAACCTCCGGTACCCAATCCAGGTTCTGTTCAAAATATATCACATCAAAATTCACCAAGTTCTCATCCGGCAGAATTACTTTTCTATAGATTGAAGTGTTTTTATATAAAAAGTACCGATAATTATATTTTACATAATACCAGTCTTCTCCGCTGTCCAGTTTTTCCAGGGATGTACTTTTTTTGTTTATTAGATTCTCCAGATGAGAAAACTCATAAAAAACCTCAAGAAGTTTCTCTTCGGAACAAGTCGTATTAAATTGGTACTCTACCGTATAAACCGAATCTTTCACAGTAAGAAAAGAATCAATATCCCCTGAACAATAAGCAGGAATAGAAGCGAAGCAGATAAAAACAATCAGATATTTCAATAAACCTAATCTCCCGTTAAAAGCTTTTCTAAACAGTTTTACCATAATTTATATCCTCCTATTTTTGCTTCTTCTTTAAAATTTAACCAAAACGCATTAAAACAATCTAAAATTTAAAATTAAACAATTCAACCCCATAGGCAATATCTTTTTTTCCAAAGATATCCGAATAAACATAAACCGTAGGCACAGTAAGTTCAATCTCATTGTTTTTTAAATTAATCCGCTCAGACTCATATGTATTTGAATAGCCGGATATCAAAATACCCGACACTCCTCCGGCTAAACCGCCTACTGCTCCCCCAATAATTGCTCCGGCAAACATTCCGAAACCAGGTCCGCTGAACGAATCAGGACTGTCGCTTTCGGTACCTATGAACATCAAACCTCCGGCAGCTGCTCCGCTTGCAGCTCCTATAAGCGCGCCAAAAGGTATACCTAAGATACATCCCGCAACAGGATTTTTCACCCCTCTTTTCTCACCCTCTACCGGAGTCATCACTTTGGCAAACAGAAATCCACCAGCACCTCCTACAAAACCCCCACCCGCAGCGCTCAAAAGAACTTCTAACCCCCCAACATCCAGAAGACTCCCAAAAATAAGAGGAGTGGCTCCACCCAGTACTCCACCCGCCCACCCCATAGTTCTCGTTACACCTAACCCCTTACTGCGCTCATCCTTCTTAAAATCCAATAGCTCGCGTTCTTTTTCATAAGAATCAGCATTTACATAATCTACATAACCTGAACCTGGCATCTCAGCAGGACAATCCGAACAACAGATTTGCGAACAAAAATGATTACGCCAATTTTCAGAGACACCGGATTCCCCTGCAACCCCAAAAGAAAACAAAAAAACTAAAGAACCAATTACAAAACCCATTTTCCCGGCCCCGAAATAACCACATTTTTTACTTTTACTATTCACATCTCCTCCTTTTGTGCTTTATACAAAGTACTTTGTTATATAAAGCATTATAATCATTTTTCTTGTTTTGTCAAGGGTTTTTCTTTCTCTCAGAAAAAGTCGAGCTTTCGGTTACAGCTTGGCTCTTAGGCAAAGGAGGCGATAAAACCTCCCCAACTTAACTAATATAAAAAACAATGAAATTTCATAATAACTAAAAGAAGGCAAAAGACCCCTTGACAAATAGTAATAATTACTATATAATAATCACATGAAAGAAAACCTGATTGATTCTTCTGTTGTTTTATTTGAGGTAAGGTGCAGGGAAAATAACCTTAAAATAACTCCTCAGCGGACCGAAATATACAAAGAACTGCTAAAAGCTAAAGATCACCCATCTGCCGACATGATGTACAAGCGAATAAAAAAGAATCTTCCCAACATATCTTTCGATACCGTATACAGGACACTTCTGTCTTTTTCTGAAATCGGAATAGCAGACATAGTCGAGGGTTACGGCGAACCAAAACGCTTCGACCCCAATATTCACGACCACCATCATTTCCGGTGTATTAAATGCGGAAATATAATAGACTTCCGATGCGAACTATACGACAACATCGAAATACCCGAAGAAATAAAGAAAGAGTTTTACGTCACAAAAAGGAGAGTGATACTTGAGGGAATTTGCAAAAACTGCAGTAAAAAATAGCAAAATTTTTTGTTTTGCAATAGGAATAATTACTACATAGTAATTATTTTATTTGGAGGTGATATTATGTGATGGGCTAACAAACAATAATTATTTTCGGTAGCGTTTGGAATTTTTAACTCAAACAAAAGTTTAAAAAGGAGGAAAACAAAATGGCAAAAGTAGCTATTGAAATGGTAAAAAAATCTGGGGTAGACTTAGACAAACTGTTAAAGTTGCTGGTAAAAAACGCATCTGCGGAATTAACGACCTATTACTACTACACGATTCTCAGGGCAAATCTAATCGGACTGGAAGGAGAAGGGATAAAAGAGATTGCGGAAACCGCAAGAATCGAAGACCGCAATCATTTTGAGGCCCTGATGCCCAGAATATATGAACTCGGCGGCGAACTGCCGGGCTGCATGAAGGAGTTTCATGATTTGTCTGCCTGCCCGCCCGCGTCTCTACCAAAAAAGTTAGACGCAAAAGCAATATTAAAGGTACTTGTAGAGGCGGAGCGTTGCGCGGTCAGAGGATACACGGAAATCTGCCATATGACGGCAGGTAAAGATCACCGAACGTACGATTTAGTTCTTGCGATTCTTAATGAGGAAATCGAACACGAATCATGGTTTTCCGAGTTCTTGGGAGAAGGCCCGTCAGGGCATTTCTTGCGCCGCGGAGATACATCTCCGTTTGTTTCAAAGTTCTTAAAGTAGCGCGTATACCTCCTAGAAGATTACCCCGAAAAATTCGGGGTAATCTTCTATAATTTTAAAAAGATTAGCTTGCGAAAACTTGTTTTTATAAATCACTGCACTACAGTTGTCTGAAAAGAACACGTTTTTTATTACTAAGTTATATCAAACTGAAAGACTATTTCTCCACGAAATGATCTACAATCCAGCCTAAAGCTACGACAATTATTACTATTGGAATCCAGGGCACATTTGCCTTCAAAATATTCAATTCGTTTAAGAGCCAAAAGATACCAATAAGCAAAACTATTATCGCAAAAGTCGGAAACACTCCGTCTTTTTCTTCCGGCATAATTTTACCTCCCACTTTATTTAAAAAATATAAAAGGATTCAAGAAAAAAGTCAACAAGTTAAATTCTATTAAAAAAGTAGTTTTCCTATCTTGACTTATTGCTAAAAGATAGTATTTTACTCGCGGAAAAATGTAGTTAGGAACCTACAAGATCTCGAGGAATTTATCTGTGGTCTTTTTCCCTTTTATTTCCCTTCTGGTTTTGCCGGTTATATGTAGAAATACTCACGTTTTGAAAGAGTATTCTATTTTAATTACATTTTCAAGATAATGTAAATATTCAAGACCTATAAGGAGGCAAAATGAATATATACGTAGGAAATATTTCGTGGGATTTAACCGAAGAAGATCTAAAGGGCGCCTTCGAAGCTCACGGAAAGGTATCTTCGGCTAAAATTGTTACGGACAAATACACAGGCAGGTCAAGAGGATTCGGGTTTGTCGAAATGCCGGAAAAGACGGAAGCAGAAGCAGCTATCAGTAATCTGAACGGAAAGGAACTAAAAGGCAGAGAGATTGTAGTAAATGAAGCTCGCCCTCGCCAGGAAGGTTCTAGAGGCGAGAAAAGGAATAGATCCGCTCGCGGCGGCCACTCCAAGTGGTAGTAAAGCAATTAACGCATAAAGTTTGTTGATATATAAGGGGGCAACACTATAAAATCCGATAAAATTATTGCCCCCAAATCAAATATTGATAACTATATTCCTTTGGAAATACTAACTCGAAACCAAAAAACCTTCTTCACTCGAAAAAAATCTGTTAGGTTTGAATAAATGTTTCTACACCCTTTACTTTTGATTGTTTCATGTTATACTTGTATAAACACATTCGTCTAAGATTATATTGACAGCATAGAATAGAAATTTGGGGAAGTTCCCCATGGCTGTGTGAGCATCTCAAGAGGGATAAAAAAAGGAGTCAAAAATGTTCGTCAAACTAATATCACCCCGGTCACCCGTTTCGTTCGTTAGCGAAAGAGAAAAGGCTGTAAATTTCTCGCGTCTTAGTCTCGCGACTGTCGCCGCTTTATTTCCCCGGGATGCTAAAATTGAAATAATAAACGACAGTATAGAAAAAATAGATTATAATGAAAATGTAGATCTGGTCGGAATAACTTCGATTACTGCAACGACTCCGCGAGCCTATGAAATAGCCGACAAATTCAGAAAAAAAGGTGTGCCTGTTATAATGGGAGGGATGCATGCCTCAGCCTTACCAGAAGAAACTATAAAGCATGTTGATGCTGTAGTAATAGGAGAAGCCGAAGGGCAAATAAAACCCCTCTTAAAAGATTTCAAAAACGGAAAATTAAAAAAGTTTTATGCTTCGGAAAAAAGACCGGACATCAAACACATTCCTCTACCCAGAACAGACTTATACGAAAAAAAGAATAAATACTACAAAGAAATGCATATGATACAAACAACCCGGGGATGTCCTTTTAACTGCGATTTTTGCACTGTAACACATTTCTTCGGACAAACTTATAGAACAAGAGCTGTCGAAGACATTGTAAAGGAAATAAAAACCGTAAGCAGACGCACTCTAATATTTTTTGTCGACGACAATATTGCGGGAAATCCCAAATATGCTAAAGAATTATTTAAAGCTTTAATCCCGCTAAATATAAAATGGTTCGGGCAGGCGTCGTTAGTTATAGCCAAAAACAGAGAATTATTAAGACTCGCAGCAAGGAGCGGGTGCATATCTCTTTTCATGGGGATCGAATCCGTATCTCAAAGCAGTTTAAAAGAAGTCGGGAAAAGTATGAACAAAGTTGAGGATTATAAAGAATCTATAAAAATAATCCACGACCACGGCATAGCTATTATAGGAGCTTTTATCTTCGGCTTCGATTCAGACGACAAAAGTGTTTTTGAGGAAACCGTGTCTTTTATCGATAGAAACCATATAGAACTGCCAAGTCTTGCTATACTCACTCCACTACCGGGAACACGCCTTTACGATAGGATGGAAGAGGCGGGAAGAATAATCAGCCGTGATTGGTCAAAATATACTGTAGGAGAAGTCGTTTTTCAGCCTAACCTTCTAACTGTCGAAGAACTGCAGGAAGGTTATTACTGGTCAAGAAAGCAACTTTCTTCTTTTTCCTCGATTTACAAAAGAACTTTCCATTTAAAAAAATCCTCGCTATTATATATTCCAGTTAACTTTATAATGAGAAAAGCATCCCGCGCCACTCTAAAAGAAGCCGCAAATAACAATATCTATACCGGATTATTTTAAATAATACTTCTCCCATATATTTATCAGTAGCATTGCAAATCTTATTGAAAAACATATATATAATCAAAGTGACTTATGATTGATGAAATAAAATATAAACCAATAGGAATAATTCATTCTCCTTTCAAGAAATTACAGGGTATACCAATACAGCCAACCGCTGCCAAAGGGATAAAAGGAACTGTGCAGATATTACCCGAATATGTCGGGGGTTTAAAAGACGTCGAAGATTTTTCTCATATTATCTTAATATATTACTTTCATCTGTCAAAAAAGACACGATTGAAAGTAAAACCTTATATGGACGATCAATTCCGGGGAGTATTTTCGACAAGAGCCCCAAGCAGACCCAATCCAATCGGACTCTCGGTAGTACGTCTTGTTGGCATAGAAGGAGAAACACTTCACATCCAGGATGTAGACATAGCGGATGGAACCCCACTTCTTGACATTAAGCCCTACGTGCCCGATTTTGACACGCGTGAAGTTGTTGAAATCGGATGGCTTAAAGAAAATATCCATAAACTTCCATCAGCAAAAGACGATGGAAGATTCAAAAAATAATACTAAAGACTTTTTATTTTTTATAATAGATTAAAGCTTCCACGGCATCTGAAATGCTTTTTCGATAGAAAACTCAAAATTACTGAGGTTAAAATCGAACATATTTCTTTCTCTCGGAAATTTCGGATAAACTCTCGATCTAAAACCTATGCTGGTCTCGCCTAAAGTTCCTCTAACTCCCCACAAAAAGTAAGCCTTATTCTCGTCGACCCTGTACCCGACACCGATGCTGGGCTCAAGATTGAATATATAAAGAGCAGAAGTTTCCAAAGTAATAAGACCTCCTACGGTAGTTATCGGTTCTTCCCAAGCAGGGGAATAAATGACCTCGACAAACGGTCGAAACCAAACATCGTTCAAATAAATCGGCATAAAATTGTAGCCTACGTTGCCTTTTTCAATATTAAAAAGCCGATAGTCGATTTCAAATCTCGCTGCCCCACCAACCCGCATCTTTTTTTCACCTCCGCAAGCCGGTTCTAAAGTAGTCGAATCCTGTTTTACATTACATACTCCTGCTCCGGAAAAAAGCATCGAGAGACCCGGATATGAAAAAATACCTTCCGCAAAAAATTGTAAGCTTTCCCTTCCATTATAAACATCGTATATTAAAGCAGGAGAAATAAGAAACCTCTTATTGTAATCTCCGAATACAAGTACCGGATAAAAAACTAACGGCATTCTCTTGTGGTCCAGACTATCTTCATAAACAGCAGCAAAATCCAGATAAATATCCCGCAAACCACTCCCTGCTGAAATCGCAGCCGGGTATGAAAGATAGATCTCCGCCATGTGTTCGTTTCTTTCCTTTTGTAACTCGGCACGCAGGAAAGAAGGTTTCAAAAACATCGTAGAATACTTTATATCGTAGCTGGTAAAGTTAGTCTCTTCGTTGAAATCAACATACCACGATAGATTTCTTGTACCAGAAGCATCCATTCCTATAACGTTAAGTCTAATATTCGTCCTGTCATCTTCCATAGAAATCGTAGGAAATCTCAAAACAGGATCCCATATAAGGTGCCTGAAATTATTGATATAGCCTCCATTTTTATATTCGAGGTCGGCATATGACGGCAGGGAAGGCTCGGGTAAATCTTCCATCACTTCTATCTTTTCTCCTTCCGTCATCTCTACCATTTCAACAGTCTGCCCCTGGGACGACATTCCTATAAAATATATTTTATTATTTAAAACGACCGGATAGGTACAAAAAGGAAGGTCTGTAAGCTTATAAAGAGAAGAATCCTTCCACATATAAGCCTGCCAGAGCCCAAGTCTATTAGAGGAAAACAGAAGGTCTTCTCCGACAAAATTGAGCCCACACTTTGAATAGGACTCCTCAATTCTAACCGTATCCCCATCAAGGAAGAAAATCCTGTCACCTTTATCTTCATTATGCATAAGTATCGCTGTTTTGTTTTCCCCGACCGCTATATCGAACGGCGTATCAAAATCGGAGAAAAAAATAATATCTCTTTTATATTCATCTATTACCTCAATAATACCGCCTCTCCAACCTTTCTGCCTACCTACAATTAGTTTTCCGTCCTTCAGTACATCAAAAACTCGTAACGTTCCGTTATCATAATAAATTTTTTTCTTTTTCTTAGTATTTATATCGAAACTGTATATATCATTTTTAAATTTGTATCCGATAAGATTTTCACTGCTTGTGAAAAAATCAAGTTTCCCGTAAAATATCTTACTATCTTTTATTCGCATGGGCATCGACGAAAGGGCAGGGTCTTTAAAAAGAATTTTAAATTCGCCCGTTTCCGGGTTCATTTGTATGATTTCCGAATAAGAGATACTTTTATTAATCGAAGATTTTATCACTTTATCTCTTATAAAATACAGATAACGCTCATCATGCGTAAGAAACTCAAGAAATTCATTCCCCGAATATACGACTTTCGATTTTTGAGAAAAATTATATCTTGTAAGGTCTTTCTCGAATTCGCTTTTAACCTCATCGTAAAGATCAAAAGAAGACTCACCGTAAGCCGATTTGTGAGTATATTCAAAACTTATCAAAGGAATGGAACTCGCATACCTGTCAGCCCAATCAGAAACTCTTTCTTCTCCGTATTTTTCAGCTCTATGCCTCGCCATAAAACCTCCCCACATGTAGGGCGAAGAGTAAAAAGGAAATTTGTAGTAATTATAATATGTAAAATCCTGCATACCGGGAAATTTATTGTCTCTTGCGCAGGCCATACCATAAGCATCATAAAACCCTCCGTTTAACCTCCCTTCAAAAGGAAATTGCGTACTTTCAAAAAACACCGTATAGGATTCTGCCACCCATGTAGGAACATACAAATTAGGCTGAAAGTATTTCCCGAATAATCCTCTTAATAATTTAGGGATCCCTCTTGTGCTCGTCATATTTGAAATATGAGTATATTCATGAACGTTTCCCACTCTCCACCAGGAAGTCACGCTGCTAATACTCGGAACTGGCGGATGAATATATTTATTTAAGTTTATGGAATTTACCCACGGCATAGCATATCCGCTTATCGAACCTCCCAAATCGTCTATAAATAATATGGTTCTTCCCGGGTCATTATGAGTAAATCCTATAACACTCTCCCTATAAGTTTCCAGTATAGAAAGCTGTTGGAGTGCACAGTCCTTATAAGATTCATCCGGATATATTACCGTAAAGTTTTCGGTACTTATCGAACTCCATGATATAACGGCAAAAAACAGAAAAGACACATATCCTCCTGCAAAATATCTTTAATCGCCTTATCAATAATATTATTGGAGATAATTAAGTCAAGATAAAAAACATACCACAACCCACTATTTTCAGACCACGAAATACACCAAAAACACTAAACCCCACCACCCCTATTAAATTAGTATTCAAAAAAAACACATTAAAAACTAATTAGCCGTGAATTTTTTCTTCTTTACTAAATCCTATATCCCAAATCAAAAATCTTAATTTACTAATATTGTAACTATAAAAAAATGGGTTTACAAATTGCCTAAACACTATATCTTTATTGGAACTTATATGAACACGGATAATAATATAACTAAAGGAGTAAGAGATCTACTAGGCGAACCTAAAAGGGCTATATTAAAATTATCGACTCCTATGATTATTGCCATGCTTGTCCATGCATTTTATAACATAGCTGACGGATTCTGGGTCGCAGGCATGGGTCCTGATGCCCTTGCTTCCGTCGGCTTATTTTTCCCTTTCTTTTTTATAATAATAGCTCTCGGCATGGGAATCGGCATTGGCGGCAGTTCGGCTATTTCAAGAAGAATAGGAGCGGGCAATAAAAAAGAAGCAGATAATACAGCAGAACACACCCTCATATTGGGTTTTCTTATATCCGTAATTATCAGTATATGCGGTTTCCCTTTCCTGGACGAAATAATGAGAGCATTCAGCGGAAAAAACGAAAACGTCGCTTTGATGGCAATCAACTATTCGAAAATCTTCTTTCTGGGGACACCAATACTGGTGTTCTCAAATATTGCAGGTTCAATATTGAGAGGAGAAGGTGACGCGAAAAGAGCCATGTATGGTATACTTATTGGCTCCATACTCAATATAATACTGGATCCCTTATTCATATATACTTTTAAACTCGGCGTCAGCGGAGCCGCGATTGCTTCGGTTTTTTCAATGGCAGTGAGTTCTCTACTTTACATATACTGGATGTTCAGCAAAAAGGACACTTATCTCGATATATCGATAAAGAATTTTAAATACAACAGAAGAATCTTAAGCGAGATTTTATCCGTAGGTATACCTTCGACTTTAGCGCAATTGTCGATGTCCATAAGCATGATTATACTCAACAAGATTGTTGTATTGGTGGGCAATACAGACGGAGTTGCTGTCTTTACAAGCGGATGGCGAATCGTTATGGTGGCTACGACTCCTATTTTGGGTCTTGCGACCGGAGTAATCGCAGTTACCGCAGCGGCGTTTGGAGCGGAAAACAAAGAAAAACTTAAAACAGCATATTTATATTCGGTAAAGTTCGGAATTCTTCTGGAACTGTTTATAGCTTTTCTAGTTTTCTTTTTCACGAAAGAGATCTCCTATATTTTCACTTATTCAAAAGAAGCCGCAAGAATCTCGGCAGATCTTATTAGATTTCTAAAAATCAGTACGCTATTTTATTTTGTCGTTCCTCCAGGCATTTTAACTTCAGCAATGTTCAGAGGAATAGACAGAGGAATGAACTCTTTAATTGTCACAATTATTCGAACTTTCATTTTCCAGATACCGCTCGCTTACTTGCTGGGAGCTTATCATGGCCTCGGTCTTACAGGAGTTTGGTGGGGAATAGTTCTGGGTAATATGATTGCTACTATTTTTACTTTTTCGTGGGGATTCAGAACAGTCAATAGAATTCTTTAACCCACCGCCCAAATTTTGGACGCAGATGAACGCAGATTTATAGGATTTATTATTAACACTTTAAAAATAAACATATAGCTATTATCCGTGTTTATCTGTGTAAATCAGTGGCTAATTAAAGGGTTGTGGGATGTGTTTTAAAAAATACAAATTTTTTTTGTTCTTTTCTCGGTGTTCTCTGTGAGTTTGTTTTTCTCTGTGTACTCTGTGGTTAAATCAGTTTTTTACTCGTATCGGAGTGCCTTAACAGGATCCATCTTCGAAGCCTTATTTGCAGGATACATTCCAAAGAAAACACCTACAATCACGGCAAAAAAGAATGCAAGCAAAATTGAGCCGGGTGTTACTACGGATCCTCCTCCCTGGGTTAAAAATCTCGGACCCATAGTGCCGGCACCCACCATCATATTACCTACAGTATTGGCAAAGACGAAACCAAAAATAATACCTAAAATACCTCCGCTTAAACTCACTATTACCGATTCGATAAGGAATTGAATAAGAATATCTACCCTCTTTGCTCCTATTGCTTTTCTTATGCCAATTTCTCTTGTTCTTTCAGTAACCGACACAAGCATTATGTTCATTATGCCGATACCTCCGACTATAAGAGATATCGCAGCAATTCCGGAAAGCATAATTTTGAAAGTACTGGCTGTCTGCTCTACCGTCTGCCTGAATTCTTCACGGTTTCTTATCCTGAAATCCTCAACCTGATTATGCCGCTCCATAAGCAGCTGCCTGACTCTCTCTTCAGTAACATCCGTCGGAAGCAGACCTGTAGTCTGGGCATCAATAGATCTAACAACATTATCTTCACCGGTGATTCTTTTCTGAGCTGTAAAAAGGGGTATAAAGATTCGGTCGTCAAAATCATTCCATCCAACAGATCCCTTTTCCTCCATAACACCAATCACGGTA
>JAFGHJ010000030.1 GCA_016930175.1 Caldifarciminota bacterium
AGTGAAGGTTCTACTAGATCGACAAAGAGTTTAAAGGAATTTACATCTGTAGTTAAAGGACATAATTTGTAAGCCTTTCCGGAGAAAGCCACAAGACCGAAGCGGCTTCCCGGTAATTGCCCCAGCGCTGCCTTGATTGACTCTTTAGCCTTATTGATGCGTCCCCCTTTAACGTCCTGTGCTAACATGCTTGAGGATGCGTCGAGCGCAAAAACTACGTTATAGCCTTCCGCTTCAGTTATTGATAATATTCGACCCCATCTTGGCCTTGCCAAGCTTAGGATTAAGAAGGTTAATGATAATATAAGTAAGATTTCTTTCCAGAGAGAAAGTTTTTTGTTTTCTTTCCATATGACATCGCGCAGTGGAGCATCTGCGATACTTTTGATTATTTTTTTGTTTCTCCTTCGGCGGTAGATCGCTAGTGTTATTACGAGTGGTACAAGATAGAGAAAATTAAGAAAAATCGGGTTCGCCAAATTCATGGTATCCTTCTTACGATTACAGGCTCTATGAAAATAATCACGAATAAAATTAAAGCCGGAATTAAAGCAAGGTGCAGTCTCTCTTTGTACTTCGAAATTTTTTCAACTTTAAAAGTTGTTTTTTCCATTTTGTCGATTCTTTCATATATATCTTTTAGCGCTTCGCCGGAGGTAGCCCGGAAGTATTCTCCTCCTGTCTGATCTGCAATTCTCGTCAGAGCTTCATCGTTGATTTCGAAATTTGCGTTGACATAGCGTGTGATTCCAAAAGCGTTCTGCGCGGGGAAAGGCACTTCTCCCCTTCTTCCGACTCCAATAGCATAAATCTTTATTCCCGCGTCAAGCGCGTTCTTCGCAGCAGTCTCCGGATCGATATTGCCGGCATTATTTCTCCCGTCGGTAAGAAGAACCATGATTTTAGTTTTACTCGTCGAATTTGAGAGAAGAAAAGTTCCATAGGTTATACCCATTCCTATTGCAGTGCCGTCCGGGAGAAGATCAAAATCGAGAGATTTTATCTGTTCTTTGACTAATTCATGGTCTAGAGTTAATGGGGCTTGAATTAATCCTTCTCTTGCATATACGACCAGTCCTATTCTATCTCCGCTTCTCATGTCCACGAATTCAGCCGCGAGTTTCTTTGCGGCTTCAAGGCGATCAGGTGTGAAATCGGCAGCCCTCATGGAACCGGAAATATCCATTACCAGGATAATATCGATTCCCTGCTTGTGTATTATTTCGGTTTCGTAACCTTTTTGAGGGCGGGCAAGGCCGACAAACAAAAATGCCATAATTGCCAATATTAAGTAATCTCCTAATTTGGCGTAGAATTCGCTTGCGGGTTTTATCCCTACCCACGAAGTATCGGAATAAAGAATAGAACCTGAAATTCTTTTCTTATTTAGAAAGTAAAAAAGAGGCAGCAAAACAAGACCAATTAAATAAAAGGGATTATTGAAGTGAATCATCTTTTTCCTCTTCTTTTTCCATTTGGTCTATAACCATTCGTACTAGCGCAACATCTTTATTAAATTCTTCGGATGTTGATTCCTCATCGGCAAATTTTATTAGGTCCCATTCCGGGAATTGTCTTGTTAGTGGAAAGAATAAATCGAGTCCTTCTTTTTTGATTAAAGGAAGCAATTCGGATGTGGTAGCTTCCACAGCAGGAATTTTCGCTTTCCTTTCTATATATCTTCTGGAGATATAAGATAAAGTAGTGTAAATCTTGTTCCAGTCCCATGAGTGCGCTTTTTCTTCTAGTATTTTCAAATTCTTGAGCGCCTCTTCTGCAGGCTCTATCTGCTCGGTTTCAATAAATACTGTTCTGTTCTTTCTTAATCTTTTGAATAAAAGATAAAATATTAGAGCCATCGGGATAATCAACAAATACAAAAGATAATGCCAGTTAAAAAACCCAAAAGGTCCCCAGATAGGTGACAAACCTTTGTTTTCGGGCTCCAGTACAGAGCTGACAAGGTAAGTTGCCTTCAAAGTGTCTTTGTTTATTTTTAGTTTAAAATCCTGACTCCCAGTTGAAAATGATGTAAATTTTACCGTAGCAATAGTGTCGTTGAGTTTTGTAAGCGAGTCCAGTATTAGAATATCGGGAAAGGAATCAGGCATTATAACAGAAACCGAGTCAGGCAGTTTTCCTTGTAGATTCGCAACTATTGTGTCTCCGACTGTTAGAGAATCGGGCGTTATCGTCAGGGTTAGTACCGAGAAGAGGTATAATACAATCAAGGCAGCCTCTTCTGGAAGAGACGATGTATTGAGCCGACATAATCTTCTCCACTTGTAATTTCTATTCTGTCGAGACCGTTTATATTAAACAATCGGTTCATTTCTTCGTCTCTGGCTTTTCGGATTTCCTTTAATTTCTTGGTTAGTTCTTTACCATCAAACATTCTTATTCTTTCGATTTCTGCGTCAAAAAAGGTTATTTTCCCGTTTATTCCAAATTCGTTTTCAAGCGGGTCACGGACTATAATTGGAATAAGATCGAATTTTTTTGCCATAAGAGATAGGGGCATTCTTATATGGTCAACATTGAATTTTTCTCCTAAAAAGTCGGAGATAAAAAGAACTATGGATCCATGACGGAGTACGCCTTGAGAAAATTCCATAGCCGGTACCGGATCGGTTTTTTTACTTTCTCCTTTAAAGAGTAAAATGTCACGAATTATATGAAGAGTATGCCTTCTTCCTTTAGCGGCGGGCAGGTAATGTTCTACTTTATCCGAAAACATTAAAAGTCCCGCCTTGTCGTTGTTTTTTTCAGCTGAGAACGCAAAAAGAGCCGCTATTCGTGCTATCAGATCTTTTTTCTTTTCTTTTTTTGTCCCGAATTCTCCCGAACCGCTGCAGTCAGCTATTATGAAGATCGTTAACTCTCTCTCCTCTACAAAACGTTTGACAAAGGGGTGATTCATCCTTGCCGTTACATTCCAGTCGATATTTCTTATATCGTCTCCGATGAAGTAGTCGCGAACTTCATGAAATTCCATTCCCTTACCCTTAAAGGAGCTTTTATATTCTCCTCCGAAAAGAGTGTTAACCACTTTTTTAGACTCTATTTCTATTTGTCTAACTTCTTTTAGTATATCTCTAATGCGTTCTTCCATGATTTCCAGACACTTAGATTCGAAGAATCTAAGTTAAATAGAGAAATATCAAAATAGTGAAATAGTATCATAGATTTTTTTTCTCTATTTTTTTATTTTTGTTCGTCCCAAATTTACCATTTTTCAATTTTTCCATTTTTCTAACTTTCTTTTTAGCAGCTCTGCCGCGCTACGGGATTTCAATTGCTTCTAAGATATCTCTTATTATATCTTCCTCTTTCACGCCTTCTGCTTCAGCTTCGTAAGATAGTATTATCCTGTGCCGTAGAATGTCATATACAGCAGCTTTAACATCTTCAGGGATAACAAACCCACGTCTCTGCAAGAAAGCATGCGCCCTTGCTGCTTCGAAGAGATATATGGAAGCTCTTGGGGATGCGCCGTACCTGATATACACGTCGAGGTCTTTAATTCCGTAGTCGGAAGGTTTTCTTGTGGCGAATACTATATCTATTATATAATCCCTTATTTTTTCATCCGCGTGAATCTTGTAAATGAAATCCCTGAGCGAGTTAAGTTTCTTTATATCTACCACAGGTTTGGTTACAGGAAGTTCCTCGGCTGTTTGTTGTTTCATTATTCTCTTTTCTTCTTCTTTATTGGGATAAGTTATTACGAGTTTCTGCTTAAATCTATCCACCTGAGCTTCGGGGAGAGGATATGTTCCTTCCTGCTCAATCGGGTTCTGAGTCGCGAGAACCATAAAAGGCTCGGGCAAAGGGTAAGTCTCATCTCCTATTGTTACCTGCCTTTCCTGCATTGCTTCGAGTAAAGCGCTTTGGACCTTTGGGGGAGCTCTGTTTATCTCGTCTGAAAGTATAAAGTTCGCGAAGAGAGGGCCTTTCTTAGGTGTAAAATCACCTGTTTTCTGATTGTATATCTGTGTTCCTGTGATGTCAGCCGGGAGCAGGTCGGGTGTAAACTGAATTCTTCTGAATGTCGCCTTTACTGCTGCTGCCAGTGTTTTAATTATATAAGTTTTAGCCAACCCCGGAACTCCTTCGATGAGTATATGTCCCCTCGTAAGAAGACCTATTATGGTTTTTTCAATAATTTCTCTTTGCCCTATAATAGATTTACCTATTTCTGCAAAGAGGTTTTCTATTATAGCGCTTTTATCTTTCGCTTCAGCATTAAGATTCTGTAAATCTACAGTCATTTTACCTCCTTCCATCCATTATATTTTGTTATGGGAACGCCAAAATTTAATTATCATTAAATTCTTGTCAACCCCCGCAGTAAGCTCTTAATTTTTGCTTTCATTTAACTTCATTTATTTCCGATTGTTCCGTAAGCGCTTCTCTTATACCTTTACCTCTATAATGATATTTTATAAGCCATTTAAGAAAAGGGTAAGAGAAGCCGTTTTTGTGACACATTAAATACTCTAGACCCTTTTTTTCTACCCAATGTTCCGTTCCGAAGAATTTCGTGACGAAATCTACATAACTTTTCTTTACATGTCGAGCTGCGGCACTTTTCCCAAATTTTTGTGAAAATCTTACCGAGTTTTTTCCTCTCTCGTAAGATTTTTTTATAATCGACTTAATTTTATCAGTCGTTTCGTATCCGTCAAAATGCCAGGCAAGGCAGCTTCTAAAAGCGTAGGCAGTTCTTAATGCTAAGTTATTTTTTAATCTTCTTCCTATTTCTACGTCCATGTAACCCATTGTATTCCCAAAAGATTCGTCAAATCCGCCAGCTTCGATGAGATGCTTCTTCTTTACCGAAACATTTTGGGTAATAAGTCCGGCAAGGCACAGTCCGTCAATCTTCCAATTCGACTTTCCGTAGTCTTCGATTTTACGGATATGTCTCACCATGCCCTGAACAATTAACTTTTCTCTTTTTTTATGCAGATTTACATGATCTTGAATAAAGTTTTTGTCGACCAGAACATCGGAATCCACAAATATTATTATATCTCCTCTTGCGTTCTTGATTCCTTTGTTTCTCGCGTACGGTTGTCCTTTCTTTTCTTTGTTTCTAAAATAGCGAAAACGTTTATCTTTTATTTTTTTCATTAAGTTGCCGGTTGAATCGGTTGAACCGTCATCTATTGCTATGACTTCGTAGTCATCTGCCGATTGGTTAAGCAGTTTTTCTATACAGTGAGTTAGAACAGGACCCCTATTGTATGCTACTATTATTGCTGAAGCTTTCATTGTTTCTTGCTTTTTTTATCCCTTTACTTCGGTAATGGTAACGGGCTATTCCTTTAAGCACGGCTGCCGCTAGACCCGTATTCTTTTTACTTCGAACAATCATTTTAGGTATATTTTCGTTTTCTATCCACTTATCTGTACGTAGCAGCCGGCTAAAAAAGAGAGCTTTTTTTGTCCGTGCGTATTTTTCGCCTCTTCTTCCCCATTTTTTAACAAAATAGTATGCTGAAGCACCCTGTTTTGTCCATTTGTTAAAGGTGCTTATAGTACTTTTTTCCGTTGGCTTTCCGTCTATATGAAAAGCCTTGCACTTTCTTATACCATAAATCCATTTTAATCCAAGGTCCATTAATTTTAGTCCCGTGTCTATATCTTTGTAACCCATTTCAGGCCCAAACCGGTCGAAACCACCGGTAGCTATAAGGTATTTTCTCCGTACAGACGCGTTTTGCGTTATGAAAGTTCTGAGACAAAGAGCATTTGGTATATAAAATCTATTCATGTTAATATCTTTGATACTTTTTACGTGTTTTATCATTCCTTGAACAACAATATCTTCTCTTCTTCCGTGTATTTTTATATGGTCTTCGACAAAGTCCGGAAATACAATTACATCGGAATCGACGAATATTATTATTTCTCCCTTTGCCTGTCTTATCGCTAAATTTCTTGCGTAATATGGACCGAGATGCTCTTTCAGGCGAATATATTTTAAATTGGGGAAATTAGAACTCTTTATGTATTCCTTTGTTCCGTCCGAAGAACAGTCATCTATAAGGAGAATTTCAAAGTTTTCGGTTGTTTGATTGATAAGTTTTGTAAGACAGCTTTTGAGCACTGTGAGCCTGTTGTAAGTTGGTAGAATTACTGTCGCTTCGATTTTCATTTTAATAGCCACGGATTTACACGGATAAACAAAGATTTTTACCTCTATTTTTTTCTTCTCTTTGAAATATATAGTTAGCTATCGCTCTCGATCCGCCGGATTCTCCGGCTCTTTGTTTTCCTTTTTCTTTTAGCTCTTCTAAAAGCGCTTTATTCTCGATTATCTCCAGAATTTTTTCTGCTATTTTTTTCGGCCTATACGGAAGTAATATAAACGCATCTCCGAGTAGTTTTTTTTGCCCTTTTAGTCTTCTTTTTGTATTTTGAGCTCCTCTTCCCGGGAATGATATAACGGGGGATTCGAGATAAAGAGCCTGCTCGCTTGCCGTTCCCGCAAGACTTATAACAAGCTTTGAGCTCTTTACTATTCTTTCGAAACTCCCGTAAAGGAAATCGATTTTTTCCGGTAGTCCCGGCACATATTCCATCATTTTATTTTTATCAATAGTATCAGAAAGCGCAACAGCGAAATGCAGATTTTTTTTAAGGGTAAGAATTTCTTTAACCACCCTTCCTATTTTTCTCATATTCTCATATGCTTCTTTTCTTGACCCGGGAAGCAATCCTATAAGAGTCTTTCCGCTGGGCGGGGGATATTTCCTTTCTTCCTGCAAATCATCCATCATCGGGTTTCCGAAAAATTCGGCATTAATGCCCTTATTTTGCAAGTCTTCTGCTGTGATTTTATCGTGGGTAAAGACTTTATTTGTAAGTTTACGCATGAAAAACCTTTCCACGGCAAAGTGTGGAAATATATAGTTGGATTTGCATTGTTCCAGAAAGTATGCTTTTTTACGCAAAGAAATATATCCGAGAATCAGTATGGGAACGTCTCCTGCAATTATTACAATGTCTGTATTTTTTCTAAACTTACGAAGGCAGTCTACATAGGAAAACGGCAGAAAAAAGGCTTTTGTAATATCCGAAAAAAAGCTTTTTGCGCTTTTAAAAAGAAATCCGCCTGAGGGAGGAGGCGGATGACCTCCGATTACCTTGATATTTCTTTTTTCGTATTCTTCTCCGAAAGAGATCAGAGGAAAAGCATTGATTTTTATCTTTTTATTCAAACTTTTTAGCTCTTTTGCAATCAATGCTCCGCTTCTGTCTTCACCGTAAGAATTGCTTAATATTGCAACATTCATTATGGTTTCATAATCGTAATTTTGAAGAAAAAGTCAAGGCGGTTTTAGTTTACCACAGAGTACACAGAGAAAAAAACGAACTCACGGAGTACACAGAGAAAAGATAGCTCTGTTTTACCCCACGCACAACCCAAAAAATTCTCACACAGAGAGCACGAAGACACAAGGTTTTTATGTGTTATTTTTTTCTCAAGACTAATTTCTTATTCAAGCTGTATAAAGTTGGGATCGTGGGTTTTAAGATACTCCAGGTGTTTTTTAAACTGCTCGGTTGGGGATATTACCGGGTCAAAAGGATCTAAAGGACCATAAACTATTAAAATGTTTCCTATGCTAAAATATATTCTTTCTGAAGCCTTATTGGAAGCGATAAAATAACCGACGCCGTCTCCGGCAATGTTTCCCTCTGTGGTATATCCAATACGTGGGCCGCTTTCTGAATAAATGTAAATATTCCCTGATCCGTATTCAATAAAGTCGACATCAGGAGGGAATATTCTTTCCTTTGGAATTATCAAACTGTCAACGCTGTAAAAAACCGTATCCAGTCTAAAAATATTTGACGCTCCGGAAGTATCAACATAGTGATAATATAAATAAATGTCCAATTTATATCTTTCTGCTCCCTCACTTGAGCCCCAGTTAACAATGAGATCTTCATTCTGATGCAACGTAGAATCTCCTTTCAGAGCAGTAATTTCAAAATCCCCGGGTAATGTAATTACAGCGTCTGCTTGACCTTCATCGTGATAGACAACCAATTTACATTCATCTCCGGGATCTAAAGACAAGTTTTCTCGGAATTCGCTAAGATAAGTATATTCTTCTCTTCTATAAGAGTATACTTCGAGGGTATCATTATTGATGCTTACCACTGGGACTAAACGTGTGCCGCCTACGTTAACGTGGATTACATTTTGAACTGTTTGATCCCTCTGTTCATCTCTGATTAATTCCGCAAATATTGCAGGTTTGCCGTAACTAATTACTGTAGGACCTTTTTCGCATCCGTAAATTAGAGGAAGACTTAAAATAGCCAGAAGAATCGGTATTATGGTAATTGATTTCTGCATATTTCTTACTCAATCTGGGGCATCTTCTATATAGAAAGCAACGTTTCTATAAATATAAGCATTGAAATAGCCGATTCCTTCTCCTGATATATTCCCTTCAGCGGACGTCCCTATCTGCGGCCCATTCTCAGAATGTATATTGACATAACCATTTCCTTCTAGAACAGAATCTATCTCAGAAGGGAATATCCTTTCTTTTGGTATAGTTATACTTGTATCAGCATTAGAAATAAAAGTATCGAGCTGGAATCTATTGTAATATGGATTAGCTGTATCTCCGTAGTCGTACTCCAATCTAACATATAAATCATATCTTTCTGCGTTTTCACTTGAACTCCAGCTGACAGTGAGGTCATCTCCCTGATGAAAGGTGTCAGCTTCTTGTGGAGAAGTAATTTCAAAATCGCCGGGCATTGTAATTGTTGCACTTGCCTCACCTCCTTTGTGAGATACAACTAAATCGTATTCATTTTCGGGATCGGTCGATACTTCCTCTATAAAAAAACTTTTCCACATATATTCGCCTTCTGGATCGCAATAACTTAATTCAAGAGTATCGTTATTGATGACTACAATAGGAAGAAGCTCCGTACCATCGACTTCCACATGGGCTCTTGGTGTGTTGAGATAATCAGATTTACTCAATTCTGCTAGTATTAAAGGATCGCCATAACTTATGGCCGTAGGACCATTTTTACAGCCATAAGATAAGAAAACAATTATAAAAACTGTAATAAAATTAACAACAATAAAATTTTTATTCATGATATTTCCTTAAAATAGACATTAATTCTTAAAAACCCTTTTTCTGTTTAAAGCCAAGGAAGTTGTCTGCTACTCCCTAACTTTTTCAAAGAGGTGACTATTTATTTTATTATCAGCAGCTTTTTGGTATTTTTATAAGAATTCGTTTGCATCCGACAGAAATAGATGCCAGAAGGAATATCTTCGGGTGTCCACTCCACTGTGTGTTTACCTCGCCCGTATCTTGCTTCCGTTACGGTATCTATGGTTTGTCCCAGAATATTTAAAATATCGATTGTCACCTTTGAGGATTTCGGGAGATTGAATTCGATAATCGTTTTATCTTCGAATGGATTCGGATAACTCAGAAAGGATATCCCGGGAGTTTCATAATTATCGTCGATACCACCTGATTCATCGATTAGTTCTATAGTCCCAAAACCGTCAGCGTTAATCCAGTGGTCGTTATACTCGTCTTCGGGAACCTCAACAGACCCGAAAAAGTTGTCCCGTGTTTTAGGCTCTTCATTGATGCTGTCATTATCGCAGTATGCCAGGGAGAGACCTGAGATTTTACCTTCAGACAGGTCTACCCTGGATTCTTCGGGATTACCGATATTAAAAGAATCGGCGTATACTGCCAGTGAGAATTCCCATGTGTATTGATTCCCGTCTTTTCTCATAGCGAGCTCCGGAAAATGACTGGCGTAGTTCACTGTGGATCCCGGCCCGGTCATATCGCATACTACAAAATCATTGTTAACTTCACCGTCTTCCGGAGCATCGACCACAATATGATAGGCAAACGCATTTTCTGTATCTTCATAATTATGAACACCTCCGGACTTATCTTCATCTATAAAGACTTCCACAATATCATACTGATAATAGTCCCCGGGACCAAATACATAGCCGTCGACGAAAACGTCGTCGGTAATTTCTACCAAAAAGTATAAAACATTCTCTGTTGATGACCAGACTATTTTGTATTGTCCGGTGTAATCATCCGCTTCCACGGACCCACCCCATGGGATCCAGACCTGATTTATTTCTTGCCATTCCACATTTCCCCAGCAGGCATCGTCGCTTAGTCCGTCGATTGTAGGAACATTTTCCACGTCCGGGGTTTTAACCGTATCATCCTGAACTCTGGTACCGGAAGATTCAGCCACACCAGAAATAGAAAAAAATATTAAAAAGAAAAAAACACTTACAAATTTAAAATATTGTCTAATAGACAATTTAACCTCCTTTATTAGATACGCTTATAAAATTTCTTAAGACCTTTCAAAAATTTCTTATAGTATTTATAGCTTTTTTTGTGATAGTGTCAAGTAGTTGAAAAATTTTTTCAAAAGATTAAACACTTATGAAATAGAAAATCTGTGCAAATCAGTGTAAATCCGTGGCTATTATAGGGGTTGTTTGGTGAGGTTCTTCTCTATTAAAGGTAAAATTTATAACTAAGTAACTTGTATATCAACTTTGCGGCGAGGAAATCCGATGCCTTGTTTTCAGTTGGGCAGAGTTCAACAACGTCAAAACCAATTAAATTTCTATTTTTACAGACTTCTTTCAGTAGCTTTATAACAGCGTACCAGCCTAGACCACCAGGTTCGGGTGTTCCCGTGGATGGAAGGACCGCCGGGTCAAAAACGTCAAGATCTAACGATATATAAACATTTTTGTTGAGTTTACCTATGGCTTTTTCTATCCATTCTTCGGAATTGTAAATGTCCCGAGCAAAAAAGATATTATCCTTATCGATATTTTTTAATTCCGACGAATCCTGGCTCCTTATTCCTATCGAAATAATATTGTTGTTTATTTCTTTTACTCTCGCCATAACACATGCGTGGCTGTATTTGTTGTCAAGGTAAGAATCCCTCATGTCGGTATGTGCATCGAGATGAAGAATAGATATATCTTTATAATTTTCATGGTGAGCTTTTATAGCAGGAAAAGATATAGAGTGTTCGCCGCCAAGTGTCAAGACAAACTTTCCGTCCTTTATTAATTCCGACACCCGTTCATAAACGCATTTAATCATTTCTTCGGAACTGTTTGATAAAATTTCTTCTGCAGTGAATATTCCTTTTTTATATACTTCAGAACTTGTCTCAATATCGTAGAGTTCCATATTCATGGATGCTTCAATTATTGCTTTTGGACCCCTGTCCGATCCCTTAATCCATGAACTTGTTTTATCAAAAGGTACTGGTAATACAACTATCTTTGCGTATTTATAATTAATGAGCTTATCGGAAAGCCCGCCGAAATTGTAAGGGACGGATTCGGACATTTACCTTACAGGTATGAAAACTGCGGCGGCAAGGACTGTCGTCCATAGACCGTCTTTATTTCCTTCTGCGGACTGGCATATATTCCAGGTTTTGAATATGTGTTCGCTTGCCTGATAGACCTGTTTCCTTTCATCCCATGCCTGATCGGAATCAAAAGGTATCCCCAGGGTTGAAGCAAGCATTGTAGCTGCAAGATCTTCAGCGTATTCTCCACTCTTTTTAGCGGTTTCTCCATAAGCATGGTGTTCTGATAGATATCCGTAATTGTTTTTATCCGAAGGAATCGCAACTCCGATTGCGGAGGAAACCAGCCGGTTCGGTTCATTGGTCGAATTCCTTGCCATAACAACGAAAGTTATTACTCCGGGGCTTAGCTTCGAAAGACCTTCCTCTCTCGATATTTGTTTGCAAAATGGCGGCAAAATACTGGAAACATTAACCAAATTACATTTTTCAATGCCGCCGTTCCTTAATGCAAGCTCGAATGAAGCAAGATTATCTTTATGAATACCAACACCTTTGGTAAAAAATACCTCTTTTGGCGTCATTTTTCTATTCCCCCTCCTTATTCAATAAATTGTTAAATTTTTTTTCTTCTCTATTCTTCCAACTTCCTCTATGGTAGGCATAGCTTGCTAAAAGTGGTAAGGCTATAGTTGCCTCGGAAAAAACCATTTGTTCGGAGCCTTCGTCAACTTTTCCCCATGAGTGGGCTTCTTTTAGAGTTGAACCGGATAGACCTCCGTCTCTTTCGTCAGCGACCGTTATCTGTATAGCATACTTATGCATGTTTGCTTTTTTCTCAAGAATATCTGCAGCTACTGTTACGTCCTGTGCGAAGTTTTTGGGGACTCCTCCTCCAATCATTAAAAGACCCGTTTCCTTGGAATTTACTTTAATTTTAGTAAGTTCCAGAAAATCTTTGACGGAGTCTATAGATACTTTAGCCTTTTTCTTTCTTTTCCATTGATGGTATACCAGACCAAAACCAGCGCTTGAATCTGAAAAAGCAGGTACAAATATCGGGAGGTTTTTTTCGTAGGATATTCGGACTACTGATTCTTTTCCCATGTTTTTTTTCTTCAAATATTGACCCATGAATTTAATAAATTCACGAGAAGAGTAGGGGGCAGCCTCAATACTGTCTGCGATTTCTGCTATTGTCATGTCGCAGATTCTTAATTGTTCTTCATCTATATATGTATCGTATATTCTGTCGATCATTAATTTCATCAATTCGTTATCGTCCACCTGGGGTGTGCCACGGAAATGTTTGAACCCTAGTGCCTCAAAGAAGTCCTGGTCTACTATTATTGCTCCGGTGGAAACTATGGCATCTACCATGTTATTATTAACCATGTCGAATACAACTTTCCGTAAACCCGCGCTAAAAATAGAACCCGCGAGACATAATATTATTGAACAATCTGTATCCGATAACATTGAGTCATAAATCTTTGCGGCTCTTGCTAAGTTTCTTGCCTGGAAAGCCGTTTTGTCGAACTGCTCAATTATGGGTATTGAATCGAAGGCTTTTATATCTATGTGTTTGATTTCTTTATTTAAATAGTGTTTCTTTTTCATGCTCTATTACCTCCTCAAAAAACATGCTAATGTTGCAATATACAAAAAAAACCTCGGACGTCAAGAGTTAACGGCTGAAAATTTTCGGGTATGAGGTGGGTTCAGCGGAAAGCCGATAGCGTTAAGCCGTCAGCGTACTATTTTATGTTTCTTTATGCTTGACATTTTAAAGGATTTTGGGTAACTATTATGGATATATGAAAAGGGAAAGTAGGATTCTAATAAGAAATTATGGTAAAAAAGACTTAGAACGGCTGATCTTTATTGTGCATACTACAATTAAAAAGGCTTATACTGGCGTTTACCCGGATGAGGCGATAGAGTATTTTTTAAATCTTCACTCAAAAGAAAATATCGAGAAAGACATCCCAAATGGTTGTACGTTTATGCTGGAATTGGATGGGAAAATTATCGCAAGCGGGTCAATAGTCGAAAGTGAAATAAAGAGAGTTTTTGTTTTGCCTCGTTACCAGGGTAAAGGTTACGGTAGAAAAATAATGGCAAGGATAGAGAAAGCCGCTTTGAGAAATGGGATTCGCAGAGTCGAATTGTGCGCATCGCTTCCTTCAAAAGATTTTTATCTGGCATTGGGGTACGAGATTGTCAGGTTTACTTATTTGCCGGTGAATAACAATAAGAAATTAGAATATTATGATATGGAGAAATATTTAGGGGAAAATTGAAAAAAAGAAACAACCATGGCGAATTTAAAGAGTTTATTTTATTGATTCTTCTAAAAGAAGGGAAACTAAACCTTGCAAAATTGGAAGAGAAAATATCTCTTTTTATTTCTTATTTCGCATTAAGTGCTTCTCATTTTGTTGCAGAAGTTTTTGAAAAGATTCCTATTCCCTTTCGTAAAAAAGATTTATTTCAGAAAGAAATTTTTGATAAACGGCATAAGGATTTCAAAAAAATTGATTCGGTAAAAAATCAGTGCGAAGAACTAACAGAAGAGAGCTTAATAAGAAAAAATTTGGACGGCGAATATGAATTAACAGAAAAGGGTAAGTATAAAGCCGAGGATTTTAAAAAAGATTTGGAAAAGGGAGCCTCTGTATTTGAATCTCAAATACAGAGCCCCCAAGCAGCTACAAGAAATACTTTTATAGTTAATATTTTTCTTACGATAACAAAACTCACAGCTGGTTTTACCAGCGGCAGTGTTGGGCTGATTGCAGATGGAGCAGATGCTTGCATAGATACAGCTTCCGCAGCTGCTGTATGGCTGGGTATGAGATTTAAAAAAGAACTGTTAGGAGTTGCGGTTATCATTGTAATGATGTTTGTTACCGGAATAGGTGTGGGGGTGGAATCTGTGTCCAAGTTAGTTCAGATTTTTAGCGGAGCTATTGAACCTATTACACATCCTTTACTTGTAATTTTCGTAGAAATAGTAGCTATGGTATTTGCCGCAGTATTAACTCTTTACCAGAGATATGTAGGTAAAAGCCATGGTAGTTTTGCCCTTATCTCACAATCAGTAGATTCAAAAAATCATATTTTTGTTGCCGGTGCTGTTATACTGGGGGCTATACTTTCCGTTTTTGGATTACATTTCGTTGATGCCTCTATAGGCGTTTACATATCCTATAGGATTTTAAAAGACGCATTCGGACTTACAAAAGAAGCTTTCGCAACCGCAAAAGGCGAGGAAGCGAATTTTGATAAATATAAATATCTCTTTGAAGAACAATGGCATCTATCGAAGCTTGAATCTTTTAGGCTATGGGTTTTGTACACGATAAGAGAAAACAAAATAAAGAGTGGAGAAAAAATAATCAAAAGTTTAAAGGACACTTTCGACCCTGAATATATGCCAGTAATCAGCGAGTTTAAATTCAGTCTTGGCAAGGGTTTTAATTTTGGGGCAAAATTCAATATTTTAATCAAACCTCTTTTAGAAAAAAATTTAATAGTTGAGAATCAAGGTGGATTTTCTCTAACAAAAGAAGGTGAAAGACACCTTGATAGAAAGTTTCATCTAATACGATACCATGAGCATAAATGATAAATTCATTTAGTCCCGGCGTTAAGTATCTTCGTTAAGAAGAGAAAAAATTTGTGCTATTTGTGTGAGTTAGGGTTTAGGGTTTCGTTTTAAAGTTTCGAGTTAAAAACAACAAAAATAAATCCTTTTAAATCTGAGTTCATCTGCGTCCCAACTTAGAACTTTGGATTTGGGGGTGGGTTTTATTAACAAAAAAATAATATTTTTTTTGGTTGTGTGGTGGGGCTTTGTGTTCTTTGTGTGAGATTAATTTTGGGTGGTAGTGGGTGTGGGTTCTTGACAATAAAATAGACTTTGTTAATATGAGCTATGTGGAATTCGGATAAATTAGTAGAAGAATTTCTTAAATTTTTCAAAGAAAAAGGGCATAAAATAGTCGATTCATCACCGCTGATTCCCGGCGATAAGACACTGCTATTTACTTCTGCAGGTATGGTCCAATTTAAACCTTTATGGTCCGGTGAGATGCCAGTCGAATTCAGCCGGGCGGCATCGGTTCAAAAGTGCCTCAGGCTGTCTGATTTGACTGAAGTGGGTAAAACTTTCTGGCACGATACTTTTTTTGAAATGCTCGGGAATTTTTCCTTTGGTGATTATTTTAAAGAGGAAACGCTTAAATGGGGATGGGAATTCCTGACTGAAATTCTCGGAATTGCTGAGGAAAAACTTTTTATATCCGTATATACTGAGGATGAAGAAGCTTATAATATTTGGAAAGAAGGAATCGGAGTATCCGAAAAAAAGATAATTAGAAGGGATGATAATTTCTGGGGACCCGCGGGCGGAAGAGGTCCCTGCGGGCCCGACAGTGAGATTTTTTATGATATGGGGAAAAAGTTTGGGAACTGTGAGTTCGACGGAGAATGCGATAGATACATCGAATTGTGGAATCATGTCTTTCCTCAGTACGACCATAAAGAGAATGGCAGGTATCCGCTGAAAAATAAGGGCGTTGATACAGGTATGGGATTAGAGCGGCTCGCGATGGTAATGCAGGATAAACCTTCTATATTTGAAACCGATTTGTTCTTTCCTATAATTCAGGCAGCAGAAGATTTATCCGGAGCAAAGTACAAAGATAACGAAAAAATTTTCAATATTATTGCGGATCATACAAGAGCATTGGTTTTTGCTATAAGTGAAGGGGCTTATCCCGGAAATACCGGAAGGGGATATGTTTTAAGGAGATTGGTAAGGCGAGCCTTAACTTCGGCCAGGAAAATCGGTGTGGAAAAGCCAATATTGAGTGAACTGGTTCCTTCTGTTATTTCAATAATGCGGAAGCGCTATCCTTACCTCAAAGGCAAAATCGAACAGGTTACACTTATTATAAAATCAGAAGAGGAAAGCTTTATAGAGACTCTGGCTTCAGGGATTTCGATTTTAAGTGAAATCGTCGATGCGGCTAAAAATAAGAAAAATTTAAAAATAGGCGGGGAAGATGCATTTAAACTGTATGATACTTACGGGTTTCCCTTTACTTTAACCAAAGAGATAGCCGAAGAAGAAGGACTTTCTGTGGATGAGGAAGGGTTTAAAAAAGAGATGGAGAAACAAAAAGACAGAGGACGTCAAAAGCATGAATTTGAAGCCGAAGATAAAATTAAGTGGGAAATTGTGAAAAAAAATGAATCGAAATTTGTTGGTTACGATAAAGAAAAGTGCGAAAGCGAGATTTTAGCCTATAGAAAACTAAACGGTGATTTTGAAATTGTTTT
Organism: Caldifarciminota bacterium; assembly: GCA_016930175.1. GTDB lineage: Bacteria > Hydrothermota > UBA3072 > UBA3072 > UBA3072 > JAFGHJ01. The sequence goes on from JAFGHJ010000030.1 coordinate 16,738, forward strand.
GAGCGAGACCCCATTTTATGCAGAGCAAGGAGGGCAGGTAGGTGATACAGGCATAATTGAGGGGGAAGGCTGGAAGTTGAATGTTAAAGATACTTTCCCTTCAGAGTTAGGTAATGTTCATAAAGGAAAACTCGAAGGGAAATTCAAGATTTCGAAAGTAAGTGCAAAGATAGACATAGAAAGGCGCAATGCTATAAGAAGAAATCATACCGCTACTCATCTCCTCCATAAAGTTTTAAGACAGGTGCTTGGAGATTGGGTTAAACAGGAGGGATCTTTCGTAGCTCCCGACCATTTCCGCTTTGATTTTACACACCCAAAGCCGTTAGAGCAAGAGGAAATCGAACTGGTAGAGCAGGAAGTTAATAAGGCAATTATAAAAGAAATGGAAGTCAAGACGGAGGTGCTATCCTTTGAGGAAGCGAAAAAGAAAGGAGCGGTAGCTCTTTTTACCGAAGAGTATGGAGAGACTGTTCGTATGGTTTCCGTTGATGATTTTTCAAGAGAGTTGTGCGGCGGGACTCATCTTAATAACACAGTAGAAGCAGGTCTTTTTAAGATTACTTCTGAAACAGGTATAGCATCCGGCGTGAGAAGAATTGAGGGCGTTACCGGATATTCTACATATAAGTGGATGAGAGATATGGAAAATTTGGTACAGGAGATGGAGTTTCTTCTCGATATAGACAGGAAAAATCTGCCGAAAAGGATTGAAAAGACGCTGGCTTTATTAAAAGAACAAAAGAAACAGATAGACAAAATGGAAAGTAAGGCAGCTGACACAAGAGTAAAAGAACTGCTAAAAAAGGTTTCTAAAATTGGGAATTATAATTTTGTCGCCGCGGAAGTCGAGGGTAGTAGAGAATCTTTGAGAAAGATTTCCGGAATATTAAGAGAAAAAATGCCGGAAGGGATAGGTTTACTTACGAGTACTATAGGACCTTCTGTTTTTGTGTTATTATTTGTGGGCGAAAAATTAACGAAAAAGTTAAATGCGAGCGAATTAATCAAGAAAGTTTGTAAAATAATTAATGGCGGGGGAGGAGGTGATAGAAGAAGGGCAGAAGGAGGCGGAAGCGAGGTTAAAAAAGTACCTAAAATGCTAAAGGAATTCCCGGAAATTTTGAAAAAAGAACTTAAATGACTATTTATCAAAAAATCCTTTCTAAGAAGAAACAGAAAGAAAAGATGCTGTTTGCGCTTCTTGATCCCGATTCCGAAAACTTAGGAAGCCTCGAGAGAAAAATTGAATTGATAGAGAAAAGTGAAATTGATTTTATTCTTGTAGGAGGCAGTACGTCATGGAATAATAACTTTGAGAGGTTCACTGAAAAGGTTAAATCCGTAGCTTCTAAAGCTGTTATTATTTTTCCGGGTTCTGCTGAGCAGATTTCGTCCTCGGCAGACGCCATTCTTTTTCTGTCTCTTATAAGTGGTAAAAATCCTAAATATTTGATAGAGGAACAAATCAAGGCGGCGCCTATTTTAAAAAAAACGGATATAGAGGTTATACCTACCGGTTATATTTTACTTGACGGGGGGAGAAAAACCACTGTGGAATTTGTCTCAGGTACAAAACCGATATCTCAGGACGATGTAGAAAAAATAAAAGATACGGCATATGCAGCTCAACTTCTTGGCATGAAAATGGTTTATTTGGAGTGCGGTAGCGGTGCAAGATATCCGGTTAAAGATGAAATAATAAAGAGAGTCAAGGAATATATAGAAATTCCACTTGTGGTTGGAGGTGGAATTAAAGACAGGAAAGAAATTGATAGCAAACATAGAGCAGGTGCTGATATAGTGGTAGTAGGAAATGCACTCGAAGATGACCCCACAATCTTACTCGAAAAGAAGTAGTCTATCCAGATCTTCTATAATAAAAGGGCTAAAAATATTCATTGCTCTTTGTATAGCAACTTTCACATTATTGTTAGTCTTCACCGCTACTAATAAAACGTGGGATTCCTTCAGGGAAATAAATTTGGTTTATCTCCCAATAGTTCTTTTCATGCTTTCTTTATATCTTATTTTTGAGTCTTTCAGGATAAGACTTATCGCTAAGGCAATTTCAGGAAAATGGATTGCCTTTGGGCGCTGTACCCAGGTTATCTTCTGCGGGGCTTTTCTTTCTGCGGTTACACCGTTTCAGGCAGGAGGATCTCCATTGCAGGCTTATGTTCTTAATAAGGCTGGGTTAAAATGGGGTACCGCTTTATTGTTGCTATTGTTTAGAGGCCTTTTCTATCTTATTGGTATGCTTATATTTTTGCCTTTTATATTACCTTTTTTTAGAACTGAATACCCCGGCAGGTCCATGCAAATTTTGTCTCGGTATTCTATATTTGCATATCTTTTTCTTTTCAGCCTTCTGTTTTTGGTTCTTTCTATGCCAAAACTTTTAAAAAAAATGATTTACTCTTTGACTTTTAGGAAAGGAAAAACCACAAGAGCAACAAGAATTATATTCCGCGTTTTAAGAGAGTTGAAATTAATTAGAAATAAATTACTTGAATTCATAAAGAACAAAAAATTGTATGCTTTGGCGATTATTTTTACAACTATTATTGTATACATACCAAACTACTCTATAGCTTACTTTATACTAAAAGGGCTATCAATAGACGTTCCCTATTTGGAGACGATATTTCGACAGGTTTTTCTGCTGTTCGCTGCTTTCTTTTTTCCTACTCCCGGTGCAGAAGGTATAATAGAAGGCGGTTTTGCGGTTTTGTTTTATTCGTCAATCCCCCGTTACCTTATAGGTATGTTTGCGATTTTATGGAGGTTCATAACTTATCATTTGATTGTTATAATTGGCGGTATTTTAACACTAAGGATTATGAATCTTAAGGAAATAGTTTCAGAAAAAAATTAAATATCAAAACATTTAACAACAAATAAAACTAAGCTTTCTATGTCTCCCCCCGCCTCATTTTTTAACAACAAATAGCACAAATTTCACAAATAAATTTAAGAATATTAATTTTTATTAATATAGATAATAAAGTTTGTTTTACTAATATTCGTGTTATTCGTGTGATTTGTTGTTTCTTGTTTTTTACTTTTTTAACTTTAATTTAAGATTTTACATCTTGATATTTGATTTTTACATTGTGAAGGGCTTATAATGTCGCTTTTTCTTTAAAATTTTTGTTTGATAATGCAGGAGTATTGGTAATTGTTTATTGCAGGGCTCTTAAGACTCTGATTACTTTCCCAAGGACCTGAATTTCCGATTTGTGATAAACCTGAATATCATACTCGATGTTTGAAGGTATTAATATAACAGTACTCCCTACTTTTTCAATTTTCTTTAGGGTTACTTTCCCTTTTTTACCTTTATCGTAAAATATTGCAACAGCATAAATATTTTTTATATGAAGATCTACATAAGAAGTGTCTATGACGACCAAATCGCCTTTTAAAATACCTGCGTTTTTCATACTTTCACTTTCAACTTTTAAAAGAGCGAAATCTGCACCGGAAGGTAAAATTTCCTTTATGTTAATATTTTTACTGATATTTTCAGGAGCTAGAACAGAAGTATTTTGAAATAGACCTTCAACGTAAGGATAAAGTATTTTGTCGGGTTTTTCTTCGAATAAGAGACTGGGGGAAATACCGATTAGTTTACAAACTCTATCGACTTTGGTCGAGGGGATGCCGTATTTACCTTTTTCCCAGGCTTGGATAGTGGTCCAGTGTAACCCTAATTTCCCGGCCATTTCTTTAAGAGTCCAGCCCTTATTTTTTCTGAATCTTCTTAATTTTTTCCCTATCTCTTCAGTTTGTTTCAATGTTTTTTCCTTCTTTTTTTGTATTATTAATTTTAATTTCGCTTTTTCCTCTATAATAATATAATGATAAGTTAAATTTTTGCAATAGACGAAGGATAATAACTTTAATATACAATATTCATCGGTGTATATTTTATAAAAATTTTCTACGTATATGCCGTTTGAAGCAGAAAAAACCCCCTTGACAAATTATTGAAAAAATCGTAAAATAAAACTTAAGATTATATATTTTTATAAAAATTTGATTAGTAATTAAGCAGTTCTTTATAATTAGAGGTGTATGAAATGCATGAGTTTGCGGAGTTCCGTCAAAAAGTAAGTGATTGGGAAGAGGAGTGTTCGGATCATAAAAACGCAGCTGAGGAATTGCATCAAAGATTCGAGCTCCTAAAAGAAGTGATGTCTGAATCGCTCCCAGCCGTTGAAAAATACGTAGAGAGTGTAGAGACTCGTGTTAGTAAGCACCAAAAGAAAGTTGCCGAGATCAGTGAGACTTTAGCCGAATATCTTGAATTAAGTCTCAGGCAGAAATTAGCTTTGAGGGCTGCGAGTAAACTGCACGATGTAGGTAAAATATGTGTACCTTCGGAAATTCTTAATAAACCCGGAAGTTTGACAAAATTAGAGTATGAAATTGCACAATTTCATTCATATATTGGATACAAAGTAATATCAAAAATCAGGGTGATGGAAGAAGCGGCCAGAATAGTTCTTCAGCACCATGAAAGAATTGATGGGTCCGGTTATCCTTTAGGGCTTAAGGGAGATAAAATCGATATGGGAGCAAGAATCCTTGCTGTAGCAGATGTTTTGGAGGCTATGACTTCTTCTCAACCGTACAGGTTTTCTCACGATATTAAAAAGACCCTGGAGGAACTTTTAAAGGGCAAAGGTAAAAAGTACGACCCTGACGTCGTTGATGCTTGTATAGAACTCTTTGAAAAAAAGAACTTAAATTTATAATACTTTAAATTATTCCCCATCCCATCCGGCAAGACGCGCCCACAACCACCATGCTGCATACCCTTTCTGGTTTTCGTTTATAGGGTAGGTATGAGAACCCGGAGTAGAATACCAATCCACTCCTTCGGTATGGGAATTCTGCCATTTTTCTCCCCAGTTACCAAGGAAATTGCCTCCCACCGCATCGTAGTAGTCACAATTATCATTTACAAATTCATAATAAGTACCGTCAGGATCGTGACGGTCAAAATCAGCAAAATCAAAAAGCCATTTACCATTATTCTGACAGTATGATCTTATTGAGTCATTCGCTGCCTTATTGTTAGCATCATCGTTTATATCCACGTGTCCCGTCATATAAATGAAGGTTACATTTGGATAATCCTCTTCTAACTGTGTCATAGGCCCAAGGTATTGATCCCAGAGAAGACCTGAAGAATATCTGCTGCTCACCTGCCCGCACCATGACCACATAATAACATTTACATCCGAATGAGAAGGGTCGTCAAGATATTCTCTCGTTTCGTCTACCCAATTGGGATAGTATCCGCAGTCAAGCTCGAGCCAGCCTTCACCATAACCGTCTCCGTCCTCGAAATCGAGGGCTCCGTTCGTTCCTCCATTGTTAAAAGCAAAAATACTATCGGGAAGAGAAAGGCCTTTTCCTCCGCTGTTGGCGAAGTCGACCAATCCCCTCATACCATAGGTTATCTGCCATCCATGAGATGTGTGACCGTAGCCTATATGGAGTGTATTTTTTGCTTCTTCAATCCAGCTTACCGATATTTGGGTTATGTCTACGCAGTGATGGTCTATTGTTGACCCTGAGAAATCGAAGTTATCGTTTTCTTCACAATCAGCTCCGGCAAGCAGAATAACAAGTAATAAAATAAACATAATAAAAGATATTTTTTTCATCTTCTCCTCCCGCGTTTATAGTTAATACATAAGATTATAATGATTATTGAAAAATGTGTCAAGGATATAAAAAGGAGCTATCGGCTGTTCGCTTTTAGCCGTTAGCTTAGAAAACAAATAAATTTTCTGTGTGGTCCTTTTGTGAGAAACAGGTATTAGGTCTTGAGTCCCAAGTTTTAGTCAAAAAAAATCCTGTTAATCTACATTTATCTGAGTCCTGTTCTTGGATGTTGGGATGTGATTCTGAATTCTCATCTCCTGACTTCTCTTTTCTTCTCGTGGTTCAAAAATCTTTCAGGTTCTAAAAGAAAAGGGTTGACAGAATAGCAATTTCATTTAACTTCTTTGCAATCTATTCTCGATATAAGGATAAAAGGAGGAAAAGAGAGATTTTATGCCGAGTGGTAGAAAAAGAAAATTAAAGAAGATAAAAAAACATAAAAGAAAAAAGAAAAGAAGAGCCGATAGACATAAAAAGAAGAACAGGTAAATTTCGGTAGGTTCCCGGAATAAATCTCTTCCCTTTATTTATACAAATGATTGCGTAATCACTTACGCATTTTTTATTATCAAATAAGTATAACTCGCCAATATTTAAGGGTTGTTTTTTGCTTTAGTCCAAGATATAATTAGTATTATCATACTTCTTGGAGGGAAAGGAGAAAAAGCACTGATGAATATGCCTCCAGGAAAACAGGAGGAACATATATTAAATAAAAGGACAATTACCGAGATAGCTCCGCCGGGGTTTTTAGTAGGGGCTCTTGCTTTTGCTAAATTCGCGCTTTTTATGTTTAGAGAAGGAGTGACTCTTACCGTTGGAAACGAGCATACTATTCTTTATGCCAGGGCGACAACGGTAAGCTACCTAACTATTGCTTACTGTCAATTCGCAAATGTCCTGCCGGGAAGATATGATCTTTCTTCTGCTTTTAATCGAAAATTTTTGAGTGATAAGATATTATTATGGTTTATATTAGCATCGATCGGACTTGTCTTCTTAGGGGTTTACGGGCCTTTGATCAGCGAATTTCTTTCTTTCGCGGCGATTAAGTTAATCGACTGGCTTTATTTTTTGGGCGCAATGGTCGTATTTCTTTCTGCATTAGAGATAATGGAAAATTTTAAGAGATGTAAAATCAAAGGAGATACAATTCAATGATTATCCTGATAATTATTCAATATTTCTTTGGTGGCGGTGTCGGGGGTTTAGCCGGAGGTAATGACGCGTTGACTTTTTCTTTGGATTTCGGGAAAAGAGTTTATCCTACTTTAAATTTCGGGACCAAGCTAACAATGTCCATGACAGGCAACGCCCCGGCGCACTATGATATTCCCTTTTACAATTGGGGTGACCCGGAAGATTATCCCGAAGATTATTTCGCCGAGTATAGAGAAAGAAACGAAGTAGCAGCACATTTTGTTGCAAGAAAATACATAAGCAATTTTATTTTGATAGGACTAGCAGGCGTTTCAATGCAGGAGTATATTCTTCTTCCCATACAGGACTCTCTTCCTTCCTATCCTTTTGGAGAATGGGATGAGTATCATATAGTTTACGGAGCAGGGATGGGAATAAGAATAAGTAAATTTGATTTTTGTTTAACATATTCCAATAGATTTGGGGCACTATTTTACGTTACCCGGGAATTTGGTTTCCAAGCCAGAGAAAAACCAAATAGCTGGGAGTAAGTTTAATTGTACGAAAAGCTTGAAAAATTATAGAAAATCAGTATAATTATCTTAACAGGAGGAAATAATAGAGAAAGAGACATTGATAGATCTTCTTAGGGATCTTGCTCTTGGAGTTAATCATAAAATAGCCTATCCCGGAGAACATCCTATAATAAAGGAACAGAATAAGAAAATAGTTGATGAGATTAATTCTTTTGCGGAAGAAATCGCTGAGATTTCTTTTGTTTTCTTAGGAGAAAGCATAATTGTGGAAGACGTTCATGTTGATCTTGCCGATTACGAGAGTGTGCAGATTTTTGTTAAAAGGCTTAAGAGACTAAATGTTGAGAGTTTGACCTTTGACACGTCTTGCACTGAGATAGATATAGAAGGTTTTTTAGATCTGGTAGCTAATCCCCCAAGGGATGTTAACACTTATGACGATATAAATAATCTTTTAATAGAAAGAAGGGCGGATAAAGTATATTTCAATACTGTCGAGTTTAAAATTAGAACGAAAGGTGAGGGAGACTATGAGGGAGGAGGAGAAGGAGTTGTAGATATAGTTGAGGAGGAAGAGTTTAATTTGGTTCGCTTCCTTGAGAATACTTGTAAAGTTCAAACGGAAGATCCTCCTTCTGTAGAAGCAGAAAAGGTGACAGCGGGTCTTGTTAAATTGTATGATGGTATGGCTGAGGCTTCATCTAAACCGGATATAAAAGAACGTGAAGCTGTTTTCGAGGAAGTCATGGGATCAATAAGCCAGGAGGCTAAGAGATTCATACTCAAAGATAAATTAAAACTAAAGCAGGTTTCTTCTATAATAAAATCAATTATAATGAGCTTTTCCGATGAAGAAATTGTGGAAATTTTTGTAAACAGGGTCCGACTTCTCGGAGTTTTTGATGCTGAGGATTTACTTCTTAATCTGACACCGGAAAGACTGGACGGGATTCTACCTGAAATAAGGGAAAGACTAAAAATGATGAATATTGAGGAAAAGTATATATCCGGACTTGAGAAAAAGATTAAATCAAAGATGGGGAAGAAGAAAGAAACAGAGAAAAAGAAAGGAGAGAAAAAAGATGAAAAAAAGGGAGAAGTTAAGAAGTTAAGAGCTGGAAGCGGTGCGGGAGTCGTGCCAGGAGATATTAGATCTTTTGTAAGTAAGTTTTCGGAAGTTTCTAAGGAAGATTATGGTGCTGAACAAGTCTCTACTTTTTTCAGTTCTGTGTGTAAGCTCGATAAAGATGATGATAATAAAGCAGAAAAAATAAGTGAAGGTCTTGAAAACTTTGTAAAGGAATTTATAAGGCAATTTGGGGAAGATAATTTGCTGAGTGAAGCTAGTAAGATCAGAAAGACTTTCAAAAAAGTTCCTGATAGACTCAGGAAAGAAATCTTTGCTCGTATTATCAATAGCAAAAGTCCGGTAAAGGTTACGATGGCTAAGGTTTTGTTACCTTTAATGGATAACGAAAGCATTGTTTCACTGATTATTGTTTTAATTGAAGAAAAGCAAAGAGAAATGCTGGATGGACTTTTATCTTCTTTGGGAAAAGAAAAGCTTCAAGACCTGCGTGTGTTTACAGAAGAGCGTTTAGGGCAATTGGGAATTAGCGGAGATGAATTTTCAAAATTGTGGAAGCAATTAATAACAGAACCGCAAAGCCTTAAAAAGGTAGGCGGTGTAAGCAGAAAAGCTTATGGCCGTTTGCAGGATAAGCTGAAGTCGAGTATGGATTTGACGGACATAAAATCTTTCATGGAATCTTTTTATGAAAGTCTTGCGTCAGAATCAACTGAGGTCAGGATCACTGCGATTTCAAATATTCAGAACCTTCTCGAGCAGCTCTTTAAAGGAGAAAAGATTGCCGTTATTCGAAGGATTGTTGACAGATTGATGGAATATGCAAGAAGCGAGAAAAATAAGGAAGTTTATATTAAGTATACAGATGCTCTGGCTGTGGTAGGTCAAAGGAGTGTGGTTGTAGGATATGATTTTTTAGCCAGCTCTATTGTTTCTTTTTTTGCAGGCGAAGTAAGCAATGCAGCCAAAGCAAAGATTATTATTCCCCGTTTGGCTGAATTCAAGACCAAGGAAGCGATAAACGTTTTGCTTTCCCTCTTGTGGGAAGAAGACCTTAGAAAAATTGTAGTGGATAAGGTCGATGAGTTTGGAGAAGAGTCAATTCCCTATCTGATGGAGTTATTGAAGGATTCTGAGGATAAGGAAGTCAGATTTTCTCTTTTGAAAATAATTCAAAGTATAGGTAGCACAGCTCCCGATATTGTCAAGAAATATCTTAACGATAAAAGATGGTTCGTGAGAAGAAACGCAGTTTTGATTCTTGGTAGTATTGGGAACAAAGAAATTATAGATGATATTTATGCGTTAAAAGATGACCACGAAAAAGTTCAGATAGAAATAATAAGAGCAATCAGACATGTTTTGAAAGAAGAAGCAGAAACTTATTTGTTATCTTTTTTAGATTCGAATTTTTCGGAAGTACAAAAATACGCGATTTCTATTCTTGGGCCTATTATTTCAGATGAAGGAGTGACAGCCTTGAATAAAAGATTGCTCTTAAATAAATTTTCGAAAGATGAAGGAACAGAGATAAAGAAAATGATTTGTGGAATTCTACTTGAAAAGGGCAACAGCCAATCTGTAGAGTCTTTAGCTCAAATAATCGAGGCGAAGAAAGTTTTCGGCATACCTGAATTTTCGGATGAGCTTAGGTTTGAGGCGGTGAAAGCTGTGGCTGAGATAGGAGGGGTACGGGCGGAGGGCTTGCTTAAGACATTAAGTCGTGATCGTTCTAAAAAAATACGAACTTTTGTAACGGAAAGACTTTCTAACCATTGAAAAATTTTAAGTTTAAAGTGACTCATTGAATCTTTAAATTAACTTGACAAAAAGGGGTGAACTAATATACTTTAACCTGATTTATAGGATAAATACGAATAAATCTATATTATGGGGGGAAAATGAATAAATCGGATCTGTTTTCTCTATTAAAAGCAGGAGAGGTGAAAGCCATCCGTTTATGGTTTACAGATATCCTTGGTAAAGTTAAAGGTTTTTCAATAAGTCATAAAGAAGCGGGAAGAGCTCTTAATGAGGGGATGAATTTCGACGGTTCTTCGATTGAAGGTTTAGTACGAATAGAAGAATCCGACCTTACCGCAAAACCCGACCTTTCCTCCTCTTATATTTTTCCGGACGAAAACGGAAAGAAAACGATTGTTTTCGTTTGTGATATATATTATCCTGATGGTACGCCGGTTGAATCTTCTCCGAGGCACGTTTTGAAAAGTATTTTAAAACAAACGAAGAAAAACGGCTGGGATTTTTTTGTCGGCTCCGAGCTTGAATTTTTCTATTTTTCGGAGAAGAGAAACCTTAACATTCGCGATACTAAAGGGTATTTTGACGTTCTCCCTTACGATAAGTATGACGAGATTTCGGAAGAAATCGTCAATATTTTAAACGGAGTAGGCGTAGAAGTTGAAGTGGCTCATCATGAGGTTTCCGAAAACCAGCACGAGATAGATCTCAGGTATGAAGAAGCTTTAAAAATGGCTGACCATATTCAGGTTGCGAAATATGTAATCAAAGAGACAGCTCGCGCAAACGGTGTATTTGCAACATTTATGCCGAAGCCCGTTTTCGGACTTAATGGCTCTGGGCTCCATCTTCATCAGTCTTTCTTCTCTAAAGGGAAGAATATTTTCTACGACAAGAAGGATAATTATCATCTTTCTCCAATAGCCAAAAATTATTCTGCGGGTCTCTTAAGGTACGCAATAGAAATTACTTCTATAACGAATCAATGGGTAAATTCGTACAAGCGCCTTGTTCCCGGATATGAAGCACCTGTTTACGTTTCCTGGGGAAGACAGAATCGTTCCGCCCTTCTCAGGGTACCTTCTTTCAAAAGCGTAAGTTCATGCAGGGTAGAATACAGAACTCCGGATCCGGCAACCAATCCTTATTTAGCTATCTCGGCTATGCTTGGAGCGGGCCTTGCTGGAATAAAAGAGAAATTAGAACTGGGAAACCCGATTGAAGAGGATATTTATACAATGTCCAAAGAAAGAAAGAAAAAATTGAATATAGAAGTGCTTCCTGATTCGCTTTATACGGCAATAATGGAAACAGAAAAAAGTAAAATGGTTAAAGGTCTGTTTGGTGATAGATTCTTTAATAAATACATTCAGAACAAGAAGAAAGAGTGGGAAAATTACAGAATCCACGTAACCGATTACGAGATTGATAAGTATCTCTCACTGTAAATCGTCTTGACTTATTAACTTATACAATTAATATACTTAAATAAGGGAGAACAATAATGAAAATTGCGATAATAGGATATGGTAAAATGGGAAAAATTACCGGACAACTGGCTCGTGAAAACGGACATAAAGTTGTTTCGACAATTGACCCGGCAATAAAATCGGCAAAATTCAAAGAATTGAGTAAAGAAAATCTTTGCGGCGCTGACGTCGTTATTGATTTTACCATTCCGGCTATTATTCTTGAAAATATCGATAACTATATAAAATATGGCATAAACGCAGTAATCGGAACTACGGGCTGGTATGAATATTTGCAGGAAGTCAAAGAAAAAGTCGAAAAGAGCAAAATAGGACTGATATGGTCGGGTAATTTCTCGATAGGAGTCAATTTATTCTTTCGAATAATAAAGCATAGCGCCGGTTTAATGAATAAGTTCCCGATATACGATGTAATGGGATATGAGGTTCATCATAATAGAAAGCAAGACAGCCCTTCTGGAACTATGAATATGATTGGAGATATTCTTCTCGAGAATTTAAAAAACAAGAAGAAAATAATAACGGAAAAACTTTCCCGGAAAATTTCAGAGGAAGAGATACATCTTGCATCTGTAAGAGGCGGCAGCGTCCCGGGTACCCATGTGGTAGCTTTCGATAGTGAAGTCGATACAATCGAGTTAAAACACACTGCGAGAAGCCGGAGAGGCTTAGCCGTGGGAGCATTAAAGGCTGCCGAATGGATAAAAGGGAAGAAAGGTTTTTATAATATTGAAGACATGATGAATGAAATAATAGGAGGGTGAGATGTTTCAAGGTGTTTTTACCGCGTTAGTTACGCCATTCAATGATGATAAAAGCATAAATGAAGAAGACCTTAAAAAATTAGTGGATTTTAATATAGAAAACGGAGTGGCGGGTATAGTTCCCATGGGGACAACAGGGGAATCTCCCACTCTGAATCATGAGGAACATGTACACGTAATAGAAATAGTCTGTAAACATGTCAATAAAAGGGTACCGGTTATAGCCGGAACCGGTTCGAATTCGACAAGAGAAGCTCTTTTTATGACTTCCAGAGCTAAAGATTTGAAGGCAGATGCAAGTCTTCAGGTTGCACCTTATTACAATAAACCTACCCAGGAGGGATTTTATCGCCATTTCAAAACGATTGCCGACGAGGTTGACCTTCCGATGATAATTTACAATATACCGGGAAGAACCGGCAAAAATATTGAAACCGACACGATAGTGAGACTGGCGGAACACCCGAACATCGTAGGAGTAAAGGAGGCTTCGGGGAGTCTTCCCCAGATGATGGATGTGATAGACCGAACTCCTGATGATTTCATTGTCCTTTCGGGAGACGACAACTTAACCCTTCCTTTAATGGCAGCAGGCGGGAAAGGCGTTATAAGCGTTGCGAGCAATATCATACCCGACAGGATGAGTGCAATGGTAAAAGCAGGTTTGAACGGGAATTTCGAGGAAATGAGGAAATTACATTATGAGCTTTTACCTTTCTTCAAAGTCGAATTTATAGAAACAAATCCAATACCAATAAAAACCGCTCTTGCGATGAAGGGAATGGTAAGAGAAGTTTTCCGTCTTCCTATGTGCGAAATGAGCGGCGAAAATAAGAAAAAACTAAAAACCGTTCTTAAAGAACTGAGAATTATTTAGATCTTTTTTACCACAGAGAACACAGAGTTTTTTGTTTTTTTAACTCCCTCTAAATCCAAGGTCCTGAAAACGGAGGAGAAGAATGTTTGAATTGCCTGAAATAGTAAATTTTGCGAAACAATTCAATGAAACTTTAAAAGGGAAAACAATAAAAGAAGGTTCATTAGGGAACAAACCTCATAAGTTTGTCTGGTATAATAGGACTCACGAAGAATTCGAAAAATTAACGAAAGGTAAAAAAATAGGAGTTACAAAGTCAAAAGGTAAATGGCTTTTTATTCCTCTTGACCCCGGTTATGTTTTGCTGTTTGGTGAGTGCGGAGGAAAACTGTTATTCAACTCTCCTGACGCAAAAATGCCGAAAACATACCACTTATACCTTATTTTTACAGACGATTCGTTTCTCACCTTTACCACACAGATGTGGGGGGCAATGGAACTGTATGAAAAGGGTGAGGAACGGAACAGGCAATATGCAAAAGATATGAGAGTAACACCAGTAGAAAAGGAATTCACATTCGAGTATTTTTCCAGGCTTATAGATTCACTTTTAGACGATAAAAAAAGAAGCGTTAAAGGACTTTTAACGCAGGATCAATTAATCCCGGGTCTCGGGAACGCTATTGCGCAGGATATTCTTTTTAAAGCCCGTCTCCACCCAAGATTTCTAATAAGCGGGCTGGATAAGAATAAAAGAAAAAAGCTCTATGATGAGATAATCGCAACAGTTAATGAGGTGATAGAAAAGGGCGGAAGGTATGACGAGGTAGATTTGTATAACAATCCCGGAGGATATGTTCGTATTCTGGATAAGAACGCGGCTGGTAAACCCTGTCCAGTATGCGGCAAAGTTATAGAAAAAATGCAGTATTTAGGCGGAACCTGCTATTTCTGCTCTAGTTGTCAGGCGTAATCCAACCTTAGATTAACCGGGGTTTTTTATTCGATTGTATATTTTTTCTAAAGTTCCTTTTTTATGTAAAAATGCCTTATTTAATATATCCATTTCTTCCCTATTGCAGACTCTTCTGGCGTTAGCCGTCAACCGCTTTGTCCTTTCGTAAGCTGCGTTTACTAAGTCGCAGGGATAATTATCGCATAAACCGCAATTAGGGATTTTTTTCTCATAAGCACAATTGCGAAGTTCCGGATAAGCGCATTTAACTTCCGGACTGCAACCGTAACAGACCAGCTTGTCGGCAGAGAATGATTCGTCTCTCCAACCTAAACGAACCCACAATTCTTTTACTTTTTCCAGTTCTTCTATATTACCACTTAGAGTTGCGAGGTACCTGGGACAATAAGAACAGTTATCGCCGCAAACGCCGATTTTATACATACATAATTAAATGCGCATTTTATTTCTTCGGATAATAAGTGGCTTCTAAGAAGGGTATTATGTCTCCTTCTTCAACGGTTGATTTATTTTTTTTGCCATTGATTTTTATTGCGACTGAAGCCAATTGATATTTCATCGATGGCCAGGAAGAAACCTCGACTTTGACAACATATTCCCCTGATTTTACTTTTTTACCGTTATGGTCTTTTAATTCCCAGATGTAAATATGATGTCCGACATCGATACTTGCCGAGGTAACCGCATCTGTATCCACATATTTGGAAGATTCCGCCCATTTCTTTAACCAGAGCTGTTTTTCTTTAACGTAACCGCTGAAACCCGATACATAAAGGGTCTTTATGAAGTTACCTTTTTTATCCTCTATCCATACCGCAGTTTGCGGAGCCAAGGCGTCCTGAAATCCCAAAACAAAATCCACAACCACAGTGGCATCTTTAAATTTATCAGTGTCGATTCTTTTTATACCCGGACGCATACTTTCAAAGACCATTTTTGATGCATCCGATTTAGGATAATCTGCTATCACTTTATCCCAGTATTCCAGAGCTTTTCTCTGATATGCAATACCGAGATGATACATTGCCTCAGCTTTCATAGAACTTTCCGCATCGCTTTCTAAAATCTTGTTTAAATCTTCTATACTCTGGTCGAGTTTTCCCAAAAAGAAAGGCATATATACACCCACAGAACCTCTTGTAAGCCTGAGTTCCCCGTCTCCCGGCGAGAGAGCAACCGCCTTATCCAGCACATTCATTACTTCAAATGCTATTTTCGTGCGATAATCGGTATTTTCATAAATTTTCTCGTCATATCCCTTCTCGACGAGACATCCTAAAGCTAAAGCAAGAGATTTATATGCTTCTATATTCTTCGAATCTATCTCAAGCAGCTTTCTGAAAACGGCAACAGCTTCTTCACAGTTTTCTTTCTCTAAATAAGCTTTTCCTTCCTTCATAAGAGATTTAGCATCCTTGGGACTCTCTTTAATTATTTCCTTCGATGGTTTAGTATCGAGAATGGGGGTTTCCTTAACGTGTTTTTTTGCTTCTTCGGCAAAAACAGAACCAGGAGCAAGTTCAATAACTTTATTCCACGCGGAAATAGCCTTCTCATTTTCACCCTGTTTCTGATATCCTTTCCCGAGATAAATATATGTCTGAATGAGAATTTCATTCGGTACCGTTTTTGGCGATTTCTGATGCCTCTTAACAATGAATTCAAAGTCTTTGATCCCGTCGTTCAGTTTTCCAAAAAAATCCGGAACCTCGATGTCCATAATTCCCCTATGTAGCCTTGCAATCACGTTGAGAGTATCAAGCGCTACAGCTTTATCCAGTTGCTCAAATGAGGTCGCAACGAGTTTGCCTGCCAGAACCAAATCCTGAGTTTGTCCCGCCTGCATACCTGTATAAAGACCCAAATAAGCATAAGCACTGGAACTGTCCGGATACGTATCTAAAGCTTCTTCCATCAACTTTGCTGCTTCTTCGACTTTACCGGAATTCTGTAAAGCTTTAGCTTCCTCGATGTAATCCTTTAACGATTTAGCCTGAACGACAAAAGAAAAAAACACAACAAATAGCACAAAAAGATATTTTGCGGATATTTTCATCCTTCTCCTCCTTTTTTAATTCTAAGACTTATTTTTAAAACGTTTCATTTTGTTTGACGCAATAATATTATAAAATGTTTCAGAAGTGAATTACGCAGAAGACACATAGTTTTTCTTTTTTTGCTATTTTACAGATGTAAAGCATCTCGCATTTCATCCAAACGTTTTTTTGCATCGGGTTCTCTTGCAAAAAAATCCTCGAGTGTCTGGCAAATATATTCCTCACAATAAGCGCAACTTTCAATTCTTTTCTGTTTCGCGCATTTTCTTATAGTGCAATCCTTACAAGCTCTGAATAGTCTGCCTGTATCTGCCATACAACCATCACAGTCGGTAATATCTTCTAATCTATAATTCTGTCCGTAATTTTCTTTAAGGAATTGCAAGATTTCTTCCCTTTTCTCTTTTTGTTTCTTTTTATCCTGCTCTCTTGTTACTAAATAGATAGGACAAGTGCGGCACGTGAGCCCGCAATAAGCAATCATTTTATTCATATTTTTTTTACCCTTCGATACAATATTTTACAATACTTTCGCAGTGTATCGCAGTTGTGTTTAAAAAGGGAATACCGTATTTACTCTCGGTCAGAATTAAAGGTAATTCAGTACAGCCTAAAATTAAGGAATCGATTTTATCATCTTCTATCATTCTTTTAACGATTTTTAACAGCTCATCTCTTGTAGAATCTTTAAAAATGCCCAATTCGATTTCCGAAAACAACCTCTTTTGGATAAGCTCTCGTTCGGTTTCAGAAGGTATAGCTACCGATATACCCTTTTCCTGGAGATGCTCTTTATAAAAATCCGATTCCATTGTTAGTCTTGTACCCAAAAGGCCGATTCTTTTTGCTTTTATCCTTTGGGCTTCTTTACATGTTTCCTCGACTATACTCAACATAGGAATCGGAGATTTTTTATTGACTTCTTCAAAAACAATATGAGGCGTATTGGAAGCAATGGCAGCGAATTCGGCGCCGGCACGGTAAACGGATGAGACTTTTTCCCCTAACCATTCTGCGAATTCCGGCCATTTTTTTGAATTTACGAATTCAAGCAGCTTGTTAATGTTAGCACTGTATATAACCATTTCCGGATATGCCAGGTCTTTATATTGCGTATTAAATGCCTTTATTATCTCTTTGTAATAATCAACTGTAGATTCCGGACCAAGTCCGCCAATAATTCCTATTTTTTTCATTTATACCTCATATATACTTTTTACTAAAACCTAAGCCCCAAGATCCAATACCTAATCAAATCCATTTAATCAGCGGTTCTTTCTTAGGAGCGCGTTCCGGCAGATCATCCTGCGGATATCCCAGAAGAATTGGGCCGTAAACTTTCTCCCCTTCCTTCATCTCAAGCGATTCTCTGACTTCGGGAACATCCAAAACCAGCTGGCCAAAATATACCCAGCAGCTGCCTATTCCCAGTGACTTTGCAGCCACCATTACGTTCTCACATACCATAGGACAATCGAAATCTGATGTTATTCCGCTGCCAATAATAAAAACGACAGCCGGCGCGGAATAATAAACAGGATCTTCGACTTCCGAGTCGATTTTATCTCTGAGCGTTTTCAGCATATCAGGTGCATTTTCCATCCACTTCTTATAACGTGGAAGTGCGAGTTCTGCCAATTTTTTCCTGAACTCGTGGTCTTCGACGACAACAAATCTCCACATTTGTGTACCTGCGCCTGTGGGCGCATAATTACCTGCCTGTATTATAGCTTCCATCTGGTCTCTTGGAATAGGTTTATCCTTGTAAAAACGAACAGATCTTCTGTTCATAATAGTATCGATTACCGGATTCATTTTCTTCCTCGAATTATAGAATGTACGAAATTAAACAATCCTGTCAAGGATTTTTACTGTTGCGCCGTTGATTGATTGAAGAGATACCCAAATTAATTTTTTATCATTACTGCCGCGAGCCCTTCCGAAAAATCCCATGCCCAATCGAACCCCGGTTCTATAACCCATGCCCCTTTTTTGTCGATAAAACCATGTTTAGAATTTTTCCTTGCCGCCGCGAGCCCTTCCGAAAAATCCCCGACATTATCGAATCCGGGCTCTATTATTATTTGCCCGCTTGTATCGATGTAACCCCATTTGCCGTTTTCCTTTACCGCCGCCAGCCCTTCGGAAAATTTCCCGGCAAAATCGAAGTTTGATTCGATTATAATTTCGCCGGTTTTGTCGATAAAGGCAAAACTATCTTCTTTTATTATCCTTGCTAGCCCGTCAGAAAAAGTATCCATATTGAATTCTATATCGATGTAGTAGTATTTATTGCGCAGCCAGGCTCTTTTTTTTATATCTACTAAAGTTAATTCCTCGGGACGATATTCTGACCATTCAAATTGAGGTTTTATAACCCATTCTCCCTTTTTGTCTATGTAACCCCAATTACGATATGTCCATACTTTTGCCAGCCCTTCGGAAAAGTCGCAGGCAGATTTTAATTGCGGTTCGATAACCCATTTGCCCCTCTTATCTATATAACCACGTCTGCCTCTTATTTTCCTTAGTCCTCTGGTAATAATACCCGGCTCTTCAGCCCAGGCTAACCCTTCGTGAAAATCCCCTGCGTCGTTAAATTGAGCCCTGATTACCATTTTGCCGGTCTTATCTATATACCCGTATCCCCGGTTTTCCTTTACTACCGCCAAACCCTCGGAGAATCTCCCGGCTTCATCAAATTCCGGTTCGATTACTATATCACCGGCTTTATCGATGTACCCGAATTTGCCGTCTATCTCTACCGCCGCCAGCCCTTCGGAAAAATAACGGGCGGCGTCGAATTCGGGTTCGATTACAACCTCGCCTTTTTTATTGATGAACCCGTATTTGTTGTCTTTCTCTATCATAGCCAGTCCTTCGGAGAAGTGCCCGGCGTATTTGAATTGCAATTCGATTACAACCTTACCGGTTGTATCGATATAACCCCACTTACCTTCTGGTGTTGTTTGCAATGTGTGTTCCCAATGAGGAAGGTCGTCGAAATGTGCATTATCTACATTTTTTTCGATTTCATCTGCTAAAACATCATTAATCCCAAATAGCGTAAAAGTTATTAGTATGAAGAAGGACAGTTTTTTCATATCCCATCCTATTAAAATATTATACAATTCTTTTATGTTTTTGTCAAAGGGAATTTGTTTTAAATTCAAAATTCAAAATTATTATTGTCCCAAGACCTAAGACCTAATATTTCACACGGGGACACAAATGGTTTTAATAGCAGGGGTACGGCTAAAGTCCGTACCCCTGCTATTATTTAATGTAAAAATTTAGTTTATTAAAGTTACCTTTATCTTTGTATTGATTCCCGGTCCAAGCATTTCGACAAAGTATATGTCGCTCGGGAGATTTAACTCCTTAAGCGACAGAGGATAACACCCGCGTTTCACTTTTCCGTTAAGAAGTGTTCCTTCTTCTCTTCCTAACTTGTCGTATATCTTAACCGTAACTTCGCCTTCTTCCGCTACCGCGCAGAGAATCTCTCCGCTTCCGAACGCGGCGCTTATACCGGAAACAGCGGGAATTTCTTCGATGCCCTCCGCTACGACTTCGATGTCTACCGTGGTATTGAGAGTGTCTAAGAGATTTGCGGATACCCACATTGTCTGTACCGTAACGTTTTCTTCGGTGCTTCCCGCAGTAAATTCAGTGTACACTTCGCCCGCTCCGTCAGTTACGCCGCTCGTGGGATCCAGGGAACCATCACCGGTTATAACGGCAAAGTTAAGTTCTTCACCCGCGACAGGGGAACCGTCTTTTTCAAGATAGGCTGTCAGGGCTAAAGTTGCGCCGAACTCGATTGTTTCGCCGTCCGGAGACAGGGAAAGTCCGTCGGCGGTGCTTCCCGCTATGACTTCGATATCGACCGTGGCGGTGAGAGTGTCGAGAAGATTATAAGATACCCACATTACTTCTACCGTGACGGTTTCTTCAGTGCTGCCCGCGATAAAATCTGTTTGTACTTCGCCCGATGCGTCAGTCACGCCGCTCGTGGGATCCAGGGAACCATCACCGGTTATCACGGCAAAGTTAAGCTCTTCGCCTTCGACACCGGAAGCGTCTTTTTCAAGATAGGCTGTCAATTCTAAAGTATCGCCGAACTCGATTGTTTCGCCATCCGGAGACAGGGAAAGTCCGTCGGGGGTTAACCAGTCGCTTCTGTCGAACCATGCCATCTCTTCCGTTGTGGGATAGTTGACATATAATATGCCGTAGATTCCGTCAGCTATCCTTTCGATGCAGGGTTTTATGTTCGCGCGCGTCACGTTGTCTGCAAAAGAAACCGGCGGAGTCCATAGGCTCGAACTGTAACTTCTGTGTCTGTATATCCCTTCGGCTGACAACCCTGTTGTTTGGTACACGGCACCGATACCATCTCCTCCTCTTGCGGTAACGTCATTTACCCAGCTCGCAGTATTTGAGGCGCTTAATATAGTTCCCACGCCCCAGTTGCTTCCGTTATTAGTAGTGATATAATATCTAACTTCATGGGTGGGTGAAGTAGGAAAGGGATAAACAATAATAACAGTGTCTCCGTAAGCGGATATTGATGTTACATAAAAGCCGTTAGTTCCGAGATCCGCTGAAGTCGGATAAGTAGTCCATGATGACCATCCTCCTATAAAATAGAGTTCGTTGTCTGTCCCGATATATGAAGCCCACAGTTTATTTGGAGCCGCCCAGCAGGCGTCTATTCCTCTATCCACGTTCGGGACGTTAAAATTGACGGTACGAGTCCAGGATGTCGCCGTCGGATTGCTGAAATATAGTCTCATCGAGTCGTTTTCCATAAGGGCTAAGAAAAACAGGTATTGAGAGGTAGGGCTGTCGGCGTCGCTGGTAAGCACGATTTCTCTTAAGACAACTCCTTCGTTGATAACTGTTAAATATGCGTATGCGTTGTCAGAGGTACCGTCGCTTGTAGAAAATCTTCTTATTCGTCCTACTTGATTATCGAGGTTTGTATATGCCACATAAAAATAGCCGTTATAAACGGCGGCGTCTATATAAAATTCATTATCGACAGAGGCAGTCCAGAGATAAGTTTCTGTCCAGGTTTTTCCTGTGTCTGATGACATGTTTATGGTAAATCTATAATAAGTATCATTATACTGGTAAAGAAGGACTGCTAGCAAATTCCCGTTGGAATTGTCCACATCGAAATCGATATCCGTAATCGAATCTACCGTACCTACACGAACATCACCCGCCCACCTACTTAAGGGTGTCTTAACAGGTTCTTTCCACTGTATTCCCAGAGCCGCGTTTTCCAGTTCGGTCGCTCTTTTCAGCGATTCTATCGCTTCTTCGTAGTCTCCTCTATTCCATGTTTCTTCGATTAAGTCGGCTTGCTCCATGTTTTCTTCATTATATTCTATATCTATAACAGCGTTCGATTTTTCGTATGTGGATAAATTTTCCAGTATTTGAGAGATGGGCTGACTTTCAGTCGAGCTTATGTTTGGAATATCGTAAGTTCCCTGGTTGTCTTCCGAAGCCAATCCTGCGAAAGAAAACAAAATACACACAAAAACGACCAATACTTTTTTCATAACGAACCTCCTTTTTTTGTGGAACTAAAATATAAGCACAGAACACATATTAGGCAAGAGGTTATTTCCTTCACAAAGAACTAAATTTTAATAAATTTAACCGAGAACACGCGACTCACACTATATCGATTAGTTGACATAACCAAACAGGCGAATATATTGAATAGGAGGAAATCTTATGTGGCTAATATTATTAATGAGTACCATATTTTTTGACCAGCCCAGAATTGATGAGGCTATGGAATTTTTTAGACACAATTACGCTGAGCAAATTTTCTGGGGTCAAAAAGGGGTTATTGACGAGATAATACCTGCCGGGCCAGGGCGGTTATGGGAACATGCGCCAAAGCTGCGCGCGGAGCTTGTGATCGGTGATACCCCGGCTGAAACATTAAGCGTTTCCGGTTATTTTTATTACGAGGGCGATATTGTAATCGTGAATGACGGAGTGCTTGAAGTCAAAAATGCCGATTTCAATCTCGACGGCGATATAATCATAGCTAACCATGGAGAAGCCACTTTTGATTCAAGTGATGTCAATATCGTTCAACATTATATCTACCAGCATATTCTTTTTATAGGCGATTCTGCTTGCTGCTCGATAGCAAACTCCGAGACTTCCTTCAGCGGATATCAGCTTTCCGTCAGTATCGCCTTTGATGGTGAAATAAATATGAAGAATGTCACAAATAAGGACTGGATAACTGCCGTTGTTCAGCATACTGCGAGTGCGACCTTAACAGATGTTAAAGGGTATACAGGTGAATGGCTTTTTATCGATAATTGTTACGCAGAGTTTAAGCATGTAGACTATCTTCTTACCTGGTATTTTTTCCCGCCCTATTCGGTAGTAGATTTTGATTTCCCGGAAGATGATACCCTCTACGGTTTTTATCTCGACTCTACGCTTGCGAACGTTAGCGGTGTCGGCTACCACGTTGAAATAGACAGCAGTACCGATTGTATGTGGGCGACAATACCTCTCCGGGGCTCTGACGTCACTGTCCGGGATTCCGAATTAAGAGTAACCGGACTTATGTTCGAGGGAACGGACACATTTGCAATTTCCGGTCTGGTTAACGGGCTCGATTATTCCGATTGGGTTTTGCCTGTTAGCGACCGGACTTATCGGCTTATAAACACTTCAATACAAACCTGGAATCTTTATCCGGATGATACAACCAATATTACCCTTTCAAGCTCGATATTCGGCGAGCTGTGCGGATTTACTGACAGCTATACAATAATTCAAAACGCGTACTGCGACGGAACCGGAGGTCATATCGAAACAGCACACCGTTCATTTGTAGCTGTTTACACCTCCAGTATATTTGCCGATGTTATCTCAAAAGACAGGGGAATCTGCCTGCTTGCTAACTGTGCGATGCCCTATGGTCGGATATGGGCAACCGGCGCCTCGATTATGGTAATTGTCAATACCACATTCCCGGAAGACCCGATTCCATCCGATACCTCGGTTGTTTTTGTCGCGTCGTTAGATGCTCCTTCGAGCGGTTATACAGAAGACTCGATCGGTATTATAGGCTCGGCATGGATAGATAAAGGACCGTATCAACCATTAGATTTTGGCCATTACAGACTATATTTTCGCAAGGTCGGTGAAGAACCCTTAACCCCGTTTAGTGATGTAAAGTATCAGGAAGTAAGGCGAGGCACCCTGGATTATTGGAATACAGCCGGACTCTCGGAGGGTACTTACGAAATAAAACTCGTTCTTAAAGATAATGCCGGCGACAGCGTCGAAGTATGGAAGCAGATAAGCCTGTCGGAAGCATCCGGCATCAAAGAAGAAATAGATATTCCCGATATTACGATTAGAAAGGTAGGAAGCAGGCTATTCTACATAGAAACAAATCCGGAGATAACTGAAATTAATATTTATAACGTCTCCGGTTGTCTGATTAAAAAAATCACTGATAATAAAACCTACTGGCATGCCCCGGCAAGCGGTATATACTATTTAAGAAACAGCGAAAAAGATATCAGTAAGAAAATAGTAGTATTCTGATTCCCCACCACATTCTAATTTTCACATATAGGACATGTAGATATTGTGGTTATCGTCTTTACAATTAGGCTGTTTCTAACGTTTCGGTCTATCTTTTCTGATTTCCATCCAATCATCAGGTTTTTTTATCGGCTTAAATCCGGATTTACTATAAACGCCATGGGCGTCTTTTGTTAACAATACCCACTGATAGACATCTTTTAAATCATCGTGTTTAAGAATATTATTTATCATTAACTGACCAATGCCGCTTTTTCTATATCTTTCATCTACATAGACATCGAGTATGTATGCAAATCTGGTTTTATCTGAGATTACTCTCGCATAACCTATCTGCTCATTATTATAAAATATCCCTATTATTAATGCGGAATTCGATGCTCCTTTTTTTACTTCATCTATTTTAATATTCTCGCACCAGAACGCTTTTGACAACATCCCGGTTACTTTTTCGAAATCCATATTTTTAAAACCGTATCTAATGATACATTCGTCTAAATTAATCATTATCGTTCCCCCTGTTTTAATGGATTACATTAAGGTATATGACAAAATAAAAGTGTCAAGCTTTTTTTGGACTTAAGACTCACGACTTGTGGCCTATGACTTAAAGTTTTTCTTGTTTGGTTTTCCTGATACCTATGTTTTTTAATTCCTCTACAACCATTTTATATTTTTCATGAATCATCTTTTTATCGAAATCCCAGAATTCTTTAAGCATCTTTTGCTGTTCATCTTCCGTGAAATATTTTTCCGAATTAAGAAAGAAATTTTTATCCTCTTTTTCTATATGTTTGGGGTAGAATTCAACTAACGTATCGAGTTTTTCTAAGATTATTTTTAAAGTGTCTTTACCTTTCAGGTATTCTTCTTTCGCGGTAACTAATTCCCCCACTATTTTTCTTCCGAATTTGTGTTCCTCGATTAACTCATTCATAACTTTTGCGTCTTCTTCGGTCATTTTTTTCTTGGCGCATTCACGAAACAAGATATCTTCCTCTTTTCCGTGGTGTGTCTTATCGGCGTAAATTCTTATGAAATCGACTGCTGTATCAATAAAAGACGGCTCGACATTTTTTGTTTCTTTGATTTTTGACGACTCTTTTTTTATTAACTCGATCATTTCTTCGATGAGACGATGTTCTATCATCAACGGTCCTCTTGGTTTCATAATATTCTCCTTTAGTTTAATGGTTTGAACTGTACTTATTAACATAAGCGTTAAAAACACTTATGTCAAGAAAGATAATGTTACGAAGACAAAAAGAAATTGGGACGCAGATAAACGCAGATTTTTAGGATTTTATTTTTTGTTTTTCCTAATTAACCAATCAACCAATTTCCCAATTAACTGGTGTGAAGCATCTCCCCCTTGACATCCCACCCTCTTTACGGGTATACTAGAGATGATGAATATAGAAAAACCTGAAGAAAACAAAGAGCAATTTAGTAAAGAACGTGCAAATCGCATCATAGCAATTGCGTTCGCTGTTTTTATATCGGTAGGAATCGTAATGTCTATTTGTTACGAAATGGATTTAATTCCAAAAGCGGTTGAAGGAGAACAGGGTTTTGTAAAGAAAATCGAGAATTTATTTAATTCCGATGATACGGATTTTTCAGATGCAGATATAGAAAGGGCAAACGATTACTTCCGGGATGGAAACGCATACTTCGATGAAGGGAATTTTGAGATGGCAGTCTGGAGTTTTGATAGCGCGTTAAGTTTATATCCTGAGTTCGCTGATGCTTACAACAGCCGCGGCTGTGCTTACTTTTATAGCAGTAAACCTGATTCGGCGATGCGAGATTTCAATAAGGCAATCGAAATAAATCCGGATTTTTACGAGGCTTATGGTAATCGAGGAAGGGTTTATGGGTTGAGAAAGGAATACGAATTTGCATTTCAGGATTATAATAAAGCATTGGAATTAAATCCGGAATATTCTGAAGCGTACACCAGCAGAGCGGTTTTATATGCTATTCAGGAAGAATATGACGATGCTCTCCGGGATTATGATAAAGCATTAGAATTGAATCCAAAGGATAGCAGAGCCATATTTAACAAAGCTATTCTGTATGAGGATTTGGATAAGTATGGGGAAGCTGTTGAATTGTACAAAAAATTCATCGAGGTTGCTGAGAATCTCGACAAAAGGATAATTCCTTATGCCGAAAAAAAGATAGAAGAACTTGAGGATTCTTTAGGGGAATAATATTTGGAGGGTTTTATGAAAAAAATTTCAAGGTTAATGATCGTTGTATTATTTATTGTTGTTCTTCTTAAGTGTGCTACAGGGCAAGCACCTCTTAGAAAAACCGTTGAAATAGATGAAGATATACATGAAAAGGCTATCGTAGTCATAGGAATAGAAGAAAGAATCGGAAGTCCCAAGTCTTTAAATTACTTTTTTATCAGAAGTTTTATATTTAAAGATAGCGGGAATGTGATGCATCAGATTTGCGCTGATTATGGTTATACGGGAAAAGAGTGGGAATTTTATACAAAAGCATATAGCCAGGAAGGACAACCCTTACAATGTGTTAAAATAGATAGTAATGTGACTCGGTATGAATCTATTAATGTTTATTATGAAGCAGTAGGTGTAACAATTGCGGATGATTATATTAGAAATCATTTAAACGGATTCTCAATTAAAGTATCAGCTAAGAGCGGTGATTCGTTTACAGTTGAACCGACCCCAAAACAAATAAAATCTCAACTTGCTAAGATACAAGAATATAAGAAATTACATGGTTTATAGTTGATGAGTCTCGCACTTTCGTTTTTCTTGCAAAAAATACAATGTGTTTCTACCATTTTTATATAGGGACGTTAGGTCTTAATCAAATTTTGAACCTTTTCTCTATTTTTTAATTTTATCATTTTTTGTAAAAAGGATTTTTGATTTTCATGATATCCTCAAAAGATCCTTTATCTGAAGTTATAGTATATGGGATATAGTAATTGTTAATTTCCTCTGACACGTTTGATAACAGCCAAATAAAATGTAATTTCAATCCTCTTCTTTCGCTCCGTCCGAAAGATATCCCTCTATGATACTTGTATACTTGCATTAAGACTGCATTCTCATTAGTTTTTTCAAAATAATGCGTATCAACTTTTGTAGTATCTCCTGTAGTTTTTTTGAAGTAAAGAGTGTCAAATTTTTCTACAGATTTTTCAGAGAATGGAAAACCGCTACCGATAGTAGTATCAACAAGTTCGTCCCCTCCAGTATAATAAATGGTAAAATCATCTTCTTCTGTGCTTGTAACAGAAATACTAAGTGCAGGATCAACATCTAGACGGTGATTTATTTGAATGTCTTTGGCTATAGCATTCCCGGAATTGAATAAATTGCAACGAAATATTATTGCCTTATAATTAATCTTATTGTAAGTAGTGTTAACAGGGTCAATGTCTCTTACCTCCAGATATAATTCAGGTTTTCTTGACATTTCGTTAAGCTGGCGGATTGCAACGCATAAAACCACCGCATTAACTAAAAGAGCGAAGGCTGTAAATCCTAAAGTTAGATATTTGATTTTAGATGATTTTTTAACCTCTCTTACTGTATCATCAACCGTTGAATCAATTTTGTTGAATTTTTCTTTTACATCTTTGCGAATTGATTTTAATATCTCAACAATTTCTTTCTGAGGGTCTTCGTTCTCTTTTTTCATAAAAAACTTACCCTAAAGTTTTCGAAAAAGAAAATAAACACATCCCTTTTTCCCAGACAACTTGATTTTTTTAAGATATCCATTGTATACTAAAAATTTAAAAAGATTGAGAAACTAGTCAAGGGGAACCGAGTCATGCGTCGAGCGTCTTGCGTCACGAGTCAAACAAAAAACTGATATGGAGATGCTTCGCGTTCCCTATCCGAAATATTTGATAATTCTATCCCTATTCTCATTTTCTTTATCTCCTTTATAATAAATTTCTATTAACGTTACTTTATCTCTATCGTTTTCTTTTTCGCTGTACGCGTATATTACTCTAATTCCGGAATAGCTGCCTCCTCCTAGTGACTGACAACTGAACCTTGTGGCTTTAAAGATTTTGGGTTCTTTTATTCCCAATCCCGGAATCCTGTATAATCCCTTAACGTCGTGCTTCTCAATATGGTGCATATAAACCTGTGCCAATAAAAATCTGCGCAAATCATCCTCTAATGTTCTATGTTTCTTCAATTTCTTCATATCTTTATCAAATTCAGGCAAGCGGATAACTTCTAAATGTTCTTCAATCTTCAATATCGTATTCTCTCACATTGTACGGCGGATTTCTGTAAAAAACCAATTCGTAATCTATAGGTTCTTCATCCTCTGTGGTCAACCATGGGATATCTCCATGTGAATATTCGCTTATCTGGGCAGCGTTCATATCTGAAAGCCTGTTAAGAACTTCATCGATAACATCTTTTTCGGAAGCGCTTAGTTTTTTAAGATCGGGTTTCCTTCGAGGAAGATATTTGGTTTGCGGATAGCTATAATAATCACTGTCGACTTTTTCGATTTCGCCTTCTTTGACCATCTTTTTAACAAGCTTTGCAAACTCTACAGGGGTCGGGCCGTATTTGTTTTTAATATAAGAAGCACCTATAAGCTGCTCTTCATATTTCTCGTAATAATCGAAATCGATAAAATAAAGAAGCTTATAGATAACAGTTTCTCCCACATTAGCCTTGGAACCGACTTTGTTAAGAATATAAAGCAAAACTTCTTTAAATTTCTCAAAATTTTTCTGAGGCACACTTATACGCATTACAGGAGTTTCGGCGGTTTTTTCTTTAGACTCTTTCTTCTCTTCCAAAATTACTTCAATCCCCTTTCTCAAATCCATCAAGTCATTAACATCGACCTCGAAAATTTCAGCCAATTTGAACAATTCCTCAGCACAGACTTTTCTTTCTCCTGTTTCTATTTGAGAATAAGCGGATCTAGACACCCCTAACGCACTTGCAACTTCTCTTTGACTTAAACCCGCATTCATCCTCAAATCTTTTAACCTCCTTCTTAAAACTTTATCTATCCTACTCATTTCACCTCCTAAGGGAAACCTCCCTAACCTTAGAATAAATTTAACTTTTATCTATAATATAACCAAGTTAGATTATCTGTCAAGGCCTTGTTTGATTTTTTAACAGGGGAATTCTTTATTTGTGATATTTGTGTGATTTGTTGTTAAAAGTTTTTCTCTAATCCGTATTCAAACACCCAAATCGTTGAATGGTTAAATAGGAACATATAATCATAGTATTAATTTAGTGTACTAAATTAATAAGTCAAGCATTGGAGATTTCGTACATTAAATTAGAGAAATGGGAAAATAGAAAAATGGGTAAATGGGGGAGACAAAATAAAAACTGCGAGGTGTCAGTAGGTTTTTCGTTAGTGTGTTAGTGCGTGGGTGTGTTGTTGTGTTTTGTTTTTTTGCTAAGCCCTAACCCCTAAATCCTATATCCTAAAATTGCTGACTAACAGTTAAAGATCTTTGTGGTTTTTGTGAAAACAGAGTTACGAGTTAGCAATAACAAAAAAGAGGCAAGCTAATTTATTTCAATATCACAATTTTTTCTGTTTTTGAAAAGTCGTCTGCAGTCATACAGCAGAAGTATAGGCCGGCGTTGAGATTATAAGTATTTAGCTTTACTTCATACATACCTGCTTCAAGTTGTCCCTTAACCAGTACTGATGCTAATCGGCCCGTAACGTCGAATAGGAGTAAATTAACAGCGGAAAATTTAGGCAGTGCAAATCTAATTTTCTCTTCTGCACTTATCAGATTCGGGCAGTAAAGAGCAAAAGATTCTATTTTTTCTTCTATACCTGTTACCACTCCGACTCCTTCACCTAGCAATTCTACAATATCAAGAGAAGCATTGCTTTCTATTCGTAAGGTATCCGTATAAACCATCTCGGAATCCGGTGTAAAGCTAACCGTTATGATGAGACTGTCACCGGGTATAATTAGAGTATCTGTCGGATTCCAATTATTCGAGAAAACGGATAAATCGTTAGAAATATTACTGAGAATAAGATTTGTGTCCCCTGTATTTTTAATAGAAAGAGGCAGGTCGTCCGAAAGTTCTACGGTTACAGTATCAAAATCGAGAAGAGTTGCGGATAGTTCGAGAACTGGTCTTCTTTGATCAAAGAAGTACCTTCCCATATCAGAAATTGTACCATCCGGGTCATATGGAGAGGAAAGCATTCCCGCATCGATACATGGAGATTTTGTTGAATCTGGAGTGGGGAAGTTTTCCCATGTCAAATGGAAGTCGCTGATTGTATCTACAAATAACGGGTCGAGGAATATATTACCGTATATATCGCATGAATCTCCGTTGAAGTTGACTGTATCGAGTACTCCTAAAGGAGCAGCAAGGCCTATTTGATCGTAATCGTAAAAATCCGAGTTGTATACCAGTCCGCCACTACCTGTTATTACGTAGTCATTGGTAAAATGCTCAAATATACAATTTGTTATAAGCCAATTGGTAGCATTGTAAAAATTGACAGCTGCCGTTCCCTCTATAGACCCGTATATAGTACAGTGGTCCATCAGGAATTCTGAGTTGTTTTCATAAACTGAAATTGTGCTTGCCCTATAGGCTCTGTTATTAACAAATGTGCAACGCGAAACGTTTATAGAATCCCGATCTATATATATAGCTCCGCCTCCGAAATTATATCCTATTCCATCAGCATGATTCTTGATGAAGGTACAGTTCGTAATATTGAGATTAGAAGTTTCTTCAATGCAGATGGCTCCGCCTTGCCCGCCAGAAAAATTGTCATTGAAAGTGCATCCGGAGATTTCCAGCGGGATATCTGATAGATAACCGTAGACGGCTATAGCGCCGCCGAAATAAAAAGCAGAATCATTACTGAATTCGCACCCCGAAATAGATATCGTCGGATTATCGCCCCAGTTAAATATAAAGATAGCTCCACCGTACTCATCTGTAGTTGTATTAGCACTAAAAGTACATTCGGAGATTTCCAATGTATTTCGATCTGCTTCATAGGCGCATATTGCCCCGCCCATTCCTGCTGTATTCCCGCCAAAAGTGCATCCGGAAATTTTTATAACGCTTTCAACTGCTTCTATATAGATTGCCCCTCCAAAATCTACCGCTGTACTATTGGTAAAGGAACAATCGTAAATTTCTATTGTATCTTCTTCCACATAACCGAGTTCTATTGCACCTCCGGTACCTCCATTATTATCCCTGAAAGTGCAGTTTGATATTTGGGCACGGTATATTGTAGATACGGCAACTGCGTTGTTACTCATTGTGCAATGTGATATGAATACGGAAGACGGAAGTCTAATAGCCTCTTGGGCATATCTAAGATCGCAGTATGACAGCTGCAGGACGCCACTGCGGATCCCGGTCCAGCGGGAAGATGTGTCTTCAGGAAAAAAATATATGGAGTCATTTACTGTTCCAATTGCGTTAAAAGAACCGTTTACCCTGATATAATAAGCTCCAAGGAAAATTACTTCGACACCGGGTTCTATAGATAGAGTTGAATCGGTAGGTACTGTAATATTTCCGGTTATATAATAAGGTGAGTTTGCTTCATACCAGGTTCCCGAGACATTACCTCCGGGAATAGTATCGGCAGATAGTGTTAATGTTATAAAGAAAATTGTAACTGGAATTAAAAAGATAAAATTTTTCGTAATCCTCCTTAAATTCTTAGAATCAGTATATGGATTTTTTCTTATATTGTCAAGACGATTTGTTGTTGATGAAGATGAGAGAAGTTGTAAGTTAGAATTTAGTTCGTGGTTCATTGTTCGTCGTTCGTAGTAGAAGATTCTACGAATCTAAGTTGAGTAGTAAAATAGAAAAATGGTTAAATAGCTATACGGATCCTTCGGATCAGTAATAATTTTGAATTTTGAGTGTTGAACGATATTAATTTTGAATGTTTAATTTTAAATTTGCAATTTTCAACTTACAATTTACAATTAGATACTCGGCGGTAAACGGATAGCCGATTTTCTTAGTCGCTTTGTGTGAGATTAATATTGGGTTGTGGTGGGGCTCTTGACTTATCCCCAAAAAATCTTTAGAATCTAAAATCGAAATTTTAACAGGGTCACCTATGAAATGTGAAAAGATTCCATAGATTCTTCGAATCTCGTCGAATCCCCAAATCTCCGAACAGTTAAATAGGAACATATAATCATAGTATTAATTTAGTGTACTAAATTAATAAGTCAAGCGCGGTGCGTAGCACCGAGTCACTAGTCGCTGGTCATTAGTCAAAAAAAGCAAAAAAAACGACGGAAGACGGCAAAGAATACAAAGAAGTCAAGAGGCGATGCGTAGCACCGAGTCATCAGTCACTAGTCTCTGGTCATTAGTCAACAAAAAACTTTGCGTCTTTGTGTGAGAACAGAGTTTCGAGTTAAAGAAACAGGTATTAGGTTTAGGGGAAAAATAGAAAAATACGGGCCGCCGGGCATCAGCTTAAAAAAACCCTTGACAAATTTGAAAAAATCATTATAATACTTTATATAACAAAGCACTTTGTTGTAAGGAGGGTGAAATGGCTGGAGAAAATATTAAATTTAGTTGTTTTGGTTTGGTGTCTTTTGTCGTGCTGATTGTTTGCTTTCTAGGTGGATGTGGTTCTATTGTCAAATTGGATTATTCTTCCAGGTTGATAGGTGAGTTCGAAAACGAGAAAATTTTCTATGTCTCTGAATTTGAAGATAAGAGACCGGAAATTGAAAAAAGGGGTACAACGCCTGCTTTTAAAAGAGGCTTGGGGTATGATTTTTTCTTGCCGCTGCCAGAAGTTGCTTTTGAACCTATGCCTCCCGCAGATTTTTTAAGACAAAATCTTTCTTCCGGAGTAAAAAAGATTTCAAGAATAACTTCCAACCCTGACTCAGCCGATTATATCATTTCGGGCTCGCTCGATCATCTGTGGCTCCAGCAAAGACCTTCGGTCTTGTCAAAAATATCCGGTTGTACTGCTTTGGGTGCCAGTTTGCTATGTTTGCTGGTGTTGTCTTTCGGAAATGAGTCGTCCTCCGGTTATTTGCTAACGCTCGGAATGGTTCCTCTTTTTTCTTCGGTGGGCATGGCGGCAGGTAATATTGAATACATAGGTATTATGGAAGTAACCATAAATATTAAGGGGGTAAAAGATGGGGCTTTGCTTGCGAAGAGTTTCTCCGCCGAAAAGAGGAAAAAACTTTCCGGTTTCTCGCAGTTAGAGCAAACGGAATTTATTAATTCAATTTTTGAAGAAACAATGGATGAAATTCTTTATTATTTGATTGCTGGAGAGAAAGAGAAAAATGGCTAAAAATATACGACAATTTTTTATTGTTTTTATTCTTTTTTTCTTAATTTTTATATTAGGTTGCACAACTATACCATGTTCTAATCTTGAGTCCCCGGTAATTGAGGAAGGGGTAAGTTTTGGAATGGGTGTAGAAACACTTAATCAGGAGTTTAATGACTTTGTAAAAGACAGTTTAGGGTCTAGTTTAGAGATTGTTAAGTCAAGTGCCTTAATTTTTAAATTTAGTCAAGGATGGGAAACGTTCGTTACTGTGCCGACGCCACGAAGAGTTAACTGGGAATTTAGCTTTTCTACTCATTGTCTTTATCCTCACCCCACTATAGACGAAGTATTATTTGAAGGTAATGAAAATGATAATTCTGCTGCAGAATCTATCTATCAAGATATAGTCTGGAATATGCGATTTCATACCAAAGTTTCGTATGAAAATGTAGCTTTTAGCGCATCGTATATTCCTTTTGCAGCTGGATTTACTTTTAGCCCTATTTTTTCTCTTCCTTTAAGGAACAAAACCTTTATACCCTATATGGTGCCTTCTTTTTCTTATTCAGATCTCCTCTCCAAAAGACTCTCTCTTTCTTTAGGTTTTTCCTTTCGACCTGCTGATCATTTAGAAATACTTGGCGAGGGAACTTACGTTCACTCCTCTTTATATGACTCCGTTTCAAAATCCTCAGATTTTCCTGTTTTAGCTATATTTATTAAGTATTTATCAAATTAATTAGAGAATTTACATACCTTAAATTAGAGAAATGGTTAAATGGCTTTTTCTTTGTGTTCTTCGTGTGCTTTGCGGCAATATTTTGGGATTTTGGATTTAAGGATTGGGATTTAGAAAAGATGCAGTTCACCGCTAATGGCTGATAGGTTTTATTTAGGATTGGGAGAAAAGCAGGGAACGTGAAGAGTTTTGAATGTTGAATTGAGAACAGGAAAAGAAGAATATTTTTTCTTGACAAGTAAGAACAGAATCGTAATTTACATGAAAGAAGGAGAAGGTTTTATGGAGTCTAAAAAATCGGAAAATAAAGGAATTCGTAACTGGCTTTCTCGTAGAAGGGAGAATGCGAATCAGCAATCAAATGTAATGCCGGAAAAATCAAAGGATTTTTCTGCCAGAGATGAGGCTGTTGGGCCTGAGGAAAAAGAAAGCGTTACAAACCTGATGGATGCGGCATCACATGGGAACGTAGACAAGGTAAAACTACTTTTGGACAAAGGCGCGGATGTTAACACGAAAAACAAAAAAGGCTGGACCGCCTTGATGTTTGCGGCGTCCGAAATGCGGGCTGAAACGATTGAGTTTTTGCTGGGCAGGGGTGCGGATATTAATGCTAAAGACAAAGAAGGTAATTCTGCCTTAATGATTGCTGAGTCAGTGTGTCATGCCGGCACCATGAAACTTTTGCTGGATAAAGGGGCAGACATTAATGCCAAAAACAAAGAGGGCTGGACAGCCCTAATGAATGCGGCAGCTAAAGGTCATTTCGAAATGGCGAAATTCTTGGTGTTCAGCGGTGCGGATGTTAACATAAAAGATAAGGAAGGTTGGACAGCCTTGATGCTTGCATCCTCACAGGGGCATACCGGTACCGTCCGACTACTGCTGGACAAGGGTGCGGATGTTAATGCCAAGAATAAAGACCGGGGAACGGCTTTGACGTCATCGGCGTTTAACGGTCACACCGAGACGGTAGAACTACTGCTGGACAGGGGTACGGAGGTCAATCACAAAGGTGGAAATGGTTATACGGCATTGATGAATTCGGCGATAAAAGGACACATCGATACGGCAAGACTCCTGATAGACAGGGGTGCGGACGTTAATGCAAAAAACACAATTGGTGGCACGGCTTTTACGATTGCGGAGTTGGGTAATTACACCGAATTTATTTATTTGTTGGAAGCGTCAGGTGCTGGAGAGTAAAAAAGATAGCTCTCGGCTTACCGCTCACAGCTGACAACAAAAAAAATCTGCGAATCCTTTTCCTATCTCAATCCCAGGGAAAAACTCTTGACTTTTGATAACAGCACAATATCATTTAAGCAATGAGTAGGTCTGCCATAGATCAGAAAACCTGCTATGTGCAAGAGTACTCCAGAGGGAGAAAAAATAGGAAAACTAAAAGAAATATCATACATT
Organism: Caldifarciminota bacterium; assembly: GCA_016930175.1. GTDB lineage: Bacteria > Hydrothermota > UBA3072 > UBA3072 > UBA3072 > JAFGHJ01. The sequence goes on from JAFGHJ010000030.1 coordinate 52,141, forward strand.
ATAACATTCACGGCTTTAGCCTTAAGTCCAGGGTATTTGCTCTCATATATACCAATTAGGATATAGATGTTTTATTCAATCGTACATTCAATCTTTCGTGTTATAGCAATAATCTATATTAGATTACAAGCTATTAGAGTTGAAAACATTCCGGAAGAAGGCGGCGTAATCCTGGCACCAAACCATCCCAGTGATCTGGACTCATTTATTCTGGGAGCTGCGATCAACAGACAACTCCATACAATGGGCAAAGAGGAACTATTTAGAAAACGCTTTGCAGGATTCGTCTTTAGAAAGTTGAACGCTTTCCCCGTAAGAAGAGGAGAATTTGATAGAGAAGCCATCCGAACTGCTATTAAAATCCTAAAAGATGGCCATGTAATAGATATGTATCCAGAAGGAACGGTGAGCTTAGACGGCTCTTTACAGGAGCCAAAATCGGGAACAGCATTTATTGCTTTGCAGGCAAAGGCAGCTGTTGTTCCTGTAGCGATAATTGGTTCTTTCGATGTTATGTCAAAAGGGCAAAGATTTCCCCGACCGCATAAAGTAATACTCAAATTTGGGAAACCACTCTATTTTGATGAATATTATGGCAAGCCTTATAATAGAGAAACATTAAAAATCGTAACCGAGAAAATAATGGACGAGATAAAAATACTGTTGAACTCGGATAAATTATAGGAGGCGAACCATGTCAGTATTTGAGAGAATAAAAAGAATTGTGGCGAAAGAATTTGACGTAAAGGCAACGGAAATTTTGCCGAAAAGCTCTTTTGCGGACGACCTTGGAGTAGATAGCCTCGGCTATGTTATACTACTACAAGCACTCGAAGAAGAATTCAATATGGAGTTCCCGGATGAAGAAACAATGGATCTTAGAACTGTCGAAGATGCCGTAAAATACATAGAGAGTAAGATACAAAAATAGATATAATTAAGTCATCAGTCACTGTTCATTAGTCAGAAACAAGAAATAAAAAACTTTGTGGGTAACCAACAACCTCTCTGGTGATATAGTTTAACCTTCCCCACGATACAAAACCAGAAAACGATTAATGCCGTTACCCCAGGTTTTTCCTTCGTCCCCTTTTTTTCTGTTTTGCCTTTGTTACAAAGAGCCCTGATCTTGTTTTTCTGTTTTTGAAATGCGATAGTAATATTTCCGCTTCATGAAAGGGAAGAGTCACAAAAGAAAACTTGTCGAGTATTTTTATATCTTTTATATTCCGGTTAGAAATATTGCATATCTTTTTTATTAACTCTACTAATTTTTTAGCGTTCAATCCATCTTTTTTACCGTGTGTTACAAATAAGCGTGTTTTGCCTTTGTTGTCAACATAAGCATTTTTTATTTCTGTATAGTTTTTCTCATTTAATTCATCTTGAAAAGTGTACTGAAGAATCGCCGCAAGTATATTTTCCGGATTGTTGCTTTGCAGAAGTTCCCGTGACATTTCAATATATTCTTTATGAAGTTCAGATTTTGAAATTTTTTCAAGATCCGATTTAATTTTGAGTTTTTTTGTTTCTATTACGTCTTTGATTTTTGGAAGCTTTGCCTTACGAATGTCTGTTTTCGCTGCCCTTTGAATAAATTTCAGTTTTTTGTATTCTTCCGGTGTTACGAAAGTGATGGCGATTCCTTCCCTACCTGCTCTTCCGGTTCTTCCTATTCGATGAACGTAATATTTAGGATCCTGAGGAAGAGCATAATTGATTACATGTGTAAGATTTTGAACATCCAACCCTCTTGCTGCCACGTCGGTTGCCACAAGAATATTTATGAAATGTTTTTTAAATTTGTTTAATATTCTTTCTCGTAAATGTTGCGACATATCTCCATGTAGAGCATCTACGTCGTAACCGCGTTCCATTAGATGTTTTGCAAGGTCGTCCACATCGATTTTAGTCCTGCAAAATACAAGTCCGTAAAAGTCATCTTCAATATCTATAATTCTGCACAGGGCTTCGAATTTATTTTCAGAATGCACTTCAAAGTAGATTTGATCTGTTTGGCTTACCGTAAGGTCCCCATTAGTTACCCTGAAAATATCATATTCCACCATATATTTCTCTGCTATATTTATAATTTCTTTTGGCATTGTAGCCGAAAACAGCATAGTTCTTTTTTCTTTAGCTGTGTGTTCCATAATTTTTTTCACGTCATCAAGAAAGCCCATATCCAGCATTTCGTCCGCTTCATCAAGTATTAGGTGAGATATCCTGTCCAGTTTTAAAGTACGGCGGTTAAGATGGTCTATAACTCTCCCGGGTGTGCCAACGACGATATCGACGCCTTTTTTTAAGCTTCTGAGCTGTCTGGAAATTGCCTGTCCGCCATATATAGGGATAATTCGTAGTTTTTTACTTCCTTTTAGTGAATTGATTTCTTCCGCTACTTGAATCGCAAGTTCTCTTGTCGGTGTAAGTACAATTGCCTGGACGTTATTCGATCTTTCTCGAAGAAGTTCAATCAATGGAAGGCCGAAAGCGGCAGTTTTACCTGTTCCGGTTCGTGCCTGACCTATAATATCCTTTTTACCCGCGAGTAAGACCGGTATAGTTTGTTCCTGTATAGGCGTTGGTTCTTCAAACCCTCTTATTTTTAAAACATTAAGAGTTTTTTCTGATAAGCCTAAATCTTTAAAAGATTTCATAATTTATTTCCTCTTTGATCTAACATAGTTTAAGTGTACTAAAAAAAGATAACAAATATACTATATTAAAATCTTGGTTTTTTGTTTAAATTAAACTAAATACATTATAAGTTTCTATAATAATCATTTTTTCCTAATTAACAAGGCTTTTTGTTTATTTGTCAACAGTATCAGCATGGTCAAACTTTGAAATGTGAAAAGAATACGTAGATTCTTCGGATTAGTAAAATGGTTAAATAGTGACAAATAGAGAGTAGGGAGTAGGAGAAATAAGGTTTCAGGTTTCGTGTTTAAAGTTTCGAGTTAGAAAACAGTCTAACGGACTAACGGACCAACGATTGAAAATCTTTGTGGTTCAATCAATAGATTTATCAAGTGTGATTACTTCTGTTTCTGTATCTCCGTGCTTGTAGGGTTTTCTGCCTTTTTCCGAATATCCCATTTTTTTCCAGAAAGGTAGGACTTCTATATTCGATACAAGTACACCAATTCTTATTTTTTTGATATTCTTCCAGCCTTTAACCGTCTCTTCAAGTTTTTTGTATGCTCTAGCCCCTAATCCTTTTCTCTGATGGTTTTCTGATAATAAAAGAAGCCCGAGCGTAACGGTTGATGCGTTTGGGAATCCACGACATAGATCTATACATCCTATCATATAATTGTTTAGATATATCCCAAAGACAAATTTATCCTGAAATTCTTTCCCCGGCGCGATTGCAGAAAACAGCTCCTTTCCATCTTCAGAAGATGGAAAGTCACCTGAGACGTTGATAAAATAATTAGGCGATTCTTCAAGCACTCTCTGTACTTCGGATATTTCACCTTCTCTGCCTTCAAGGATTTTTAATTCAAGTTTTTCTTTTTTCATGTATAAATCTTACTAATATTTGGCAAATTTACAAGGGTTTAGGGGTTAGGTGTTGTTTTGGCTGGTACTCGAGACTCAAATTATCCTTGACAAATAGCTCGGGCTACTTACTTTGCAGATAAGCAAACAATAATTAGAAAGGAGTGAATATGAATAATAAATATTTCTTACTCGTTTGTACTTTAATTGTCTTTTTGCTGCCACAAGTTTTGTCTGCGGATTCCTCAATTAAAATAGATACAGAAAAAAGAGGAGAGCCCATCTCTAAATACATCTACGGTCAGTTCATCGAACATCTGGGTAAGTGTATATACGGCGGACTGTGGGCGGAAATGCTTATGGACCGTAAATTTTATTACGAAATTAAAGACAAATTCGATCCCTGGACTTACAGGAATGAACCTTTCTGGGATACAGACTATTATAGATGCTTAAGCGCTTCGCCCTGGGAGGTAATCGGACCCGCAGGAACTGTAACAATGGATTCTGATAATCCCTATACTGGAAAACATTCTCCTGTTATTCATGGAAATAAAAGCAATGAAAAAACCGGAATCAAACAGTCATGGCTTACATTGAAGAAAGGGCAGAAATACACAGGCAGAATAATTCTCACCGGAGATAAAAAAGCCGCGCCTGTAAAAGTACAGCTTGTTATGAAAAACGGTAAAACTTTATCTAAAGAGATTAAAAATATATCTTCGGAATATAAAGAATATCCACTGGAATTCGTTACTCCCGCGTCGTGCGGGGATTACGGGAATGTAAGTATAGAAATATTCACTGAAAAAGAAGGAAATTTTAAAATCGGGGCAATTTCATTAATGCCCGCGGATAATATCAAAGGATGGAGAAAAGACGTAGTTAGCCTGTTAAAAGAACTGAACGCGCCTGTTTATCGCTGGCCTGGAGGAAATTTTGTCAGCGGATATAACTGGAGAGACGGCATCGGGGAGCCTCGCGATAAACGCCCGCCTCGAAAAAATCCCGCCTGGCAGGGAGTAGAATCCAATGATGTGGGAATACATGAGTATATGGAATTGATGGAACTTATCGACGCCGAACCATTCGTTGCCGTAAATACCGGTCTGGGAACAATAGAAGAAGTCGCGGAAGAAGTCGAGTATTGTAATGGCGCTAAAGAAACTCCCATGGGAAAACTGCGGGCAAGAAACGGCCATCCAGAACCCTATAATGTTAAATGGTGGGCGGTCGGGAATGAAATGTACGGGAGCTGGCAGTTAGGGCATATGCCTATCGAGAAGTATACGGAAAAACACAATAAGACCGTAAAGGCTATGAGGAAAGTAGATAACAATATCAAGCCTATCGCTGTGGGTGAGGTTGGAGAATGGACTCAGAAAATGTTGGAGAACAGTTCGGATTATATGAGTCTTATCAGCGAACATATATATGTGAAAGAAAAAGTAAACATACCCGAACATACAGCGCAATTAGCAGAAGCCATCAAGGGAAAGGCGGAAGCCCACAGGAAATACAGAAAAGAAATAGAAGGACTGGCAGAGAAAGACATAGATATCGCAATGGATGAATGGAATTACTGGTACGGTGATTATATTTACGGTGAACTTGGCGTTCGTTACCATACGAGGGATGCGCTCGGCGTCGCCAGAGCTTTCCACGAGTATTATAGAAATAGCGATATCATATTTATGGCTAACTATGCTCAAACCGTAAACGTTATCGGTGCTATAAAAACAAACGATACAACTTCGACTTTTGCCGCGACCGGTATGGTTTTGAAATTATACAGAAACAATTTCGGTTCTATCCCCGTCGAAATATCGGGTAAGACGGGAGATTTGGATGTGGCTGCGGCTTTGACAAAAAATGAGGATTCGATAACCATCTCTATTGTTAATCCAACTGAAAACGCTCAAAAATTAAGTATAAATCTTCCGGAGGCCGGGAAAAAATCGAAAGCAATAAAGTGGGAGATACAGCATCACAATCCTGCCGCATATAATGAACCCGGGAAAAAACCTGAGGTAGATATAATCGAAGAAAAGGTAAACATAGATCTAAGCAAGCTATCAATTAAAAAGTATTCAATAGTTTTGTTTAAAATACCTCTATCCGGTAAAACAAAGGATGTCAAAGAAGAAGAAAAGGATTTTTTTACTGATTAGTATAATTTTTGAGTTTCGTGGCTAAATTCAAGTAGCAAAAGAGGCAGGAGCAACCAGCTCCTGCCTCTTTGTATATATAAGAAAAACCAGTTATCCCTTCTTATCTCAATTTCGTTATCTTTGCCGGTTCAAAACCTTCTACTCTTACGAAATAAATACCGGGAGCCAGGTCAGCCCCGATATTTACAGGGGAAGAATTATAAATTATTGTTTTTTCTCTTACTCTACCGGTTATATCGAACACATTAAGCGTTATCGGGAATTCTGCGCCGGAAAGTGCCACCTCGGCTGTGCTGAGGAAAAGATTTTGGTTAACTTTTAGGACTTTTTCTCCATCTTTATATTCTACCTCGATTCCAGAAAGTAAATTCCGGTATATCTGTAAACCGGCATCATAATCCGCCACATATGCATAATCCCCTGAAACCGCTACGCCCCATGCCTCGCCGGGTGTATCATAATAACCCGCCTCTGTCGGGTCTTCCGGGTTGGAAATGTCAATTACACGAAACCCGGATCTCCCATCAGCCACGAATGCGTAATTTCCTGCAACCGATACGCTGAGTGCCCCGCCGGGTGTATCGCATGAACCCGCCTCACTCGGGTGTTCCGGGTCGGAGATGTCGACTACCCGGAGTCCGAAATAATTATAAACCGCATACAAATAATCCCCTGAAACCGCTACGTCCTCTACCCTGCCTGGTATAGCGTATGAACTAACCTTCCACGGATTTTCCGGGTCGGAGATGTTAATCACATGCAGGCCGGAATCCATATCAGCCACGAACGCATAATCCCCTGAAACCGCTACACCATGTGCCCAGCCTGGTGTATCGAAAGAATCCGCCAGGGTGGGGTTTGAGGGTGTAGAGAGATCTATTATCTGTAGACCGGAATTCCAATCAGCCACATATGCATAATTCCCGGAAACCGCTACGTCATATGTATAATCGGGTGTATCGAAATGACCTATCTCGCTTGGGTGTTCCGGGTCGGAGATTTCGATTACCCGTAAACCAGAAACGTAATCAGCCACGAATGCGTAATCCCCGGAAACCGCTACGGAAAGCGCCAAGCCTGGTGTATCGTAATAACCCGCCAGAGTGGGGTTTGAAGGCGTGGAGATGTCTATTACCTGTAGACTAGCATAGTCAGCCACGAATGCGTAATCCCCTGAAACCGCTACACCATATGCCCAGTAGGGTGTATCGTATGAACCCTCCGGAATAGGGTTTGAGGGTGTGGAGATGTTTATTATCTGTAGACCGGAACCGCCGTCAGCCACATAAGCGTAACTACCTGAGACCACTACGTTCCATGCGTAGCCTGGCGTATTGTAATAACCCGCCTCAGTGGGGTTTGAGGGAGTGGAGATGTTTATTATCCGCAGACCAGAACCATAATCTGCCACAAATGCGTAATTACCGTAAAGCGTTATGTTAAAGGCGGAACCGGGTGTATCGCATGAACCCGCCAGAGTGGGGTTTGAAAGTGTGGAGATATCTATTACCTGTAGACCGGAACCCTCATCTGCAACATATGCATAGCTGCCTGAAATCGCTACGTTCCATGCCCAGCCGGGTGTATCGCATGAGCCCACCTCACTTGGGCTTTCCGGGTCGGAGATGTCAATCACCCGGAGACCGGAATCCCCATCGGCCACGTACGCATAATTACCGGAAACCGCGATGCCAAGCGCATTGCTGGGTGTATCGTAAGAACCCACTTCAGTGGGGTTTGAGAGTGTTGAGATATCTATTACCCGTAGACCCATCCACCCATCTGCCACATATGCATAATTACCAGAGACTGCTACTTTCCATGCCTCACCCGGGGTGTCGTACGAACCTAACTTCTCCGGATTTACGGAATTTGCTACATTCCATAGTTCAATACCAGTTTCCCTAGCCGTAATGTAAAGCCTCTGGTTAGATTTTTCGTAAAGTAGGCCGTGAACAACACCTCTTGTTCTAATTTCAGATAATTTAACCGGACTTCCCGGAGTAGAGACATCAAGGATGTAAATTCCGCCTCCTGAACCACAAAATGCGAGATTTCTTGCCGAATCGATTTCCGCGGCATATGAGTAGCCAAATGGCCAGTTACCGACGAACTTAACATCAAGGGAATCGAATCTTTCACTCGAGATTTCTCCCCTTGTTATTTCCTGGATATCCATCTCGTTCAAATTCTCAAGGTTCATGTTAGAAAAAGAGCCAGCCGGACTTTCTTTAGATAGAGATAATTCTCCGATGATTAGTTCGTTCATCGAGAGGACACTAAGAAGGAATAACAACAGACTATACATATAAAACCCTCCTTTTATTATATTATATAATGTGACTATTATATGTGAAAAATAAAAAAAGTAAAGCGGTTTTAGTTAATAAATCAGGTCGCGGGGCGTTAAAAAAACTTTGCGCTCTGTGTGGTTCAGTGTGAAACAGTGTTTCGGATTACGTGTTTATTGCTTAGTGTTAAAACAACAATAAAAATTTAGTGTATTTGGTGTGTTTCGTGGTTCCAAAATTGGGATTTTGGATTTAGGGGTTAGTCCGTGGTTCGTTGTTCCTGGTTCGTAGTTAAAAGTTAGATTAAAACTAAAGAAATCCAAAGAATCTGCGTGTATCTGCGTCCTTTTTTAGGATTTGGGATTTGGGGTATAGGATTTAGTAAAAACAAAAAACTATTCGTGATATTTGTGTGATTTGTTGTTAAACTAAGCTCTTTGCCTTTCGCCTTTGGCTATTAGCTTAAAACAACAAAAAAACTTTGTGTTCTTTGTGGCTTTGTGTGAGAAAAAAAATACTTTTAGAATTTAGCCTTGAGATAGCAATTTAATATAAAAGTTCCAGCACTTTCCGAAGAGAATTCACCTGTTTCTTCCTCGGAAACGGGAAAATAAATTCCCGCTAAAAAATCCACACCATGAAGAACCTCGTTTTCTATGTAGGCGGCGAGAAGAGCACTCCGGTCATCGAGGTTAATAATTGCACTGCAGCCTATACTTCTTCCCAGAGGCACAAAGTGCAAGGCATTTAAAAACAGGTATTGAGTGCCCGCAAGGGATAAACCCTCTCTCGGCGACTGATACCTTCCTCCTCCGTTGTAGAGATACTCAAACATAATCATAAAGTTACTGAAACTGTAGTCCAAGCCCGCCGAGCTTGTTATATTAATACTATCATCCTGCCCTATTTCAAATAAAGTTTCGTTAAACAGGGAAATTCCTAAATCTCCTTTAAACCCGAATCCAGGCAGAAAAGTTTCGCTCTGACCTTCATATAAGCAAATAATGCTGTAGTCGAAAGAACCCAGATGGGAAGTTAGATTCAAGAGATGAGATGAAGAGGAAAGTTTCGCTTCGGGAGTAGCTACATATTCCAGAGATGTCATGGGAGTGAGAAATTTTCTTAAGCGTAATCCATCTATACCTTTATAAATAACACTTTCTCTGAAAAATTGCGGTCCCAGAAAAACATTCAGTGGCTGAAAGAAATTTGTGTAATGGTATTGTGGTAAGAATCTCCCCAATGTTAAATGTATGTCCAATAGGCTCGTTTCGAAGCTTAACCTCTGTATATCGAACTCTTCCTGGATAGACGTATCAGGCTGGGTAAGTAGTGAGAAGGAAAGATTCGTTTCCAATTCAAAATCGTCATAAGAGGGTTTAAGCAGTTTTAAATAAAAAAGGTTGAGGTCGAAGTACTGCCACTCTCCGCCTCTACGCATAACCGCTAAATTGTTATAGTACGTTCCGTATGTATTTATCTCAGGATACGCGAGAAAGGGAACCAGCAGAAACCCGACGATTCCAAAGATTTTTTTTATCATTTTAAGAGATTCTTTCTCGAGAAAATTTCTTCCGGAATTTTAACGTTTAATTCTAAATCTTTTAGCTCGAGCATAGTAGTAGAACCCTTTCGCAGCTCATCTGTCATTTTTACTTTAACAGGATAATTTTTACCTTTTATTTTCCGTGTTTCCAGCACTTCCGCACTTTTCATAAGTCTGCCGGATAGAGCGTAATATTCATATTTGTAGGGGAGAAAGTCCTCTTTTTCCACCCATATTTTTTGTTTTGCATAGGGAGCGTCTTCTTTATCCGATTCCAATTCCAGAATATAACACATCTCGTCTCTAATTTTTTCTTCTCCCGAGAGAGTTACTTCGTAGATTTCACTCAATTTATGGCTCTCCATCATATCTTCGAAACTGAAATCGGAGCCCATTATACTCCTTTTAAGCAGGTGACCGGATATTTTTATTACGTCACCCTCTTCCGCGATCCAGAGTTCGTTTTCAATTTTTAGATATCTAACTCCGAAATCTTCTCTGTTTGTAAATTCTACAAAAGCTTTTTCGTCGCCCACAGCCCATCCTTTAAAATTTTTTACGAAGCTTCTGTCCCCTTTATTTATTATAAATTCACCTGTATAAACCATCGTTTCCGCGTAGACATTGTCCTCCGATTTTTTCAGTATCTCTAACCCCGTAAGCTCAGCGGCTCTAACAGGTATTAAACAAAAGAGAAAAAAGAAAAACAAAAGAAAATTCCTCATATCAGTCCTCCTTTCAGGTGGCTCTAAGCGCCCTTATAGGGTCTACTTTTACCGCTTTAAATGCCGGTATAGAGGCAAAGATAATACTTACCAGAAAGCCGAATATAAAAGCGAATATTACCGTTTGCCACTGGGCTTTGAGATAAATCACATTTGAGATGTTCAAGTCCGACATAGTTTCCCCAAAAAGCGCGATTGTGTTGATCCCCACTTTGGATAAAATAAAGGAAATTAAACCGCCGGAGAGCGAACCCAGTAAACTGCCGATAATACTCAAGATACCGGCTTCCGTGACGAATAAGTAGAGAACTTCTCCCCGACTCATTCCCAGCGCTGTCAAAGCTCCGATTTCCCTTTCTCTTTCATAAACGGAAATCAAAATGGTGTTTATTATAACGAAACTCGCGAGTAGAAGGAAGAAAAAATAAACCACATTGTAAATTTGAGTCGCTATCCTTATCATATTAAAGTAATTTTCCTGATTTTCCCACGCTTCAGCTGTATACTCTTCCGGCAACATGGCGTTGACTTCATCTTCCACGGCAAGACTCTTTTCTATATTATCGAGTAAAATTAATATCTCGGACGTTCCGTCTCCCATCTTTACTAAGTCCTGAACACTCGCTATCGGAGCGACCATCAGTCTTTCGTCCAAACTTTTTATTCCATAGGTAAATATGCCGGTTATCTTGAAAGACTCGACAGAAATCGAGTTGTAAACGGTTGGAGATAATAGAGTTATCCTTTGACCCGTATGCAGGTCGAATTTTTCAGCAAACCCCGAACCAACCATAATACCTTTTGAATCTGAAGAAAGATATTCTCCATCTACTATTTTTTCATGAATCACATTAAACCTTTTTTCTTTTTCAGGGTTTATAGCCAGAAGCTGAGTGTAATAATTTTTATCATTAATGTTGAGCATTACCGGAGCTTTAATACGAGGTGTCGCAAAATTAACTTCCGAGAGTTCTTCCAGTTGGTTAATGATTTTTTCGGCATCTACCACGTAATATTCCAGAGGCTGAGTCTTTTCTTTTTCCAGATATTTTTTATGTGCCACTTTTACGTGTCCCGTTTCGAGCATTATCACATTATTTATAGTGCTGCCCCACAGACCGCCGATGAAAGACTTAAACATTACCACAAGAAAAGTGGCAAAGAAAACGGCTGTAATGGTAAGAAAGGTTCTTCTTTTGTTGCGAAATATATTTTTAAATCCGAGTTTTATGATATGCTTCATCCGAATTTTCCCGCGCTTTTCAGAGTTTCAGAGATACTTCTCTTTAAAGCTCTTCTTGACGGAAATATAGATATAAAGCTTGCCGATACGGTTGAAAATATCAGCGCCGTTATCATCATTCCGGGGTCCCATTTGGATTGAAAGACAGCGGAAACCCGGTATCCGTAACTTATGTCTCCTACGTAATTCGACATATCCCAGCCGTAATGTATTAGCCACCAGGTAACAATCGCGCCCAGCATGAGTCCCAGAATCCCCCCAAAAAACCCCATTGCTCCGGATTCAAATATAAAATTTAAAATTATTTCCCTGTTTGTCATTCCCATCGCCCGCATCATTCCTATTTCTCCGGTTCTTTCAAAAACTGCCATATTCATAGTGTTTACAATACCGACCGTTATTATAATAAAAACCATCATAAGCATCATAGAAGATCCGCCCTTTTTACCCTGGCTGAGATCCATGTAATCTTGAGCCTGTTCCTGCCAGGTTCTAACGGACATCCCTTCTATATCGATTTCTGATTTTAGTTCCCTGGCAAGGCTCTCTTCATTTTGCTCCGATTTAATACTTATCAGATTTATATCCCCCATCATAGATAGTAAACGATTTGCCCCGTCAAGAGAAATAAAGAAAAATTTCTTGTTTAAATCGGGGTTCGGAGTTTCAAACAAAGCCGCAACCTTAAAAGCATCCGCATTATGTGCGCCGTCCTTAGTGTCGGTCTCAACAATAAGATAATCTCCAATGGATACGTTTAACAACTCGGATGTATTTTTACTTATCATTATTTCTGTACTGCTGTCAGGAAGGCTACCTTCATAGACCATCTCATACAGTTCGTATACTTTCCTGTGAGATTTCTCTTCGATGCCCATACCTATGAAGGAATATGAATCGCCTGTAACCTCGTTTATTAAGTTTGCCTTAAATTTTATTTCCGGAGTGTATTCTAAGCCTTTATTCTGTAGAACTTTTTCTATTTTCTCTCTGCCTTTGATCACTTCATCCACGGGAATAAAGTTTTCCTCTTCGAAAAATTCGGTATTTCCTATCTTAACTGAAGCCGTTTCATATTTTTTTAAATTTCGAATAGTGGCTTCGTCCGCCCACTCCAGCATACCGTTAAAAAAAAGCAGAACGCAAATGCCGACAGCGAGGGAGAGGCAAGTCAGGAAAGTCCGCTCCTTGTATCTGAGGAGATTTTTCATACCCAATTTAAAAACGAATTTCATTCTTGAATTTTCCCATCGCGTAGTTTGATGCGCCGAGTTGAATACTCCATCACCATCGGGTCGTGGGTGGCAAACAGAAAGGTTATTCCTTCTTCCTTGTTAAGTTTCCGCATAAGCTTCATAATCTCTCCGCCGGTAGCGGAATCGAGATTCGCGGTGGGCTCATCGGCGAGAACAAGCACGGGGTCTTTAATGAGAGCCCGTGCGACAGCCACTCTCTGCTGCTGCCCTCCGGAGAGGGCGGCAGGTTTTCGCTTTTCCATTCCCTTTAGACCTACTTTTCCCAAGAGCTTGTATACTTTTTTCTTAATCTCTTTTTCCGGGACCCCCAGTAAATTGAGGGGAAATGCAACGTTCTCGAGGGCTGTGAGGACTGGAATCAAATTGAATGTCTGAAAAACAAAACCTATTTTTTCCCTTCTGAAAAGGGTTCGTTCTCTTTTGTTCAAATTACTGAGGTCTTTACCGTTAAAAAATATTTTTCCTGATGTTGGGGAGTCAAGTGCACCAATTAGATTAAAAAGAGTAGTCTTTCCGCTTCCCGAAGGACCTGTTATCGCAGAGAATTCTCCGTTTTCTATTACAAGAGAAACTCCGCGGAGAGCTTTTGTCTCGGTTTCTCCTGAAATATATACCTTACTTAAGTCTTTCGTTTTAATTAATTCCATAATCAATCTCCCTCACTCGATATGGACTGTTTTTTTATATTGTAAATATCAGGTTATAATTTCATTTGTCAAGATGATATATGACTTAAGCGAAAGTCCTAAAAAATAAAAAAGGCAGAGTGTACTGCTCTGCCTTTTTAACATCATTTCCTTTTATCTATTTTATGAATAAGACCTTATCTGTACCGGAGAATTCATTACCATTGGCTTCCATTCTGACGAAGTACACGCCTGTCGGTTCACCGCTCATATCTATATTCCCGGAATAAGAGCCCGGTTTTTCTTCTTTTGAAATCTCTTTTATTATTTTACCCGTTATGTCATACACTCTAAACCTGATAGTAGATTCCTCAGGTACAGTATAGCTGAGTTCCAGAAGATTGTTTGCCGATATTCTTTTTACACTGATTGAGTAGACATCGGGTAAATCCTCGAGTGGAACGGCTGAAGGAAGCGAAATTGTAAATACCGCGTCGCTTACATCAGTTGGGTTTCCATCCGTATCGCTCACCCGCACAAGACAATTTACAGAAGGTGTATTGGGTATCGTCCATGAGTGAGTACCGTCATCCGTGGTACTTGCGATTACATCCGACCAGGAAGAACCACTGTTTGTCGAATACTCGATGTGAACATTTCCACTTGTGAGATTCGAAGTCCATGTAACATCATATATGCTGTCCACCTTCCAGTCCTCTCCGCCGTTAGGGGAGGTTACTGCGATAGAGTCTCGTGAAATGGTGAATACCGCGTCGCTGACATCCGAAGGACTTCCGTCCGTGTCACTCACCCTTATAAGACAACTATCAGAAGGAGTATCCGGTATCACACAAGAATGGATGCCGTCGTCCGTGGTACTGGCGATCACGTCCGACCAATTGGCACCATTGTTGTCCGAAAATTCGATATGAACGTTTCCGCTTGTTCCATTCGAATTCCAGGTAATGTTCTGATTGCTTCCCGCCAGGACGATTTCGCCGCCGTTGGGATGGACGACAGTTATATAATCAATCATGTAATTTAAAGAGAATTCAGAAGTATTCATATTAAGGTCACTGGTTGTGGCGGTCACATAATCGCCCGGATTAAGCCCGGCAACTATGGTACTCCAATTGCCCGCTCCATCCGGAGTTGTTGCCCCAAGAAAAGTTTCTCCTTCTCCGTAGCCTGTAGGGTCCGGATTCACTTTAAAAATTTCTATTGTCGCAACCGAAGGGTCGGTATCGATATCTAAACTGCCGGAAATTGTTGTGCTGCCGGCGGAATAAACCGCACTGGCGATAACCGGGAAGTTAACCTCCTCGTTGGGTCCGTTATCGGGGTCTCCTCCGTCGTTAGCTGTTACGCCGTCATTCTGCAGGTCTATACCGAGTGAGTCGTTGAGAAAAATAGAGTTCTGTGTAATATGATTGCCATCCGCATTGGCGTTGTCTATTCCGTCTTCCCATACAGAAACTCCATCCCATCCGTTATAAGCGATTATATTGCCGGGACCAACTATATTGTAAATAGCGCACCCCCATTGACCGGGACCGTATTCTCCTACTGCCACTCCGTGACAGGAATTCGGCAGGGGGGTTGTCGCATCTATTGCAAGCCCTATAATATTGTTGGTAACTATATTGTTGTGGGTCAGTATAGGAGGACCATATCCTTCATTATTGTAGCCCTGCATACCAACACCGTCATAATCGTTCCCAGATACCAGATTGCTATCCACAACGTTATCATGTGTGCCTTCGCACATGCATACTCCTTCGTGAGTATTGCCGAGGTCGGCTGTGCCTGTAATATCCGTACCAATATAATTTCGTAGAACAAAGTTTCCAAATATATCGCCTGGGACCTGTGCGCCCATAATTTGAACGCCGTCTCCAAAAGGAGAATTTCCCGAAATTAAATTCTCTACGACGTGGTTATTGGTTGCTATAGCAGGGCCTACTTCACCCGGCGCATTGTAAATACGTACGCCAGCCCAAAGACCTGTGGGGTCATAAGAATTACCCTGCGAAACGGTGCCGTTTGGGTCCAGACCTATAATGTTCCAGTAAATCTCATTATTGCAGGTAGGTACAATAGGGCCGGCCTCTATGGAAATTCCATCATAAGCAAAGTCATTGATTATTAAACCCTGAATTCTGTTATTATCGCAATCGATAAAGATTCCCGAAGCTGACCCGGCACTGCCTCCGGAGATTTCTATCATTAGATTGAGTGTAGCCGGAGGGTTGGCTCCGATTGACGCACCGCCTTGAGTTAGTCCGTCTATAAGAACACCGGCACCATCTGTAAGTTTTGGAAGTTGAGAGAGAGGAGAAATGGTCTGTACTCCGCTTCCGGAAATGTTAAAATCAATTGTATCATGTATACCGTTAGCATTTGCTGCAGTAATAGCGGCGCGCAGGCTGCCGGCACCAGCATCGTTTGTGTTTATAACAGTAAAGGTAGCCCCTATCGAATGGATGGGTAACAAAACAATAGAAAAGCAAAAGGTGAAGAACATAACATAACTTAAGGCTTTATTCTTTTTCAAAAGACACCTCCTTTTATTATTAGTAGTATAAGAAAAACGAAGCGAAAAGTCAAGAATTTAAAAATTTGTTTTATTTAGCTGATAGCAGCCAGCCGTTAGCGGTATACCTCTATATTAAGGCAATTAAAAATTATAGGAAAACGTTATAAAAGGCATATTTTCAAAAGTTTTATTCTTGTCTTTTAGTACAAAACACATAGGGTTAACTGACATGTTGAAATTAGGAATGTCCGCTTTTCCTATATCGAGTGATTTTTTGGCAAAAGCCTTGTAGCATATAGAGGTCAACAAAACATCCATGGTCAGGAATATTGTTGGATATGTGTCAAGAAATCCTTCTTTGTCGACGAGGACCGCAATTCCTCCCGTTGCGGCGTGAGCAAGATACGGAAGAAGCCAGGTCATCACACCGGCAGCACCTGGAAGGTCGTTATCTCTGCTGAGTTTATGTCCCCAGAGATATCCCGCACCATGACCAACCAGCGTGAGTGCTGCGTATACACGTTCGTCTGAATTTTCATTGCGGTGCAAATCAATTGTCCAGAGAATAAGCGGTAAAGCTTCAGCACCTATCGTACTGGTCCGAAGTTCAAAAAGAGCATCCCCGAAGGTCAAATTTTCTGCATCTTTTGACATAAAAAGCGAGGTATATCCTTCCGCAAGAGAAAGGATTGTTCCGAGCTGTATCAAATCGTAGGGGTCTCCCCAGAGGTTTCGACCGCCAAACAATGTTCTTGTACTATAATAATGGTAATAACCATATAAACAATGATTAAATTTTCTTTGATACATTGCCGGAGTGAAGTTCATATTTTGTCCTAGCGTAAAATCAAGTATATTCTCGGCTAAACTACCAGGAAATATACCTTTTTCAGATTTTAAAATATAGCCGCCGTGAAATGCACCTTCTATACCGCCCAAAAATGAACCGTATGCAGCGCCGCTCGAGATGCGGCGGTCTTTAGTTAATAAAAAGCAGGTCGAAGTATAAATTAATGGTGTTAAAAGAGCTATTGCTGCCTGACCTTCACTCCAATCACCCTCACTAAACATCACGGGCAAGCTCCAGGAATAAATGCTTAAGCCATGAAATGTCTGTCCTACCAGAAAAGATATCTTTGCATCTTCGAGGGTTACCATCTTTGATGGGGTTTCTAAAGTTAAACTATGATACTCGGCAGATGCCATTTTTTTAACTAATTTTTTGTTACGATAAATCGCTTCGATAATATATGTGCTGTCAGAAGTCATAAATACATCGATACGTTCGGGGAGTGAGTCGAAATGTTTGACAAGGTTACTTTCTATTTTACGGTCAGCCTTGACTTGTATATATGTTTCCTGCGCAAAAACCATTATTGCCGGCATCATTAAAAGAAGAAATCGTTTCATTTGTACCTCCGTTTTTTAAATTAATATTTTATTAAAATTTGTTATCCCCATGCTTTAAATTCTCTATTATTATTACTATTGTTATTATTAATGACCTAATAAAATCCTAAAAAGTTCCAATTATAGACTCTTCGCAACAATTAAATAGAAAAATGGTCAAACAGTAAAAAAATTATTGTTTATATGTGTCAATCCGTGGTAATTTTCATTACAGTTAGTTTGTTGGTGCGTGAGTGTGTTGGTTTGTTTTTGTAACTGACCAACGGACTAACAGACCAACAGGCCAACAGTTTAAATTAGGGTGCCCCTTGACTTTTAGGCTTAAAAACTATAATTTCCTGAATAATGCGAATAGGAATCATTGGCGGAGGCCCTGCTGGATATAGCGCAGCTATCAGGGTGTCTAACGAAAATAATAAAGTCCAGTTATTTGAAAAAGGGGAGATCGGTGGGGTATGTCTAAATACCGGATGTATTCCGACAAAAGCTCTTATATATTCAGCAAACCTTTATGATAATGTTAAATCAAAAAAGCAAAAACCGAATTGGGTGGAAATTCAAGAGGGGAAGGCTCTTGCCGTCAAGAGAGTTCTTTTGGGATTAAAAGGCCTCTTAAAGGAAAAGAAGATAGAAATAATAAAAGAAGAAGCAATACTAAAGGGAGACGGTTCTGTAAAATCGAAGGATAAGGAATATAAATTCGATAAAGTTATTATTGCTACGGGTTCTAAAGCCATGGCTACGCCATTTACTACACCGAAAGACACTTGGAGTAGTACAGACGCACTTGAGGCTTCAAATTTGCCCGAGTCGCTTGTAATAATAGGGGCGGGTTATATCGGGCTTGAGTTTGGTTATATTTTTTCCTGTTTGGGCAGCAAGGTCTCAATAGTAGAAAAAGAAAATGAAGTGCTCCCCGGTGAAGATACGGAATCTGCTGCTATTTTACGAAAAAGCTTGATGAGAAAGGGAATAAAGTTTTATTTGACCTCGGAAGTTATTGAAGTCAAAAAGAATAATGAAAAGTTCGAAGTATTTTTTAAAAACAGTGGTAAAGAAGAAAAAATTCAATCGGATCAAGTTCTCATTGCAATTGGGAGAACACCAAATGTCGACGATCTTCCCGGACAAATTTTGGAAGGAAACAAAGCGGTAAAAGTTAACGATTTTTCGGAAACAAAGATAAAAGGCGTATATGCTATTGGTGATTGCATTGGGAATTGTCTTCTTGCGCATGCAGCTTTCAAAGATGCGGAAATCGCCGCGAGGAACATATTAGGAGAAAAGATTAAAAAGGATAAGTTTGCAATTCCAAGAGTTGCGTACACTCATCCTGAACTTGCTTCCGTTGGTTATTCAGAGGAAGAAGCCAGGTCGCAAAACATAGATTATTTAGTTTCAAGAGTTCCCTTTGCTTCTAACGGGAGAGCCATAGCAAGCGGAAAAACCGCAGGTCAAATCAAGATAATTCATACAAAAGAGGGAGAAATAATAGGAAGTATAATATTGGGTGAAAATGCTTCGGAGCTCATATCTATTTTTAGCTTAGCCCTTGATAACGGATTAAGCTTAAAAAAACTTTCGGAAACGGTCTATCCTCATCCTACATTCTCAGAGGTCATAGGAGAGGTTTCCAAAATTGCCGAAGTCCAATCTATTTAGATGAGAGAAAAAAAACAGATATTTCTTAATATAAGAAGAGATGATGTAAGGGTCGCGGTTCGGGAAAACGGCGAATTGGTTGAATTTTATATAGAAAGAGGCGATACTTCTTTTTCTCCCGGTACGATCATCAAAGGTAAGTTAATTGCAATCCGAAAGGAATTAAATGCGGTTTTTGTCGATATTGGGGCTCAGTCAGCAGGATTTTTACCGCTAAATGATTTTTACCTTTCTTTGCCGCATAGAAAAAGCGACGAAGAGGGGTTAGAGTTCTTGGTCCAGGTTAAGAAAGAACCTTACGGCACAAAAGGCGCACGACTCACAACATTCATAGCAATTCCGGGTAGATATCTTGTCCTTATGCCTTACAAAGAAGCTTTTGGTGTATCAAGAAAAATAAGGAAGGAAAAGGATAGACAAAAATTAAAAAAGATAGCGAAAGAGCTATATACAGATGGTATGGGTATTATCGTGAGAACTGCTTCTTCCGGAGAAGATATCCGGGTTATGAGAGCGGACCTTTTGGAAATAAAAAAGACCTGGGAAAGAATCGAAAATAAAAGTAAAATAGTAGAAGCACCCTATGTTCTCTGGACAGACGAAGACTTACCTATAAGAATAACAAGGGATTTGCTTGATGATTCTGTTCATGAGTTTATTGTAGATTCAGAAGAAGCGTTCAAGAAGATAAAGGAGTATTTGAGCAGAAAAAAATCCTCTCTTATAAAAAAGGTAAAGTTATATAAAAATCATACGCCCATGTTCAACCACTATTGGATTGAACAGGAATTACGCTCAATATTTAGAAGAAAAATTTATCTTAAAAGTGGTGGGCACATTGTAATAGACGAGACGGAAGCCCTCACCGTATTTGACGTAAATACCGGTTCTTATAAAGGCAAAGAAACAACTGAAGAAATGATATTCAAAACGAATTGTGAAAGCGCTGTTGAGATAGCAAGACAGTTAAACTTAAGAGATATAGGTGGTATAATTATAATTGACTTCATAGATATGCGAAAAAAAGAAAATCAAGAAGAGCTTTTGAGATTATTTAAAAAACAATTGAAAAGAGGCAAAGCAAGATACAAAATCGTACCTAGACTTTCTCCTAACGGTCTTCTCGAAATGACTAGGGAAAGGGCTCGTAAGAATATTGCGAAGAGATTCGTTGAATCATGTCCTTATTGCAGGGGGAAAGGTTATGCTCTTAGCGCTCCCTACTTGTTGTCAAGATTTACGACCTGGCTTGAAAAGAAAGGTAGGTCGTTATTAAACTCAAAAGTACGTATCATCGCTAATCCTCGTGTTGCAATATATTTCGAGACGGAGGGGAAAAACACACTTGAGTATTCATGTGTAAAGAATAAGATGCATATAGAAATTATTCATAAAGAAAGCAACCCTATCGAATTGGTAGAGGTTATTACTTATAATAATGATGAAGTTATAAAAGAAGAAATATGAAAAAATTCCCTTTGATTCTTTTATTCCTTACAGGTTGTATTTATTATAACACATATTACAATGCAGAAAAATACTATAACGAAGAAAATTATACTAAAAGTATAGAAAAATGCAAAAAAATACTTGAGAGACATCCGAGGTCAGATTACACTGATGATGCAATATTTCTCATGGGTAAAAGTTATTATTATTCAAAGAAACCCGATGAAGCAAAAAAGAATTTCAGAAGAATTGTTGACTTTTTCCCTAAATCTCCCTTTAGAGAGGAAAGTTATCTTTTTCTCGGTAAAATAGCAATCGAAAAGAAAAATCTGGACGAAGCTATTATGCTTCTTAATCGAGTTGCCGATTCGGATGATCCTTACGTAAGGATGGAAACATTTAAGACAAAGTTAGAATTGTACCTCTTAGCGGACAATCCTCAAAAAACAATAGATGAAGGAGAAAAATTCATCGAAAAATACAGAGGTAATTCGGCAGAAGCTTATTATATAATAGGTAACGCGAACAGATTAATTGGCAACAGAGAAAAGGCATTAGAGATGTACAAGAATGCGTTGGAGGAAAACAAGGAAGAACCCTCAGGAAGACTCATATATAATCTTACAGCATTATACTTTGAAATGGATAGTCTCACGGAGGCGCTATCTATAATTGAAAAAGGGAAAAATAACGATTCGCTTTCTTTATTTAAAGGAGAGATTTTGATGAAACTAAAGGATTTTGATGAGGCAACGAAATCTTTCGAATCTGTCGGGAAAAGGAGAGATAGTCTTGGGACTGTCGCAAAATATCGTATGGGAGAAATAAAAGAATTCCAGAGAGATACTTCTGATGCTATTAAATTATATAAGGAAGCAGAAGATAAAGGCGATTTTGGGGAAATAAGCGAAATGGCAAGAGCCAAGGAAGAAATATTCGAAAATATTTCACTGCTTAGAAACCTCTCCGAGAAAACAAAGAATGAGGAAGAAGCCGAAGCGGAAGCAGAACAAAATTATGAGAAAAAAGATTCTTCTTATATCTTTTTCAGAATAGGAGAGATTTATTATTGGAGTCTAAAAGAAAAAGAGGAAGGTGTTGTATGGTACAGAAAAGTACACAAGGATTTTCCTGAGAGCTCATATGCACCCAAGGCAATCTTTACTCTAATAAATATAGAATTAAGCGAAGACTCTACTTTTTCTCCCCAGGCGCGTGAACTTTTATCGGTTTTAACGGAAAAATACCCAAATACAAAGTACAGTGAGAAAGCAAAGGAACTTTATGGAACCTACTTTCAGGATACTACCAGTTCTAGAGAATAAAAAACTCGGACCTTATAACAAGATTACAATGAAAGATGTGCAAATCTATGCCCATGCAGAGTGTGGAAATTTTGTGATGATAGGACTGCAAGGTTTTGACCCATATCTCTCTCGACCTTTTTCTTTCCTGGAGGGGAACAGAACAAGTTTCTCTATACTTCTGAAAGTAAAGGGAAGAGGAACGGAACTTTTATCAAAAGTTAAAAAAGGTGATAAGCTTAAAGTTCTTGGTCCCCTGGGTAAAATTTTTTGTCCGCCAAAGGAGGGAATCCTTATAGCAGGTGGAATCGGTATAGCTCCGGTGTATTATCAATCGAGATGGATGAAGGGAGGTGTATTGTTTTACGGCGCCAAAAGAAAAAAAGATCTGATTCTTACCCGGGAGTTTAAGGATAAAGGATTTACAGTACGAACCATTACGGAAGAAGATGGAGGTCTTGTAACTGATCTTTTAAAAGAATATACCGATGAACTCGATGGTAAGCAAATATTTGTTTGCGGCACAAAGGGAATGATTAAGAGCATTAAGGGTATTTTAAACAAAGAGCAAATTGAAAAAGCCTATGTATATGTGGAGGAAAGAATGGGATGCGGCCTGGGTGGGTGTAAATCCTGCGCGGTAAAAACATTCGAGGGATATAAGCTTGTCTGTACCGAGGGGCCCATTTTCCCCTTGAAAGAGGTAAAATTTGATTGACCTTTCGACCAAATTAGGTTCTCTCGAACTGCAAAACCCCGTCCTTCTTGCTTCAGGTGTGTGGGACTTTCCATATACAAAAATAATCGACTTCAAAAGATTAGGTGGAGTCATATGTAAAGGTGTTTCTCCTTTCCCGAAGGAAGGGAACCCGCCCCCGAGGATTACAGAGACACATTGCGGACTTATCAATTCTATAGGGCTTGAAAACAAAGGGTTTGATTATTTCGAATGCGAAATACTGCCCGAGTTGAAGAAATTAGGAACCAAAATTTTCGTTAATATTTTCGGAGAATCAATCGAAGAATTTAAAGAAATTGCATCCAAAATAAAGGAAGTGGCGGGAGTTGAAGTCAATATTAGTTGTCCAAATGTAAGTAAAGGAGGAGAAAAGTTTGGAAAAGACCCTAAAATGGTTTTTTCCATAACTAAAGCGGTGTGCGGCGAGACCGATTTACCCGTTATCGTTAAGCTTAGCCCATCTGTCGAAAATATCGAAGAAACTGCCCAGGCAGCCAAAGAAGGCGGAGCCATGGCAGTTACCGCTTCCAACACTTTTCCGGGGCTTGTAATAGACCTGGAAAGCAAAAGGCCTTTATTCAAAAGGATAACAGGGGGGTTGAGCGGACCTGCCATAAAACCCCTTGCTTTGTACAACGTGTACAGAATAAAAAATGCAGTTGATATACCAATTATAGGATCAGGAGGGATTTCTGATTATAAAGATGTACTCGAGTATTTTATAGCTGGTGCTTCAGCTGTTCAACTCGGCAGCATTATATTTAATAACCCCCTTGCACCAATTGAAATCTTGGATAACTTAATATGTTGGCTGGGAGAAAAAGGTTATAAAAATTTAAAAGATGTAAATAAAAAATGAAAAGAGATGCCAAAGATTTTTTAATAGTTTCTTTAGACGTTCCTTCAATTGAAGAAAGCTTGGTTGTGGTTGAAAATTTAGGTTCCTTAGTGGACTTCTATAAAGTGGGATTAGAGTTATTTACACGCGGGGGACCTACAATCGTTGAAATTTTGAAAAAAAGAGAGAAAAAAGTATTCCTTGATTTGAAATTACACGATATTCCCAACACAGTTGCAGGAGCTGTTAATGCCGCAATCGATATGGAAGTAGACCTCTTAACTCTGCATACTCTTGGAGGCTTTGAAATGATGGAGGCAGCACAAAAAGCTGTTTGGAAGAAAAAATCAGAGAAGCCTATTATGCTGGGAGTTACTATCTTAACAAGTCTTGATGAAGCGTTTTTAGAAGATGTACTCGGTATTGAGAAGACTTTCAATGACGAAATTTTGGATTTGGCGTCAATTGCAAAAAGTGCTGGGTTGGGAGGAGTTGTGGCTTCGGCTGAGGAGGTTTCTTTAATTAAGGAATGTTGCGGTAAGGATTTTATCGTGGCGACACCGGGAATAAGACTCACAGGAGCGAAAAAAGATGACCAGAAAAGATTTACAACTCCTTTTGATGCAATCGTAAATGGTTCGGACTATTTGGTTGTAGGAAGACCTATTATAAAATCCGAAAATATGCGTGCCTCGGCAGAGGCTATAATTAAGGAAATTAAAGATGGATTACAAGAAACTGCTTGAAGAAGCGGGTGCCTTACTTCGTGGGCACTTTTTGTTGACTTCAGGATTACACTCAGATAAATATATAGAGAAAATGCGTATAATGGAGAATCCCCGGTTAATAGAACCGTTTTTCAGCAAAATGATAGATTTAAGTCCGGAGACCGACTGGTTTGTTGGCCCTACCTTGGGAGGCGCCATTATTGCTTTCGAACTGGCAAAAATAACAGGTAGGAAGAGTGCTTTTGCCGAAAGAACAGAAGCAGGAAGAGAATTAAAAAGAGAATTTACAATACAGGATTCAGAGAAGATAATAATAGTAGATGATATTTTGACTACAGGCAGCTCAATTAAAGATACAATTAAAGCAATTGATAGAGGGAAGATTATAGCTGTAGTTGTAATGATAGATCGTTCTACTACGAATGTCGGAGTTGATATACCTGTGAAGTCTGTTCTAAAATATCCAATCGAAAACTACAAGGAAGAAACGTGTCCTCTTTGCGAAGAGAGAGTACCCTTAACTAAGAGAGGTGGGAAAAAATGAATAAAGAATATGAAATTGATATAAAAGATTATTTAAGAATAATTAGGAGGAGAGGTGGTATAGTTATAGGAATTATTGCGGTTTGCTTTATTCTTTCCATTCTTTACTTTTTTTATGCTCCCCCTAACTTTACATCTACTTCCAAGATTCTTGTTAAAAGAGTAGAATCGATATTTACAAGCACTTACTACAAATCTCCCACTGAAGAAGAAATTACCAACCATATTTTTTTGATTAAAAGTTATCCTGTTCTTGAAAAAACGACCGAAAGCTTTACGGACGATGAGCTTGAAAAGATGGGTATCGGTACTAAGGATAAGGCTTTTTCTCGTATGAAAAGCAACATAGATAACGGCAGAATAGAAGTGAGTTCAAAAGGCGAGTCACGTATTATAGAAATAAGAGTTACCGAGGCAAACCCGTATATCAGCCAATTATTTGCCAATCGGCTTGCAGAAACTTACAGGTCTTTTGATATTGAAATCAAGAAAGAAGATGCGCATTCGGCTTATGATTTTATTGCCGATCAAACAGAAAAAGTTCAGAGAGATTTAGAGGAATCTGAGGAAAAATTAAAAGAATTTAAAGAAAAATATGGAATTCTAGGAATCTCGGCCGAGATAGAACAGTTCATAAGACAGATGTCTGATATAGAAAAAGAGCTGAAAAGTGCTTCTATTGAGGCGGAAGTTCTGGAAAAGAAAATTAATGCAGTGAAATCCAAACTAAATGAACAGCAAAAAACTTTACTTACGGAAGCTTCCCAAACCTCGTATAGCGTTCTGGTAGATTTAAAGAGGCAGCTTACCTCTCTTGAAAACGAAAAAGCTAATCTTTTAATCCAGGGATATTCTCCTGAAGACCAGAAAATACTGAAAATAAACCAATCGATTCAATCATTAAAGGATAAAATGAGTACGGTGGCAAGGGACCTTTTGCAGAAAGAAGGAACTCTTGACCCTTTGGTCCAGATGGAAGATTTTATGCAGCAATCAGTTAATCTGGCGATAGACTATGCTGTTGCCAAAAGCAGAATTGAAGCATTGGATGAGGCTTTAAGATATTACAAAAACAGACTTAATAGAATACCGAAGAGGGAATTGGAACTTGCAAGACTGGAAAGGGAAAAAGAAGCTAATAAAGAGATATATCTGATGCTTCTTGAAAAAAGAGAGCAGGCTCAAATCGAGGAAGTCAGAGAAAGTGGAGGGATTTCAATACTTGAACTTGCCAGACTTCCGAAGGGTCCGAATACAATGTCCAAGGTTAAAAAAAGCGTGTTGTTTCTTATACTCGGTGTTCTGCTCGGTATCGGAGGGGGATTTGTAGTAGATTATGTGGATTCTGCTGTTAGGGATGAGTTTGAAATTACAAGAATTTCAGGATTGCCGATTCTTGGAAGAATTCCTGTTATTGAAAATGATAAAAAAGATAAAAATAATTCCAACGGGGATTTTTTTGTATTAACGGAAAAAGAATCCAGAAGTCATATCGCGGAAGCTTTCAG
Organism: Caldifarciminota bacterium; assembly: GCA_016930175.1. GTDB lineage: Bacteria > Hydrothermota > UBA3072 > UBA3072 > UBA3072 > JAFGHJ01. The sequence continues at coordinate 78,223 of JAFGHJ010000030.1, forward strand.
AAGTCTTCGTGCTAACATTAAGTTATCAAGAGCTGAAGGATTTCCTTCTTCTATCTTAATAACAGGACCGGACGCCGGTTCGGGAAAATCAATGATTGCTATAAATCTTGCTCTTTCATTCGTATCTTCCGGAAAGAAGGTTCTTCTGGTAGATACTGACCTCAGAAGACCCGCAATAGAAAAATATCTTAAAATCAAGAAAGAAAAGGGTCTTACTGAGTTACTGGTAAACGAAGGACAGGGAATCCAGCCGCTTTCTATTGATGGTTTAAAAGTGATTCCCTCGGGCGAATTACCTCCCAATCCGTCAGAATTACTGGATTCCGACAGGATGAAGCAACTTCTTAATCAGTGGAAAAAAGAATATGATATAGTTCTTCTCGATTCTCCCCCTTTGATGACAGTAAGTGACAGTAGGATTTTAGCGTCCGAAGTTGAAGAAACATTGCTCGTTGCCTCTTATGGAGAGACAAATCGGCATATGATTGCTCAGACTTCAGAGCTTTTGAAACAGCTTTCAATTAAAGCACTCGGGTATATACTTAATAAGGTCGATATCCATAAAGAGTACGGTTACTATGGATATTATTACGGATATTATTATTACAGTAAACCGGGTAAAAGAGAAGACTAGCGACTTTTATCTCTTCCTATACAGTAGTATTCGAATCCCGATTCTTTTACCCTTGCCGGGTCATAGATGTTTCTACCATCAAAGATTATCTTTTTGTTCATCAGCTGAGAAATTTTTTCAAAATCAGGGTTTCTAAACTCATTCCATTCTGTAAGAATAACAAGAGCTTCTGCGCCACGAAGGCAATCGTAAGGCGTATCACCATATTCAATCCTGTCTTTGAAGAGTTCCCTGGCGTTCTCACAAGCTTTCGGATCGAACGCTTTTATATTAACGCCCTCAGACAGAAGAAGATTTATCGTCACGATAGAGGCGGCTTCTCTCATATCGTCTGTTTGAGGCTTAAAAGAAAGACCCCAAATGGCTATTTTTATTCCTTTTAGTTGTTTAAACCTTTCCTTTATTTTTTCAAATATTAACTTTTTCTGAGCCTGGTTTACCATATCCACACTTTCGCAGATTTTCATTTGAAGCCCATATTCCTTACCTTTTTGGATTAGTCCTTTAACATCCTTTGGAAAACATGACCCTCCATAACCAATTCCCGGGAAAAGAAATTTTGAACCGATTCTCGGATCCTTCCCCATGCCTATTCTAACCTCTTCAACATCTGCGCCCACCTTGTCGCATAGATTTGCAATCTCGTTCATAAAAGAGATCCTGCACGCAAGCATTGTATTACTTGCATATTTGGCCATCTCGGCGCTTTCGATTTTCATGACAAGGATGGGATTCCCGGTTCTTACAAAGGGTTCATATAAATCTTTTATTTTTTCTGCCACTTGCGAACTATCAGTTCCTATTATTATTCTATCAGGCTTCATAAAGTCTTGAACGGCCGTACCTTCTTTTAAGAATTCGGGATTAGAAATAACGTCAAATTTAGCTTTGGTTTTCTTCTTTATTATTTTTTTGACTTTTCTGGCTGTTCCTACAGGTACTGTACTTTTATTGACTATAATCTTATGCCCATTTTCCATAGCATCTCCAATTTCTTCAGCTACAGAAAAAACATAAGACAAATTTACTGTTCCGCCGTCTTCTTCGGGTGTGCCGACTGCTATATAGATAATTTCAGAATTCGATACGGCATCCTTAACTGATGTGGTAAAAGACAGGCGATTTTCTTTCTGATTTCTCCTGACCAGTTCTTCCAGTCCCGGTTCATAAATCGGGATTATATTATTCTCCAATTTTTTTATTTTCTCTTCATCTTTATCTACACAAATGACTTTATTTCCGGTTTCAGCAAGACCTGTTCCAACAACCAATCCTACGTAACCAGTACCTATGACACAAATCCTCATATTTATCCTCCCTTGTTAAGCCAGAATAGAATAACTATAATGAAAAATACAATTATGTCAAGAATTTATGTTCGCCGTCCCCAAGTTTTTGAACCGCAGAGAACACAGCGAGCACAAAGAAAAAATTTATATTTTTGATTAAAACCCTCTACCATCCCAAAAATAGAAACAACAAATCACATGAATAACACAAATAATTTTATTGTTTATGTTTTTTTGACTCAAGACTCACCTGAAAGCAGCACCTCTTGACTTGAACAAATTACTTGTTATACTAATGGCACGACATATGAACAAGAAAGGGAGGAAATTTGGAAGAAAAAGTCAAAAAAGTTTTAGCCAATGACATAAAGCCATACCTTAAAAGCCACGGAGGAGACGTAAAATTGTTGAGCGTATCTGATGACGGAACTGTAAAACTAAAGCTTACCGGTGCCTGTGGCGGATGTCCAATGGCTCAAATGACATTAAAAGGTTTTGTTGAAAAAGCCCTAAAAGCCAAAATTCCTGAAGTAAAAAAGGTCATAACTTAACCCGCAGTTTTTGCTGCAAAGCTTAAAATTGCAAGTGCTATCAATTTAATGCGAGGGAAAGGAAAGGACGAATCCAATAAATATAGAAAACCTGAAGAAATAGAAACTTCAGTTGAGAAAGAGCTGGAAGTAAAACCAAAACATAAAAACGAAAATTCAGAAGAAGTAACAGCTTTAAAAGTCAATCTTTTAGAAACATTATTAAATTATATGCCTCATCGAGTTTACTTCAAGGATAAAGAAGGCCGGTTTGTTGCGGTTAGTAAATCAGAAGAAAAAGCGCTGGGTAGAGATAAAGAAGAAATCCTCGGTAAAACAGAATTAGAGATTTTACCTGAAGGAATAGCAAAAAAACACCTTGAGGAAGAAAAAAGTATAGCTAAAGATAAGAAACCTTTGATAGAGAAAAAGGAAAGTATTATCACATCCGAGGGTAAAGAAAAGTGGGTATCGAAATCTAAAATCCCAGTATATGATGAAGACGGAAATTATGTGGGCATTTTCGGTATCTCAAGGGATTTTTCGGAACGTAAGGAAGAAAAGGAAAAGGCGGAACGTTTAAATAGTATACTTAGGTCTCTAAGAAATATAAATAAGCTCATTTCTGAAGAAAAAGATATTGAAAAACTGATACAAAAGAGCTGTGAAACTTTTGTAGAAGCTCGTGGCTACGAGTGTGCATGGATTGTACTTTTTGACCGGCAAGGCACCATCAAATATCATGCTGAAGCAGGTTTGGGGGAGAAATTAGATTTGATTATCAAAAAACTAAACGATAAAAAGGAGTCTAACCCTTTTGATAAAATATTAAATTCACCAAAGGTTCATATTTTAGATTGTAATAGCACCCTTTGTGGTAAGACAAATGATTCTGAGACCTGCAAATATTTGGGAGAATTTATGGTGACCCGACTCCAGCACGAGGACTCACTGTTCGGAATAATTGGAATTTCGTCTCCTGTTGAATTCGCCCATGAGGAAGATGAGATTTCTTTGTTCAAAGAAGTAGCAGAGGATATTTCTTTTGCCCTGCACAGCATTGAAGAGGAAAAAGAAAGGAGAGATTTCGAAAAAGCTCTCGAATATAAAGCAAGATTCGAAAACATGGTGTTGGATATTTCCACTAATTTCATAAATCTTACATCAGATAAAATTCAAGTAGGGATAGAAAAAGCTTTGGGTGAGATTGGTACCTTTACGGGAGTTGATCGGAGTTATCTCTTGCGGTTTTCTGACGATGAAACTGAGGTGGAAGATAAATATGTGTGGTGCGCGAAAGGAATTGAGCGAAAGAATAAAATACCCGGACAAAGCATATTGAAAAGCCTCTGCGAATATATGAAAAAGGCAGCAGATTTTAAAGGAATTTGTATTGACAGTTTTAAAAATTTGCCGGACGACGCTCAGTGCGAAAAAAAATGGATGACGTCGGCAGGTATAAAATCTCTTCTTGTTACACCTCTTGTCTCGCGAGGTGCGCTAATTGGTTGTATCGGTTTTGATTCCGTTACGGAGGAAAAAAACTGGTCTGATGAAATTGTATATATTTTAAAAATAACAGGGCAGATTTTTGCTAATGCTTTAGGGAGAAAGGCATCCGACGAGAAATTAAATGAAAGTTTCCTGAGAATGAGAAAAGCTCTTGAGGGTACTGTACAGGCTTTGTCTTCGATTATAGAAAGGAAAGACCCTTATACAGCAGGGCACCAGAATAGGGTAGCCCAACTTTCTGTAAGTATAGGCAGAAGACTTGGTTTGTCTGAAGAGAGATTAGAAAATTTAAGACTTGCCGGGTTACTTCATGATATCGGAAAGATACACATACCTGCCGAGATATTGAACAAGCCTTACAGTTTAAATAAGATCGAAATGGGACTTATAAGGACTCATCCGCGAATCGGTTACGAAATACTGAAATCAATTGATTTCCCTGGTCCGGTGCCGGAAATTGTGCTGCAGCATCATGAAAGGATTGATGGGTCCGGGTATCCTAATTCCATATCGGGTAGCGATATCCTTATCGAGGCTCAAATTTTAGGGGTTGCAGACCTGATCGAATCCATGAGTTCAAGGAGACCCTATCGTCAAGCCCTAAGCCTTGAATCGGCTTTGGAAGAAGTGAGGGATTTTAGCGGTACTCTTTATGATTCTACTGTAGTTGAAGCCTGTCTTGGCCTTTTTGAAGACGGGAGTTTCTCCTTTCAGTACAAGTGATAAAGAATCGCTTTTATTGTGACGCTATCAATAAAACTTTCTTTTTTGCAAATAAAATATCTAATCTAAATTCGATTTTATTTAGAACTGAAATAGTATAAAGTAAGAAGCAAAGTTACAAGAAAGCCTGTAGGAGTGTTTTATTAACGGGCCAACGGACTAATCGACCCACAGACCAACAATTCGAAAATCTCTATGTTCTTTTTTAATAGTTATTGACAGAGATTTAAAAAAATATATTTTAAAATCGAGGTAATATGAAGAAACAATATTTTACTGAAGAAAACATAAAGCCTAAGGCAAAAGAAATGTTTGAAAAGGTAAAAAAATATAGGGAGTATCACGATATTGAGTTTTTACCAGGCAAATCAGCATTACTTGTAATTGATATGCAGAAATATTTTATTGAGACCGCTTCACATGCTTATGTCCCGAGTGCGGAGGCAATTTTACCAGGGGTAAAAAAACTCATATCGGTTTATTCGGGAAAAAATCTTCCCGTGATTTTTACACTCCATTCAAACAATGAAGAGAATGCAGGGATGATGAAACGATGGTGGCCAAAATTAATTGGCGAGGGTACAGTAGAAAGTCACCTCCCCGAAGAATTAGAATTATATGATGGAATACGAATCGAAAAACACCAGTACGATGCCTTTTACGATACCAATTTAGAAGAAATCCTTAATAAAAAAAACATTAGCCAGCTTGTTATATGCGGAGTTATGACCAATATTTGCTGCGAAACAACAGCGAGAAGCGCTTTCGTTAGGGGTTTTGAAGTTTTCTTCTGCGTAGATGGGACGGCAACTTATAGCGAAGAGCATCATATGGCAACGCTTACAAATCTATCTTACGGTTTCGCAATCCCTGTTTTATTGGAAGAGCTTTTTTCCACCTTGTCGCGAAAATAATGAAAACTGCTATCAAATTCTCTTTTTTTGTGGTGTTTTCTAAAGAATTAGAATTCAATGGGGGGGGTCTCTGTGTCCTCTGTGGTTAAAAAAGGAGGGGGAGGGTGATGAAAATTAAAGATGTAATTATAATCGGCGGAGGTCCCGCAGGTATTTCCTGCGCTATTCAGCTTACCCGCTATGATATTGAACCCCTAATATTAGAAAAAGAAAAGCTTGGCGGTTTACTGGTAAATGCCAATTACTTAGAGAATTATCTGGGGTTTCCTCGTGGAATAAAAGGGAAGGATTTAACAGAATTACTGAAAGAGCAACTTAAAAAGCACAAAATTAATGTATTTTTTGAAGAAGTTATGACATTAGTTTCTAATAAGGATTTTTTTGAAGTTACGACGAACAAATCTTCATACGATTCTAAGTTCTTAGTTATTGCCTCCGGAACAAAACCGAAGGAATTTAAGGAGTGTCCGATACCAGATAAATTAGCCCCTAAGATTTTCTATGAGGTTTACCCTCTTATTGATTTAAAGAATAAAAAGATCGTTATTGTTGGAGCAGGTGATGCAGCTTTTGACTATGCGCTTAATCTGAGTAGAGAAAATAAGGTTGTTATCTTGAACAGAAGCGAATCATCGAATTGTCTTCCGGTTTTGTTGAGGAGAGCTCGGGAATCGGCGGAAATCGATTATATAAAAAATATAAAAATACAGAGAATTTCTTCTTCGTATGGCGATAGGGTGAAGCTCGAATGCCTTACGCCTGAAGGGAGCAAGAATATCGAAGCCGATTTCCTATTATTTGCAATTGGACGAATGCCTTGCCTTGATTTTTTGTCTGCCGAGTTGAGCCGCGAAGTTAATGAGGTGAAGAAAAACTCTCGAATGTATCTTGCCGGCGATGTAAAAAACGGTATTTTCAGACAAACAGCTATAGCAGTTGGAGATGGGATTATGTCGGCGATGAAAATATATAATAAAATTAAAGAAGAGGAAAAATGAAAGTAATAGCCTCATCGGGTAGAGATGATATAGCTGTTGTGTATATCGGCAAAATGAGAGACGGACATTTTGTAGAGTTTGTAGAATCGGTTCAACCTCCCGTTCCGCGTGAAAAGAAATGGGTTTTGATTGTTTCTTCTCTTTTTGGATGTCCTGTTGGTTGTTCTTTTTGTGATGCAGGTAGCACATATAAGGGCAAACTTACAAAAGAGGAAATTTTATCTCAAATAGATTTTCCGATAGAAAAAAGATTCCCAAGTAGAGATATACCTGTAGAAAAATTTAAGGTCCAATTTGCAAGAGTCGGTGAACCTGCATTGAATTCTGCTGTAATCGAAGCACTGTCGGAAATTCCGTCCCGTTACAATGCTCCGGGTCTCTTGCCCTGCGTTTCAACAATCGCGCCAGGTGGGTCTGATTCGTTTTTCGACAAGTTATTAGATGTAAGAAAAAATGTTTACAAGGGTAGAAATTTTCAACTCCAGTTTTCCATTCATACAACCGATGAGACGTTAAGGGACAAGTTAATACCTGTTAAAAAATGGGATTTCGAAAGAATTTCAGAGTACGGAGAAGTTTTCTTTGAAGAAAGTTTTAGGAAAATAACTTTGAATTTTGCACTTAGTCATGATTCGCCGATCGAACCCTCAGTACTTTCAAAATATTTTAATCCTGACAAGTTTTTAATTAAGATAACCCCAATAAACCCGACCTATAAAGCGATGAAGAATAAGATTTCCTCATTTGTTGACCCCAGAAACAATGAGAGATTAGAAATCTTAATTGATAAACTTAAAAATGCGGGATACGAAGTTATAACGAGTATAGGTATACTTGAAGAAAACAATATCGGAAGCAACTGCGGCCAGTATATTCAAACGCATCTTGTTGCGAATGAGAATCTAAAGAATGGGTACACTTACAGGGTGAAAAATTTCGAGTGAGAAAAAAATCTAACCACAGAGAACACAGAGAAAACAACAAATTTATTTAACCGCGAAACACACAAAACACACGGAAATTATTATTGTTTTAACCTCCTAACCTTCCAACTTTCTAACATCCTAACTTTTTTAACAACAAATAGCACGAATAACACAAATATTTTGTTTGCTTTCAACTCGAAACTCTAAACACGAAACCCTAAACTCTAACTCCCCCAGAGGTAGCAAAGCTTTCGCTTTTTTGACCAATAGCTAAAGGCGAAGAGCCAAGAGCTGAATTTACAGAAAAGAAAATATCTTCCGTACATTCATTGCTTGACAAATCTATTTAGATACAGTAAAGTATATCTGATGATTTTTATAAAAGGGGGTGTTTTATGAAAGTTAGGAATTGTTTATTTGTGTGTCTCGTATTTGTTGTTTTTGTCTGTCCTCTTACGGCGTTTTCTTCTGAGCTCCCGAGAATAGGTGTACGCGGAGGCCTTGGTACCGATATTGATTTAGGGCTCGCATTTGGGGGAGGCGTTAATTATATGCTTGATATCCCTAACAATCCTGTGGAATTAGGTGTTCTTGCCTTTTTCAGTTCTTCCAGTGAAACCGAAGAAGAATACGGCAATGAATATATAACAGACACTGATGTTTTTGTATTTGCTATGATGTCCAATTATCTTTTTGGTTATAAGCGTGGTGTTCCCGGAATGTTTTTGCTTGCAGGTTTTGGCCTTGGTATGGCGAGTGTAGGTTGGGAGGAAAGGAGTCCGGATGACATAAGTTTAGGTACCCCTTGGGATGGAGGCAGTATGCATGATGGAGGTGGAACTGGTGCAGGTAGTATATTCAGTCTTGGAGGAGGAATGGCTTTCTCCAACGGTGCGGATATTCGTTTAGAAATACCTGTGATATTAATTTTCGGGGATTATGATCAGCCATCGAGTGTGGTGCCAACGTTTACAATCACTGCAGGTATGCGTTTTTAGAGTGTAAAAAAACGGGAGTTCTCTCTATTTGATTTGAAGAGCTTTATTCGTTGATTAATAATAAGGCATCTTCTTTGGATATCTGAAATCCTACTTTCTTAATATATTGAACATCCGCTTCCAGGTCGCTTTTGTATTTTACTTCTATAGAAAAAGTAATGCCCGGCCAGGAAGGGTCATCTATAAGTTGCATAATTTTCATAGCTTTATTCCTCGATGCGAATTGTATTTCAAAGCCTGAAACAGCAAAAACGGTTTCCCACTGCTCAATAGTAATAGATCTATGTTCATTGTATATTACCTTTTCTTTTTCGAATTCCGGAAGATACGGTTTTTCAGGGAAAGTTATATTTTTTGCGGCTATATTACCTTTATTTTTTATCTGAAGATTATATTCAAAGGAGACGGTCCGTCCGTTCCTCGAGCATTTAAGATAAGTATCGGTATCTTCGAATTTAACTGGTCTAATAACTAATTCCGGCTTATTTATTATTTCCTTTGATTTTTTGTTATCTATAGCGACGTTGATAGAAACGCCAAGAGCAACAATTGCTATACAGATTGAGATTAATTGTAGAATGTTTTCTTTTGAATATCTTTTCATTTAAGTTCCTACTATTTTATATAAGAAAAAACAAAAAAATGTCAAGATTAACTTAGATCCTTCAAATAAAAAAAGATTGAGTGAGAGACCTCACTCAATCTTTTTTTTAATTAACTTCATATCTTTTATTTCATCTGATTAAAGTCTTCTTCTAATGCCTGAAGGTCTTCTTCGTGCTCGACCTCGTCTGCGAGTATTTCCTCTACCATATTTGAAGTAATAAAGTCTTTTTCTCCAATAAAATCAAGAAGTTTATCATAAACTTCTATAGCGCACTGTTCTCCTTTTATGTTCTGTTTTAGGATTTTCTGTACCTTGGGATCCTCGGGAGCATCATATCCGCAGTTTGTCATTTTATACCAATCTTCGGGCTTTAATATTGGGGTGCCTCCAAGCTGAATTATCCTCTCTACAAGCATCCCTGCATGTCTTAATTCATCGTTTGCGTGTTCGACGAGTTCTGCCTCTACGGATCCTCTCATCGGACCGGTAAGTACTTTTGCCCCTATCCAATATTGGTAATAAGCAAGCCATTCGTCAGCGAGCGCTTTGTTCAGCAACTCAATAAGTTTTTTTATGTCAACTCCTACAATTTCTTTTCCTTTCGTGCCCATCTTTCCTCCTTTTTTAGGAATTTCTTTTCCGTTTAGTAAGATGATTAAATAAAATAATTTGTCAAGCCCACAACTATAATTAGCCACAGATTAACGCAGATAAACACGGATAAAAAAACAAAAAATATATTTTATTGTTTAAAACGAATCAACACATCTACCCATTAACTCACCAACGAAAGAAGTTATTGACTTATTTATAATCAAGTATATAATTGTACAGAAATTGTTGTAAGAAAGGAGAAAATTAAAAGATTGATCATGGATAAAAAATTAAATTTGACGAGCCCGGCGATTTTTATTGGGAAACAGGGGAACGGAGTTATCAGCTTTGGTTCCGGGCAACCGGATCTTCCGCCTCCGCGAGAGGCTATAAAAGGCATTGATATCCGACATGACTTGAGGTATGGACTCATTCAGGGTTGTACTGAGTTGAGAGAATCTCTGGCGAATGAATATCCTGCTTCCTCTGCCGAGAATTTTGTAATTACAAATGGTGCTTCAGAAGCTCTGGATTTAATTTTCAGAGCTATGGATAACGGTAAGGTTCTTTTGCCGAGGCCTTATTATTACTCGTACCCCCCGATTCTGAAATACGCAGGAATGGAACCGGTTTATACCGATTTAAAACAGGGTAGAATCGCCATTGAGGATTTCAGGAAAAAAATAAAAGGATGCAAGGCGGTTTTGATAAATTCGCCTTCAAACCCAACCGGGAGAATCGAAGCTATCGATACCTTAAAAGAAATAGAGAAAGTTACTGGGGAACTGGGTATATATGTTGTTTCGGACGAAGTTTACAAAGATATCATATACGAGAGAGAAAACTATATAATCAAAGGAAAACACGTAATTACGGTCAATTCTTTTTCAAAAACTTATGCGATGTGCGGGGTTCGCGTTGGATATTTATGGAGTCCCGACCAAAAATTTGTAAATAAAATAATAGAGATGAAGACTCATACTTCCATGAATACTAATCTTGTCGGACAAGATATGGCTTTGAGAGCAATGAGAAGCCCGAAGTCTTATGTGGCTAAGCAGCTGGAGATATGGAGAAAGAGAAGAGATATTATATACGAGGGATTGAAGGATATCGGGCTTGATTTATGGAAACCGGAAGGCGCTTTTTACGTGCTTCCAAAAGTCTCTCAACCTAAAAAGTTTGCCACCAAGCTTTATACCGACTATAAAGTTATCGTATATCTGGGCAGCTGGTTCGGTGCTCCCGGGCGCGTTCGCCTCAGTTATGCTCTGGATGAAAAAGAGATAAAAGAAGGATTGAACAGGATAAAGGACTGCCTTAAGAAAATTTAACTGCCTAGCTATACAAGCAGCAATAATTTTCACTAATTACACAAAATTCTCTATGTGTTCTGTGGTTCAAAATTTGGAAAAGGGTCGGGTTCTTACTTGACAGAATTTTGAATATTTTTATTATAATTGAGTATTATTTTTAAAAGGAGGGTAAATGGGTAATCTTATAAATATAATAGTAGAACCGGTTAAGGTATTCAAACATATTAAAGAAAAAGACGATTGGTGGATTCCTTTTATTTTACTTGTAGTTGTTACCTGGATATTTCTTATGATTAGTGGTCCTGCTCTGGCGCGTATTACAGCTCAACAGATGGCTGAAATGGGCGTAGATAGAGAAATACCAAAGTTCGTGGAATATATAAAGTATTTAGGTGCTCCGATTGGCACCCTGACAATGTGGTTGCTTATGTCCGTCATTATCTGGTTTCTTGGTAATTCTTTCGGAGGAGACTGGGATTTCACCAAAGCGCTCGACCTGTATGCTTATTCTTCCGTTGTGCAGGTTTTAAGGACTATACTGACCACCGTTATCCTTTTAATTCGTGGTATCCCAAATATCATGACTTTTAAAGATATAAATGTCGCCACCGGTCTTAATTTGTTATTTAGTCCGGAAAATCCGAGACTTTATGCTCTTTTCTCGGGAATAGAAGTTTTCTCTATATGGCAGTTTGTGTTGATAGCTTATGGCGTTTCTGAAATTACCGGAATGCCAAAGAAGAAAGCAGTCTGGGTTAGCGTGATAACCTATCTGATAACGCTTGGTTTTGGTGTAATCTTTGCAAGAAAGGGGATGATGTGATTTTATTTATATTGTTGTCTCTTAATTTGACGTTAGAAGATGCTATTGGAATGGGTTTAAAAGAGAGTCCCACTTACCTGCAGGCAAAGAAGCAATTCATGATAACCCAAAAGACAAACGCTTCTGCGTATTCAACTCTTCTACCTTCCGCGTACGCAGGGTATGTAGAAGGGCGGACTCGCTCAAGACTTGACGGGTTGGAAATTTATGATTCGACAGACAGCTATTATAACATTCGAATGGAATGGGATTTAACTCCCGGTGATTTGCTGAATGCTTTTTCGGCTCACTACGGAAATAGTTCAGCCTATTTTTCTTTTATGGAGACTAGGAATCAGACTATATATGAAATCGTATCCCAGTATCTGAACACACTTAAACTCGAAAAATTATTTGAGAGCAGGGAGACGGCAGTAAGGCGTACGGAGAACAATTTAAATCTTATTGAAGAAAAAAAACGCCTTGGTTCGGCTTCGAACGCGGAAGTTCTTCAGGGAAAAGTAATCAATTTGCAGGCGCAGTATGACCTTATGGAAACGGAGAAAAATCGTAAGGTCTATCTTTTAAGATTAAAAAAATTAATCGGATTTGAGGCAAGAGATTCCCTTTTGTTGGAAGAGCCTACAGTTGATTTTAAAATACCTGAAAAGGATTCTATTCTGATTTTAGCTATGGATAATGACCCCCTTATTAACGATTATGATTCAGAATTGAAAAAAGCCAGATTTGATTTTACAAATACTTATATGAACAGCCTTTTTACCGTTTCTTTCGGAGCGCTATATCAATATCAGGATTCCAGAGCCCCGAGCTCATCCCTATTACATGATAATTATGACTATTCTATAGGATTCTCAATATCTATACCTCTGTTTACCGGATTTTCCAGGGTTAATGATATGATGATAGCAGAATTGAGAGTAGATTTAGCCGAATTGAAATTAAAGGAGAGAGAAAAAGAATTGCGAATATCTGTAGAAGAAGATTATATGTTGTATGAGGAAGCCAGGCAAAAGCTGCAACTGGCAGAGACCACTTTAAAATTTGCCGAGGAAAGTCATATGGCAGCAAGTGAAAGGTACCGTCTGGGAGAATCCTCGATGATTGAGTTGTTAGGAGCTGAGGAGGATTTATTGAGGGCCCAGTATTCCCTGACTGAAGCCCGCTTTGACTGGTATCTTTCTCTGTACAGATTGAAAAGGCTCATGGGGAGGTTATATGAAGAATAAGAAAAAATTAATAATTGCAGCTTCTGTAATTGTAATACTCGCTATTATAATAATAGCTAATGTGAAGAAGGGAGGGGGTGTAAAAGTGGAGGCTTCAAAAGTTACGAGGGGAAAAATCGAAGAGATAGTTTCTGCACCCGGAGAGATAAGGGCAAAGGAAGAAAGGAAGATTAACGCGGAGGTTACAGCAGAAGTGGTTAAATTATTGGTAGAGGAAGGTGATTGGGTTAAGAAAGGGCAAACACTGGTTAAGTTGGATTCTACGGAGCAGTTCGCAGCATATCAGAGAGCTCTGGCTAATGTAGGAGCACAGAGGGCCGATCTTGAATTCAAGAGGGAGCAATTGAGAAGAAAGAAAGAGTTATACGAGAAGGGTTTAATTTCCAGGGAAAACTTTGATAATATTGCGACAGAGGTGGAGCTCGCGTCTAGTATTCTTGAAAATGCGAGAACAGAATTAGGAAGAGCCAAAAGGAGCCTTGAAAGAACCACTATCCGTTCTCCCATCCCGGGGACCGTGATGGACATAAACAAAGAGGAGGGAGAAGTCGTAGTTGCTGGTACTATAAACAATCCCGGCTCCATAATATTAACAGTCTCGGATCTGGAAGAAATGGAAATGGTTGCAGACGTAAACGAGAGTGAAATACCTCTGGTATCCATCAAAGATACAGCCAGAATTACAGTAGATGCTTTTACAGATACCACATTTATCGGTATTGTGTACTATAAAGCGAGTATGCCAAAAGAAATGAGTTCCTCTACTGCAGTTGAATTTGAAGTGAAAATATCGATACCCCATCATCCCGGAATGCTGCCAGGTATGAGTGCAAATTGCGAAATAATTACAGCTAAAAAAGACAGTATAATGCGTGCTCCGCTTCAAGCTTTGGTTACGAAAGACAAAAAAAACGGAGTTTATAAAATAAAAGACGGAAAAACAAAATTTGTAGAAGTTAAAACGGGTATAACGGAAGCAATGTGGGTTGAAATAATGGGAGGGTTGGAAGAGAACGACCTTATTGTTTCCGGTCCAATTAAGACTTTGATGAATCTTGCGGATGATCAAAAAGTAACCTGGGAGGAAGAAAAAGAAGAGGGGTCGGAAGAAGGGGAAAGTATAGACACAACTGTAGAAAAAGAAAAAACAGAATCGGTAGGAGAAGAAGGAAAGGAACAAAACGAGAAAAACAAACAAACTGGGGAAGAAGGGAAATTAGAGGATAATTGAAAATGTTCAGTGGTTTTTTGCTCGAAATATTACGTTCATCAGTAGAATCTATAAAGGCTAATAAACTTCGTTCTTTTCTTACAACTCTCGGTATTGTGATAGGAGTTATGACTGTTATCGGTGTAATGTCCGTTATTTCGGGATTTCAAAAGTATATAGCTACAAGTTTTTCTCAATTAGGGGCTAATGTTCTGTATGTAAGCAAATACCCCTGGGGTTTTGGGATGAGCAGAGAAGAATGGAAAAAAATCCAAAGGAGAGAGGATATAGGGCTAAAGGAAGCAGAGGCTCTAAAAGAATACGGAACATCCTTTAAATATGTGTCTCCCAGTATCCTTAGAAACATGAAGATGGAAAAAGACGATAAAGAAGCAGAAGACGTTCAAATTGAGGGTGCTTCTGAAGATTTTAGCAGGATAACTAATCGAGAAGTAAGCTTGGGGCGTTTTCTCTCAAAAGATGATATAAAATATATGAGGCATGTTTGTGTTTTAGGGCAGGATGTTGTTAACGCTCTTTTCCCTGAAGAAAATCCCATAGGTAAAAAAGTTAAAATACAGGGTAGACAGTTTAGTGTTATCGGCATTATGAAAGAAAAAGGGAAAATGATGGGGCAGAGTATGGATAATACCGCGTTTATTCCTTATACTACAATGACGGCATTTACGGGTAAAAGAATATCTATCAATATAGCAGTATATGCCGAAGAGGGAAAGGAAACAGAAGAAGAAATCAGATGGATACTGAGAGGTGTTCGAGACTTAAAGCCCGGAGAAGAAGACGATTTCTCAATTAATTCTTCTGAGGCGTTGATAAGTCAATTTAACCAAATGACCAGTACTTTTTTAATGATTTCGATCGCAATTGCCGCTATTTCTCTGGTGGTAGGTGGAATTGGAATAATGAATATAATGCTTGTTTCCGTTTCGGAGCGGACAAGAGAGATAGGTGTCAGGAAAGCGATAGGTGCCAAATCAGGCGAAATTTTAGGACAATTCCTTATGGAATCCGTAGTTATTTGTTTATTTGGTGGATTTTTAGGTATTATCCTCGGAGCTTCACTTACAAAGTTAATTTCTCTTATGAGTAATGGGAATGTACCTTTTCATATTCCCATATGGTCTATTATTCTCGGATTCGGATTTTGCTTTACTATAGGAGTTTTTTTCGGATATTATCCGGCGAGAAAAGCATCTAAATTAAGTCCCGTGGAGGCGCTTCGTTATGAGTGAACTGATAAAGATGAGAGATGTGACAAAAGTTTATCCTCTTGGGCAGACCGAGGTTCACGCGCTCCGAGGGGTGAATGTTTCTATAAAAAAGGGAGAATTTATTTCTATAATAGGACCTTCAGGTTCGGGGAAATCCACTTTGATGCATATAATCGGATGTCTCGATGTAGCAACTTCCGGAACTTATTTTCTGCGGGGCAAAGACGTAAGTAAAATGGATGGCAATCAACTTGCGGATATAAGAAAAGAATTTATAGGCTTTATCTTTCAGGATTTCTATCTCTTGCCGGATGTGCCCGCCTGGTACAATGTTTCATTGCCGATGATATACAATAGAGTGGCACCCAAAGAAAGGAAAAAAAAGGCTGTAGTTATTCTGGAAAGTGTGGGTCTTGGTGACCGGGTGAATCATCTGCCAAATCAGCTTTCCGGAGGAGAACGTCAGAGAGTAGCTATCGCTAGAGCTCTTGCAAACGAACCGGAAATTATAATAGCTGATGAACCCACCGGTAATCTTGATTCCGTACGGGGAGAAGAAATTCTTGAAATACTATCGGATTTACATGAAAAGGGGAAAACAATCATAATTGTTTCGCATGAAAAGTATGTAGCCGAGCGAGGTAAGAGAAAAATATATCTTAAGGACGGTAGGGTTGAAGGGAAAAACTAAAAGTAAGCCAGGTATATTGATCATCAACTGGCAGGACTGGACCAATCCTCTCTCTGGAGGAGCTGAGGTACACCTCCATGAAATTTTCAGGAGACTAACAGAATATTTCGATATTACTCTTTTATGTACACATTTCGAAAATGCTCAAAAAACTGAAGAAATAGACGGGATAGAAATTTACAGGGTAGGTTCGAGAAACACTTTCAACTTCTATGTTCCCAAAGCGTACAGATGTATAAATAAAAGCGAAAAATTTGATATAGTAATAGAAGACTTAAATAAAATTCCATTTTTCGGCGGAAGATTTATCAGGGAGAACAGAATTGCATTAATTCATCACCTTTTCGGAAAAACTATATTCACAGAGACCAATCCTCTTTCCGCATCTTATGTTTATTATTCGGAAAGGCTTATTCCGAAACATTATAAGAAGGTGCCCATAATTGCCGTATCGAAGAGTTCGAAAAACGAGATGGTAAAAATGGGTGTCCCAGAGAAAAATATTGAAGTGGTTTATAATGGGGTAGATCTGAAGAATTACAAGTCTAAGGCAAAAAAGAGTCCCAAACCCACAATCATTTGCCTGAATAGAATGAAAAAGTATAAGAGAATGGATATTTTAATCAACTCTATTCCAGGCGTTTTAAAATCGATACCTGATTTGAAAGTTGTTTTTGTGGGAGACGGGGATGACCTTCCTCGTTTAAAAGAAGTTGCCCGGAGAAATAAAACAGAAAGAGCAATTCGATTTACCGATTTTGTCTCTGCCGAAAAAAAGGCTGATTTACTTGCGAGTTCGTGGGTTGCGGTGAACACTTCTCCAAAAGAAGGATGGGGTTTGACTTCTATAGAAGCGCAAAGTAGCGGTACTCCTTCAATCATACCAGATTCACCGGGTTTACGAGAAACTGTAAAAAACGGCGTTAGCGGATATATTTATCCTTTTGGCGATACAAAGATGCTGTCTGAGATTCTTATAAAAGTATTAAAGGATAGAAAATTAGTTGTAGAGATGGGCAGGCAAGCTAGAAAATGGGCAGCGAATTTTTCCTGGGATGAGTCAGCTAAAAAGATGAAAGGAATAATTGACAAACAACTTTCTCGAAGCTAATTTATATTAAGATAAACACGGAGGAAAAATGAAAAGTATGAAATTAGCTTTTTTGTATTTTCTACTGGCATATATTATGAGCTCTATCGTGAATTTAGTCTTTTACTATTTTAATACTACTGTTATGTGTATAGCTATGTTTGCCTTGGTCGCTTTAATTTTCGGTTATTTTTTCTACTTATATCTTAAGAGAACAAAATGCGATTTAGCAAGAACACTTAAAGAGACGAATTTATTGATAGTGTTCTGGATTCTGGCTTCTCTACTGCTAGATGGTATCATATATATTCTTATATTTCCTTTGTTGTATGGCTATAATCCAACCTGGGTTTTCTTCACGGACCAGATTGCATGGCTATGCTTTAATTATGGAATGATTATAATAGTGGGATACATCAGCAGATACCTCTATGTCAGGCGCTTAAAGAAATTTCGAAAACCTGATTAGTTTCTTATAAATCAAAGAATACAGCAAGCAACTATTATAATGTAAAAATCAAATATCAAAATGTAAAATTACATATAAAAGTTTAAAAATAAACTAAAAGAAAACAAGTAAAAACTTTGAGTTCTTAGTGCCTTTGTGTGAGAATTTTGTTATAGTTAGTGTGTTAGTGGGTTGGTGTGTTGGTGGGTAAAAAACAGCCCAACCGACTAACCGACCAACAGACTAACAACTTAAATCCTCTGTGCTCTCTGTGGTTAATCTTACATATTCAGTCGCCAGATAGAGAAATTCAGAACAGAAGCGAAGCTTACCCAGAGAATATAAGGAATTAATAAAGCTCCTGCCACCCATGATATTCGAAAGAAAAGAATAATCGATATTAATATAGCAGCCCATAAGAATATAATCTCAATAAAGGCGGCGAAAGGCGATTCGAGACCGAAGAACAAAAAAGACCACAGCGAATTTAAGACAAGTTGAAGAGCAAAAACAGCAACCGCTATTTTTATACCTTTTTCATTAAATCCTTTTCGTAAGACCAAAAACAAAGCAATGCCCATAAGTAAGTATAAAGTTGTCCAGACAGGAGCAAAAACCCAGTTGGGTGGTCTGAATGTTGGTTTGTTTATATTCGCATACCAGGTTGGTATAGCAGGAGTGGTGAATATAGAACCTATAATGCCGGCAAGCTGACAGATAATTATGCTTGAGAAAAGAATTAAAAATTCACCTATTTTGCTTCTCTGCATTTTACCTCCTTAAAATTACCTTGCTATTAAATCTTCCGTAAAAGAAGAAATGTTTCCCTCGATATTCCAGATTCGCAGTTTCATATTGTCTTTATGTTCTAAAAGTTCGTCCATTTCTTCGTTTAGCTCGCTTAGTTCGCTTGAGGTGATAGAAATCGGCTGATGCGGGAGTTCGATTGTTTCTAAAGGAATGCCCGGGAAATGTCTTAATAATTCGGGTGTTAGCACCAGTAGCTCCATAGAGGTGTATCCTTCTTCTGTATTCATAATTTTAACCGGATAAAATAAAAAGTCCGTTTTAAATCTGTATTGTATTGCGTCATTTGTTTTTATTTCCGTATCTAAAGAAACCACATCAAAAACAAACCATGTAAAATTTTCTTCCAGATATTCATCGACAACTTTCTTAAGACCTTCGGGTATTTCGGGATTTTCAACGCCCAGAGAATTGAGATATTTTTCCACCCATATAATAAAACCTTCTTTATTTAAAACATGGGCTACTGAAATATCATGGGCTCCGATTTTTTCATGAAAGGTAATTTTTCCAGCTGGTTCGATTCCTCTCTCTTTACCCCCGTTTCGCTTTGATATGATTAAGTTCTGCAGCCTTATTTTTTCATTTATGAGGTCGGTCGCTTTTCTGAATGTTTCTACGTCACCCTTTTTAACGACGGGCTCATTTGGCAGCGGTAAAACTTCAAGAACTTCGGTGGTGTCAGAAGCACTCATATCTGTTGAAAGAAGGAGTATCTCCTCTTCTCCGTTCCAGGCAATCATCGCTCTCTGAGTTGGCTCGAAAATCTTAATATAGGGTTCAAAAGGAATAGAACCACGGTCTGCAAAAACGGAAACACCTGAAAGAAAGAAAAAGATAAAATATTTTATTAATTTCATATTTACCTCCGATGATTAGTGTAATAGTTTTGGCATAAAAAGTCAACAGAGCTGAAATCGAAGAATCTTTTACTAAGTTTATTTCAATAATATCATTTTGCCGCAGGACGTAGCTTTATGAGTATCAAGCTTGTAGAAATATATTCCGCTGGGATATTTACCGGCATCCCACTGGTATATATGTTCACCGGCGTTAAGCTCTTCATTGACCAGAGTTTCTAATTTTTGGCCGTAAATATTATAGATACTAAGTGAAACTTTCTCTTTTTCGGACAACCGAAATCCCAAATAAGTTACCTCATTGAAGGGATTGGGATAGTTTTTTATAAGTTGGGATGTAGAATTAGTGTCTTCTTTTTCGTTAATTCCAGCCGGTTCATCCAATCTGTTATAGGCTTTTTCCGGACCGAATGGTTCCAGTTGACCTCCGTCTTCCGAAAAAACCGATACGCCTGAATACTCGATTGTTATATTGTCTCCTTCCTGTATGGTTTCAAAAAGGTGCAGAATAAACAATGTTGAATCATAAGAGGCGGTTTCTATGCTATCAACTGAAATATCATTTATACCGTTTTGATCGATGATGAATTCGGAATTGGCGTTTTCAGGCTTCAGCATTTTTTTATTAAAAGCTACTTGAAGACGGGTTCCGATTGAATCAACCGCAGCAGAGTAAAAAATCGGGGCAGAACCCGGGGGAGAATCAGCTAAATCCGTAATTCCATATCCGTATTCAAATAATGGTTCGTATATAGCATCGCCAAAATTAATTGGAATATCTTCCATTTCTGCAGGCCAACTATGCGAGAGTAGTCCGGAGGGATTGTAGTCGTCAAATAGTACGTCCGTTATCCCCTGCCCTTCCGTTCCCGGCAGCCATGCAGCTATAATAGCATCAGAATATGGAATAATAGATTCAATAATTAATGGTCTTCCGGAGATTAAAATAACAACAACGGGTAAACCAGCGTTCTTAATATTCCTGATTAAGTTGATTTGTGATACCGGTAAACTTAAATCATATCTGTCGCCAGACCCTTCCGCGTAAGGGGTTTCACCAATAGCAACAACGGCAACATCGGCTGTTGTATCGATCGATGATCCTTCTCTTGAATACGTGAAATCCGCGCCGGGTGCTGCTTCCTGTATGGCTTCCCATATGGTAGTTCCAACTGTAATATCTCCACTGTAACCCTGCCAGTAGATAGTCCAGCCTCCGCATTGATAACCGAGATTGTCAGCGTGTTCTCCCGCGAGGAAAATATTAATGTCTTCTTTAGATAGAGGTAATATTCCGTCTTTTTTCTTCAATAAAACTAAAGATTTGCGCACCGCCTCCCGGGCAACTGCTCTGTGAGCTTCGGTTCCGATTGAATCTAAAAGGCTTCTATCGGCGTAAGGTCTTTCAAATAATCCCATTTTAAATTTAGTTCTTAAAATACGTCTTACCGCGTTGTTTATTCTATTCGTGTCGACATTTCCCTCTTCGACAAGATCTATTAATGTATTATAAAAATTAATATAATCAAAGGGAGTCATAGCCATATCTATTCCTGCATTTATAGCAGTTTCGATGTTGTCCGCGTAAGAACCGCCCAATTGAGCTATTCCGTCCCAGTCGGAAATAACAAAACCTTCAAATCCCAATTCCTGCTTTAGAACGGTATCTATTAAATAGGCATTTCCGTGGCATCTGACGCCGTTCCAGCTGCTGAAAGAGATCATAATAGAGCCAACGTTATTCTCGATTGCCTTAATATATCCCGGTAAATGAATAGCCCTTAAGGTTTCTTCATCTATTTCCGCGTTTCCTCTGTCGATCCCGTCGGTTGTTCCTCCGTCTGCAACGTAGTGTTTCGCGCATGCGACAATACTTGAATTTCGGGCTATAGTATCTCCTTGGAGACCTCTCACAATTGCCGAACCCATCATCGCGGTTAGTTCAGGTGTTTCGCCGAAACTTTCATACGTTCTGCCCCATCGTTCATTTCTCGCGACAGCAATACATGGGGAAAAAGTCCAGTTCAGTCCCGTTGCGGATACTTCCATAGCTGTTATTTTCCCTGTTTCTTCAGCAAGGATAGAATCACGAGTGCAGCCCAATCCTATATTGTGTGGGAATATAACTGCGCCGTAAGCATTGTTATGACCATGTACCGCATCGATTCCGTAGATTATAGGTATGCCGAGTCTTGTCGACATCGCTCTCCCCTGAAGGCTGTCGTACATATCAGCCCACGATTCCGAAGTGTTCGGATATGGAGATGAACCGCCTCCGCTAAGAATCGAGCCCAGATAGTATGTAGATATATTATTTAAAACGTTATCAGATCTTCTTTCTCCCTGAATCATTTGTCCCACTTTTTCCTCGATAGTCATTCGGCCTAAGAGGTCTTCTACCCTTTCTTCGACAGTTGTGGTACTGTCTAAATATAAAGTATCCTGCGCGGATAATGGTTTAATTAAGAGTATTAAACAAATAATGACGGTATTTTTAATTTTTTTCATTATAATTTACCAGGAGTTCAATTGTATGATTCAACAATTTTGTATCTCCCCAGTTGCCGTGACCGGGAATTACTATTCTTGCACCTTTGTATCTTTCTAAAACGTTTTTAACCGATTTTGGCCATTCTTGCATATTTGCATCTTCAGTGAAACCGGGATTTTTACTTTCAAGAGATTTAACCATGCACCCTCCAAATAAAATTTTTCTTTTATGGAAGTATACTACCACATTATCGATCGAGTGCGATTCGCCGGGAAAGTAAACCTCTGCTATTTCTTCTCCGATTGTTAGCTCAAGTCCTTCTTCAATATCGAATAAGCGGTTTGGAGCTTTGAATTCTTGAGTTTTATAAGCTTCGATACATTCTTGATTTTCATTACCCGTTTTCTTCATTAATTCTACTGCAGATTTTATCGTTTCGTATATTCTGCCATTTTCTATCAGTTCGGCAGTTAGTTCTGAACCATAAACGGGAATATTTTGACTCAACAAATACTCATTTCCACCCAAATTGTCGTTGTGAAATCCTGTATTGATTTCTATTATATTGGCTTTTTTGTTTTCATTTTTTATCCACTCGACGACTTTCCTTGTTGACTCATTATTATAAGGAGTGTCGACGAAGATTACGTCATTACCCGATAAAAAAACTACGAGAGAATTACCCTGCCAGGGGAAAGAATGAGTAACGACATAAACTCCCTCTTCTATCTCTTTAATCACTAAATCTTCACTCAACTTTATTTCGCTACCGGAAGCTAAAATAAATAAAATTACTAATGATATAGTAAAGAATTTAACCAAATTTTTGTTTAACAACACTAATCCCGTTCTTCAAATATATCTAACAAAATATTAACTGAAGCTTCGACGCATTTGAAGCATTTTTCTTCGAGCAGGTTATTCTCTTTGAAAGTCTTTTGTCCTTCTTCAGTTGTTAAGTCGCATTTAATAATATCGTAACAAACAGCGCTACCCATCTTTTTTTCGAATTTTTTGTAAAACTCCAGCGCTTTAGAAAAAGCTTTTTCCTTAAGCGCTTCTTCTTCTGATTTTTTCCTTCCGTATTTCAAATTTATTGCAAGTACGCCGCCTGAAACAGCCCCGCATACAGAGCCTTTTCTGCCTATACCCCCGCCGAATCCCGTAGCAATAGAGGGATTTTTTTCAAGCCCCAGATAGTCCTGCATGGTCATTAAAACGCTTTCAGCGCAATTGAATCCTGACCGGAATAATGATACCGCGTTTTCTGCTAATTTTTCCTTCTCTTTCATAAACGGAGTTTAATGTTTTACAGCAAAAAGTCAACAAGATTTATTGAATAATAACTACAGAATATTATCCATCTTTTTTTCGGAGAAGAATTCTCCGCATATACCAGGTAATATTGCTGCTTTCGCCATTTTCTTTAATTATTCGCAGGAGTTCATTCGATATATGTTTTCTCTTTTCTCCTGATAAACTCTTTAAAACATACTTTTCTTTTTCCCAGATAGTAACGGTGTTAGGATAGAACCAGCCTGCGGCAGTGGAATTGTTTACTGCTAAGGATGTTTTTTCGTTATATAGGACTTCCGCGTTATAATCGCCCGCGGACAATATTTTACCCACATAAAGAGTTGCTCCAGCGGAAGCAACAAGCCCTCTGTTTATACTGAGATACTTTTCGAAAACATCGACATCCGTACGAATATCCTCCGTTTCTTCGATAAATAGCAATCCGCCTTTATTAAGTTCATTTATCAATTTATTCACCAATTCTATAACGTTTTTCATATGGGAGAGTAAAAACCTGGTATACATAAAATCCGCTTTAACCGGAAAGGGGAAATTGGTGATGTCGTGGAACAAAAAGTTGCAGTTTTTAAATTGTTTTTTCGCGTATTTTAGCATTTCTTTGGAATTATCAAAACCGTAAACTTTTTTGCATTTTAAAGCCCTGTAAATCATATCGGTAGTAAAACCGGGACCACAGCCAAGATCCAGAGCTGTTTCTATTTCTACCGATATGTATTTACGCAAGAATTCGACTGCCATAGGATTGAAAACCCTGGCTATATCTCCTAATCTATCAGCAGCTTTTTTTGTGGTACCAAAAGTATATCGCATTTTTCTCCTTCGATAAGCCTCGATTATAATAAAGAGGGTTAATTTGTCAACCTGCTTGACTTAACAGGCTATAAGGGTATCTTTTGCTTGATGAAAAAAGAGCGGAGAAAAATTGAAATAAGAGGTATTGTTCAGGGAGTCGGATTCCGCCCCGCTGTATATCGTATTGCGAAGAGATATAACTTAAAGGGTTCTGTCTTTAATGATAGTAAAGGGGTAACTCTGGATGTCGAAGGTTGCCCTGAGGATATAAATTCTTTTTTAGAAGAACTAAAGAAAAATCCTCCTCCGCTTTCAGATATAGGAGAAATCAGAGGCGAAGAATTACCAGTAAAAGAATTTAATGAATTTAAAATAATAGAAAGTGAAGAAAGTGAAGAAAAAACGACTCTTGTATCTCCCGATATATCAACATGTGATGACTGCAGGAAGGAACTCCTAAGTAAGAAAGATAGAAGGTATTTATACCCATTCATAAACTGTACAAACTGCGGACCACGTTTCACAATAACAAAAGAACTCCCTTATGATAGAAAAAACACGACTATGAAAAAATTCGATATGTGCGAGAAATGCAGAACAGAATATGAAAATCCTGAGGATAGGAGATTTCACGCGCAACCCAACGCATGCGGCAAATGTGGACCGCATCTTGAACTTTTAAACTTTAAAGGGAAAAAACTCAATGGAAATCCGATAAATAAAGCAATTAAACTCCTAAAAAAAGGTAAAACAATCGCAGTTAAGGGTCTCGGAGGGTTTCACCTTGCCTGTAATGCAAAAGATATAAAAGCAATCACAATTTTAAGAGAAAGAAAAATGCGTCCATATAAACCACTTGCACTTATGGCAAAAGATATACCAACAATAGAAAAATTTGTGGAAGTTTCCGAAGAGGAAAGAGAACTTCTCATGAGTCCCAGGGCTCCTGTTGTGCTTCTTAAAAAAAAGGAAAAATGTTCTCTTCCGGATAATATTGCACCAAATAATAATTTTCTCGGGTTCATGCTGCCGTATACTCCTCTACATATCCTTTTATTTGAAAAATTGGAAGTTCTCATTATGACATCCGGAAACAAAAGAGACGAACCGATTGCCTTCGATAACAGAGATGCAATTAAAAGACTTGAAGGTATTGCCGACTATTTTCTTATTCATAACCGCGATATATGGATGCAGGCTGATGACTCTGTAGCTAGAATAGTAGACGATGAACCTCTTTTATTGAGACGCTCCCGAGGTTATGCCCCACAACCCATACGATACCCTATTTGGAACGAGAAGAAAATCATTGGTTTTGGAGCACACAAACATAATACTTTCTCTATTTCAAGAGGAGATGAAATTTTCGTAAGCCATTATATAGGAGAAACAGATAACCTCGAAACAATAAAAGCTTTCGAAAGAGGAATAGAACACTTTACTAATTTCTTCGATATTCCTCCGGATATAGCAGTCGTAGATTTACATCCCGCGTACCAGGCGACTAAATTCGGAAAAAAGTGGGCTTTTGACAACAACAAACCTTTAATAGAGGTACAGCATCATCACGCGCATATAGCGTCCTGTCTTGCAGATAACCTTCTGGATGAAAAAGTAATAGGAGTAGCATGGGATGGAACCGGATATGGGGAAGATGGAAATATCTGGGGAGGAGAATTCTTAGTTGCCGATCTGGAAGGATTTGAGAGAAAAGCCCATTTGCAATACATTCCTCTTCCGGGAGGAGATATAGCAGTTAAAGAACCGTGGAGAATGGGTGCAGTATATTTATATGATATCTTTGGCGATAGTTTCAGAAGGTTAGATATAGATTTTGTAAAAACCCTGGACAAAAAAAAGTGGTTATACATCAAAACTATGATAGATAAAAGAGTAAATTCTCCTCTAACTTCATCGATAGGAAGACTTTTTGATGCGGTCTCTTCTATATTGGGTTTAAGAAGCTCTATAAGTTACCAGGGTCAAGCTGCAATCGAGCTTGAGATGATAGCAAAAGAAGATGAACACGAATTTTATAAGTTTGATATAATAAGAAATACAAACACTTACATTATTGATCCTAAAAAGGTTATCGAATCAATCTTAGAAGACATCAAAAAAGGAACAGCCAATGGATATATTTCCATGAAATTTCATATAGGTTTAGCGGAAATGATTGTTGGTGTTTCAAATTTGTTAAGAGAAGAAACAAATATTAATAAAGTCTGTCTTTCAGGCGGTGTTTTCCAGAATATGGTGTTAAGAAAAGAAGCAACTCAAAGGTTAAAAAAACAAAGGTTTGAAGTTTATAATCATAGTAAAATACCTCCGAATGACGGAGGAATTTCTGCAGGGCAGGTAGCAATCGCTATGAGGAGAGTTAAGTAAGGCAAACTCTCATTTAACTATTTTTTTCTAATTTCTTCCTTGAGGAGTTCGCCGGCTATGACAAGTCTTTGTATTTCGTTGGTTCCTTCGTAAATCTGTGTGATTTTGGCGTCTCTCATCATTTTTTCCACCGGATAGTCCTTCATATATCCATAACCACCTAAAACCTGTACGGCTTCGATTGTTACATACATTGCTACATCGGAGGCGAATAATTTTGCCATCGCGGATTCTTTGGAGAATTTTTTTGCTCCTCCGTCGATGTATCTGGCTACCTGATAAATTAAAGCTCGTGCGGCTTCGACTCTTGTAGCCATTTCCGCGAGTTTAACCTGAATAGCCTGAAATTCTCCGATTTTCTTACCGAATTGTTTCCTTGTGTTCGCATAACTTACCGCTTCTCTTAAGGCTCCTTCCGCGATCCCCAGAGCTTGAGAGCCGACTCCCACACGGGATTGATCAAATGTTTTCATAGCCATCATGAATCCCGAACCTTCTCTTCCTAGCAAGTTTTCTTTAGGAATTTTACAATCCGTGAACACAAGTTCTCTTGTTGCGGCTGCTCTTATCCCTATTTTATCTTCTTCTTTACCGAAGGAAAATCCTTCGGTGTCTTTCTCGACGATAATTGCAGAAAGTCCTCTTATCCCTTTCTCGGGAGCTGTAGTTGTAATTACGACATAAATGTCAGCTTCGCCAGCGTTCGAAATAAATATTTTATTTCCGTTGAAAATATAATAGTCGCCGTCTTTTTTTGCTTTTAGCTGAACGTTCCCGGCGTCGGAACCTGCTTCAGGTTCTGTTAATGCAAAGGCAGCCCACTTCTCGCCCGCCCCGATAGGAGGAAGATATTTCTTTTTCTGTTCTTCACTGCCGAAAAGTATTATTGGTATCGCGCCGAGGCCGTTTGCCGCATACGCTGTGGCTGTTCCGCCGTCAACTATAGATATTTGTTCTGTCGCAAGACACATACCGAACATTCCCATTCCCAGACCTTCATACTCTTCAGGAATAAAAACCCTTATCAAGTCGGATCTACCGAGTTCCTTGCGGACTTCAGGTGAAAGTTTGCTCGCCCTATCCATTTCTTCTCTTAAAGGTTTTATTTTTTCTTCCGCGACGGTTTTCGCCACTTCCTGTATCATTTGCTCTTCTTCTGTGAGCTTATAATCCATGTTTTCCTCCTTAATTTTATCGTTTCCTTATTTCGCCTTTTAAAAACGGTGAGCCAGACCGGAAGTTATATATGCTATGTTAGTATTGTTTTGTAAAAATTCAAGGTTAAAAATTTATCCCTCGCCCCATTCCCGAAAATATTATCACACAGAGACACAGAGGGCACAGAGAAAAAGTTTATTTTGTTTTTCCCAACCCAATCCCAGATTTATCTCATACGGAAACATAGAAAATAGGGGCAAACATTTATCTTAACACCTCAAATTTTAATATCTGTTGGTTGGTATTAGTTTTTAATCTTAAAAAATATATCCCCTGAGGATAATTCCGCATATCGAGTTTATATGAATGTACTCCTTTGTTTAACGTTATATTTTTTATTGGAGTATTGATTTTGGACCCTACAACATTGAATACATCCATAGAAGTATTGGTTGTTTCAGTAAGGGTAAATTCAATCGATGTAATTTCAAGAAAGGGATTCGGTTCGATCTTTATATCTAAAGAAACAGGGTTATCGTTGTAAATTATATATGAGGTATCGACAAACTCACTCGGGCAGGGATTCCCCAGATATTCCCAGATGTAAGAAGTCAGGGTGATAGGACCTCCGTAAAGTCCGGTGCCTCCGGCGCAGAAACCCCTTTCTCCATCATTCGGACCCGGCCAGGAACTCATCTTTTCCTTAACTATACCTTCGTTCGGGAAAGGCCAGAGAGGCTCTTGGGTAAGGCTGTCATAGCCGGGTTCGCCCCATAATGTGCCGGAGACTCCATACCGGTTAAGTATGGTAGCTCCGATATCGCCTCCGTCCGACGCCGCACCTTTTAAAGGAGAATCATCCTCGACCCTGCAGATGTATTTCAATTCCGGATTGATAAACCGGTCATTCGGTCCGGCTACAGGGGTGGGAGTTTCCCATGTGTTGCCGAAATTTTCAGTATTTTCATAATAATTGTTATAATCAGAATTAACATGATCGGCGATACCATATGAATTACAGTTTGTTATAATTGAATTAGTAAATTCAGAATATGAAAAACCGTCGTCCGTGTAAACCCCTGTTCCCCAGGCATATGATTGATCCTGAAAATCCCCCCAGATATTTCCAATTGTCAAATGATCTAATGATAATGTCGGGCTACCGCTTTTTACCCCGGCTAAATAGCCTCCTTTAGAATCCCAGAAAACGCAATTTTCAACAGTTCTATTGCCATTATTGTTGGGGTCGTTTATTGCGGCAGCGCCTGCGAGATCTAAGAATATACATCCCTGCACTACCCCGCTGTTATCTTCTGGTGTAGTTTCTTTGTTTTCAAACCAGATGCCACCGTAAAGGTATCCGTAAAGCGATGGATCATCATCTCCCGAATTAATACTGATGCAATTTTGCATTAGAAAATCATGACAATCGTACGAAGTGAATGTTGCGCATTGGCGGCCCCACCCGGGATCAGGATCATGGTAATCGTGTCTTGATACACATCGGCGAAAAATGATTTTTTCGGTAGCTACTCCCTGGTCGCCATAACCCATAAATTTGTACCTTCCGCAACCGTAAGCAAAACATTCTTCGAAAAGGATATAACTGCAGCCGGTACCTGCATCGATTACAGTTGTGTTATCTTCACAAACGGTCCCCACAAAAGAACAGCGGATAATTTTTATATGGTCGGAACCCGATAGAAACCCCCCATCGTTGAAGTGAATTCCCTGAATATTAATATAACTTCCGGGTGTAATAAGTAATTCGTCTGCAACCGTAACACCCCAATCGTTTTCGGCTTTTATGACTGTATAGGCATTCGAAGTTCCGCTAGGAATGCCTTCTCCGTAATGGCTGAAAATTTCCTGGTCATAAGTACGGTCGCCCCCATGGAAAACCTGGTCATAAGTTCCATCTCTTATTATAAGAGTATCTCCGCTATGCATAGATGGATAGGCGTGTTCGAAGGTAGCCCAGGGCTCA
>JAFGHJ010000031.1 GCA_016930175.1 Caldifarciminota bacterium
CCTCATATACCTGCGTATTGTCAAACCCCCTTCATCCGGAACAGCAAATTGATAAATATCAAGGTCACGTAAACGAGCGCAACTTCCCGTAATATAAGCATCCCATAAGGTTCCGTTTGTATCCACCCAGTTTCGGGCACCGAAAAGCAATCCGGCATCCTTAAGAAGCGCTCCCGGCCACGAGTTTGTAGTAGAATATTCCTGTTCCACGGTACAGTAACTGCCTCTATAGTACGCGACCACACCATAATCCCAAACTTCACTGCTATAACAGCCGTGGTCATATATCCTGGCTTCAGTTTTTCCCACTTTGACCAGTTTGACAATCTGGGCATGGACACCGCTCGCCCAGAAAAAAGCCAGCAGAAAAATCAATATTAATAACTTCCTATGTTTCATTTTCAATAACCTCCTTTCCTTTTAAAAAGAGAACCTTATTCCAAACTGCACATATCTGGAGTCAAGGTACCAAAGGTAATCTAAATTGGGATTATTTATATATGGTTTATCGGCACTTTTCAAATCTCCGACGTGATCCGGTTCGGTTCCGGCTTTGGCAGGACCGGTTACCGATTCATCATCCACAAAAGGTTCCTCATCAAATATCTCGAGATGAAGGGATTTAAAATATGCAATCCGGTCCATCCCACCACTTATACTTCCGTCGAAACCCTGAGAATTCAGAGTCCCCCAGTTAAAAATATTGTGCACATCAAAGAACAGATTAGCTGTAACACCACCGACCGAAAGATTCTTGTTTATACTCATATCAAGAATACGGGTAGACGGCCATTGGACATTGTTTTGTAACACGTCATCCCACGCTGCTTCATAACCAGGATTAAACGTTTCATAGTAACCCGCTCTCCACTGATACAAAAATGAAAGATTATAACCTCCTAAAAATAGTCCCCAATCCTGAGGTGCCAACAATGTAAGTTGAGCCCTGAAAACTGGTTGCGGAAGGGGTCTATCCTCCTCGGGGTCCACCTCCGCTGCATTTGACTGTAACATCGGATCCTCATAATTTTGCCTTAATCCAATTCTTCCTGATGTGTGCACCATGTAATCATAATTCACCCACCCGGTAAAAAATCTTCCCGCATCTTTCCTGAACTCAAATTCAAAACCCCTTGTATCACCATAGCCGGTATTTTCGTTAGTTGTATAATTAACATCTCCGTAATAACTTAGATATTTAACCTGACCGCTCTCATTATCTATATCCTTATAGTAACCTGAAACCCTTGCCATATAAGTGTTAGCTATACTACTTTCAAGACCCACCTCATAAGAAATTGTCCTCTCCATCGTAAGACGCGGATTCCCCAGGAAACTAATCGGATTGCCTGCCGCACCCCACATAATCTTATACCTGTTCTCGTTGGTCGGCAGAGAGTAAAAATGTCCGTAATTGAAGAACAACTTGCTTTTTTCCAATACCGGGAATGAAACTCCAACTCGAGGACTTATCTGTAAGGTAGAAGCAACGTCTTCCACAGGACCCTGAGTAAACAAAGAATCTTTAAAATATGTAGAAAAGAAAAGCGAATATCTCTCTGTAGTATCTGGCCACGCGGTATTTGGATCCGAGTAGTCAAATCTCAAACCAAAATTGGCAAACATTCCCTCAAATTCAATCTTGTCCTGAATATAGCCGCCTGCAAGGATAGGATACGCATCATAGTTAACAAAATAACCCACACTCGACTCGGTTGGGTCTTCGTCAGGGGCCGGCCAGAACCATCCTTCATTCGTAATAAAATACTCATGCAGTTTATCATATTGATACGAAAGACCAGATTTTATTTGATTGTATTTGTTTATCTGAGATGTGAAACCAAAACTCGCATTGTATGTCTCCGACCAGGAAGTATTCCAGGTTCCGCATTGATGGGAAAAACCAAATGACACTTTACCACTGGCATCAGATCCATAGTTGTCTTCAGATAGAGGGTCAGCAAATCCAAACGGGACGTTGTCAACGGGATATTTAGTATTACCCAATATTATATCTTTCATAAACCATAGCACCACCGTATCTCCCATCAAACGAGTCGGCACATCATAATTGTATTGAGCCCTATTGTTCCTGCGTATATAAGTCAAATGTACATCATAAAAAGTATTCTCCGACAAAGCATGCTGCAGCGTGAGACCTCCCATTCTGGAAGTAACATCGAAGGGGGTCAATGCATTTACCCTGTACAGCTGATCGCCATTCAATTTATTACTGCCGTGCCATCTTCCATCATAATACCCAATGCCGTACAGCATATCCGATCCGTCCCGGAGGTAGACCTGTCCGATTTCCCCCGAGGGATAATCCCCTTGCCACATGTGACCCTCGCCGTACGGGGAAAGAGAATTAACAATCGAGTAGGCACCCCTTAAATTCAGCTTAACATTTCCAAAACGTGAAGTCAGCTTTAAACTCGACGTTCTCTCTCTGTAATAATCCCTGCTGTCCGGAAAAGCAAACGCTTCATTATGGTCTCTGTGCGAAACATAAAAACTCATATCACCAAGATAAGATCCGATAACGGGAATGGGTCCACCAAAGCCGGCGTCCAGGGTCCAATCCGGCTTATTGCCGTATTCGCCGGTCCTATCTTCATCACTAAAATCATAAGCAACCTTTTCATATCCTACCAATAGAGTGTCACCTTCATAAATCGGAGCAAAAATGGAATCACCACCGTTATAGATTAATAAGAGAGAATCTGTTCTGGGTAAATTAATACGGCGCATCCACATAAATCTATCACGCTGCATTTCATAAGTAGTAACAGTCGTATCTCTTCCTACCACAGCTATCCATCCGTTAAACGACTTAAACGCTTGATAATGTTCATATTTAATTGTATCGTAAAACGGGCTGGTTTTTCTACCCCATACGTTATTAATACCTTTATAGCAAACGCTATCATATTTAATAACCGTATCTAGATACCCGGTAATATTACCTGAAGTATCATACTGAGGATTCAAATAACCCGTATCCAGCTTATTCCATAAAAACACTGCGTTATTATAATTATCAGGGTCAAAGATAGACGTACCGCTGTGTTTTTGATAACCCGGAGTATATCTGAATTCAAAGGAACCTTCGTATTTTCCGGGAGAACCTTCCCTCGTAACCACATTTATAACTCCTGAACGAACATTCGCATATTCCGCGGCGAACCCTCCTTTCATCACATTAACTTCTTTTATCTCGCTTAGATTGGGCATCATGATAGGTTCGTTTGCTCTCTGGTCGACAAGAAGTAAACCATCGGTCAGCAATTTGGTCTCACCCTGACTACCACCCCTAACACTCCAGCCTGCTATCCCTGCCTGTAAATTAAGATATTGTTTCACGTCTGAGATAAGAGGAACAGCTTCTATTTCACTTCTATCCGCAGAGAAAGAACTGGAAGAAAGGTCCATCTTGACAACTTCTCTTTCTGCCTCGACTACTACACCTTCTCCTACCACCACTGTTGGTTCTAATTCAAAATTAAGCGGGGTTGTATGTTCTGATTCAACTCTAACACCGGTCTTCGTTAAGTTTTTATAGCCAATCATCCTCGCCTGAATATTATAAACCCCCGGATCCAGTCTTATTATGTAATAATATCCATCCGCGTCAGCCGCAGCCCCCCTATCGGTTCCTTCGACCAAAACATTGACTCCGGGCAGAGGCTCCCCTGTCCTTGCGTCCACGATAACACCCGCAACCTTTCCGGTAACAGCTGCTTTTACATCATAGGTAACAACAAAGAAAGCCACAAACATAAGCAAGCCATATAAAATCCACTTATACAACAACTCCCTTCGCCTTACTGCTTTTTCCATTAAAACCTCCTTTCCATTAGGATTTAAAAAACAATAATTGAACCAAGGTTATCCAAAGTTTAAAATCACCTATAACGAATATTTCAAAACACTCTTGATGGGATCTAATATAAAGATTCACTCTGATTAAAACCTCCCGGTCGAAATCCAGAAATATAAAAAAACAGAACAAACAACAATATCGATATAAAAAATTTCTTATAAAACGTATTTTTTATTGTCCCCTCCTCATCTCGGTGAGTTTGACAAAAAAAATCATGCATCTTCAATAAATCAAACTATTTGATGCAAATCCCTATATTCATAATATTTAATATTATATGCAAAATCACAATTTCGTCAAGTGCGCCTTTTGCCAGTCTTTCTATCTGTATTTGGATGGCATAATATCATTATCAACTGACTTTTTCAAAAAAGGAACTGAACCACAGAGAACACAAAGAAAACAACAAATTATATTTATTTTATTTACACCACCCAACCCAAAAACGAAGAGAAACAACGAATCACACAAATAGCACAAACTTTTTCCTATTCAACCATTTATCAATTCAACTGCTTTCGGAAGAAAGCCTTTTAAACTTCTGTTCGACTAACATCAATCTCTCGCCGTAATTGGGGATAGATTCAAGGTGAATGTGTTTTATTTCGTTAGCCGAACTTTCAGCTAAGTTTCTCATTTCCAAACACAACAACATTTCCTGCGCACCGAGTGCAGCAGCATTTCCAACCTGTATTATCTTTTCACTTGAAATATCCGGAACAAGACCGATTATTTTAGCGCTTTCTTTATCTATATAAGTACCGAAAGAACCTGCAAGATAAACCCTGTCTAAATCATCCGTAGTTAGATTTGCTTCTTCCAACAATGCTTTTA
Source organism: Caldifarciminota bacterium (assembly GCA_016930175.1). Lineage (GTDB taxonomy): Bacteria > Hydrothermota > UBA3072 > UBA3072 > UBA3072 > JAFGHJ01. The sequence continues at coordinate 4,718 of JAFGHJ010000031.1, forward strand.
TGCCAAGAGATATAGCGGCCTTACTCCAAAGGAGTCCGCTCTCACCTTTTATATCCTTTTGGGTAATTTTAACATTACCCTTTATTACAAAATCTTTTTTATCTCTAAGATAGCCATCTTCGTTCATTAAATCATTCTTAATTAACTCGCCTAAAATATCTATTATACCCGAACCGCAAATACCAATAGGCTCGGCACTGCCGATAGTCTCAAATCGGTTTCTGTTTTTATCAATACTAAATCTGCTAATCGCACCCGGCACAGCAGACATAGGCTCGAGAGCTGGACCTGCAGCACATGAAGTGGCAATAATTCCCTTATCTGTCTTCAAAACCACCTCTCCATTCGTACCTATATCTATGCACATTATATTCTCTTCTACATTATCGAACACACCGCAAGAAAGACTGACTGCGAGTGCATCGGCACCAACATGAGAACCTATCAAAGGAGGTCCGTAAACTTGCGCTTCCTTGTTCATATAAATATTAAGCTCAGGAGCTTTCATCTTCAAAGGAATTGTACCTTCATCTGTTTCTGTAACCGATTTAAAGGGACTGACTCCTATACTCTGAACATCGAGCCCAAAAAACAAATCTCTCATTGTACTGTTGCCTACAACCACAAAATCATAAATATTTTTAAAATCAACCGGCATTTCCTTAATTTCTTCATTTATTTTTGATATTAGGATAGACTGCAGCTTACCAGGGTCCTTTCCGTCAAATTGAATTCTGCTTATAACATTGTCTCCGCCCAATCTTTTTTGAGGGTTTTCGAAAGCAGATGTATAAACGATATTACCCTTTTCAAGATTTATCAAATGTAATACAACAGTAGTCGTCCCGACATCAGCCGCTATACCAAATATACCGCCCTTATAATCATCAATTTCTTCCTCACCTAAAAGAACTTTATCGCCTCTTCTTTTCGCGAAAGGATTTAAAGAAATCTCCCTTCTATTTTCCCCGTGAGTAAGGATATTGGTTATAAAACCAGCTTGAATTACGCTTACATAAACATCATACTTATCATTTTCGATTACTGCCTGGCAGGCAAGTCGTTCATCTTTTCCTAATTTTTCTTCGGCTTTAGTCCTCTTATTTAGAGCCTCCGCACCTTTCTCTATTTTAACCTTACATTCTCCGCATATACCCAATCCGCCGCATCCTGCATTTATGGGCACGCCTAAATCCTGAGCAGCTTTTAGAATAGTCTGACCCTTTTCTAATAGTTTACTTTTATCAAATTGCGGAAAATAAATTCTATTTTTCATTTTTTAATATTAATTAAAAGAATCAAAAAAACAATCGGTCGTACACGGCAACCTGTTCTAAACTTCTCAAGTGTATTTAAAACATTAAGGATAAAATTTAAAGTCTGACATGAATTCAAAGCGAGGGTCAACCGTTTAGAAGGACGTCTCGGAAGCTGAGCGAGCATGGTCTTCTTAAAAAACAACCCGATGAGTAAGGGGTACTACTTTCGGAAAATATCTCGGAGCTCGAACGGGCACGGTTTTTTATTAATAAAATGAGCAAGGAGTGCTGTTAGAGAAAGCGTCTCGGAGGGTGAGCGGGCATGGACTCTTAAAATGCTTGCATTTTAAGAGGAG
>JAFGHJ010000032.1 GCA_016930175.1 Caldifarciminota bacterium
AAGGCGGTTACATGGTTTTAAAACTTAAGCTATTGGTAATAAAAGACTTAATTTGGGGAATGAAATTTGTATATTAAAAAGGAGGAGAAAAAATGAAGAATAAAGGTTTTACTATTATTGAGTTGATCGTGGTTATTGTTATAGCGGGTGTTCTTTTACTTCTTGCTGTGCCTGCTTTTCGCGGTTTGTATAATAAAGGTCAGCTAGAAGTAGCCAGAAATGAGGTTATGGGTTTTTATCAAAGGGCTCACCGCTATGCTACTACAGCGGGTGTTGATTATGTATTGCAGGTTGACGAAACTAAGGGAGTTTTGAGATGTATGGTGGATACTACGAGTGTTATTGTTAGAGATTCTTTGGTTTTATCTTCAAGATTGAGCATTTATCATGGGGGGGGTGGTTCTCTATCGTACGTACTGCATCCGGATGGTTTTGTCGAGTACGGAGATACTTTAACTGGGTTTTTTGTCTCTGATAAGAATACGGGCGATTCATTGAAGTTTTATATTTCTCCGCTTGGAACAATAGAGGTGGAGAAAAGATGAGGTTAAAAATGAAAAAAAATAAAGGTGTGACTCTAGTAGAACTAATTGTAAGTCTTGTTATATTTTCAATTGTTATGGTTGGCATAGTCGTATTTAATTCTCGAAATACACAAGCTACTATTAGGTCAGAGAGAAGGGCAAAAAGGGTTTTATTACAGGAAAAAATTATAGAGGATTTTAAGGGCGAGCTTAGGTCATCTCCTATACCGGGCGCAAGATTTGATTCTATCTGGATCAATTCCTCCGTAGGCGATTTACTTCTTGCTGATACAGATCATGTAACGGGTGTAACAGCAAAATTGGAAGTTGACTCGTTCTTACCTGATACCGATGTTGCCCTGTCGCAAACCGGTATTTTTCTTAAGGTAGGGGTAACCTCGACCGATATGATGTTAAATATTGAAGAAAGAACATCAATATATATTTCCCGGCATGATTAGGAGGATATATGAATAAAAAAGGGTTTACTCTTGTCGAATTAGTTTGTGTGATACTTGTGCTGGGTTTAGTTCTTACTATGGTATATCAGAACTTCTTTTTTCAGGAGAAGTCGTTGCGTCGACAGAGGGAGTGGTCCGAGATGAATATTAAAGGAAGAAAAGCTTCAACCTATATTGCGAAACAGCTCAGAATTATAGGTTATTCTCGAAAAATTTTTGGTTCTTCACATTCTTTTGGAATAATAAATGGGACTTCAAATGGCATCGTCTATTCTCATGACGTCGACGGAGCTCAGTGGGGTGTAGTTGACGCGGTTGATATACATTCTATGACGGTCAGCCACGATACTTTGTATATTGATGGTAATTTTGCGATTGATAGGGTCGCTTCGTTGCAATTTACTTACACTGATACAACCGGTGCTATTCTGCCTTCAATAATTGAGGTGGATTCTGCGGGAGAGTGGCAGCTGCTTGGCGGCGCTCCGATAGAGAGTATAAAATATAACTTAAGAGTATACAACCCTTCTGTTACAAATCCTGATACCATTAATTACTATGGTCTTGTTTCTCTCAGGAATAAAAGACCTTGAGGAGGAGATTTTGATGAAAGAAAAAAATAAGAATAAAGGTATATCAATGATAGTGGTTTTATGGATTATGGCTATTCTCACAGTATTGACTACAGCAACCGCTCTTATGACTCAGGGAGATATAACTTCTACCGTAAATTTGATAAAAAGGAAAGGTGCGCTTCAGCTTGCCGAAAGCGGCAGTGATTATTTTATTGCATTAATTCCCGATAATTCTATGATAACCTCCAGAATTACAGACGATGATTCGATGCGGCTTGGAAGAGGTAGTTATGTTCAGGCTGTTCACAGAGTGTATATGAGTAATGACAGTACGAGATCTTTTGTCGTAGCTCCCGTGCCGATGGTTTATAGTAATGCTTACGGTAATAACCCTTACGGTCCTGTATCGCCCGGAGGTTCGGGGTCTTATTATGTGTATGACTTTGAGGCAGGCGGCTTAATGGGTAAGAAAGAGGAGGTCGAATCTCCTCAGGTAATTGTTGAAGTCGCAGCCGGGTGGTGGTCTCCGTTAAGCGAAAGTGCTTTCGGACATACGATGTATTAAAAAAGGAGGAATGATGAAAAAAGCATTTGTTATTTTATTTTTATTGTTTATAGTGCCGAACCTCGGCAGTCATTATCAGGATGAAATGTTTTTCACCGGATTTGCCAGTCCGAAGGTGATGATTATTCTTGACACTTCGGGAAGTATGGCGTGGAATATGGCATCTGGTAATATCACGACTCGGGGGGACGGTACTACTGATCCTGATGGTAGTCCTTCCATCTTTTATGGTTATCATTCGGGTTGTGGTATGATATCCCCCAGCAGATATGGTGATAAATCAAGGATGTACATCTGTAAGCAGGCTCTTCTTCAGGCTCTTGATGAATTTAAGGGTAGTATTATCTGGGGTCTTGGTACTTTTCAACTAACGGAGGGGACTACTCGATGCAGGACCGAAATCAACGAATACTACACATATGATGATGTTTGTAAGTACGTTAGTCAGCCTTACCTGCCAGTGGCGGGTTTTCCTAAGGGAGATGGGGATGAGGCAGGTGAGAGCGCGAATGACCAGTTTGAATTGTGGCAGGGGTTCAGCAGTGCTGAAGGTACTGATAATATGTCTCATATAAACAAGATAATTAAGCATTTAGATTGTCATCTGACAGGTGAACCGGATGAGCCTCAGGAATTGATAGCAAACGGTCGTACACCCATTTCTGCATGTCTCAGAGGAGCCAGGTATTATTTTATAAATCATTGGGAGAATGGGACGGGAAGGAATGACGAAAAAAAGGATTGTAGAAAATGCTTTGTGCTTCTTGTAACGGACGGGTTACCCTCAATGGGTATAAAAACCAGCGATTATGGGACAACAAATCCGCAGGTATCAAATTATGCGGATGCTGGAAGTGCTGGAGCAGAAATTTTTGAATCTCAGTCTTACTGGGAAGCCGAATCTCTGAGAAATGTTGAATTTGAAGATACAGAAGGTCCCACAACTATCACAATTCAGAAAGACGTTAAGACTTTTGTATTAGGAATTGCGCCAGATGCTCAAGCAGAGGCTTTTAATGATTCTGTAGCGAAAGTCGGAGGAACGGACAGTTCTTATTCGGCGCACTCTCCCGAAGATATCCAGGAGGCTCTCCATGCAATTTTTGAAGCTATGATCGATGAAGCCTTTTCTTTCTCCCCTGGTGATGTTACGAGTATCCAGGAAGATTTTATTGCAACGGAATACGAGGCGAGAATGTATTTTGCTTCGTTTCGTCCCGGAGGCAATCCATTCTGGCAAGGGCATCTTAGCTCAGTTAGACTCGAGGAAGGAAGTATTTCTCTTAAGGATACAATTCCACCTGAACTCTTAATCTGGGATGCAGGAGATTTACTCAGGAGTAGAGACCCTATGGATAGGACTATTTATGGTATAAATAGTTTTAATAACATGGTGTATTTTAACAATGTTAATTTTGGCGTTTCGGAACTTGCTGTTGGAACTGAAGGTGCCAGGGATAGTGTGGTAAACCTTGTTCGTTCGGGCAATCCGGATGGCGCTTCAACTTCTTATCTCGGCGATATATTTCATTCGGCGCCTCTTCGTATAGGCTCGCCTAATTACTTTTTCCATGATGACGCCTTTGATGCATACAGGGATTCAGTTAGTGACAGAACCACTGTGGTTTATGCGGGCAGCAATACGGGAATGCTTCACGCTTTTAGTGACGAGACGGGAGAAGAATTGTTCTCTGTTGTTCCGAAAAATTTTGTTCCCGAGGTACAGGCGTTGAGAGATTCACACAGATTCTATGTTGACGCTGACCCTATGGCGGCGGATGTGTGGTTCCCGGATGGGACTTCCGATGATTTCAAAGATTGGGATGAGTGGAGGACAGTTCTGATGGCTCCCCAGGGTGAAGGTGGTTGTGGAATGACATGTCTAGATATAACTTATCCTGATGATCCTGCTTATCCTAAACATCTTTTCAGTTTTGAGGAAGACACTATGGGTTTAACGACTTCTGTTCCTGTTATGTATAAAATCGGTTTCTTGGATACCATCCTTGACGATACCGTGGAAAGATTCTTCGCGTTTTTCGGAGGAGGGGAATGCCCGGATTCTTTGTACAACATGTATGACCCGGATGCCGCTGGTACCCTTAAAGGGAATGTTATTGTTGTGCTCGATATTTATGATGCAGGGAATACGCATAATCTTTCTTATGGAAATAACTATTGGTTCATACCAGCCGCTTCAGGCGATGAAGATAAAATGATATACCCATTTGCAGCAGCGGGAAATATGATAAATGTGGATCCCCGGGAAGATAATTTTTATGATTTGTTTTATATACCGGACCTTGCCGGGCAGCTCTGGAAAGTTGATGTGCGTAACCCAGATATTACCTCCTGGAGAGCACAATGTATATTTCAGCCTCCGATACCGACAGATGCAAGTGATGATACCCCTAAAAAAATCCCTGCGCAACCTGCTTTCTTCAGACCCCTTATTGAGAGAGATCCAACTTATGGATTTTTGTGGCTGTTCTACGGAACCGGCGACAGATCTCATGTCTTTAAACCTATAGAGGGTTCAGGTGACCCGGAGGTGTCAAATAGATTCTACGCTATAATGGATACCCTGGTTGGTTCTGAAACTTATCCGTTTAGAGAGGAAGACGGCGATTTGAAGAAAGTATCGGGATCCGGTGATACTCCATTTAGTTTCCCTGATGATTTTGTAACCAATGGTAAGCGGGGATGGTATATTATGTATGATGATTACACCAGCGAAACCGGGCGTGACAATGAAAAGACAGTAAGTGCTGCTGTTCTGTTACTTGATACGCTGAAATTTGTGACTTTTTCTCCGGTCGAAGCTGAAACCGGCTGTTCGCCGAGAGGTGGGGTGGCGACTGAATACTTGTTCCATTTTAGAACCGGAAGTGGAAGAAACAGAACTATGGGTTCAGGTATTCCTCAGGCTCCCAGATACTCATTCAATCTAGAAGGAGGAGGTTTTGAGATTCATCAGACTTCGGATTCAATATGGGTCGAAACCAAAAGCGGTTACGGAGTATTGAAGAGGGTTCTTAAATGGCTGGAAAAATAAGCTTTTTAATTGCTATTTTGTTTGTTCTAATGATAACAGGATGTGGGGGAGATAAATCTTCCTCTGCGTTTTCTTCTAAAGGTGGTGGTGTCGTTAGAACGGATTATTCGCCTTCCGAACCTACTTCTTCGGATGCTATAACTCTCAAGATTACCGCCGTGGCGGGAGAACATCCTGAATACAACTGGATTGTTAACGGGATAACTGTTCCAGTTAGCGGTAACAAATTGGATCCTGAACACTTCTCGAAAAATGACACGGTTTTCTGTTCGATTTTAATAGGAGGAGAGGAAAAGAAAAAAGTTGGTCCAATTGTAATCAAAAATTCACCTCCCAGGATTAATTCTCTGGGGATTTCGCCTGACAGCCCTAAACACGGAATAGACCTTTCTATTAATGCCAATGTAGATGATGTGGATAGGGATGATGTTACGTTTCTCGTTAAGTGGTTTGTAAATGAAGAGGAAGTTGGTTCCGGAGAAGCCCTGTCCGGTTCTGAAATCAAAGCGGCTGATCAGGTTTACGCGGTTGTGAGACCTTATGACGGAACGGATGAAGGGCTTCCTATGAATAGCGGATTTGTCCTTGTACAGAATTCTCCGCCTGAGTTTGTCTCTCCTCCGCCTTCTATAGAGGGTAGAACAATGAATTATGAAATAGAAGTAAAAGACGGGGATGGAGATAATTTCGATTTATCTCTGGAACAGGGTCCGAGCGGCATGAGGCTCGAAGGAAACAGACTAGTATGGGAAGCTCCTGAACTGGATAAAGATACTTCAGTCGTAATAAAAATAAAAGCCAGGGACGAAAGAGGAGGGGAAACCAACGTTTCTTTCTCCCTGGATTTAAGAAAACGCGAAATGCAATAAGATTTTCCTTCCTTTCTTGCATTTCTCTGAGGTCCTCATTTCTATTTTTTAAATAGAGATGAGGATCTCGGTTTTATGGAACCACAGATTTCACCCTGAACAGGCGTTCCTCCCTACAGGGCAGGCGGATTTACACGAGATTTTGCACCGCAGAGACGCTAAGCACGCAGAGAAAGCAAAGAAAAAATTATGTTGTTTTTCCCGACCCAACCCCAGATATCAGGACGCGGATGAACGCAGATTTCCAGGATTAAAAAAGTGTTTTATAATTTAAAAAAACAAAAGAAACCGTGGATGGGTGGTAATCAGAGTATATCTGAGTCAATCTGCGTGCTATTAATAATTGTAGGAGCGGTTTCCCCGTCTATGGAATAGGGATTTATCAGGTAATAGCTTCTATTCCACGGGACAAGCCGCGATTGTCGGAATTATACTGTTGACAGGAAATAAAATAATTGTAAATTTATCTTAAAAAGTCTATTTGATAGATTTTGGGTATAAATAAATAATAAAGATAATAGAAGGAGGTATTAAATTATGAGAGAAGTTATTGTTTATCGAGGAGAAGATGAGTATTGGATCGCGGAATGTCCGAGTTTACCGGGCTGTATCAGTCAGGGCGAAACGAAAGAGGCCGCTATTGCTAATATTAAAGAAGCTATCGAGGGTTATGTAGAAACTCTGAAAGAGGACGGTCTTCCGGTTCCCGAAGAGAGATTCGAAACATTGATTTTGGCTGTATGAGCAAGCTCCCAAAGATATCGGGGCAGGAATGCGTAAAAGCTTTATTGAAAATGGGTTTTTATTTTAAACGCCAGCATGGCAGCCATATAATATTGCGTAAAGATAATCCTTTTGCGCAAGTCGTTGTTCCTAATCATAAGGAGTTAGATAGAGGCACGCTCCGTGCTATTTTACGACAGGCTGATATTGGTATAGAGGATTTTAAAAAATTTCTGTAAATAGTTTACTTATCGAGTGTTATGCGGCAAAGCCGCTAAAATATAAAAGTATAAATCAAGTCTTTGTAGTACTACCGGTCAGTTTTTTGTTTTTTTTGCAAAAGATAAAAAAAATCGCCACCAAGGCATGAAGTTTTAATTATCTTTTATTAATGTTGGGGATAAACCCCAACGCTACAAAAATACTCTGTAGCGCGGGGGTTCATCCCCCGCCATATTAATTTGGTGGGAATAAATCCCAACGTTATGTTTACTTCGGGACTTGGAAGTCCCTCCTACAGTTTTGTTAAATAGTAAAAACAATTCGTGTTATTTGTGCTATTTGTTGTTTCTCTTTGTTTTTCGTTGTTCCTTTGTGTCCTTCGCGGGCTTTATGGTTCAAAAAATCCTGTGATAATCATGTGAAATCTTGTGGTTCCAATTAGGGAAGGGCGTTGACAAATCAGAAAAAAAAACTAAAATACCCACAGACTTATGATACATATTAACGAAAATTACTTGAAATTAAAATCGTCCTATCTCTTCGCTGAGATAGAAAAAAGGGTGTCCGCGTTCAGAGTCTCAAATCCTGATAAAGTAATTATCAGTTTAGGTATAGGCGATGTTACAAGAGCCCTACCGGAAGCCTGTATTAGCGCTTTCCGGGAAGCTGTTGGGGAAATGTCGCGCGATGACTCTTTCCGCGGGTACGGACCATATAAAGGGTATTCGTTCCTGCGTGATAAAATCGCAGAAATAGATTTTAAATCCAGGGGAGCGGATATTTCCCCTGATGAAATATTTATAAGTGACGGGGCAAAATGCGATACGGGTAATATCCAGGAACTTTTTTCTCTGGATTCGAAGGTCGCCGTGCCTGATCCCGTGTATCCTGTTTATGTGGATACAAACGTTATGGCTGGTCGTACCGGCAAATGGGAAGACGGCAGGTACGATGGCTTGATATATCTGGACTCAAACGAGGAAAATAATTTTGTTCCCACTATTCCGTCCGAAAAGGTGGATTTAATATACCTTTGTTTCCCAAACAATCCCACAGGCGCGACAATCGACAGGGATAGATTAAAAAAATGGGTTGATTACGCGAAAGAAAATAATGCACTTATTCTCTATGATGCGGCTTACGAAGCTTTTATACAGGACGATAATATTCCGAAAAGTATCTATGAAATTACCGGTGCGAAAGACGTGGCGATAGAATTCAGAAGTTTTTCCAAAACTGCAGGATTTACGGGTACTCGCTGCGCATACACCATTATACCCAAAAAGTGCATGGCTTACGATAAAAAAGGGAAGGAACATTCCGTGCATGATATGTGGGAAAGGCGTCAGACCACTAAATTTAACGGTGTCTCATATCCTGTTCAGAGAGCGGCAGAAGCTGTTTATACAGAGGAAGGGCAAGAGCAGGTTTGTTCTTTAATAGATTATTACCTGAAAAATGCCAAAACAATACGAAAAGCGTTCGAAGGATTGGGCTATAAGTGTAACGGCGGAGATAATTCCCCTTATATATGGGTAAAGACGGGAAAAGAATCCTGGAAATTTTTTGACTTGTTGTTGAAAAAAGCTAATATAATCTGTACACCGGGCAGCGGGTTCGGCAGGTGCGGAAAAGGTTATATTCGTATAAGCTCATTTAACAGCCGGGAAAAGGTAGAAGAAGC
>JAFGHJ010000033.1 GCA_016930175.1 Caldifarciminota bacterium
ATTTCCGCGGGGGGGTATATCATGACTCGTGATGAAGCTTTAGCACTCTATAATGCCGGTCCTGAAGTTGTGGTCAAAGTTCTGTGTGATCTCAGTAACACTATTGAGTCTTTGCAAGAGAAGATAAAAATCTTGGAGATCAAAGTTGCAAAACTTTCAAAGAACTCCTCTAATTCCAGTAAACGCCCTTCTTCTGATGACATCACAAAGCCAAAATCCAACAAACAAAAAAAGAAGGGCAAGCGTGAAATCGGAGGTCAGCCAGGGCATAAAAAACATGAACGTCCTTTGTTTTCCAAAGAGGAGATTGATGACTTTCATCCATACATATTAACTGCTTGTCCAGATTGTAATGGTGAAGTCAATATCATGGAGGGGGAACCTCGTATCATTCAGCAAGTTGAGTTTACTGAAAAACCGTTGATCAAAATAGAGCATCGTTCATATCCCGTATGGTCAGAACACTTGATCTGGGTATGAAGAATATAAATAGAATACACAATAAGATCAATATGATATACAGTAATTAATAAATATAGATGTAAAAAGGGTGTGATTTTGATAAGATACTTTTTACCATGAAACAACCATGTCTAAATAGACACAAAAAAGGATGAAAATCACATAAAGAGATTTTCATGTAAAAATTGTATTTCATGATTTTTTAAACAAAAAAAGGAGAGAAAATCATGCCGCAAATACAACTACCATTATTTCCTCCGGAACTTACAGAGATAAATAGAATCATATCATTTCAAAAACGAAATGGTCGAGTATACTACTTTCATTATCTATCTCCAATATATTCACACGAAGAAGGGGATATAGAATCATTTCGGTATATTACAAGCCAATTAATTATAAACGGTAATGTATCGCAGATAGAAATAGCACATGCTTTTGGAGTGAGCTATATTAGCGTAAAACGAGGAGTAAAGCGATTAAGAGAAAAAGGAACATCAGGCTTTTTCAAAAAGAGGAAAGGCAGAACATCCCATATACTAACTGAAGAAATAATAGAAAAAGCCCAAAATTTATTAAATAAAGGTGACAGTCCAGGAGAAATAGCGAAAGTACTGAAATTAAAAGCAAATACAATAAGAAAAGCAATACAAGCAGGACGATTAAAAAAAAAGAGCAAAAATTAAAAGAAAATAATAAAACAGAGATAAAATATACCACAAAGAGCGAGCGTGCAATACAAGATACACAAGCAGCGATGGGAATAGGATGTACACGCGTAGAAGAAAGAGTAGAAGCAGCATTAGGAAAATTAAATGGAGTTGAGCCAGTATTCAATCCCGATATAGATGTAAAAACAGCAGGAGTTCTTTTTGCCCTACCATCCCTATTACTAAATGGTTTATTAAAATATACCAAGGAACATCTATCCCTGCCAAAAGGATACTATAGTTTAAAATCCCTATTAATAATATTAGCATTTGTAGCATTATTGAGAATAAAATCGATAGAAGGCATAAGATATTGTGATCCGGGAGAATTAGGGAAAATAGTGGGTTTAGACCGCATACCGGAAGTGAGGACATTACGGGAAAAGATAAAAATGATATCAGACCATGGCGGAATAGATAAATGGGGAAAAGAATTAGCAAAATCCTGGATGGAGGAAGATCCTGACACAGCAGGGACACTATATGTGGATGGGCATGTAAGAGTCTATCATGGACATAAGACAAATTTACCAAAACGTTTTGTATCACGAGAAAAATTGTGTTTAAGAGGAGTTACAGATTATTGGGTCAATGATGCCTTAGGGAAACCATTTTTTGTAGTGACACAAGCGATAAACCCAGGACTTTTAACAGTCTTACGGGATAAAATAGCGCCATGGCTAAAGGAAGAAGTGCCGAATCAACCGACAGAAAAAGAACTAAAGGCAGATATCTATTTATTTCGTTTAGGTATGGTATTTGATCGGGAAGGATATAGCCCGGCTTTTTTCAAAGAAATGTGGGAGCAGAGGATAGCCTGTTATACATATCGAAAATATGCGCGTCAGGATTGGCCAGAATCAGAATTTAAAGAAAAAACAGTTATCTTCCCCAATGGAGAAAGTGATGAAATGAAGATTGCAGAACGGGGCATATATTATAGTAAGCCCAAAATATGGGTTCGAGAGATACGAAAGCTAACAGAAACAGGGCATCAAACAGCAATAATCACAACAGACTATAAAAGCAACAATACTAAGATTGCTAGTGCAATGTTTAGTAGATGGTCTCAAGAAAATTTTTTTAAATATATGATGCAACACTTTGGAATAGATAGACTTACTGATTATCAACTAGAGGAACTAAATGAAACAATCAAAGTTGTTAATCCTGAACATAGAGAGCTAGAGCGACAAATTAGATCAAAGAACTCAAAATTATCCCGACAACAAGCAAAATATGGCGCTTTAATTTTTAAATCTGAAATAGAGGAGCAAGACATAAAAAAATTTGTTAAAGAAAAATCGGAACTAAAAGAATTAATAGAGACTCAACAAAAAGAAATTGAAATACTCAAATCCCAAAAGAACCAGCTAGACAAGCATATAGATTTTTCACAATTACCAAAGCCTGAACAATTCAAAGCGCTTAAAAAAAGCGGGAAACAATTTATAGATAATATTAAGATGATAGCATATCGTTCAGAAACGGCTATAGTAAATATATTACGTGAATACATCGGCAAAAAGGATGAAGCGAGGTCATTGGTAAGACAAATTTTTCAAACAGATGCAGATATAGAACCTGATGAGGAAAAGGGGATATTAAAAATAAATTTACACAATATGACAAATCCAAGAAACAATCAATATATAATAAAATTATGTAAAGTGCTTAATCAATCTGAAACTGTTTTTCCTGGTACAAATTTGATGTTGGTTTTTGACCTAGTATCAAGACAAAATCAAGCAGTTCAAGATGTCTGTA
>JAFGHJ010000034.1 GCA_016930175.1 Caldifarciminota bacterium
TACCCCGAACGAGACCTTGACTATCACCCAATCTTCAATACTATATATTACCTTTGCTTAAAAAATAAGGGAGGGATTTATGCTCGTTGTTCATGTGCATGTTCATGTAAAAGATGATAAAATTGAAGAATTCAAAAAAATATCGATAGAAAACGCTCAAAATAGCTTAGGCGAACCCGGAATAGCACGCTTCGATGTAATCCAGCAAAACGATGACAAAACTAAATTCGTCTTATGCGAAGTTTACAAAACCCCGGATGCGCCGGCAAAACATAAAGAAACAGACCATTACAAAAAGTGGAGAGACGCGGTCGCAGACATAATGGCAGAGCCCAGATTCAGTGTTAAATTTACAAACTTATTCCCGGAAGATTCAGACTGGTGAACGCAACACGATTTGAGTTTGCAACCGCGAAATGGATTATCTTCGGAGAAAGCTCCGCAAAAAAGATTGCGGATAACGCTTTAAATCTCGGAAGCAAGCCTCTTATAGTCACAGGTAATAATCAAAACCGGTGTAAATTTCTGCTGGATGATTTCATTAAAAAACACGCAAAGTGTGAAATATATTCCGTAAAAGGAGAGCCCACAACCAGTGTGGTTACAGAATGTTCAAACCTCGCAAAACGTAGCAAAACGGATGTAATAATAGGAATAGGAGGAGGAAGTGCGATAGATACGGGTAAAGCGGTATCCGCTCTTATAACAAACGGAGGTGAACTTTTAGACTATCTGGAAGTAATAGGTAGAGGTAAACCCATAACAAAACCTACTATTCCTTTCATAGCGGTACCGACAACCGCGGGAACAGGAACTGAAGTAACAAAAAACGCGGTAATAAAGTCAAATGAACATTCAGTTAAAGTCAGCCTCAGAAGTCCATTTATGCTGCCTGATATCGCAATACTCGACCCGGTACTGACCTATTCCATGCCAAAAGAAGTAACGGCAAGTACCGGTCTCGACGCTTTCACACAGGTGATAGAACCTTACGTTTCAATAAAAGCAAACATGCTGACAGACGCAATATGTAAGGAAGGAATTAAAAGAATCAGCCGTTCTCTCCTTAAGGCTTTTAACAACGGAAATGACGCAAAAGCAAGAGAAGACATGTGCATAGGCAGCCTTTTCGGAGGAATTGCCCTCGCAAACGCTAAACTCGGAGCAGTTCACGGATTCGCAGGACCAATGGGAGGTATGATTGATGCCCCCCATGGCGTAATATGCGGTATACTTCTGCCTTATGTTATAAAAGCAAATATTAAAGCCCTCGAGGAACGCAAACCGACATCCGAAGTATTTAAAAAATACGAGAAAGTTGCGAAAATAGTAACAAAAAAAGAGAATGCAAAGCCAAAAGACCTCGTCCGGTGGACAGACGAACTGTATGAAAAACTAAATATGCCGCATCTTTCAGAAGTCGATTTAAAAGAAGAACAAATAGAAGAATTAATCAGTAAAGCAAAAATATCAAACAGCATGAAAGGCAATCCTATAGTTTTAACAGATGAAGAATTAAGAGGAATTATAAAGGACGCTTTTTAAAAGCAAATTTTTTTTGAACAAATATAAAATCAAGGAGGTATAATGAAAGTGAAAATTCCTTTATTTAAAAGAATATTATTTTTAGTTCTTATAACAATCACACCTTTTATAAACAGCAATCTTTATGGAATACCTATTTACAAAGACCAGAGTCAACCAATAGAAAAAAGGGTAGAAGACCTTTTGAACAGTATGACGCTGGAAGAAAAGGTTGAGATGTTAGAGGGAGAAGGCTTTAATTCTCCGGCAAACGAGAGACTCGGCATTCCGCCTCTGAATATGACGGACGGTCCTGTTGGAGTTCGATGGGAAAAAGCAACGGCATTTCCGGCAAGTGTATCGATGGCAGCTACCTGGAATACGGATTTAATTTATCAGGTAGGTAAAGCTATAGGAAAAGAAACAAAAGCAAGGGATAGAAATGTTTTACTGGGTCCATGCATCTGTATTCACCGCGTCCCCCACGGCGGGAGAAATTTCGAAAGTTACGGCGAAGACCCATATCTCGCTTCCAGAATGACCATATCATTTGTAAAAGGAGTCCAGAGCGAAAATGTTGTAGCGACCCCGAAGCACTATGCCTGCAACAATCAGGAATACAATAGATTCAGGGTCGATGTAAAAGTAGACGAAAGAACCCTTCATGAAATATATCTGCCAGCTTTTAAAGCCGCAGTAACCGAAGGAGGCTGTTTGTCCGTGATGGCTGCTTACAATAGAGTAAACGGACACTATTGCTGCGCAAACACCTATTTACTTAAGGATATTTTAAAGGAAAAATGGGGCTTCAAAGGTTTTATAATGTCGGATTGGGGTGCCGTTCACAGCGTAATTCCAACTCTTTATGCCGGACTCGATATTGAAATGCCCACCGCGGGATACCTTAAGAAAAACTCGGTTCTAAGCGCAATACAGGGAGATTTGATACGAAAAGAAGAAATCGATGACAAAGTGAGAAGAATGCTGAGAACAATGTTTGTAACCGGCATCTTTGATAAAAAACTCGACAAAGGAGCAATAAACACACCGGAACATCAAGAATTAGCTTTAAAAGTAGCCCAGGAAGGAACAATCCTTCTTAAAAACGAAAAAAATCTGCTTCCTTTAAAACAGGAACAAATAAAGAAGATAGCCGTAATCGGTCCAAATGCTAAAGAAGCAATGATCGGAGGCGGAGGCAGTTCAAACGTCGATCCTTTTTATTCTGTAAGCATTTTAGACGGTCTCAAAAATAAACTCGGTGAAGATATTGAGGTAATGTATGAAAGAGGCCTATTTAAAGAAAAATTGATACAACCTATAGAATCTTCAAACCTTAGACCCCCAAAAGGAAAATCGGGAGAATTAGGTTTACTGGGTGAATATTTCAACAATCCAACATTCGAAGGAAAACCGGTCATAAGCAGAATTGACAAACAGATTAATTTCGATTTCGACTCAGATTCAACCGACAAGAGATTGAATAAAGATGAATTCTCCATAATATGGACAGGAAAATTAATCCCCCCTTCAACCGGGAAATACATAATAGGTACCAGCAGCGACGATGGAACTTACTTATACCTAAATGGACGGAGAATCGTGGATAACTGGGGACCGCATGGCGTCGTCACAAAAATAGATACTGTAGAACTTAAAAAAGGCGAATCTTACGATATAAAAGTCGAGTATTTTGAGAACATCGGCGGCGCGTCCGTCGTTCTCGGTTGGACAAAATTAGAAGAAAAGAAAGAAGACAAAGAAGAAGCCGCGATGAATAATGCGATAACCGCGGCTAAAAGTGCTGATGCTGCTATAGTCTGTGTAGGGGTAAGAGAACATGAAGGAGGAGACAGAAAGGAATTAACATTGCCGGCGGAACAGGTAAAACTTATCAAGAATATAGCTTCGGTCAACAAAAATGTTATAGTGGTCCTGAACGGCGGAGCAGCAGTCCTTATGAACGAGTGGCTGGATGAAGTCCCCGTATTGATAGCCGCGTGGTATCCGGGACAGGAAGGAGGAAACGCTCTTGCGGACATTATACTGGGTGATGTAAATCCGTCGGGAAAATTACCAACGACCTTTATAAAGAAATGGGAAGACTCACCAGCCTACGGTAATTACCCGGAAAAAGAGGGTGAAGTTCATTATGAAGAAGGCATCTTTGTGGGATATCGGCATTTAGACAAAGAAAAAATCGAACCTTTATTTCCTTTCGGCTACGGACTTTCATATACGACTTTTGAATACAGCGATTTAAAAATAGACAAAAAGAATATAAAGGAAAATGAAACGGTTAAAATAAGCCTCAACGTGAAAAATACCGGTGACCGTGAGGGCGCTGAAATAGTTCAGCTATACGTCCAGGATATGAAAGCAAGCGTGGAACGCCCGGTTAAAGAATTAAAAGGATTCAAAAAGGTCTTTTTAAAACCCGGAGAAAAGAAAGAAACTATCTTTGAGCTTGATAAAAACGCCCTTTCTTTTTATGATATCGTAAGCAAAAACTGGATTGCCGAGAAAGGAAAATTCAAAGCCTTAATAGGAAGCTCATCAAAAGATATAAGACTTACGGGAGAGTTTGCTTTAAAGTGAAAATCCGGAAGATATTGACCCTACCTACCGGACTGAAAAATTTGACCGATAGCACTACAAAGAAAGTTAGTGCGGCTTGCATTTTTAGCCGATTTACTTAATATTAAATTTGAAAGAATATGAAACTTAAAAAGTGTCAAATTACTGATCCGGAATGTCACCTGGATGTAATTCAGGAATGGCATGGAGATCTGGAATCCAACATAGCAACTCTGATTGAAAATCTGAAAGACATAAAAAACCATTCCAGGGCAGCTAAGAGCGCCTTTAGTGAACATTATGCGAAAACCGTTGAATTAACAAAGGCAAAGACAAGATTCACTTATGAAGTATCCCATGAGTTAAAAGCTCCACTGGCGTCAGTCTACAATATTTTAAATGTAATACTGGATGGTTACCTTGAAAAAGACGTTAAAAGACAAAAAGAACTTCTTAATAGAGCAAAAGTCAGGATCAATGATGTTATAAAACTTTTAAACGATCTTTTAATATTCTCTCACCTCGAAGAAGGAACAGGCGAAATCGAGATAGAAAAAATCGACACGGCGGAATTACTCTCCTCCCTGACTGAAGAAATGGATACGTTTGCTTCAGAAAACAATATTAAAATAGACTGGAACCTCTCCGATGGTCTACCTCATATTTACGGAAATCCGGAACTTTTGAGAAGAGCTTTCGCAAATATAATTCACAACGCAATCAAATACAGCAATTCGGGAAACCAGGTGAAGGTAACCGGAAAAAAAGAAAACAATTCCTTCCTGATAAAAGTAAAGGACCAGGGCATAGGTATAAAGAAAAAAGAATTGACAAAAATATTTAATATTTTTTTCCGGGGTGAAAACGCGCGCCCCGAGCATAAAAAGGAAGGTATGGGCCTCGGGCTTTCTCTGGTAAAGAGAATAATCGATGCACACGGAGGTTCAATAAAGATGAAAAGTAAATTACACAAAGGAACTACAGCAGAGCTAAGGCTTCCCGCAATTCAAAAAAAGGAGAAATGATGCCAAAAGAAATACTTATCGTGGATGATGATCCTGATTTTGTTGAAACAATGGAAATAATCCTGCAGGGCAATGGTTATAAAACTCGAACCGCAAGAAATGGTGAAGAAGCTTACGAAAAGGTAAAAGAAAAAGTTCCCAACATTATATTGCTGGACATTATGATGAAAACAAAGACGGACGGTATATGGGTAAGCGAGAAAATCAGGTCTGATGATAAGTTAAAGGAAATTCCCATTATCATGATAACAGCGGTAAATAAAGATTCAGATATGGCTAAATTTCACCTTGGTCAGCATGAAGATATGGAATATATGCCTGTAAACGTATTTATGGAAAAACCTATAGAAGCTAAAGACCTATTAAAAGAAATAAAAAAACTTATTGGGCGACCTTAGCAGCAACGTTAAAGTACTGGTTCTTAGGTCTCAAAAAATTAGTAATCTCGTTTTGAACAAAAGACATATCTTAAATGATGAATATGGTTTCCCGCTTCACCGTGATTTTCTTCCTCATCCATCTCCCCTATCTCAATAACGTCAAAATTATTAAAATGTTCCAATAAGTCCTGCCGGGTAAAATAATGAGCTATTCTTCCGGGTTTACTTTCAAAAGTATTTTTCTCAACTTGCCTGCCCTTACCAAAATTCTCTTCCTTATCCGAAAATACCACAAAAAAAGCAAATCCGTCATCATTTAATATCTTATTGCATTTTTCTATAAACAGTAATCTTTCTTTTTCTTTAAAAAGATGAAGTAAATTAAAGCAGTAAACAGCATCAAATTTCCCGTTGATTGAATCTATTTCAAGTGCCGTTTTACGATAAAATTTAGTTCTCGTATCAAATTTTATTGCCTCTTTAATTGCGTTATCAGATATTTCCACTCCGATAACCTTAAATCCTGCTCTCCCGAACAATCTTGTATTCCTTCCATATCCCGCTCCAGGGATAATTACCGATTTCACGTCAAGACTCTTAAATAACTTAATGGCATAGTGAGCGGTTTTACTCGGCTCAACACCCCAAATTTTTCCACCCTCGGAAAACCTCTTATTCCAATACTCTCGCATCTCACAGGTATAAACGTCCATATAAAATTTTCTACTCCCCTACAGAATTACACTATATATAAATTAAGTTTTTTATCATTCAACCTATCAAATTATATACCAACAACTAACATCAACATCCTAACTCCGCCAGGGATTTTTTCTTATCATTAATACCATCTTTATATGCGCCCTGTTCATCCTGACTATAACTATCAGGATCTTCCATATAATCTTCATAGCCTTCACCATCAATTGGCCAACCGGTTCCCTGTCCGGGAGGCACTTCGTGATAATCGGTTTCTCTCTTACACGTTTTCTGGTGAAAACTTTCATGCGCGCGGTGAGCTCGTTGCAGAGCTTTTCCCGCCACCTGTCCGAATTTATTTATATAGTCCTGAGTTGTCCAGTTCTCTACTATTACGCATTCAAAAGTTGTATGCATGGGAGATTCCAAACTCTTACCCGCTTGTTGCCCTGAAGGGGGCTGCTTGAGCACATTTTGTTGTTCAGCCGGACTCATATCGTTATAATTCTCATAACCGCCTTCACTAAAAGCCTTCTCCGCTGCGTTCCTAACGCAATTGTTATACTCGTATCCGTCGTACCCTTTTGCTTTCGCCGCGTCGAGTAACCCTTTATCGGAATAAGCATCTAAAACAGTTTCTTCGTTTTTTATCTCAGATTTTAACTGGTCGCAGGCTTTTTTCTTTTCTTCATCGCTTAACGCGCCTCGACCCGAATTTCCGATTCGCTGTCTCGAAGTATTTCCGGGTGTTCCGACATTTTCATTTGGATTAAACCAGGGAATTTTACTTTCATCAGCGTAAACAGGCAATGAGATGAAAGACTTCAACATAGAAAAGAAAGTTTTTATTGCTCCTTTGCGATAATATTCCTCCCCATCCGCGAAAGCCCAGACATAACTTCCTTCCTTTTCAGTTATAAGATACTGAATCGCCTTATTCGCCATATCGGCATGTGATGTTGCCCAAATGCTATTACTGACGGGATTATTAACAACTAAATCTTTTATTGCCATTTTAAAGTGAACAAGATTCATTAAATCTTCTACGCCGCCTTTAAATTTTAAAACCTTATCCAGCTTCTTTAATTCTTCAATATATTTCGATGCTTCTTTATAACGAGCAGATACACCGGGGAATTTTGCCGTAGTTAAAGGTGAACCCTTACCTGAAGGTTTGCCTCTAAAAACCCAACCTTTCCCCTCCCATTCCGTCTCCAGGTCCAAAACCATCTCCGGCGGAATGGTAAACATTTTAACGAATCGGACCTTCTTAAAAGAATAACCTTCTAATTTTGAATCACCGTTTACCTTCATAGAACTTACATCGTTATATTCAACTTCAATCAGATTTCCTTCGTCGTCCGAAAGAGAAATTACTCTACCTTTGCTGTCTTTTTTAATAGTAATTTTAGGAGGAATAGAAATCTGTATTTTGTCTTTACTATAACCCATAGGAAAGAAACGTATAAAATATCCGTCCTCATGATAGGACCATCTTCCCGAAGGTGCCTTCCTGCTGTCTTTACCCATCGGGACCTTTCCGGAGAGAACAGCGATTCTCTCAAGATCTTCGTATTTTGCTTCAATTGAAGTAAGTTTTTTACGTAATTTTGCTTCCGCCTCAAGAACTGTTCTAACTTCTTCCGGAACCTTATCAAAAGCTTCCTTTTTAAGGTCTTCAGGAACAAGACCAAGAGCGCCTCCGTTGAGTTCAAACATTTCCCCCGGAGTTAAAAGTTTCGAAGCGGTCAACTGATTCTCTCTCGACATATCCGTAAGTTTGGTACGGGCAATAATCGCCCACAGTAAAACTTGAACTTTTCTCTGTTCTATTTCCGGATGTTTATATGAATTCTTTAGAACATTTCCAACAATATCGCTCTGGGGTCCCTTAAGCGGAGCATAAAGATACCCATTGCCTTCACCAGGAGAATAGGTTCCCGCGTGAAGACAATAACTCTGAGCTGTAAATTCAAAAAGTCCGGGACGTTCAAGTTTAAACGACCCCTCTTCATTTCTCGGCAGATCTCCCATCCATAGAAAATCCAGTGAAGCGGGCCCGTAGTCGTCAAGTATAGAGACTTCCGTTATTGCGTCTTTCAGATTTGTCGTTATCGGAGGGTCACTCTTCAATATTTTGTCTAACCCCGGAATTTTATCAACAATTTTATCCGTTACACCCGGGACTTTGGGAATTTTAGGAATATTAGGCCAGCTAAATATATCAAAAGAACTAAACAATAATAAAACTAATACAAAACCCAAACAAAAATTACGCATAAATATTTTCATTTTTTCTCCTTTTTCAATACTTATATGAAAAATATATAGATACGTCAAGAGGTAAATTACAAAAAAATAATAAAAATTATGTACGCCCTGCATTTTTTATCTTTTTAATTCGTTATTGATTTTTGTAATTAACTATAAACTGTAAGTGTATTAATTTTATTCCTTTCGCTACATATTCAGTCCTTGATTTTTTATATTTTCTTGATATGTTTATCTTTGTAAGGGGGTTTTAATGATAAAGAGCATAAAGGTTCTTCTTTGTTTAAGCGGAATAGTAACGTTATTAATTTTTATTTATATTTTTATTGGTACGCGGACAGGATTTAACGGCATTATCCCATTAGCCGTCGTTATGTTTTTCCTGTCCGACTCTGCACCCCCTTCTTTGCATTTTCTTTACTTCATTGTACTATTTATGTTTACTCCAGTACTCACGGCTACTGATTTTCTTTGCGCTCATTATATGGATGAAAGCAATAAGGTGGCAAATCGAATCGCATCTTACAGGTCACTTGTCACCTGTCTTTTAGGTATATTTTCTATCCTTGTAGGATTGTTTTTTTTTAGACCTTTACACTTTGATACAAAAAAGATAGTTATTGAAGGATTGTTCTATTTTGTTTTTTACGGAACTCTACTTTATTTGTTAATGTTAAGCGAAAGAAAATCCAAATAGTCAGTTTTCAGAACCCAAACTCATAACAAGAAATCTGTAAATATCACGTACGCAAAAACAAAGTTCCTGAGATATAATTCTTACCTAACAACTTTAATATATCTGTCTTCCAGATAAATTACCTACTTCAATTATATTTTATCTTATCAGTACACTCTTTATGGTACGGGAAGCATTGGCAAATTCAAGTCGAAAGAAATATATACCATTTGGAAGTTCACTTCCGTCGTATTCAACTTCACAATATCTGCCATCAATATATCCATCTATAAGAGTTTCCACTTTCTGTCCAAGATTATTGTATAAACTCAGATTAACATTACCCGATATAGGAATATGAAATTTGATTTTCGTTATCGAGTTAAAAGGGTTCGGATAATTCTGCTCAATGGTAAAATTCTCTAGTATATCAAAATTACCCCCCGCTCCGGCAATAATTTCAGCCAAATCTTTTCTCGCGGCTTCCCAAACATCAGGATCCGTCGACCAGCTGATATCGGTTCGGAGCCAGGTGGGATCCCAATCTTCTGCGCAACCGTATTCCCAGAGCACCTCAGGAATAACCGAATCGATAATAGAGTAAGTTGCCACAGGATCAACACTTTCAGCCATGGCAAGATAATCCGCGTCCTGAATTCCTCTGCGCCAGTGTTTAAGTCTCAAACTTGCAATAGGACCCGGAAGACCATAACTTTCAGACGGAAACAAGTGATCCGTTCCCGGATATATCATAACGCCGTCTCCGTTACTGTAGCCCCATCCCGTTTCTCCGTCTACCTCATCAACTCTGCTATAACTACCGAATGTTTGAGCATTTTGAAAGACATTGGTTTCACCCATTCCTCCCTGGTAATTATCGTAATATGTCGATTCCCAGAAAAACCAGCGGCTGATACTCTTTTTATACTGAGACCATGGCAATACTCGCAAAGCGACGCCGTCATCTTCTGTAGAAAATGAACCTCCGCAAGGACGATGCCCGTTGTAAAAGTAGAATTTTTTACCCGAAGTCAGCACCCCTCCTACCGCTTCATCCCAGATTTCCGTTACTCCGAAACCAAAAGTAGTTCCCGAAATATCTATTAAATCGGAATAATCTTCCTCTACCCTTAATAAATTTATCGTAACAAATATCGGTATTTCGCTACCGACTCCGGGATTATCTTTAATTAGTGAACACCATCCTGCCATCTCTAAAAGCGCTTCTTCGCCGCTCGGCTCATCTATAAGGTATAAGAAATACTCTGTTTCGGGAGAATTCTCGGCAAACCAGCTTACAAAACTATCGGCGTATTCGTACACTTGAGTAGGATTATCGCCCCTTAGAAATCCAACCCAGCGTCCATACAATGCTATTGAAAAGATATTATTACCTGTTCCGTAACCCGGTCCGTCATAGCCATATTCAGAAGTAAATAAACTACCGTCAAGTGCGGGCAGCCAGTAATCGTGCGGTCGGTAGCGATTACCTCCGCTGCCGTCTTCGTTAGCATCTATTACAGAAATCTTATGCCTGTGAGACAACTGCATATGACGCTGTCTTATCAGTATAGAAAGGCTGTCTTCCGGAGTATTATGATTAGGCCATGCAATACCCATATAACGCTCGTTAATATTCGAATATCCGATAACCATCATAGTCTTTGAAATGGGCATATCGGGTAAAGTGAAATCATAAACATATAATTCAACGGGTATAATTATTGTATCCGAAACGCCTTCACTAATAACAATATTTCCGTTATAAACAGCATTTGAAGCTGTTTTAGGGATATAAATATCCACCCATATACTCTGGTTAGTTCCAGCACTAATAGTAAAATCAGGATGCAGTTCCAGCGGAACAGCTATATCGGGATACATTTTATTATGATCGGGTCTGTCTGTCCATAGAGAACCTCCTTCAGCATGCCCTGTAGAATCGCAGGGACGGCGCATTCGCTCCGGCACATGCCTCTCATCATAGTAACTCTCATACGACATTTGACTCAAGCCCTTTATCTCAAGATAACGTACGTAAAAAAGCTCGATTTCCCTATCGGTCCAGTCAAAAAGACCTTCATCTGTAGCATAAGTATAATCTATGGTAGACCCGCTCCCATCACTGAGCTGATTTATCGAAACGTTCACATTGTATGCATCTGACGTAGCCGCTTCTAAAACAATGTTAAAATTAACTACTTCGTTTTTTGCTCCAAATAAATGCACGGTTTCTCCATACCAGACGGAATTTGCAACATCCGTCCCATTATAGGCACGTAGTTCATCCTGAGTCACTTTATCCTCACCGTTATTTACCCAGACATTGGATATGTTTCCCTGAGCATTTATACTAATTAGAACGAAAAAAAACAAAAAAGAAAAACAAACTGATTTCCGCATATTTTCCTCCAAGTGCTTTGTTAATTAAAAATAAAGAATAAAAAAAAATAGTCAAGTATTATTATAATTGGAGTTTCATGATTTTTTTTATTAATATGCTCCAGAATATTATTTTAGCGTGAATTAAAAAGGGGGGACTGACCGTTCAGAAGGGCGTCTCGGAAGCCGAACGGCCATGGTCTGTTTAAATACTTGTATTTCAACAGGAGTGAGGCTGATAGCCGAGCGGCAATTTTCTCGACGGGAAAATTGACCGCGTCCCTGATGAATGGTTAGTCCTCCCTCTCGCCTATATCGAATGTTGAGGTTATTCGTTAAAAGAAAATTTAGAATCTTTGCAATTACTGCCTTATAGAAAATAATCCCTTTAAAAGTCATGAAACTTCTGTTATTATAAAACCGGATTCTGCGTATTCTCCGCTTTATGATAATCACTTGACTTAAATACGCTCATCCTTATACTTAAAATAATGAGAGAAAAAGAAAAAATCCATCTTTCAAAGGTCGAAAAGCAAGTATTGAAACAAACTGGCAGAAAACCCATTTATCCTCCTGCCGAAAAAATACCATGCATAGTTGTGGATAATTTCCCGATGCTGGGTAAAATCACGGCTCTGCGTTTCATCGAGTGGATTACAGAAAACCCCGGGGGAGTTATCTCTCTTCCGACAGGCAAAACCCCTGAGTTTTTTATAAAATGGGCAAAATATTACCTGGATAACTGGGAAAACAAAGAAATAAAGAAAGAACTTGAGACTTATGAAATCGCCTGCGGAAAACGTCCTAACACGAAGAATCTTCGATTTATTCAGATGGATGACTTTTACCCGATGGATCCGAATGAACAGAATAGTTTCTACCAGTACATAAATAAATACTATATTAATGGGCTGGGATTAGATAAAAATAAGGCGCTGTTAATGGATACCTCTAAAGTGGGAATTCCCGACGATTTAGAAGCAAGAGACATATTTTTCGAAGAAGGAGTAGATTTATCTCTGCGTAACAGATACCCTCACAACCACAAAGAGGAAATCCAGAAGAGTATAATCCATGCTGTCGACCAATTTTGCACGAATTACGAAGAGAAAATCAGGGAAACAGGGGGAATCGGATTTTTCCTGGGAGGAATCGGTCCGGACGGTCACATAGCTTTCAATGTTAGAGGCTCAGATTTTTTCTCGACAACCCGTCTCACGTCCACCAATTATGAAACTCAAGCCGCCGCGGCAACCGACCTCGGAGGTATCGAAGCGACCGCAAAAAGATGTGTAACAACAATAGGACTATCCACAATAACTTTTAGAAAAGACGTTACGGCAATTATTTTCGCCGCGGGTACGAGTAAATCCGGTATCGCAGCGGATGCCGTACAAAAAGATATGAGTAATCTTTATCCTGCCACCATCTTACAGAAACTCCCGAATTCAAGATTTTACCTGACAAGAGGCGCGGCATCCGGGCTTATCGAACGCAACTATAAAGAATTAGTCTCGGCTAAAAAGCTTACCGAAGAAGATGTTGCAAAAGTTTTAATCGATTTATCACTGCAGAATAAAACACGTATCGTGAATCTTACCGAAAAAGACTATAAGAAAAACCGTTTTTCGAAAACAGTCCTCGAAAAAGAACGGAAAACATGCAAAGAGATAAGTAAAAGCGTCGAGAAAAAACTGCTTTCTTCTATTGAGGACGGACTTAAAGAACCGGAAAATTTAGTCTTTCTTCACACCGCGCCTCACCACGACGATATAATGCTCGGTTATCTACCCTATTTCCTGCATTTAATCCGAACTCCCAAGAATTCTCATCATTTCGCCTATATGACGAGCGGTTTCGTATCGGTAACCAACAAATATATGCTAAAATTAGTCAGAGAACTATTAACTTTTATCGAGAATCCCTATTTTGAAAATTTATTAGAGGAAGGTTACTTTGACCTTGATAACCGAAAAGGAATGAATAAAGACATTCATTCCTATCTGGACGGTATTGCCGGAGGAAATGATAAAATAAAAAGTGAAGCGGAAAGCAGACGTTTATTGCGAAATATAGTCAGAATTTACGATGAAAAGAGTCTGCCTCAGATAAAAAACAGGATTCGTGAACTTATCAACTATTTCGAAACTCAATATCCCGGCAAGAAAGACCTGGAACATATTCAAAAACTAAAAGGTTCTGTCAGAGAATGGGAAGCGGAACTTCTCTGGAGATATACGGGATTTACTTCGGAACAGGTTCATCATTTGAGGCTCGGATTTTACAAGGGAGAGATGTTTACGGAATCCCCGGAGTTTTACCGCGACGTCGAACCGATCGTTGAATTATTAGATAAAATTAAACCGGACATTGTAACTGTCGCTCTGGACCCCGAATCGAGCGGACCGGACACCCACTATAAGGTACTCCAGGCAGTCGCGGAAGCACTAAAAAAGCATAACAACAAAAAAATACAGATATGGGGATACAGGAATGTATGGGAAACCTTTCATCCCTCCGAGATAAACTCGATAGTGCCGGTTTCTCTGAACTCTATTTCCATTTTAAATAGCGCATTTATGAACTGTTTCGGCTCGCAGAGGGAAGCATCTTTTCCCTCTTATAAACATGAAGGACCTTTCTCGGAATTGAGTCAGATAATATGGGTAAAACAATACAGAGATATAAAGGTTTGCCTGGGCGATAATTATTTTTCCCAAAACCCTCATCCGAGACTCCGGGCGACACACGGAATGTTATATCTTAAAAAAATAAGCCTCGACGAATTCTACGAACACTCCGTTAAAATTAAAGAGTATACAGAAGGCGCTTTCAACAAAAAAACACGTGCAATAATATCGGAAAAAATTTAAAAAGGAGGCAGGAATGAAAAAACTAATTTTCTCTTTGCTCTTAATAGTCTTTACCGTATCCTGTACAGCCAAAGACAAATCTTATATGGAAGGCATAGGTCCGGTAAGCCCGGTTAAAAAAGTTCAGGGTGATTTTCAGTTTACGGAAGGACCTGCTTCGGATATGGAAGGCAATTTATACTTCTCCGATGTATCCGCAAACAAAATATATAAGATGAATACAGCCGGAGAAATTTCTGTGTTTCTCGAACCTTCAGGACACGCCAACGGACTTATGTTCGCGGATAAAAATAATCTTATAGTTTGCCAGATGGACGGACAACTGGTCTCGATAAATACAGAAACAAAAAAGATTACAGTTCTGACAGACAAATATGAAGGAAACCGCTATAATGCGCCGAATGACCTTGTCGTGGACAAAACGGGAGGAGTTTACTTTACCGACCCCCGGTTTCGTGCACCCCAGCCTTTACCGCAGGAAAAACAAGGGGTTTACTACAGAAACAGCGAAGGTGAAGTTACATTATTATTGGATAATCTGAAAGCACCCAACGGAATAATATTATCACTTGATGAAAAAACACTGTATGTAATACCTTCTATGCAGAAGGACATGTGGGCATATTCCGTTACATCTCCCGGAAAACTGGGAGAGGGAAAAGTCTACTGCGAATTATCTCAAGCGGAAGGAAAAGATAATTCCGGAGGAGACGGCGTAACGATAGACTCGAAAGGCAATCTGTATATAGCCACCGGACTCGGAATTCAGGTATTTAACGTAGAAGGAAAACTGCTTGGCATTATAGAATTCCCGGAACAACCCGCGAACTTAACATTCGGCGGCTCCGAGATGAAAACACTCTATGTTACAGCCAGAACTTCTCTCTACTCTGCAGAGATGGAAATTGCCGGACACAGTTTCTCTCATAAGGAGTAGCATCCCAAAAGAAGAAAAAACTTTTTATCTTTGCATCTTTTTGGTTTTTTTAAATAATAATTAAAGGGGTGGGGTGTGGCTTTGAGTTCTTTGTGTACTTTGTGTGAGATTATAAAAAGGAGAAATATTATGCCGCATGTAATAATAAAAATGTATCCGGGACGCTCGGATGAGCAAAAAAGCAAACTTACAGAAGCTGTAACCCGGTCGGTAGTAGATATCGCTAAAACTTCGGAAGAACATGTTTCCATAGATATTCAGGAGATAAACCCGGAGGACTGGGCGGAAACAGTTTACAGAAAGGAAATCCTGCCAAAGCTCGACGAGCTGGCGAAAAAACCCGGATATAACCCGTTTACTTAGGTATCGGGTTTCAGGTCTCAGGTTTTAGATAAGAAAATAGAAATAACAAATAACCCTTGTATTTATCAGGAATATTCTCTATAATACAGTGTAATATGAAAATCACTAAATGGTATCCGATCTTATTAACTGCTTTAATAGTTTCCTGCGCTTCAAAAGAAGTAGCCAGAAACAACATAAAAGTCCACTTTAAATCGCTTGCAAACGATTTTGCGGCGGTCGACATGTCATTGTATGATAATAACAAATTCGAAATTAAAACCGCAACACTTAAAATGCATGGAAATGAAGAGTATATATTAGAACTTGAAGGAATATGGTCGAGAGAAGACAGCAATTATATTTTA
Source organism: Caldifarciminota bacterium (assembly GCA_016930175.1). GTDB lineage: Bacteria > Hydrothermota > UBA3072 > UBA3072 > UBA3072 > JAFGHJ01. The sequence continues at coordinate 16,055 of JAFGHJ010000034.1, forward strand.
ACAATAGAAAAGTTAGAAAAAGAAGAATTATTGGAATATTTTTTCGGAGACCAAGAATACGGAGAAAGCGGCTTCGATATAATATCGGAAAATAAAGTTAAATTTCCCATCGATAGAGAATTCTTAATAATAAATAGCGTTATGTGCCGGAGACAGTGAAACATCGCATAAAATTCGAGCATAAGAAACTCTTTAAAAGAAGGTTACAATGTACTTGAAAAAATTAATAATATTTGCAGCGGTAATCAGCATTCTAATACCAGGCTGTAAACTTTTTGAATTATCAGGACCTTCGATTGAAGAGCTACTAGACGCACCCGAACAGATTGAAATTGATGACAGAGAATACATACTCGAAACCTATTTGTGGCGTGATTTTATGCCCGTAAGTCCTCCCGACGGACAACCTCTTATTGCTTTAATATGGGTTACAGCAATTGACTCGCTTGCCTTTCCGTCGTCGATTGATGCCAACCGTTTGTATATTGTAAATGACGAACAACTCTGGGAAACCGAATTTTCAGACGAAGACCGACCGGTAAATCCCAGCAGGGAACATCAACTCGAGAAAATAGCAAGAGACGGGCCAAAATGGGGACCCAATATTCAGGTCGAAGTCATAGTAAAAGTTGTTGACGGAGAAAACAACACATATCTATTAAGAGCTTCCGACCAATGGATTCATAGGACAGATTAAGGTTTGATTTGGTCGAATATGGAAAAGGCAAATTTAAAATATACGGTAAACGATATTTTAACGAAATTAAAAAACAAAGCAAATCCCGATAACTTAGAAGGTATGGCTCGTTACGGAATAAGTACGGAAAATAGACTGGGAAATTCCATCCCTTTTTTGAGAGAACTCGCAAAAGAAACCGGCAAAAATCATGAACTTTCCCTGAAATTATGGGAAAAAGGAATCGACGAAACAAAAATTTTGGCTTCCATGATCGGAGAAGAAGATAAACTTACGGAAAAACAAGCTGAGAAATGGGCAGCCGGTTTCAATTCATGGGATGTGTGCGATCAGGTCTGCATGAACTTATTTAAAAAACTGCCATTTGTAGAGAAAAAGATAAAAGAATGGTCAAAAAGAGAAGAAACATTCGTCAAAAGAGCGGCATTTTCGCTCATCGCCTGTATCGCGGTATACGACAAAATAAAACCGGATAAAGAATTTTTAAAATTCTTACCCCTAATCAAAAGAGCCGCGAGCGATGAGCGAAATTATGTTAAAAAAGCTGTAAGCTGGGCGCTGCGAAACATCGGCAAAAGAAATAAAAATTTAAATAAAGAAGCAATAAAATTCGCGAAAGAACTTGAAAAATCGAACTTCAAATCCGCTAAATGGATAGCGAGAGATACGATAAGCGATATTCAAAGGGAAAAAATAAAGAAAAAATGATCTCACAGGGATTTTTTAAACCACGAAACACACTAAACACACGAAATATTTTTTGTTTTAACTTCCCAACTTTCCAACCTCCTAACATTCTAACTTATGAAATCTTTTAACATTTCAAGTTTTAGCCGGGACAAAAATCCACATAAGGATATAAATTATTATGCCTGCACCTCCATTGACCAATAAGGCAATGAATATCATACGAAAAATTATCGGATCGATATCGAAATACTCACCCAATCCCCCGCAAACTCCAGCAATAGCACGATATTTCTTAGAACGATATAGTTTTTTCATTTCATTATCTCCTTTTATTGTAATATATTAGATATAATACTTTTTATTCAATTAATTAGCCACAAAGGCACTAAGACACCAAGTTTTTTGTTGTTTTTTTACTAATTCACCAATCAACTAATTTACTCATATACCGATTCGAAGAATCTCCAAGTTTCATAATTATTAGCGTTTTCATTCAATATTTTTTTCTTCAGTAAGTTTGTACTTTAAGGTAGTCAATAAACTATCCTCTGCGGGGATCAATATTTCTCTTAAGAGTTCTTTTTTGGTTCCAACGAATTTTTTTTCAGTATCTTCTACGAAATAATCATTGAAAGTTCCAAATTTAGTTTTGGGATTTTCAGGTCGGAAAAGCTGAACTCCAGATATGTGTTTTCCTGAAATTTTAATTTTTTCGTCTCCTATCTTCAATTCCAATTCTAAATAGCCTTCTAACGCCCTTTTTTCGAACATATTTAATCCTAAATTAAGTAATGCGCCTCCTACGAGAAAAACTGTCCCCGGGCCGAATCCGAAAACCATCTTAAAGGGAGCTAAGCAGTCCGCAAATGCTTTTTCTAACGGGTCAGCTGCATCAGTTGTTTCTTCTTCATAAGAATAAACATTAATAAGGCAGCCCCCGACAACAAGAACATAAGAAAGAATATTAAGATTCCGAGCCATTCTGGCTCGAGAACCTACAGCGCTATTCTGAAGATTTCCGGTAGTTTCGTCCGATAAAACTCCAACTTTATAATGTAAAATTGAAAGTTCTGTGGGTTTATTTGTTATTAATAATGAATCTAATAAAGCACTTACTTTACCGCCTAATCTTCTGAAGTCCACACTGTCAGGACATAGTCTCCCGGATATTATTACATATTGGTTTTTGGAAATTTCGAGAGGTACTCCAACGCTTTTTTCTTCAGGAGGACGTAAATCCCGAATTTCTAAGTTGTCAACACAAAATGTCTCACCCGACATTAAATCTTCACTATGTATAACTACTTGCGGAGCACATCCTGAAAGTAGTAATAATGTCAAAAAAAGTATTTTAAATATTTTTCTCATTTGTTCTATATTTAAAAATAAGGAACATAAATCAATATGTCAAGGAATAAACCACAAGATTTCACAGATTACAGGATTTTTTTGTTTTTATTCTAATTCCTAACTTCCAACTACTAGCTACTAGAAAAATTTGTCCAATGTCGAGATTCGACCCTAGAAATCCAGCAACTTATTCTTTCTCTTTTTCTTCCTCAGTTACCTTATAGACAGTGTATCTTTCCAGGCTGACAGAATCTATAACACTGGCTTCGGCCAGGATGAGGTTTTCGGGGTTGTAATATTTGAACTTACCGGCAAACTTAAGCTCGCCAGTTTTTCTATTCAGCAGTTCCCTGGCTTTTTCCCTTTCTACCTGAACCAACAGCTTATTCCCCTTAAAATTAAGCTCAAAGCCACCCCTGTCAGCATTGTATTGTTCTTTCTTTAATTCAATATCCATTGAATAGGGCACTTCAACCTGACTTGTCCTGGCTTCATATTCGCCGGTAGTTTCGAATTCATCTTTCTTGAATTGTCTCTCGATATCCACAAAAAGGCCCACATCCCAGAGGACGAGACTCTTTTCAGGATTAAAAACCCTATTTTCAATCGCCTTTGACCCTGAAACCAGCAATCTCCCATCAGGACTGAAGGCTACGGAAAGACAGTATGCATCACATTTTATCATCATCTTCGCACCTGTTTTCAGATCCAGAAGAATAATTTGAGGTCCAACTGCGGCTGCCAGAGTTTTTCCGTCAGGGCTGAAATCAAGGTCCTCGACTTTTTCGTCAAAGCCTTGAATAGATTTAATTTTATTACCGGTAGCCACATCCCAGAAGATAATGCTTTTATCAGTTCCCCCTGAAGCCAGGGTCTTTCCATCGGGGCTAAAGGCAATATCAAGCATATCGGCTGAATGCCCCTCAAAAACTTTTATCTTTTTCCCTGTTTTCACCTCCCAGAAAACGATGCTTTCATCCTCGCTTGCGGCTGCCAGAATACCGCCATCAGGACTGAATTTGACCGCATAGAGAGCGCCAGGATGTCCCTTCAGGGTCTTTATATTTTTTCCTGTCTGGACATTCCGGAGAGAAATGCCTTCACCGTGGCTCCCTGTAGCGATAATGTTTCCGTCCGGGCTGAAGGCAATATCGTAGAGACAAGCAATACCATAGACATTACTATAAGTTTCATATAAAACTTTTCCCTCGCCATCAGATAAATTCCAAAGAATAATTTTTTCCTCGGCCATTATTGAAGCCAGGGTTTTTCCATCGGGGCTGAAGCAGAATGTATGCTCCCAGTTGAATCTAGTAGAAGTCATAAGTTGCTTCATTTTTTCCCCGCTTTCGACATCCCAGAGGATTATGCTCGCGTCTCCGCTTCCCGATGCAAGAATCTTTCCATCAGGACTGAAGGCCAGATTCTCTACAGCCTGGGAATGACCGGTAAAGGTTTTAATTTTAACTAAGTCCTCGATATTCTTCAACGGAATTAGGATTGGCGTAGACTCATCTGATAATGTGTTTTTAGCAAGCGCCGGGAATAAGATGAATAAATCGCACAAGAGCAGGAAAACCATAGCAATTCCGACAAAGTTCCCTGTAAAATAACCGATGCTTTTTTTCATTCTCCACCTCCGAATGTTATAATGAATTATTTACAATCTTTTAAATATTTAACCTTAGAAAACGAATTGGGATAAAATCTAAACATTGAACAATTCCCCGGTTATCTATATGTATCCCTAACGGTCTGTCCATGCTTCTATTATAACCCGATTTCCTTAATTATCAAGTGTCAAGATACGACCCCAGATATGCAACATTCTAACATTAAGAATTCATTCAAAATTCAACATTAATAATTCAAAATTCTTAATTCTTAACAGCGGCAAATCGTGAAGGGTGGAATATTTATCGCACATTAAATATTCCTTTTGTTAGCATTTTTGTTTATTGTTCTGATTTTTTCATAGGTGACCCCAGAAATATTTTTTGTTCATTGGTCATGATTGTATTTCGATATCTTTGGTGCTAGCCCCCTTTTTAAGATTATGTTTACTACATAATACTTGTCCATTTTCGATTTTAGTTTCTCCACCATTTATATATGGATTTTTATGATCTGCATGAAATTCATCCCAACTTACACTTTTTTCACAACCTGGCCATTGACAAATTCCGTTATCTCTACGCCAGATAGCTCTTCTTTCAAAATAGTCGAATCTCCTCTGTGGATCTAATCTTTTCAGATCTAAATTATCTTTAAGGAACTCCTCTACCATCATATTAAATCGTGTTTCAACATTCTGTTTACTTGTAGTACCAGATGTATTAGCATCTACAAATTTAACCTTTTCTGGGAGTCCTTGTCCAGTCCTTCTAATAGATTCAATATCACTCCATAAATTTAAATAGAATCTTTTTATGCTATCTTGTCTTTCATTTATTACATATTTCTTCATTAATGTACTTATAAAAAGATAAATATTAATAATCCAACTTTCCTTATTAAGCTCCGGGGTTTCTTCTGAAAACGTCTTTTGCAAGTAATTAAGTATTTTTTTTACAGTTTTAGGTAAATTATCACTTTTCTTCATATTTTGATTTTTTCTGAAAAAGTTTTCTACATATTTGGGACTGATATCCGAAGGACCAAATTTTTCCAATAAGAAGAACCGACCAATGATACCTAAGGATCTATATCTACTAGTTGACATAGTTAATGCGTCAAAAAATTGGTGACCAGATAGTTCTCGCGCAACTTCGACAATATTTCCTGGATAAGCATTAAGCTTTTCATTCCAGTTTAGAGGTTTCCCGCGTTGAAGCTTACGGAAAATTTCTCTGATATCCTCATCTTCAGCTTCTTCTATAATCACACAGTCAATTTGATACTCATCAAATTTTCTACTGTATTCTTCGCGGAGATCTTTATAATATAAACCATCAAATTTGTGCCCAGAAATATCCCCTTTTAAAGACAACTTATTACTTTTAAATTTTCTAAGAGTATTTATTCGTTGTTGCCCATCAACAACCTCATAATCTTTATCTCCTAACTTCCACAGATATATTTTCGGTACATCATATCCTCTTAATATTGTGTCTATTAGATGTTTTTCATCTTCTAACGTCCATATATTAGCCTCTCGTTGGTAAGTGGTATTTACCTTGAACCAACTTGCATTCATACATAGATGACTCACGGACAGTATTGTCTTATTTGTTTTCATTCTACCTCCCTACTTATTTCATCAAAATATACATTTCATTATTCAAGGTTACGAGTTCGGGTTTATAAACAAAAAACTATAACTATCTTTATTATCACAAGATACAATTACATTTAATATTTTTCCAATCTAAGTCTAGTTCATCCCAAATTTTTACCGTTTCTTTGCATAAAGCTACATTGTTATAATCGTAAGTATCTCTTAAATACTCAATTATTTCTGAGTACATTTCTAATCTTGTCTCAAAACCTACCTTTTTACCCCAATTGGAGTCTTCCTTCAAGTACTTTGTCCAGGTTTTGTCTTTTACATTATTAATTGTACTCTGGAGTCCCCTTAAAGAGCCAAATGTTATTCTTTCAGGTATAAAATTTTCAAAAATCAAATCAATAAGTTCAATATAATATTCATTCCAATCTTCAATTGGAACCATTGGATCAATTCTTATCCGTACAGGCAAATCTCTCTCGTACAATTTTTGAGCTGCTGCAATTCTTTTTCCCACAGCTGGCGCCACATTCTCCCATCGTTCAGCTACAGGAATAGCGTTAAGACTAAAACTAAATATTGCTTGATTTATTTCTGGGACATCTAATATATTTTCAATATTATCAGATTTTGACACAAATAGAACTTTATGTTTCTTCTGTTTTTCAAATAAGTTGATTATAAATTTAGAGAAAGGAGGATTAAGGTGTTCACCCATTAAAGAATCAGCAATTTCCCCAGTATTTAATAACTCGGGAGTTTTAATATTTGCCAAAAATTTTATAACATGTTTCTTTATCTTATCATAATCTTTAAAGGCTGGTTTGATCCCCTCATTTCTAAAACGGAAAGTACCTTTCAAATAGCACCAGCTACAATCAAAAGGACACCCATACGCCCATTTAAGTTCCATAAAGTGGGGACATATTACATCATTTATATTCTTTGGTACAGGCGTTTTATCAAACCTTATGATAATGGACCCATCACTTACTTTGTTAACTAATTGTACATTTTTATTGTTAAAGGTTTTATAATCTTCGTAAGAAACTCTAATATTATTTTGTTTTTCTGTAGATATTATTTCCAAAAAATCTTTATCTTTGAATTTAACTCTACAATCACCGCTTATACCACCTCTGGGCCCTTTATCAACTATTTTCAATTTTTTCTCTTTTTCTAACTCCTTTAAGGCTCTTTTATAATCTCCTTCGATAAACTGTGTATTCATATAAGTTCTCTCAAGCAGATCTTGAAACCTTAGTTCTTCACCCCTGAATATACTTATTAGATAACTCTTGAAGTCTTCATACCCATTATCAAATAGAGTTCTTTGCTTTGTTATATAATCGTTAGGCCCAAGATATGAAAAAAAACCATCGCTTTCTCTAAACATATTCTCTTTCATTATCTTCAATCCTAAAAAATGGTTTGTAGCATGTATTAAATAATAAAGAGTCATAGCTCTCCTATCCATACATACTCGAAAAGGAAAAACAAATTTTGCAACTTTATTTAATTGTTTTATATATAAATCTCTTAACTTTATATCTTTTTCTTCCCAACCGGATACTTTTCTTATATCCCGCCATTCTTGGCAACCAAATAATTCATCCAAAGTGACTTCAGTATCCGATAAATCTAAAAATCTTCTTATATCTCTAGTCATTAAAGTAAAGAATATTTCTGTCTTTGGCAAATTAATAATTCTATCTATCAAGCTAAAAGGTACACCTGAATATCCAAAAGGGTCAACAAAAAAGAATGTAGGCGCTATTTGATTGCCTACTTCTTTTAATATATCACTTACAACATTTTTAAACTCATTGTTGGTGGGCATGAAGTCTAAATATTTAGGAAAATTAAATTTTTTTTCTTCTCTTTTATAGACATCTAATAGATTATTGAAATTATCATGGTTTTTTTCGACAGCTATACATAGAAACTTATCAAAATACGGTTTACTTCCCTTCTCTTTAGATTGTTTTATAAGGTTGTCTGCAACCTTGAGAGCGATTATGGGAGAACCGAGTGATACAAAACCCCCTTTCTTATCATAATACTCACCTCTACCTGCAAATCCATCAAAAAATATAATTTTCCTACGCCATTTACCAAGCGCCACAATCCATACATGCAGATATTTTTTTAGAATAGAATGCTTTACTTTTGTATGTTCTTTACATATCCATTTTTGCTTAGATGAATCTGGCAATGACATTTACACATTCCATCCTTTTAATCATTTGTTGTTCAATTTTTATTTTTGCCCTCATTGTAATAACTCGTTAATTTTAATCTTCCGTTAACCGATTTTTACTTTCACAATAATAGTAAGAAGTTCAAACGTATAGTCAAGGGGATTTCAAGATATTTCTAGTATATTTTATATTTAACACTTGACTTTTAGCTATTTTTTAAATATGATTTAAAAGTAAGGAAATTATCAAATGTATATAATAATGAAATTACTATATTACCAAAACAAAATAACACTGTATAGGCTAGGCAAATGCCCTCTCAAGAAACAAACATAAACAATACAAAATACTTTAAAGGAGATTTCCCGAATGTCAAGGAAGAAAAAGCAAGATAAGAAACCAATCGAACAATACGAACATAAGGGGAAGGAACGCATCAATAATCCTCCTGTCGGATTGGTAACTCCTGAAACTGATAAGGAAACCGGTAAGAAAAATTATACCTTTGACCCACATATTGACCCTCAATTACAGTGGGCAGGCAAGGTTGAACATACATCTTTTGAAGTTCCTACAGTATCACTCCATGTACATGAACGTATAGATCCATGCACAATTATTGAGGCCGTACGTAAAAGCGATGAAAAAAAATACATACAACTTTCTCTATTCGATTCTCCCGAAGAGAACCCACCACTCCGTGAGGCCATAGAATTCTATAAGCATAAGCACAATTGGTCCAATCGTCTTGTTGCCGGCGATTCGCTTTTGGTTATGAATTCTCTATTGGAAAAAGAAGGAATGGCAGGAAAGGTGCAGATGGTATACATCGACCCACCGTACGGAATTAAGTACGGCTCTAACTTCCAACCGTTCGTTAATAAACGTGACGTAAAAGACGGCAGTGATAATGATCTTACGCAAGAGCCCGAAATGATCAAGGCTTTTAGAGATACCTGGGAACTCGGGATACATTCGTATCTGACTTACTTAAGAGATAGACTGCTACTTTCCCGCGAATTGCTTTCCGAATCAGGTAGCGTATTTGTACAAATAAGCAATGAGAACGTACATCATGTACGAGAATTGATGGATGAAATCTTTGAAAAAAAGAATTTTGTTAGTTTAATTTCATTTCGCACAGCAACAGGACAACCGTCAAATCTATTATCATCTTTATCAGACTACCTATTATGGTATGGTAAAAGCGTAGACCTGATAAAATTCCGGCCTTTGTTCAGAGAACGGTCGTTCTACGAGAAGGTTGCAACTTTTGGCTGGATTGAACTACCAAATGGTGATTGTAGAAGACTCACTGCCGGCGAGAAACGTGGTGAGGAACCCTTGCCTAAAGGGAACTTATTTAAAGATGCAAACATTACAAGGCAAAACGAAACAGAGACTGTTTCTAAAGTACGTTTTGCCGGTACAAATTATTCACTGCCCAGAAACCTCAGGTACATTGATGGGACCGAATACCTGCAAAAACTTAAACGCATAGTGGTTGTAAGTGGTCGTCTATGTGGAAAGAGGTACGAAATGGATAATCCCTTAGTTAAGTTTAGTGACATATGGGAAGACACAATACAGGGGACTTTTGAACTGACTAAGGATCCGAAGCGATTTGTGGTTCAAACTAGTCCAAAAGTTATTCAACGCTGCCTACTTATGACTACCGACCCTGGGGATCTTGTATTTGACCCTACCTGTGGCTCAGGTACAACAGCCTACGTTGCGGAGAAGTGGGGACGACGCTGGATAACCTGTGATACATCGCGTGTTGCAATCGCATTGGCAAAACAGCGTTTTATGACCGCCCTATACGACTACTACGAATTGGCTTACCCGAATGAAGGCGTAAGTAGTGGCTTCAATTATAAGACTGTATCACATATAACATTGAAATCTATTGCCAATAAAGAACCACCAGGGCAAGAAGTATTATACGATCAACCTTTCATTGATAAAAACCGCGCTCGTGTAACAGGACCTTTCACCGTTGAAGCCGTTCCTGCTCCAGTAGTAAAATCCTTGATTGACATCAAAGAAGGATTACCAGTCGATGTCTCAATTGCAAGAAAGGGAGAATCATTAAGACAGTCTGAATGGAAAGACGAATTATTTAGAACCGGCATCAGAGCAAAAGGTGGACAGAAGATAGAGTTCATCCGATTGGAAACAATTCCAGGGACGCAATGGCTTCATGTAGATGGTGAAACCAAGGAAAAAGAACCTAAGCGTATCGTTGCTTCATTTGGTCCGGAACATGCACCATTAGAACAAAACCAAGTTGAATTGGCTTTAGAGGAAGCTCGAACATTAGTACCGAAACCAAAATTAGTCGTGTTCGCTGCGTTTCAGTTTGATCCAGAAGCTTCGAAGGATATTGATGAAACTAAGTGGCCTGGTGTTACATTACTTAAAGCTCAAATGAATGCTGATTTACTAACCGATGATTTAAAGAAAGAGCGTACAAGTAATGAAAGTTTCTGGTTAATGGGACAGCCTGATGTAATTTTACATAAGCTTAAAGACGGCAAGTATCAAGTAGAAGTACTGGGATTTGATTACTATAATACACGAACTGGCGCGATCGAATCTGGAGGTGCAGATAGAATTGCCATGTGGATGCTGGATGTTGATTATGATGGACGAAGCCTCTACCCACGACAAGTCTTCTTTCCGATGGCCGGTAAAAATGAAGGTTGGGCTAGGTTAGCAAAATCCTTGAAGGCAGAAATCAATAAAGAACTCATTGAAGCTTACCGGGGTACTCTTTCGCTACCGTTTGAAGCAGGGGAACACAAACGTATCGCCGTAAAAATAGTAGACGATCGGGGGATTGAGAGTCTGAAAGTCATTTATCTAAAACAATGAGAAAGATTGATAAATTAATCATAAACTCACCTTACGAAGAACCCAAATATCACTGGCACTATGACAGGGAAAAACGTTCATTTGAAAAATTGGTGGGGCGAAGGCCAGCAGGCTATGTTGTTGCTTCAGAAAAGTCTAAGTCATTTGATGATCCGGGAATTTTCATTGAGCTGCCATTGCCAAATAGAATTCGATCACGGGTAAAAAAGTGGAAGGAATCGCGGTACCCTGGTGCGACCGGTATTACCAAAAGATTATTGGAATATTGGTACAACCCTGAAGAAAGAGAAAATAAGCGATTCTTTTTTTGTCAACTTGAAGCTATTGAGACACTGATCTGGCTAACCGAAGCTCCAGAATCCGAAAAATCCGGGATTAAAATCCCCAGTGACGGAGGCGATTTTAACCGAATCTGTTCAAAAATGGCGACGGGTTCAGGAAAAACAGTTGTCATGGCAATGCTGATAGTCTGGCAGGTTTTGAATAAAATAGCATATCCTCAGGATCCACGGTTTTCTAAGTATATTCTAGTTGTCGCTCCTGGCTTAACAGTAAAAAATCGCCTGCAAGTATTAATTCCTTCAGCTTCGGGAAACTATTATGATGAATTCAATGTAGTACCAGGTGGATTGTGGGAAAAGTTAAGGGAAGGTAAAATCAGAATAATAAATTGGCATGTTTTACATTGGGATACGGAGGAACAACTCCAGAGGAAAAAACGTGTGGATAAACGAGGTGTCAAAAGCGATGAAGCTTACGTTAGAGAAGTTTTACAGGAATTAACAAAAGGAAACAATATTCTTGTAATTAATGATGAAGCTCATCATGCTTGGCGTATTAATCCAGCGGCAAAAGATAAATATTTAAGGCGGCGTGATCTTAAAGATAGTGCCGAAGAAGCGACAATATGGATCGGTGGATTAGATCGTATACACCGGAGCCGAAACATACTTTGCTGTTACGATTTTACGGCAACGCCTTTTATGCCATCTGGTAAAAAAAGCTCAGAAGAAACTTTATATGAATGGGTTGTATCAGATTTTGGGCTCAATGATGCTATTGAATCCGGATTAGTTAAGACTCCACGTGTTGTAATTCGGGATGATGCAAGATTAACACCCGATTATAAGTCACGATTATACCACATATACGCAGATCCTGAAGTAAGAGATGATCTTAATAGAAAGGCTGATGATGAGGAACCGTTACCTGATTTAGTAACCAATGCGTATTATCTCCTCGGGAAGGATTGGTTAGAGACAAAAAAACAGTGGGCAAAGGTGGGTTTTAAGACCCCCCCAGTGATGATTTCCGTTGCCAATAGAACCGAAACTGCAGCCAGAATCAAAAATGCTTTTGATAAAAAGAAAATAAAGATAGATGAGTTATGTGTGCCAGAACAGATTCTACATATCGATTCAAAAGTACTAAAAAAGGCCGAGGAAAAAGATGAATCGGTAACAATAACAACTTCCGATGAAGAAAATGAGAAAGATGAACAAAAATATACAAAAGATGAAATGGCAGAATATCTTCGACAGATTGTTGATACTGTCGGACAAGTTGAAAAACCAGGAGAATTAATTCAAAAGGTGATATCAGTAGGAATGTTGTCTGAAGGTTGGGATGCTAAAACTGTAACCCATATCATGGGTTTACGCGCATTCACAAGCCAGTTGCTTTGTGAACAAGTTGTCGGTCGTGGACTAAGAAGAACCTCATACGAGGTTGAAAAGGATTCAGGACTATTTGAAGCAGAATATGTTAATATATTTGGTATACCATTTACATTTTTGCCTCACGAATCAAAAGATGGCCCACCGCCGCCACCACCAAGTCCCAAAAGTCGTATTGAAAAAGATTCAAAAAAACAACAATACGAGATCAAATGGCCAAATATGATAAGGATAAATCATGTTTATAAACCAACTTTGCAGCTAGATATGGCAAAAGTGAAGACCATTGAATTAAACGCCTACGAAACAGCGACATTAGCAGATTTGGCACCAATTATTGATGGGAAACCTGACGTAACCAAAATTACAACAATTGATCTCGAGAAATTAGGAAGAGAATTCCGCATGCAGAAAATAATTTTTGAATCAGCGCGTGATATATACGACCAAATGAAACCATCCTGGAAAGCTGATAAAAACTATTTACTGATACAGATTATACAAATCGTAGAGCAATTTTTAACCTCCGATAAAATATGTTTTACGCAACAAATATTTGAACAAGATGAGTTAAAAAAACGCATATTATTAACTCTAAACATGAACAAAATAGTACAACACATCTGGGAAGCAATTAGGTTCGAGAATACGAAAAGTCTAGAACCGGTATTTGATAGTGACCGACCAATAAAATCTACTGACGATATGCGGACTTGGTTCACCGGAAAGCCATGCGAATATACAGCCAAATCGCATATTAATATGTGTGTTTACGACAGTTCCTGGGAAGCAAGCGAATCTTGGGAACTTGACCGAAATCCTAATGTAGAGGCTTGGGTTAAAAACGATCACCTTGGGTTTGAGATACTTTACATTTTCAATGGAATTATAAGTAAGTATCGTCCAGACTTTTTGATTAGATTAAAAAACGGGAAGATGTTGGTATTAGAAACAAAAGGGCAGGAAACTCATCAAGATATTACAAAAAGAAATTTTCTCGATGAGTGGGTAAAAACGGTAAATTCGCATGGTGGTTTTGGGGAATGGACTTGGGCAGTTTCAAAGCATCCCACAGATATTAAGCAGATACTTCAAAAAGCTATTGAGAATTGAAAAAATCGGAAAGTTCTCATATAAAGAAACTCTTTAGGTTTTAGCTCACCTCCCCCACAAACCATATTGACTTAAAGTATCAAAATTCTTACAATATAAGAAATGGAA
>JAFGHJ010000006.1 GCA_016930175.1 Caldifarciminota bacterium
CTAAGCGCCGAATTTATCCAGTCTTTCCGCGTGAGCAAGGAGAAGGGACGTTAAATATAGAGAAGGGATCCGACCTATACTCCCTTTGCAACATTCTCTCTCGCTAAATCCTGAAACACCGCTTATTCGAGCCCATTTGGAAACAATTAAAAGGGGCACCGGATGCCAGGAATGGGCTTTATATGTGGCAGGCGTGGAATGGTCTCCCGTTACAGCTAAAACATCAGGAGATAATTCCATAATTTCGGGAATATAGCTGTCTGTCTCCTCAATTTTTTTGACCTTTTCTTCAAAATTCCCGTCTTCTCCGTAAGAATCCACTTTTTTAATATGAATATAAAAATAGTCGTAATCCTTATATGATTTTTTAAACACGGCAAACTCCTCTTCAACTGAGGTTGGAGTCCTATCAACATCCATTCCTATCAATTGCGTCAAACCTCTATACATCGGATAATCGGCAATCGATTTCGCTTTGAGTTTGTAAATTTCCTGGAATTGAGGCAGGTCAGGATAAGTGGAAATACCGCGAAGGACAGCGGCATTTGGTTTCTCGCCAAAACCTTCCAGAGCTTTCTGTATCTCTTCCGTCAGCTTGTTTATAATGCCGGCAGTTTTTTTCGCAGGCTCCGAGTCCGAAGTAGGAACTGATTTAAGAATTTTCTCCCCGACCTTCTGAGGATCCGTATCCGTCACCTCCCCACAAATATTTCCGCCCCTGAGCCTTACAACAAAACGATGCTCTTTACCGCTCGTAAAAGAGACCTTAACTCCTTCTATTTCGGAAATTTCTTTATTTAAGTGTTTAATTATTTTTTTGTTTACTTCGGTAGGTATTCTCCCGGCTCTTCTATCCTTAACAATTCCTTTTTCGACTATACAAAAATTGCCTCTCGCGGCCAGGTCTCCTTTATTTACCTCGACCCCCACACCCAGAGCCTCGAGAATTCCTCTTCCGATCTGGTATTTAACCGGATCATAACCGAAAAGAGCAAGATGAGCCGGCCCACTTCCGGGAGTTATTCCGGGAAAAACAGGGTCCAATAAACCACACTCGTTTTTAGAAGCAAGTTTATCTAAATTTCTGGTACTCGCAGCCTCAAGAGCCGTTTTGCCTTTATAGGGCAAACCTCCAAGCCCATCCATAACCAGTAAAACGATCTTTTTATCGCTCTTCTTCGCAAGCCCCGCAAGAATCGAAATCGTATCGTACACAAAACCTCCTAAAACATTAAAAACACTTTTCTACTCTGAATCAATATAATGCTCATTCCAAACAGGATCGGTCAGCTCATGCATTTCTTTATCATAATCTATCAGCCCTTGATTGAATCCATTATCTTTCAAAGCAGCAGCGGCATCCTCATCTGCCGGATTTACATTATGCTTATTTATAACCTTAAGAAACCTTCCGCGATGATCTCTAATAAAACAGGGCATAATCCAATTCTTGTGTTTATCAGCCGGCTGCTTATATCCGTATTCATTCTGCCATTCCCTTATATCTTTGAAAAACCCGGAATTTATTACATCGTTTAAATTACGTCCCTCCTTAAAAGCCTTATTTATATTATCTACGGTGTAAGGAACGAAAACACACGGAGTAACATTGCCGTCCCAATTAATATAAAAATAACCGCCGGGTCTGGCTCCCGCGATACATCCGTCAGAGCCTGTAGCCGTACTCCAGAAATCAGCCACAAAAATATCTTCTTTGCGCATAAGATGCCATTCCCATTCATACAATCTGGCTCTCTGTTTCGGTGTCGGCATCAAATCAAGAGTGAATTTACGTCCTATTGGCATATACTGGAAAATCCAGGCATACATTGCACCCATTTCCTTGAAGAAAAAGTCCCTGAACTCATCGGAAGTAATCACATCAATATTGTTCCGGGTAGCGGTTACAGACAAACCAAAAGGAACCCCAGCCTTCTTCAGATTATTCATTGCTTTTAATATTCTTTCGAAAACGCCGGCTCCCCTTCTGTCATCGGTCTCTTTCTTCAACCCTTCGACAGATATAGCTGGAGTGATATTCCCTGATTTTGCCATTCTTCCTGCCACTTCTTTACTAATTAAAGTGCCGTTTGTATACATAAGAAAATATGAATCATTATATTTTTCATAAAAATCGAGAATTGTATTACCATCTTCTTTGTACAGAAGAGGTTCCCCTCCTGAGACCACAAAGAAACTAGCCCCCCAGAGTCCTTTTGCCTGGTCTATGATTTTAGTCAGCACATCCCAGCTTAAACTCTCATTAAACTCGGCACCCGAAGCCGCATAGCAACCCTTGCAACGCAGGTTACACTTTTTTGCAGGACTTACAGTAAGAAATACTGGAGGACGTTCGGAATACTTCTTAACATATTCCATCCTCTTGTAGAAACCTCCGAAAAAAACGTTACCCAGAAAAACCCGCAGCAAACCATCTACGGCTTCTCTTGACAAATTTCCTTTTTCTACCGCCCTCTCAATACTGCGAAAAATCGATCTTGCCATATAATACTTGTCTTCCTGAACTTTTAAAGGTCTATTATCCGGATTTTCTTTTATCAAATCTGAATATATACGCTTTTCCATACTGCGGATCAGAAAGCCCCTTAATTTCTTTTTATTTATCGCAAAGTTTGCGGTCGATGAGATTGCCTTAAAGCTTGCCTTTTTAACTAAATCCATACATACCTCCCTCCGAAATTTTTGACGTTATAAAAAATTTTAAAGATCCAGCTCAAGACCAAAACTTTTAATAAATTTCTTCAATAAACTTTTGTTCACCTGATAAAAAACCCATCTTTTATACTGTCTCTTTAAAACCAACCCCGCCTCCTCGAGCCTTCTAAGATGATGAGAAACAGTAGGTTGAGAAAGTTTTAATGCTTCAACAATTTTCGAAACATTCTTTTCTCCCTTTTTTAGAATCTTAAGTATCCTCATCCTGGTACTATCCGCTAATAAATATAGAATATCGTTTACTTCCATCAACCCTCCTATTTTAATATAAACCAGATATATAGATGACCATCTATATATCGTAGATTTAGTATAATAACTTTCAAGGATATGTCAAGGGGAAGATTACCCTCTTGACAAATTTAATAAATATTGTAATCTTAAAGTATCTCTTCGGGGTTGGGTGTAATTCCCAACCGGCGGTGAAAGCCCGCGAGGAGTAATCCTGATTCGGTGGAATTCCGAAGCCGACGGTTAAAGTCCGGATGAGAGAAGAGAATATACTTAATAAACCCCTAGGAGAGGGGTTTTTTTTATGAATAAGTTAGATGAATATTTTTTAAAAGAAGCATTTACCCTTGCCAGAAATGGTGAAGGAATGGTTTCTCCCAATCCTCTTGTAGGAGCCTGCGTAGTAAAAGAAGGCGTTATTGTAGGCAAAGGATACCATAAAGGCGCGGGGAATCCTCATGCAGAGGTCGAAGCAATAAGAGAAGCGGGGGATAAAGCAAAAGGAGCTACTTTATACGTTTCACTCGAACCTTGCGCGCACTATGGAAAAACCCCTCCATGTACCGAGATTATCGAATCAAGCGGAATAGGAAGGGTCGTTGCTCCGATAAAAGATCCCAATCCTCTCGTAAACGGTAAGGGCTTTAAATATTTAAAAAGCAGAGGTGTCAGGGTCACGACCGGAATTCTTGAAGAAGAAGCAAAGAATTTGAATTCTTTTTACTTTAAATATATTACCAAGAGAATTCCTTACGTTATTTTAAAAGCGGCCATGACCCTAGACGGAAGGATTGGCGACCCCGGAAGAGGCATTTTCAAGATAACTGGGGATCAAGCGCATAAGGAAGTTCATCATCAGCGGAGTAAAGTTGACGCGCTGTTAGTCGGTGCCGGGACAGTGCTGATAGACGATCCGAGATTAACTGTACGATTAGCAAAAAGCGTCAAACAGCCTTATAAAATAATAATAGATCCGCATTGCCGTACCTCGGTAAACGCAAGAATTTTTGAAGATGATGGCAAGGTTATTATTGCAACGTCTGATAAGGAAGCGAAAAGAAAATATCCGAATTCAACAATATGGGTTTTTAAAGAAAACGGCGGCTTGATAGATATTAAAGATATTTTGAAGAGAGCGGGCGAGGAGAAAATAACTTCAATAATGGTAGAAGGAGGCAGCGAAACTTTTACCCAGTTCATTAAAGCGGGAGAGGTAGATAAATATCTTCTTTTCTTTTCTCCTTCTTTTTTAGGCAAAGGATTTCCATTAATCGATTATCCGTTAAAGAGAGTTTTTTTGGATGCAAGCGTAAGGAAAATCGGAGAAGATATTTTGATAGAGGCTAATAATGTTTACGGGAATAATTAAAAATGTGATCAAGATTGAGCGGTTAAAAAAAGGAACAGAGGATATCTCTATCCATATTAGACTTCCTTTCCCTGTCAATATCGGAGATAGCCTTTCTATTAACGGTGCCTGTTTGACCGTATCGCAAATTTTAGGTAATACTTCGATTTTCAATGCTTCCTCCGAGACCGTTGAAAGAAGCAGCCTTTCTCAGCTAAGGATTGGCGATCACTTAAACATTGAACAATCACTTAATGTTAACGATTTACTGCATGGGCATCTCGTTTACGGACATATAGATGGCGTGGGGAAGGTTTTAAATATAAAAGAAAAGCCGGACTCGTCCGAATTCTCAATCGAACATCCTTCAGAGCTCTCAATGTTTATTGCCGAGAAAGGCAGTATTACCCTTGACGGAGTCTCTCTTACGGTTACTGAAGTTAATAAAAAAAGCTTCAAAGTTGTTCTGATCAGGCATACATTGTTAAACACTAATTTCAAATATAAAAAGAGAGGAGATGTTTTGAATATAGAAGTAGATCCAATGGCAAGATATTTGCAAAGATTAGCGGAGTTTAAATGATCAAATTTAGCCCGATAGAAGACACAATTGATGATGTAAAGAAAGGCATACCTCTGATTGTTGTGGATGACGAAGACAGAGAAAACGAAGGGGATTTTGTTGTGGCTTCGGAAAAAATTACTCCCGAGGTAATAAACTTCATGGCTAAGGAAGGGCGAGGATTGATTTGTGTTTCGCTGCTCGAAAAAAGATTGATCGAACTCGACTTGCCTTTGATGACGACAAATATTACCGCTCGCCACGGTACTGCATTTGCTGTTTCAGTTGACGCCAAGGAAGGAACCAGTACAGGCATAAGCGCATTTGACAGGGCTGTTACCATACAGAAACTTATCGACCCCCGGACAAAACCAACCGATCTTTCAAGACCCGGTCATGTTTTTCCTATAAAGGCAAAAGAAGGCTGCACTTTAATAAGAGCCGGGCATACTGAAGCTTCTATAGATATCGCGAAAATCGCAGGCCTATATCCTTCGGCTGTCATTTGCGAGATAATGGATGAAGACGGAACAATGGCGAGATTGCCGCGTCTTCTTGAGATTGCAGAGAGATATAATCTTAAAGTTGCTACAGTGAAAAGTTTGATAGATTACAGACAAAAAAGGGAAAAACTAATCAACAGGGAAACAGAGGTTGCTTTCCCTACCCATTACGGAAAATTTACGCTTATTCCGTACACGAATGTAATAGATGATAAGGTACATATTGCTCTTGTCAAAGGAGACGTTGCCAAGAAGAAGGATGTTCTCGTTAGAGTTCATTCGGAATGTCTTACAGGCGATACCCTTCGTTCTCTTCGTTGCGATTGCGGAGAACAACTGGTAAACGCCCTAAAAGCTATACAGAAAGAAGGCAGAGGCGTTTTCCTGTATATGAGGCAGGAAGGTAGAGGAATCGGTTTGTTAAATAAGCTTAAAGCTTATAAACTCCAGGATAAAGGATTCGATACTGTTCAGGCAAATGAAAAGCTGGGGTTCAGGACGGACTTGCGTGATTATGGAATAGGAGCTCAGATCCTTAAAGACCTTGGACTGTCTACCATTCGTCTTCTAACCAATAATCCGAGAAAGATTGTGGGGTTGGAAGGCCACGGTCTCAAAGTAACTGAAAGAGTTCCGATAGAAACTGAACCGACGGAAGAAAATATTGAATATCTTAAAACAAAGAAAAATAAATTAGGTCATACACTTAAAAACGTATAAGAAGGAGGTCTTATGGAATATAAAGGTCTAATCAAAGGGAAGGGCATTAAAATAGCAATTGTTGTAACTCGATTTAATTCTAGGGTAACAGGGGTATTAAAAGAAGGAGCAATAGATTGTCTGACGCGCCACGAAGTTAAGAAAGAAGATATCGACATATATTGGGTTCCCGGTTCTTTTGAGCTACCCATGCTTCTTTCCAAAATTGTTAATATTAATAAATACGATGGGTTCTTAGTCCTTGGAGCTTTAATCAGAGGCGAGACTCCTCATTTTGATCATCTTGCGACGGAAACGACAAAAGGTATAGCTAAGATCGCTCTGGAGATGAAAAAACCTGTAGGGTATGGGGTAATAACTGCCGATACCGAAGAACAAGCTCTAAGCAGAGCCGGAATGAAGGTTGGAAATAAAGGATGGGACGCCGCTTTGACAACCCTCGAGATGATAAATCTTTACAAAGAAATTAAAAAATGAACGCTAAAGGGTCCAGAAGACTAGGCAGGGTTCTTGCAATTCAAGCTTTGTATCCTGCAAGGATAAATTTAAAGTTTTCGCCGGATTTTCTCGACAAGATTATAGGTTTGAATGGCCAGGACTACAATGAAGATTCCTTATCTTTTGCAAGGACCCTATTGAATCTGGCAGAAGAGCACTTAGACGAAGCTGACAAATCAATCAAAAACGTTCTTGAAAATTGGGAGTGGGACCGACTCTGCGCTATGGATAGAGCCATTCTCGGAGTAGCCGTATTGGAACTGCTTTACTTGCCTGACGTCCCGGCAAGAGTAGTCATCAATGAAGCTATTGAAATAGCAAAGGAGTTTTCAACTGAAAAATCGGGGATATTTGTCAACGGCATACTTGATTCAATAGCGAGAGAAAAAGGACTTTTATGATATATGCGGTTATTTCCGATATACACGGAAATTTAGAAGCACTTCTTGCTACCTTAGAAAGCATTAAATCCTACAAAAAAAACATAGATAAGATTATATGTCTGGGAGATATTGTCGGCTACGGCGCAGATCCTAATGAATGCATCAGAATAACAAGAGAAGTTTCCGATGTTATTCTTGCCGGCAACCACGATTTCGCAGTTTGCGAACAAACAAGTATAGAAAATTTTAATTATTATGCAAAAGCAGCGGTATTGTGGAGCAGAGACGCCCTGAATAAAGAAGAAATTGATTTTCTTAAAGGGCTACCTCTCAAGTATCAAGAAAAGGGGACCGATTATGTTCATGCTTCCCTGCACCGACCGGAGTCCTGGAGATATCTTTCCGGGACTTTTGATACACAAATAGATTTTCAGATTATGGAACAGAAGATCCTCTTTGTTGGTCATACTCACGTCCCGGTAATTTTTGAAAACACCGAAATGGAGATAAAAAGAATAAACGGTCCTGAGTTTTCTCTAAATTCTGACAAGAAATATATCATAAATCCCGGTAGCGTGGGGCAACCGAGGGACCGGGATCCAAGAGCCTCTTTCTCTATATTTGACTTAGAGAAAAATTTTATTGAGACCATTCGCGTTGAATACGATATTAAAAAAGCACAGAGAAAAATCCTGGACGCCGGACTCCCTGAAGTCTTAGCTACTCGTTTAAGTTACGGAGGATGATAATAACAAGTTGATCTGTGGGTCGGTTAGTCTGTTGGTCCGTCTTTTAACCCACCAACACACCCAAGTTCTAACATTCTAACTTTAGTTGTTTTCAAATAACACCTTGACAAAGGAAGGGTACTTTTTATCATAATGTTATGCTGATCATTTTAGCTTCTTCTTCAGAAAGAAGGAAGGAGATCCTCAAACAACTAGGAATAAAGACAGAAATTATAGTTCCGGACGTTGAGGAAACTATTTTAAAGACGCCGGTAGAAACAGTAGTTTGCAATGCCGCAAGAAAAGCCAAATGGGTTTTTGAAAATAAAAAACCAATCAAAAAATCAATTATTATAGGTTTCGACACCCTTGTTTTCCTTGAGGGAAAGATACTCGGAAAACCTAAAGACAAAAAAGATTCCGTTAGAATGTTAAAAGATTTGTCTGGCAAGTGGCACAAAGTATATACAGGAGTCGCTGTCTTAAAAGATGAAGTTTTGTTTCAGGATTACGATGAAAGCGCGGTGAAATTTCATCAATTGACCGATTCACAGATTTCATATTATGTTAACTCTGGGCAAAATCTCGATAAGGCCGGCTCTTATGGGATTCAAGATAAAAATATGTCTTTTATAGAAAGCATTGAAGGCAGTTTTTCCAATGTCATTGGCTTTCCTTTAGAAACGAGCAGAAATATTTTAAAGGAATCCAGCGGAATTACCATATAAGAAGAAAACTATGATTTGGGCTGAGACTATTAAATGGTGTGGCGATTACGCAAAATTAATTGATCAGAGAAAGCTGCCTCACGAGGAGGTTTACCTCGATATCAGGACAGCCGAGGATATGTACGCAGCAATTAAAAATATGACGATAAGAGGAGCTCCTGCTATCGGAGTGGCAGCCGGCTATGGTATTGCTCTTGCGGCTTTAAATAGTAAGAATAAAAAGTCCCTTGAAGAAAAGATCGCATTGATAGAATCAACACGGCCAACCGCTCATAATCTATTCTATGCGGTAAATAGAATGAGAAAACTTGTTGAAAAAGATACAGTCGATGCTTCTGCTTTTGTCGCGGAAGCGATCAAAATACATGAAGAAGACAAAAGGCTTTCGGACCTTCTCGGAGAAAACGGCTCTAAATTAATAAAAGACAACTCTTTATATATGACTATCTGTAATGCCGGTGCTCTTGCAACCGGCGGAATCGGAACTGCTCTGGCTGTTTTCTACAAGGCGAAAGAAGAAGGTAAAGACATAACTGTTTTCGTTCCGGAAACGAGGCCCATTCTTCAGGGAGCAAGGCTTACTACCTGGGAACTTAAAAAGAATGGGATAAAATCTGTCCTTATTGTCGACAGTGCTATTTCACACATACTTAAGACGGAAAATGTCAGCGGTATATTTACAGGTGCGGATAGAATCGCAAGAAATGGTGATACCGCTAATAAAATAGGGACTTATTCTCTCTCTTTATCTGCAAAAGAAAACTCGGTTCCCTTTTATGTCGTTGCTCCCAGCACAACTTTCGATCTTACCCTAAAAGGAGGAAAAGATATTCCAATAGAAGAAAGATCTAAAGAAGAGGTGACAGAATTTATGGGATTGCCAACGGCGCCAATTGACATAGCTGTAAAAAATCCCGCTTTTGACGTTACTCCGCATAAACTAATTAGTGGTATTGTTACCGAAAAAGGAATAATCTATCCTCCGTTTGAGGCAAACATGGGTGTGATTCAATGTTGATATTCCTTCTGCTTCTTGTTGAGGAGGATATATTTAATCCAATTCTGCCCCCACCGGAAGTAGAACCCGAAGTAGAATGGTTTAAGAGAGTAGAAAAGAACTGGATAAATGTAGCTTTAAATAGAGATGTGGATTACAATCTTGTGGAGTTTAAGTTTAAGGAATTAAATCTTGAAAGCCTTAAGAAAAGGGATTTCACGGATCATTACACCTTGAAAGCTTCTCTTAAATCCCTGTCTTATAATCTCCAAACCAGCTATATTGAATGGGATAGGGCTCGATTCTCGAAAACAACAGGATGGAAATGGCTCTCAGAAGATCAAAGCTATTTCCTCGGATGGTTTGAAACTTTTAGCTCAGGGGATTCAATTACTGCTGATTTAGGTGTACGTTTTTATCAGTTTTTTGAACCGGTTTTTATTGGAGGATGGGCTAACTATAAGGAAAGTATGGATTATGGAATGATTATGCAGGTTTATTACCTCAGGGGGGAATTGGGGAAGGAAAGAAAGTGTGTCGGCTTTGTGAACGATTGGGGAGAAATCAAGGTGGGTAGATTCAGGGATAGGTTCCCTACTTACTTTTTCCCAATCGAAGATTTTTTCCCGAAAGTTATAGTTTTTTATGGTACAAAGATAGACTTTTTCGACTTTAATTTTACAGGGGGAAGAAAATATCTTTATGCGACTGGGAACGATACTCTAAGTTGGGAAGAAGGTAAAGTTTATTTCGCCAATATCCATATCAATAAGGAAAAATTTGCCCTTCATTTTTTCTATCAAAATAAAGGCGTGCTTAGAGAATACGGAGAAATTAACTTAAATAGCTCCTTGAACATTATTGGCTCGCAGGTAAGTCTAACCGGCCACCTAACCCCAAGGAAATTTATTACAGGTGGATTTTCTTTATACTTGAGAACAAAAATCTCTCCTTTTTTCTCTATAAGGAATTTATCCTGGTCTCCTGAGGATAATTTCCTGGAACCAGTTTATTATCTGGGGATAAGATATGCTCAGTGATTCAGAAAGAAGAGTACTGATTTTTTTTATTGTAGTCCTTCTTGTGGGCAGCCTAGCCGGATTTTTGATTCCTGCTCCCGTAAAAACAACCAAAAGTCTTACAACTTTTCCCGTAAGCATTAACTCTGCCTCAGCAGAAGAATTAACTCTTCTCCCCGGTGTTGGAGATGTAACGGCTGAAAGAATATTGGAATACAGAAACAAAAACAACGGTTTCAAAAGTAAAGAAGAAATTATGAGAGTTAAAGGTATAGGTAAAGTTAAGTTCGAAAAAATGAAAGATAAAATTTGTGTCGAGAAACAAGATGAAGTTAAAAACAGAAACAACGAATTACACGAATAGAACGAATAAACTAAAAAAAATTACCACAGAGGACTCAGAGGAATAATTGTGTTAGAAAAGAAAAAAAACACTGAGAACACAGAGAAAAAAACAAAATCTCTGTGGTTAGAATTTCCGGAAGGTTGATGTGTGGGCTCTGTGCTCTCTGTGAGTCAAGCCAGGGGTGGGTGGGGTTAAACAAAATAAAATCTCTGTGATCTCTGTGGTTAAAACTTTTTTAAATTGGAGGTAAATATGGAGATAAAGTTAATAGATATTGAGCGCCCAGAGAACGCAAATGTTATAATAGGACAGACGCATTTCATAAAAACCGTAGAAGATATCCATGAAGCTCTTGTTACTTCTTTGCCCATGATTAAATTCGGCGTTGCTTTCTGTGAAGCTTCAGGCGCCAGACTGATACGCCATAGCGGAACCGATACAGAACTGGAAGAACTGGCTGTTGCAAATGCAGAGAAAATTGGAGCCGGGCATTCCTTCGTTCTGATTTTGGGTAATGCTTTTCCGATAAACATTATGAAATCACTAAAAGCTGTGGATGAAGTCCTTTATCTCTTCGCCGCAACAGCTAATCCTCTCAAGGTAATTGTAGCAGAAGAAGGCGATCAGCGAGGTATTGTAGGAGTGCTCGACGGAGATAAGCCTGTCGGAGTAGAGGGGGAAAAGGATATAGCCGATAGAAAAGATTTATTGAGAAAAATAGGCTATAAGTTTTGAGATAAATATGAAAAAAGAAAAAGGCGTAGATATTTTAGAATTTATAAGCAATCTCATTTATGAAAAAAAGCAGGTTGAAGACTACGGGGTTTATCTTACAATATGCAAGGTTTTTCGATTTACAGGTACGGCAGATATCGATTTCGGAGGCAGCGAATATAAGAAAAGCGAAATACAGGAAATCACCCCTGTCAAGCGGAAAGAGGAAGACAAATACGGTTGGTGGGAACTCTCCGGGGGGGTATATTTAATCGAATTCAATGAAGAAGTAAAAAAACTGCTCCCTGATGCCAATCTTGTTATATTACAGCCTTCAGAAAGAATAACTCTAAACGGAGCTTTTCACGCCACAAAGGTTATTGAAAAAAAGGGGAAAATAAGATTAACTCTTTATGTGGGGAAAAACGGAATAAATATAAAGGAAAACGCGAGGGTTAGCGAGCTAATCGTGCTGGATTGAGTACGATATGAAAGAAAGAGTATTGTTTATATGCACACATAATTCGGCGCGGTCACAAATGGCTGAAGGACTACTACGCAGTTTATATGGTGAGCGGTATGAAGTTTTCAGCGCGGGAACCAAACCCTCTGGAGTAAATCCGAATTCAACAGAAGTAATGAAAGAGATAGGAATTGATATATCGAATCATTATTCCAAAAACGTGAAAGATTTCATAAATGAAGATTTCGATTATGTTATAACTGTCTGCAGCGGGGCCAGGGAAACTTGCCCCTTTTTCCCAGGAGGGAAAAAGCAAATACATAAAGATTTTGATGACCCGTCATCGTTTTCGGGGAATAAAGAAGAAGTACTTAATAAATTCAGAGAAATTAGAGATAAATTAAAAGAATGGATAGAGGAATTTTTCAATGAAAAAAAATAAGGCTTTAGTAATAGTCGATGTACAGAATGATTTTTGTCCCGGGGGTTCATTGGCAGTCCCAGAAGGAGACGAAATTATACCCCTTATAAATAATTTGTCCCTAAAATTTAAAAGAGTGGTTGCCACGCAGGATTGGCACCCCAGAAATCATGTGTCCTTTGCGGTAAATCACCCGGGCAAAAAAGTTTACGATGTTATTAAATATAAGGGGATAGAACAGGTACTCTGGCCGGAACATTGTGTTTCGGGAACTTCCGGGGCTGATTTTCATACCAATCTTAATACTGAAAATTTAAATTTGATTCTAAGAAAAGGAACCAACCCTGAAATCGATTCCTATTCTGCATTCCAGGAGAATGACAAAAAAACCATAACCGGTCTTGAAGGATATTTGAAAAATCTTAACGTAAGGCAAACTTACTTCTGCGGGCTTGCGCTTGACTACTGTGTTTTTTACTCGGCAATGGATTCAATAAAAATAGGATTCGAGACTTACGTCATAATTGACGGAACAAAGGGCATCGATTCGCCTGAAGGAAATATCGACAAAGTTTTAAGAGAAATGAAAGAGTGTGACATAAAAATAATTAAATCCTCGGATTTATAGGAGGCAGAATGTTACCAGTAGAACTTAACTCAGGCATTTTTTGGATAGGGGTGGATGACCGTACGACCGATTTATTTGAAGGCCTCTGGCCTATAAGCCGGGAAGGGGTATCATATAACTCTTACCTTATAAAAGATAAGAAGAAAGCTATTATAGACCTGACTAAATCCATCAAAGGGGATGAATTCTTTGAGAATATAAATAAGATAGCTGCTGTTAACGATATAGATTATATTATCATAAATCATATGGAACCAGATCACTCGGGAATACTTAGAACTTTCAGAAAACTCTGTCCCGGAGCGATGATTTTAGGCTCTCAGAAAACAAAAGAAATGCTCCAGGATTTTTACGGTATAAAAGATAATGTAGAAGTTGTGAAAGACGGAGACGAAATTTCCCTGGGGGAAAAAACGCTAAAATTCTTTTATACTCCAATGGTTCACTGGCCGGAGACTATCATGACTTATGAGGTTTCCAGCAAGATCCTCTTTTCCTGTGATGCCTTTGGAAGTTTCGGCGTACTGGGAGGAAGTATTTTCGACGATGAATGCAAAAATATTGATTTTTATATAGATGAAGCCGTTCGATATTACGTTAACATCGTTGCCAAATTCAGCAAAATGGTTCTTAGAGCCATAGATAAATTAAAAAGTATAACTGTAGAAGTAATAGCCCCTTCTCATGGTAGAATATGGAGAAAAAATCCGGGCACGATAGTAGAACTATATAGAAAACTAGCGAGTCTTGCAGAGGAAGAAGCTGAACCGGGCATAACTTTAATCTACGGCTCTATGTATGGAAACACAGAAAACATGATGAACGCGGTAGCTCAAGGTATTTCTAAAACGCAAACCCCCCTTAGAATATTCGACGTTTCCAGAACTCATGTCAGTTATATCCTACCTTCCTTATGGACGCAAAGTGGTGTAATGATTGGCACCCCGACTTACGAAGCAGGACTTTTTCCCACTATGGGAGACGTACTCCGTATGGCAACACTTAAGAGCATAACAAATAAAAAATTCGCTATGTTTGGTAGTTACGGCTGGAGCGGCGGAGCTTTAAGGGAAATCAAAGAAATAGTCGAACCTGCAAAATGGCAGCTTATTGATTCTTTTGAATTTAAAGGAGGCCCCACGGAAGAAGAACTAAAAAAAGGCGAAGAATTCGGCAGGAAATTCGGCGAACTAATTAAAAACAAATAACCACAGAGGTCACAGAGAAATAACAATTTATTTAACCACTAAACACACAAAATACACTAAATTTTTATTGTTTTAAACTCCTAACCTCCCAACTTCCTACCATCCTAACTTTTTTTAACAACAAATCACACAAATAGCACAGATCTTTTATTTTTTGTTTCTTTTACTCAACCCATGGCCGTTAAGTTTTTTTAAACTCTTCAGGGTTAATATAATCCCCGTATTTTTCTCTAGCGGAAAGGAGTCTTTTTCTCTGTTCTTCTAAAACATCGAAAAGCACCTGCGGCGCATCCATAACCTGTGTTCTGTAAATTTCCTCTATTCGGTCTATTTTAGCAATATTTTCTTTAACCCTTATTTTAAATTGCTCATTGTAATCTTCTTTTGCGAAATCTTTATTTAATACTTCCTTGAAGAGTTTTTTGAGATCCTCATACTTTGGTATACGTCCCGTAGGGGCATCAATTGCATCCACATCTCTATTCGCTCGGAGTTCCGCCCACTTATACCATACTTTTTTGTCTTCTCTTGAATTAAGAAAGTTTCCGTTTTTATCTTTGAGAAAGTAATTGACGGCAAATATACTGGGCTCTTTTTCAAGACCTTTTGCAAAATCAAGATTCAAATTAATGTAATCTCTTATCGGGATAGAAAGGAAATCGAGGTTCGACATGGGGTTGAATTTTCTAACTCCTTCTTTCCCGAGCGTAGCCGCGGTGGTTTCCGATTCTAAAGAAGCTCCATACGCGATTATTCCGTGAGCCCAGCCAAAAGCTTCTTTTATAGGCACCCATGTATCGGAATCTCTTCCTCCGTATACCATACCTCCTACTTCAACACCTTTGGGGTCGTTCAATGTCGGGTCAAGATTATCGAAATTCTTAAGATCAATCGTAAAGCGGGCATTTCGGTGTGATACCGGTATCTCGTTGCCACTCTCGTCTTTCTTTCCTTTGTACCATTCCCCGCAGTGATTTACACCTTTTTCCGGTATTTCCCCGTCTTTGCCTATCCAGTGTACTCCTCCCTCGGGCGTCATTAAAATATTAGAAAATATTATTTCTGCAGGAGAGTGAAGGGCGTCCCAGATTATCGGGTCATCCTCGGAATTTACTCCCATAATAATTCCGAATATCCCTTTTTCGACATTCACTGCTCTGACCCTTCCGTCTTTTTTTCTCAAATATGCAATATCATCTCCAACCACAGTTTCGTTATCGAGCATCGAAGTGGAAGTTTTTCCGCATAGCGACGGGAATGCGCCTGTAAAGTAAGTAACCCTGTTATTTGGACCGTGAACTCCCATAACAAGCATATGTTCGGTTAACCATCCTTCTTTATAGCCGCGGTTAATCGCAAGACGCATGGACAGTTTTTTAAGCCCTATTGTATTACCGCCGTACTGAGTGTTGGCACTGTATACAATGTTTTCTTCGAGGTCTATATATACCCTGCGCCTACCCAGATTTTTGCTTGTATTTCGTTCGTCCAGTTCACCTGCAGAATGAACTATTTTAAAAAACCGGGCGTTTCTACCCTGACGCACGAATTCTTCGAAACCCTGCCTGTAAAGCAAATCTTCACTGTGAGCAACATAAGCAGAGTCGGTCATCTGCATAACAGGTTGAGAAAATTCCGAATTGGTTGGCCCGAGACAGAAAAACCGAATATATACTTCTTTCCCATTCATTATATCTTTCATAATCTCGTGTATTTCGTCAAGCGATTCCTTTCGGGGAGCTGTGTTTATTGCCTTGTCCAGTTTTATTCCTTCGGGCAACAATATTTTTGTATTCTGCTTGTCCCTTGCCTGATCAAAATAATTATCGAAATGGATTGTGTGATTGGGAGCTGCAAGCTGAATCTCTTCTCCGTTTTTAACAGTTACTTCTCTTATATATCTTATATCTTCTTCGTCATCAGTACATACGAAAACTTTTGCGGGATTACAAAGTTCGATATATTTCGCAATAAACTCATGTAATTCCGGATTATCTATCCTCTTAAGCTTTTCGTATTGTTCGCTATCAATTTTTTCTTTTAAAATATTTGAAATCACAATTATCCTCCTTTTTTAATTATACTTTTCGGGAGGCTGGAAAAACACTGAATATATATCAGGTTTTAATGAATAATTTCTCACCCTATTTTTAACCCTTGGGGATGATAATGGATTTTATTAATCTGTCAAGGGGGGAATTTTAGATGTTAGGCTTTAGGTCTTAGGTTTTAGTTAAAACAACAAAAGAAGTTTCGTTATAATCTCGTGTAATCGCGTAGTTGCCATATTAATTCCCCCTTGCAGATGAAGTGTTTTTTAGTATATTCAAGTTAACGGGGCGTAGCGCAGGTTGGTAAGCGCGCCAGCTTGGGGTGCTGGAGGTCGGTGGTTCGAATCCACTCGCCCCGACATTAATTGTTTTATGAGGGGTTTGTTTGCTCTTTTAAATGAATATTCTTTTTTTGTTTTTTAAGATTTTGGGAAGCTTTTTGCCAAAAGGTTTAGGAGACCTTATCGCCAGAGGTTGTGCTCGGCTCTCTTATACATTATTCTACAAAAGAGGTCTTCGCAACCATTCCTCGAATCTGAAAAATGTTTTTAAAGACAGGGACGGAAAAGAGCTTTTTGAAATGTCAAAAAGAGCAGGTATGAATCTTGCAGTCGGTCTTTATGAGCAGCTTTTAATGGGAAAACTCATGAATAAAAGAAATTATCATAAGTTCGTTACAGGAGAAAACTTCCATAATCTTTACGATGCATATAAGGAAGGCAAGGGCGTTATATTACTGACGGGTCATTTAGGCAATTACGAATGGGGTGCTTCATATATAGGTTATCTGGGATTTAAAATTTCGGTTATTTCGGTAGAATACAGGACGAGCTGTATAAGAGATATTTATGAAGACAATAGGAGAAGAGCCGGGATAGGGGTCTTTTATGTCAGGAAAAGTTTTTCCGGACCGGTTAGATTTCTAAAGGATGGCGGGCTTCTTGCGATTGCCGGAGACAGAAATTTTGAAGGAGCCGTCTCGACCGTTAAAATGTTTGGAAAAGACGTAGAAATTCCAAAAGGCGGTTTCTTTCTGGCTTCGAAGTTAGGGGTACCTCTGGTTGTGGGTTTCGGTCCGAGAGAAAAAGACGGGCGTTATCATGTATATTTGGAGAAACCATTCAAGGTCAAAGAGGGAGAGATTGATGAGGCAATAAAAAGATATGTAGAACTACTGGAGAAATATATTAAAAAATATCCTGACCAATGGCTTTTATTTGACAAATTATGAAAGATAAGATTTTAATAATTATACCCGCATTCAACGAAGAGAGGAGTTTAGGAAAACTGCTTAAAAGTATATCCTCGATTGTTCCTCTTAAAGATGTTTTGGTGGTGGATGATGGCTCACAGGATAAAACCGCAATTATCGCAAAGAGAGCGGGAAGCAGAATACTGAGTCAAAAAACCAATCAGGGCAAAGGTTTAGCTCTTAGAGCAGGCTTTGATTTTGCACTTAACAGCGGATACGATGCAGTTATAACCATGGATGCAGATGGGCAACACGACCCATGTGAAATACCAAAGTTTCTCGCTTACTACGAAGAATATAAAACTGCTTTAATTATAGGAACAAGAAAGCATGATTTATCGGAGATGCCTTTCCCACGTTTTATGGCGAATACAACCAGCTCATTAGTAGCTTCTATCCTGACAGGTGTCAGAGTACATGACAGTCAATCTGGTTACCGCTTTATAAGGAAAAATTTAATTGAAAAAATTAATTTAAAGGACAGACGTTTTCAGATGGAAACCGAAATAATCGTTAAAGCTGCAAGGGCAGGTTTTTCTATAGGTGAGGTGCCGATTAAAACTATATATTTTAAAAGGTTTAAGAGTCATATAAATCCTTTAGTTGATACAGTAAGATTTATAAAACTTTCCCTTCAAATGTTATGGCGTTAATACTTATTTCCAACGATGACGGAATAGACGCCTTAGGATTAAAAGTTCTTCGGGAAACAGTTGAAGATTTATGTCATGTAATAGTTTTTGCGCCCGACGGCAACAGAAGCGGTTCAAGTCATTCCCTTTCAATACACAAAAGCATAAAAGTAAAAAAAATCGACGATGACACCTATACTACCGACGGAACCCCCACAGATTGTATACTCTACAGCGTACGCGGTATCTTGAAAAGCAAACCTGATATTATCCTTGGAGGTATCAATCAGGGGGCTAATCTTGGAAGCGATATTTCTTATTCCGGTACAGTTGCCGTTGCCCTGGAAGGAACTCTTCTGGGCATACCCTCCGTTGCCTTTTCTCAGGTCGATTTTTATAATTCATTTAATCCGGAGTTTGCTAAGAAAGTGGTAAACTGGATAACAAGACAGGTTTTAAAGGAGAAATTACCCGAAGGAGTTTTTTTGAATGTTAATTTACCTGCTGTACCTAACGGCAAAATTAAAATAACATGCCTTGGGAACAGAGTCTACCGGGATGAGATTGTAAAAGTTAAGGAAGAAAAAGGAGAATTGACATACTCTTTGGACGGGGAAAGTCCAACCTGGGTTTCAAGCCCTAACTCTGATTTTGACGCCGTACATGAAGGTTCTGTATCAATTACACCTATACACATGGAGTATACTGATTTCGACATGATTGAAAAACTACGCTGTTGGGAGGAAGTTTATTAGCTACGAGTATCAGCGCAAAAAGATGGTTGAAGATCAAATAAAAAGAAGAGGCATTATTGATAAAAGAGTTCTTGCTGCAATGGAAGAAATACCCAGGCATGAATTCGTTGAAGAGGGTCTGAAAGGAGTCGCCTATCAGGATGGCCCGCTCCCGATTGGTATGGATCAGACAATATCTCAGCCTTATATTGTCGCTTTGATGTCGGAGCTTCTAGATGTATCCGAAGAAGACAAAGTGCTTGAAGTTGGTACAGGCAGCGGTTACCAGGCTGCTGTAATTTCACGCTTTGCGATGAGTGTCGTTACAGTAGAAAGAATTCCGGAACTTTATAAAAAAGCAAAAAAGACCTTGCGAAAATTGGGTTACAATAATATAACTGTAGTGTTGGCGGATGGGAGTATCGGCTACAGGGAATATGCTCCATACAACAGGATAATTGTTACAGCTGCTTCTCCTTTTGTGCCAGACGAGCTGATTGAGCAATTAACTGACCCTGGTAAAATAGTTATTCCTGTTGGTGGTATGTTTACTCAGCAGCTGGTCGTTTTGAAAAAAGAAGCTGGCAAAGTAATCAAAACTGATAGTATCGGAGTAAGATTTGTACCCTTAAAGGGTAGAAAAGGATGGGAAAACGGGGCGTAGCGCAGCCCGGTTAGCGCGCCTGCTTCGGGAGCAGGAGGTCGGTGGTTCAAATCCACTCGCCCCGATTTTTAACCACAGATCACACAAGATTAACACAAGATTATGCCATATATAAATCTAAAAAACAATTTAAACACAGAGAACACAGAGGAGAAAGAACAAATAGAGAAATAAGGAAAATTTTTGTTGTTAGAAAAATCTGAGTAAATCTGTGAAATCTTGTGGTTATGAAAAGTTAAGTTAAAAAATTATGAAACTGAAGAAAGTTGGTGGATTTAGCATAGGAACATTATTATCAAGAATAACCGGTATGGGAAGGGAAGTGGCTTTCGCGTACCTGTTCGGTTCTTCTGCGCTTATGGACGCTTTCAGGGTTGCTTTCAATATACCCAATCTACTCAGAGATTTTTTTGGTGAAGGCGGCATGAATGCGGCTTTTGTACCGGTTTTTTCGGAATATTACTCAAAAGAAGGAGAAAAAAATGCCAGCGAATATTTATCTTCTTTCCTTTTACCTCTGACCACAATTCTTCTTATTTTGGTTTCCTTGGGGATTATATTCTCTCCTTTCTTAATTTCTTTTCTGGCGAAAGGCTTTAGCAGTAACCCTCTCCAATATCAGACTGCCGTCAAACTTACCCGAATAATGTTTCCCTTTCTTATACTTATTTCTCTTGCTTCTGTGGTTATGGGTGTTCTGACATGTTTTGACCGTTTCTTCATAACAGGCATTTACACGGTTTTCTTTAATATATCTGTCATTTTATTTTCTTTTTTGCTATATAAAAACTTTGGTATTTTTGGTGCCGCTACTGGTATTCTAGCCGGCGGCGTGATTCAACTTTTATTTTTGCTTTTATTTCTTCCTCAAACGGGAATCAGACTAAAAAAACCCCGGCTGGGGCATCCCGGTGTAAAACAATCATTTCTTCTCCTAATCCCTGTTTTTCTTGCGTATGCAGCAACGAAAATAAATGTGGCTGTTACCCTTTTTCTCGCTTCACTGCTTCCTGCGGGGAATATATCACACCTGAGTTATGCTTACAGAATAATGCAGTTACCTCTCGGTATGTTCGGTGTAGCTGTTGCAGTGGTTTCACTCCCTGAACTTTCAAGAAAAGCAGCCTCGAAGCTTGACCAATATCCTTACATATTAGCATCGCTCCGAGCCGTTTTTCTTCTTTCTGTTCCTTCAGTCTTTTTTCTGTCTTCGGTTCGCCTGCCTGTCGTACGAATTATTTATGAGCACGGGGCTTTCCTCACGCAGGATTCGACTAAAACCTCTGCCATTCTTCTTTTTTATCTTCTTGGAATTCCTTTTATAGCAGGAACTAAAGTTATAGGAAATGTGTATTTTTCAAGAAAAGACACAAAAACTCCCATGAAGATAAGCTACGTTTCTATGATAATAAATGTTATTCTGGCAGTAATTTTTTTAAATATATTAGGAGCCAGAGGCTTGGCTCTCGCAGTTTCCGTATCAGGTATAATTCAGTTTGCCTTACTAATCATACCGCACCGTAAAGTCTTGAAAGATTTAAGCTTATTCTTCCTTTATTTAATTCTCATCTCTTTTGTCGCTATAATTCCTGTGATTTATATACAGAAAGTAAGCGGATATATCTTATCTTTTATTTGCGGAGGCTTGATTTTTGTCTTGATTTTTACCTGTTTGGGGTATATATTAAAAATTGAAGAAATATGCAAATTGCTGAAGAAATTAAAAAATCGGTAGAAGCTTTATTGTTCGCTTCATCCGAACCAATAAGCTCCAGAAAAATCGCTGATGCGCTGGGTTGCCATGCTGGTATTGTTGAGAAAGCACTTGCCCTACTGGAAAAAGAATATGCGGAAACCGATAGAGCATTTGTTATCAAGAAAGTGAATAAAGGATATAGCCTTTTTACTAAGCCCGAATTTTCTGAAATCATAAAACGCCTTACGGGAAAAAGAGAATTATATTTATCCAGAGCTGCGCTGACAACACTCGCGATTATCGCTTACAGGCAGCCTGTAACACGCAGAGATATAGAAATGATAAGAGGAGTCGATAGCTCCGGGGTTATTCATACACTACAGGATGCTGGTTTGATAAAAGTCGTCGGCAAAGAAGATATTTTCGGGCATCCGTTCATATATGGTACTACAGGTAAATTTTTAGAAACCTTTCACTTGGAATCTCTTGAAGATCTTCCACGAATAGAAAATGAGGATTCAGCGTTTTTTGGCGAGAGCGGGGCTGGCTTCCAGAAGGGAAGCGAAAGCTCTGATTGAAAAAGGATTGGTAAAGGTTAACGGGAAAGTAGTATCCGAACCCTTTTTTCAGGTTAATCCTGAGAACGATTTAATAGAATTTAAGGACAGAAGGATTAAAATCCCAGAAGAATGGACTTATATAATTTTAAACAAACCAAGAGAAGTTATTACCACGGTCAGAGACGAATTAGGCAGGGAAACAGTAATGGATTTTATTCCCTGTAAGAAGAAAGGACTGGTCCCTGTAGGCAGATTAGATGAAGAATCCGAAGGACTCATTTTAATCACGAATGACGGAGACCTCGCACATGGATTAACTCATCCTTCTTTTGAAATTGAGAAAGAGTATGAAGTTACCTTACCCAGATCTCCGGGAAAAGAATTAAAAAAAATGGAAGAAGGGATACGGATAGGCAATGAACATCTAAAGGCAAGCAGAGTGGTTACAAAAAAAGGAAACAAGGTGATTGTAACTCTGAAGGAAGGGAAAAACAGAGAAATAAGAAGAATGCTCGGTATGTTGGGATACAGGGCAGAGCGGCTCAAGAGGGTAAGAATCGGAAATCTAAGACTCTCCGGTCTTAAAACCGGTGAATGGAGGGAGCTAACCGAGAAAGAAGTTTCGAAATTGAAAGGTATTATTTGTGGAAAAGATTGAGTCTTTTGTAGCCGTTGATTTAGAAACGACAGGCCTGGATCCCCAGCTCGAAACAATAATTGAAGTCGGTCTCATTTGCTTTAAAAACGGAAAAATTAAGGATAAATTCACAAAGACAGTTAATCCGCTCAAAACGGTTTCCGATAACGTCTTAATACTTACCGGAATAAAACAAGAAGAACTCTTTTCCAGCCCTACTTTAGATAAAATTATCCCGGAAATTAAAGATTTTATCGAAGACAAACCTTTAGTTGGACACAATATTGCATTTGACATTAGTTTCTTAGAGAAAAGTTTCCCTGTTAAGAATTTAACTTATGATACGTTTAACTTAAGCAGAATATATTTGCCTTTTGTCACAAGCCATAGTCTTTCAAGCGTTGTGGAATATTTTAAAATTCCCTATGAGAATGCTCACAGGGCAAGCTACGATGCGGAAATGGCAGGCAGAATATTTTTACAGATGTTTGATTTAATGGCGAATTTGGATCCGGAAATTCTAAAGAACCAATTAGATATAATGGATGGAAAGAGTAATGAATTCGAGGTTATAAAAAAAGCGCTGGAGATTTCTTTAAGAAAAGGATTAAACAGGAACCCTTATCCCTTCGATATTCCGGTTAATTTCCGGGAGAATAGAGGAAATGGGATTTGCAAAAATTACTCCTCAATAAAAGATTATTTCAACAATGAATCTCTGGAGGAAAGAAACTCACAAATTATGATGGCAGAATTAGTTCAATCGACCCTGCTTAATGGGGATTTTCTTCTTGTTGAGTCATCTGCGGGTACCGGAAAGTCCTTAGCTTACCTTATTCCCGGTATTTTGATGTGCAAAGAAGAGAAAAATCCTATCTATATCTCGAGTTATACAAAAAACCTGCAGCAACAGCTTTTTAATAATGACATTCCTTTTGCTGAAGAAATAACAGGCTGCGGGGTAAACACAGTGCTTGAGAAAGGTCGTTCTAATTATCTTTGCCTTCAGAAAACAAAAGACTTACCCAAAAACCTCGAACCTGTTTCTCTATGTTCTTTACTTTTATGGGTCTTCCTTACAAGGACAGGAGATCTTTCGGAAATATCCTATGTTTTCAGAGAAATAAATAAAGGTCTGGTATCCATGGACGAATCCTGCAAAAAGGAAGCATGTCCCTATTATAGGGATTGCTTTTTCTATAATATGAAGAAAAGATTAAAAGATGCCGACCTTATTCTTGTAAACCATGCTCTTTTTTTTACCGGAAAACCAAGTGCCAGTAATGTCATTTTTGATGAAGCGCACGAGTTAGAAAAAGCTGCCACTTCGGGATTCTCCATAAGTATAAGTTTCGGGGAAATTCAGTCTGTTCTTAATAACATATCAAGAGGATTAAAGAAAAGAAAAATCCTCGAGGAAATCAAAAATTTAATCGATAAGGCTAAAGAATCCTTTGAAAAAATCGCAGATAAAGTTCTTTCAGCGAACAATTATCAAGAAGGGCTATATAGAGGGGAGGATATATCTTCTTTACGTTTTCTCGAGGAAGGCCTGGAAAAAATACTCTCTCTTCTTTCTTCTGTTGAGTTAAAAGACCAGACCGAAAAAGAAAAATTGAAAGAAATTATTACGAAAATGAGAGTTATAATAGAACAAGAAGAGAACGACAGGGTTTTTTATTACAATATACCCCATCGTCAGCGGCTATCTTCGATTGAACTCATAGCGGCACCCCTTGACCTGGCGCCTTATCTTGAAGAATTTCTCTATCCCAATCTCGATTCTTTTGTTATGACTTCGGCAACTCTCACAGTGGGAGAATCTTTTGATTTCATTAAGAATATTTTAGGATTAAACAGTTTTGGTGAAAGACTAAAGGAAATTTCTCTTCCTGAGACATATAAATTAAGAGAACAGGCTTTAACCATCATTCCTGCTTACATCTCTGATCCAGGGGAGGAGAATTTTATTGAACAAGTTAGTCAATTCATAAGAGACGTTATTCTTCCACAAGAGAGAGGTACCCTGGTATTATTTATGTCTTATAAGCATATGAAAGGGGTATACCAGCAGGTCTCAAGCGATTTTGAGGCACTTGGCAGAGAACTTTTAATACAGGGTTTTGGTAAATCAAGGAAGAAATTGCTGACTCTATTTAAAGAAAATCCTGCTTCTGTTCTTTTCGGAACAGGCTCATTCTGGCAGGGAATTGATGTTCCCGGTAAATCGCTTGAGATTGTTGTAATAGAAAAATTACCCTTCCCCAACCCCTCTGAGCCTTTAGTCGGGGCAAAATCAGCTTATTTTGAGAAAAAAGGTCTTGGCGGTTTTTCTTATTACATACTTCCTCTCTCCGTTTTAAGATTTAAGCAGGGATTTGGAAGATTAATTCGTTCCACAAGAGACACGGGGGCAGTTGTCATTCTTGATTCTCGCGTACTTAATAAATCCTATGGTTCTGTGTTTTTGGAATCTTTGCCAACGGAAATTTCCGTGGTCAGGACAAGTTTAGAAGCCCAAAACGCACTTAATTCATGGTTCGAAGAGGGTAAAATATATAGTGTTTTTACGGAAGATGCAGGATGGGACCCCTTTTAAAAAAACCTGTTAAGGATATTCTTTTTGTCACGGTGGGGTATACTATCGGGGGCGCCGAAATTATGATCTCGAGAATTGCCCCCATATTGAAGATGCGTGGTTATAACGTTCGTGTCGTTGTTTTTAAAGGTTGGGGCCCTGTCTCTGAAAAACTAAAGCGCAGCGGAATCGAATGTATAGCTCTACATGGTAAAGGAAGATTTGATTTGCGAATTCTATGGCGATATTTCTTTTACTTAATGGAAAACCCTCCTGATTTAATAATTGCATTTCTTTATCGTGCTTATATTCCAACTCGCATTTTTGGATTTCTTCTCGGAATACAAAATATTTCCTCTGTCAGAGGAGTCCGAAAAAGTATGAGCTTAACGAACAAGTTTTTAGACAAAATAACTGTTCCTTTGAGTCATGTTATATACTCGTGTTCAGGAGCTGTCACAGATTTTCTCGTGAGAGACCTTGGTATTAAAAGAAACAACATCGTTACTATTCCGAATGGTATTGAGGTTAAATCTTTTTCCGTTAAATTGGATAAAAACAGAATTTTAAAGGATTTAGGCGTAATTAAGGGTACTAAAGTAGTGGGAACCGTTAGCAGGTTATATGAACCAACTAAAGGAATAAAAATCCTGCTTGAAGCTTTCAACATAATTCAAGGCAAAGCAGATTCTCTTTTACTCATTGTAGGCGGAGGTAAAGATAAAAAAGAGCTCAAACAAATGGCTGAAAAACTTAAATTAAAAGCCTTATTTTTGGGAGAGCGTAACGACGTTGCGGAAATTCTTTCGATAATGGATGTGTTTGTTCTCCCCTCTCTTTCTGAAGGTTTTTCTGTCGTTATTTTGGAAGCTATGGCATGTGGCATCCCAGTTGTAGCCACAAATGTGGGAAGCAATAGAGAAGTTGTATTAAACGGAAAAACAGGCTTTGTTGTAGAACCGGGTAATCCTTATGAATTAGCAGATAAGATTAAAAAACTCCTCGAAGATAAGAAAATGAGAAAACTTTTTGGGAAAGCAGGCTTTAAGAGAGTTAAGGAATATTTCTCATTAGATAAAA
Source organism: Caldifarciminota bacterium (assembly GCA_016930175.1). Classification (GTDB taxonomy): domain Bacteria; phylum Hydrothermota; class UBA3072; order UBA3072; family UBA3072; genus JAFGHJ01. The sequence goes on from JAFGHJ010000006.1 coordinate 26,118, forward strand.
CCGTGGCCAGCATCGAGAATCTTTGGAAAGGAGCTTTACAGTGAAAAGAGAAAACATACTTGTTACCGGCGGCGCCGGATTCATCGGTTCACACCTCGTTGAAAGATTGATTGAAAAAGGATATTTTGTTATATGTCTTGATAATTTTAATAACTATTATGATCCCGATTTGAAAGAAAAAAATATTTCAGGTATTATTGAAAATCCGAATTTCAAACTAATTCGCGGAGACATATTAGACGTTTTTCTTCTCGATGATATTTTTTCCGGAACGCAAAACCCAACACCCGGCAAAATTGTCCATCTTGCCGCCATGGCAGGAGTCCGTCCTTCTATTGCCAACCCGGGTATTTATGTGGATGTCGATGTTAAAGGCACTGTTAACTTGCTGGAAATGGCGAAAAAATACAATGTGGAACAGTTTATATTTGCTTCTTCTTCGTCTGTTTACGGATTAAACAAAAAAACGCCTTTCTCGGAAGATGACCCTGTAGAACTCCAGATTTCCCCTTATGCGACAGCTAAAAGAGCTGCAGAAATATTTTGCAAAACATATAATAATCTATATAGAATACCTGTCACTATTTTAAGACTTTTTTCGGTATACGGCGAAAGACAACGTCCCGATATGGCAATAAGAAAATTTACAAAACTTATATTGGAAGACCAGCCGATAAAGATGTTCGGGGATGGCGAGTCAGAACGAGATTATACTTATATAAGCGACTGTATTGATTGTATCTTATCTGCCATAATTAAACCATTGGATTTTGAAATAATTAATGTAGGAAGCGGGAGAACCATAAGATTAAAAAAACTTATTGCGGTTTTAGAAGAAGTTATGAGAAAAAAAGCCCGGATACAACAACTCGATGTGCATCCGGGGGAAGTACCAACTACCCATGCTGATACAAGCAAGGCGAAAAAACTCTTAAATTATAAACCAAAAATCACTATTGAAGAGGGAATCAGAAAATTCTTTGAATGGCATAAAAAGACCCTGACTTAACTTTGAAACAAAAAGAAGAAACTATGGACTCGATAGAAATATTAAATTTGAAATTGCAAAGGAGGAATGTGTGAAAGTCCCTTTGTTAGATTTGAACCGCCTTTATAATTCTATAAAAGAAGAAATCAACAAGGCAATTGAAAAAGTCTTAATTTCTCAGCATTTTATTCTCGGAGAAGAAGTGAAGCAATTAGAGGAAAAAATCGCCGCATATTGCGGCACCCGCTACGCGGTCGCTTGCGCTTCCGGAACTGATGCGCTTTTGCTGAGTTTGAGAAGTTTAGGAGTAAAAAGAGGAGATTTTGTAATAACAACACCTTTTTCTTTTTTCGCTACAGCGGGAGCCATTCATAATGTAGGTGCAATTCCAATCTTTGTTGATATTAAACCGGATACATATAATATCGACCCGAAACAAATAAAGGACTTATTAGATAAAAAATCATTCCATACAAAAAGGCTGAATGTAGAAATATCGAGAATAAAAGCAATAATACCCGTGCATTTATACGGACAGATGGCTGACATGGATCCTATAAATAACATAGCAAAAGAGTATAATTTAGATGTTATCGAAGACGCCTGTCAGGCTATAGGAGCTGAATATAAAAGTAAAAAAGCAGGCTCTATAGGCTCAACGGGCTGTTTCTCTTTTTTCCCCACAAAGAACTTGGGAGGCTACGGAGACGGAGGAATAATAACAACCAACAGGGAAGAACTTTCACTTGAACTAAAAAAACTAAGAGTTCATGGTTCCGAAAGAGATTATCATCATTTATCTGTGGGATACAACAGTAGATTGGATACAATACAGGCGGCTGTTCTTTTAGCGGAGTTCCCTCACCTTGATGATTGGAATAAGAAGAGGCAAGAAAACGCAAAGATTTATTCTGATTTGTTAAAAGACATCGAGGAAATAGACTGCCCGCATGTTGCAGGTGAACATAAGCACATTTTTCATCAATACACTATTCGTGTGAAGAATAATAAAAGAGATAAGCTTATGGGTTTTTTAACGCAAAAAGGCATTGGAAATAAGATATATTATCCCTCACCTCTACATTTACAGGAATGCTTTAACTATCTTAGTTATAAGCAAAGGGATTTCCCTGTCTCAGAAAAAGCTGCTGAAGAAGTCCTCTCTTTACCTATCTTTCCTGAGTTAACCGATGAAGAAATCGAATATGTTTGCGATTCCACAAAATCTTTCTTAGTAGATTAGGTTAGGAATACTTAAATATTACAATTTATGTATTAATGGCTATATTCTACAAATTATATTTAATCGTAAAAACCTCAAAGCATTTTACGCTTGTTTTTTTGTTCGTTCATTATAATTTTATAATTGAAAAATAATATGAAATATCTTATTACGGGTGCGGCAGGTTTTATAGGTTCCAATATAACTCGAAGATTGTTGAAAGATAATTGTAAGGTGAGGGGTTTTGATAATTTCTCGACCGGTAGACGAGAAAATCTGGAGGATTTAAAGGGAAAAGATAACTTTAAACTTATAGAAGGGGATTTGAGGAATCCTGCCGAAATAAGAGAAGCAGTCAAAAATATAGATATTATCTTACATGAAGCTGCCGTCCCTTCGGTACAACGCTCGTTAGAGAATCCTGTTTTGATTAACGAATCAAATATTAACGGTACTTTAAATTTATTGATAGCTGCAAGGGAAGCAGGTGTGAAAAAAGTGGTATATGCAAGTTCCTCTTCGATTTATGGTCTTAACAAAAAGTTACCCAAAATAGAAGCTATGCCTGCTGAACCTATTTCTCCTTATGCCCTTTCCAAATATACCGGCGAAAGATATTGCCAGATTTTTTACGAAATATACAATTTACCTACAATATGCTTAAGGTACTTTAATGTTTTTGGTCCTTATCAAAACCCGGATTCAGAATATTCGGCAGCAATCCCTATATTCATAAATCGAATACTAAAGGATAAGCAGCCAGTGATTTTCGGAGACGGTGAGCAATCTCGAGATTTCACTTATGTCGAAAATGTCGTGGAAGCTAACATCCTCGCCGCCAATTCTAAAGTAATGGGAGAAATTATAAACATCGCCTCTGGAGAAAGGATAACTATTAACGAGGTAGTGCACATATTGAATAAATTTTTAAACAAAAAAACCGAACCAGTCTATAAAGAATCCAGGGTCGGCGAAGTTAAACATTCTTTAGCTGATATTAGTAAGGCAAGAGAGAAAATCGGATATTTCCCCAAGTTTAAGTTCATTGAGGGGTTGAGAAAGACTGTTGAATGGTATCAGACACGGGAAAAACAAATTTCTTGATGGGTAAATTTACTTTCAAGATAAAACTATATTACATCTCACCTATTACCCTTCAAAAATCACCGAAAGCTCGGTAAAAATTAAATGATAAGAATAGTAAAGTCTAGCAAGAAAAGAGTATAGATAATTGAGCCTTATTAAATATACGCGATATAAAATAGTTTACTTTACTCCTCAATGGTTGAAGCGTTTAATTTATAATGTATGGAGATTATACTGGAAATTAAAAACAAAAGTATTACCGGATAAATATCACGTTGACCCCTATGCTGACGATGGCATCATACTTGTTAACCCTGAGAATATAATTTTTGCAATGAAGAAAGAATTCGATGTTTTTAAATTCAAAGGAAGAGTTGTAAGCGGCAACTGGGACAAAGAAGTTATGGAATTTGAAAAGCTTGATTTTTTTACATCTTATAAGAAAAAATTTGAAGAAAAACTACAATGGGAAAATACCGAATATTATCAGAGAGTAGCAGAACAAATAAAAAATGGAAACTTCAAGTGGTCCTGTAAAAATGTGGAAGAATTCAATAAAAAGTGTGCAGAATGGGATAGACTGTTTGAGAAAATAAAAAAAGAAGGATATAAAAGGGGCTGGCATGAAGATGAAGTTTCAGTCAACATCGGTAGAAACGGTGAACTGATTTTCAATAATGGCAGACACAGGCTTACCTTTGCAAAATTACTAAAAACAGAGGAAATACCGGTAAAAGTAACATCTCGACATAAAGAGTGGGTAGCCTTCAAAAAAGAAATCCTTGAATATTCACTTAATAATAAAAATAGAGTCTACGAAAAATTAACTCACCCGGATCTCGCAAACATCCCATCTGTACATAACGGCAGCAGATATGATATAATAAATGAACACTTAACGGTTGCAAAAGTTAAATTACTGGATATTGGCTGTCACTGGGGTTATTTTTGTCATAAATTCGAAGAAGCAGGTTTTGAATGTTACTGTGTTGAAAAAAGCCAGTTAAATTTATATTTTTTGAAGAAATTAAAGGAGGCTGAAAACAGAAAATTCAAGATAATACCTCATTCAGTATTTGATATACAAAGTGATACTATCAGAGAGTGCGATGTTATTCTGGCCTTATCTGTATTTCACCATTTCATAAAAAAAGAAAGCACATACAGAAAATTAATAAAATTTCTACAAATCCTAAAGGGGAAAGAAATGTTTTTTGAGCCACATAATCCAAGGGAACCTCAGATGAAAAAAGCTTATAGAAACTTTGTGGATGAAGATTTCGTGGCATTTATAATTGAAAATTCATCTTTTAACAATTTTAAAATCATAGGGTATTCAGAAGTGGGCAGACCAATTTATAAGATATATTAATCTAAATTAGAAATGCATAAAAAAAAGAGAATTTGTGTAATATCATTTAGTGACTTGAGAAAAGACCCCAGAGTACGAAGACAAATTTTTGCTTTAAAAGATACATATGAGGTGACATCTTTAGGATTAAAAAAAAGCGGCATAAAAGGAATTGATGAGCTTATCATCCCGGATCCTCGAACGTTTCTCAAGAAATTGAATAGTCGACTAACTTTTCTTTTAGCCAGATTGCTTATTTTTTTGTATAGAAATTACATAAAGAAAAAATACCCGATAAAAGCTATACTTGACCTTACAAAAGAACGACGTTTTGATCTCATAGTGGCGAATGGCTTAGATTCTCTGGTAATTGCGCATTCAATTGCAGATAAAGACGGAGCGAAAATATTATTCGACGCACACGAATATGAACCAAGAAGGATTGAAGATCACTGGTTCCACAAATTGTTTGTAAACCCATATAAAGATTTTCTATGTAAGAGATATCTTCCTTTTATAGATGCAATGACAACATCTTCTTTCGGCTTCGCCAGGGAATATCACAAACAGTATGGCATTGAATCTGAAATAGTAAAGAATGTCCCAAGATACAAAAAATTTAGTTTGGGAGAAGTAACTTCAAATAATATAAAACTAATTCACCACGGATATGCACATCCAAGCAGAAAATTAGAACAAATGCTCAAGCTTATGCCCTTACTTGAAAAAAGATTTAATTTAACCTTAATGTTGGTGGGAGAAAACAAGTATCTTAAACATCTAATGCGATTAAGCGCAAATTTGTGCCCGGAAAGAATAGTTTTTAAAAAACCGGTTTCCTTCGACAAAATAGTACCAACAATCGCAAAGCATGATGTTGGTTTGCTAATAATCGAACCGACTTCATTAAAGCTAAAATACGCTTTGCCTAATAAACTTTTCGAGTCTATAATGGCTGGCTTATGTGTCATCTCCGGGCCTTCTCCCGAGATGGTAAAAGTAATAAAGGAATATAATTGTGGTTTTGTCGCGGATTCCTTTAATATCAAAAATATCGCACAGATGATAAATTCTTTAACTGTAGAAGACATTAAAGAAAAGAAAAAAGCTTCTCTGGAAGCAGCTAAATTTTTAAACGCCGAGAATGAAATGGAAAAATTTTACAAAATAATTAGAAATTTGATAGGAGATTAATGTGCAACAAAAACGAATTTTGATGTTAGGTCCTGTAGATTTTTCAATAGACGACGCTCCTAAAGTTCATTTTTCAAATTTAGCTAAAGAGTTCTCTAAACTTGGCCTCGAAGTACTATGTGTGGTTTATGCTCCAAAAAAGTACACTATAAGTACGGTTGCAGATAAACCTAAAGTTGTTTTTGCGCCTAATCCACTCAGAGGAAACTTATTTCTTCGTACTCTTAAATATATATTTTTTATACCTGTATTACTATGGAATTTTTTAAAATTCGGCCCTTTTATAGTCTACTTCAGATTTTCTCCCCCTGCTTTTCTCTATTTACTATTTTTGAATTTAATAAAAATATTCTTCAACTTTAAAATAATTCTTGAATTTAACTCCTGGGTTCCCGAAGAAAGAGCAATAGAAGGCGAAGGGAAATTAAAGGTTAAATTTATTGATTTTCTGCAGTTAAAGAGCATTGCTCTGGTAGACCATGTGCGTGTAGTAACTCCCGGGATCAAAGATAAGATGAATTCCCTCGGAGTAGATTGTTGTAAGGTTGCCGTAATTGGAAACGGGACGGACATAAAACATTTTAAACCTATTAATAAAAAAGAAGCGAAAGAGAAAATTGGTCTTGAACCTGATTTTTTATACGTTGGATTTATAGGTAATTTTGCAGTCTGGCAGGGACTTAACTATCTGCTTCAAGCGATACCGGAAGTTTTAAAATCGCATAAAGATGTTAAGTTCCTTCTCGTAGGAGATGGACCTGAAATGGCAAAGATTAGAAAAGCGGTTTTAGAATTAGAGAAAGAAAAAATCATACTCACAGGTAAAGTACCCTACCAGGAAACCAACTTATATATTAACGCATTTGATATCGGTGTTGCGCCTTTTATAAGAAAAAGAAATGAAAGTATAGGTTTATCTCCTTTGAAAATACGTGATTACGCTGCCTGCGGGGTTCCTATCATTACTACCAGAATAAGAGGCTTAGAAATGGTAGAAGAGAAAAATATTGGGGTGCTAGTTCCGCCAAATGATTCCAGCGCCCTGTCGAACGCAATAATAAAACTAATCGAGAATCCGGATTTGAGGATTAGAATGGGTAGAAGAGGAAGAAAGGTCGCAAAAAAAGAGTTTTCATGGGAGAATGTCGCCAGGAAAATTCTGTATAAGATTGAAAAAGCCTCCCGCGCTTAATATAAACCACGAAATCAACAAAACACACTAAACTCCACCATTCCTTTTAAATTTGCGTTAAAAAAACACACGAAATAATGTTATCCAGTCAAAAAACGTTTAAAATCTTGACATATATTGTATTGAGCGTAACTTAATAATGTTATTATGAATAAAATAGTCACTTATGAACCGGATAATTCAATAAAAAAGGGATATATTTCTTTATGGAAGGAAATCATCTGGGAGCTGAAACATAATAAGTGGCTTACTCTACAGTTATTTAAACGAGATTTTTCCTCTATTTACAAACAATCTTTGATGGGTGTTTTTTGGGCTTTTATAGTCCCCTTAATAAGCGTGGGAACATTCATAATACTTAATCGCTCAGGTATCTTCGAATTTGGAGAAATAGAGGTGCCCTATCCTATTTATGCGATATTGGGTATGGCTTTCTGGCAAGTGTTCTCGACAGGCTTAATAACCACATCGATTTCCCTGGTTAAAGCCGGCTCAATGCTGGTAAAAATAAATTTTTCTAAAAAATCTCTTGTAATTGCATCCGCGGCCCAATCGTTAATACCGTTTATAGTACAGATGATATTAGTAGGGGTTTTATTTGTGGTTTATCAGGTCTCCCCAAGCATAAAAATTCTGTTTTTCCCGTTCTTTATGATACCTATAATTTTCTTAACTCTCGGTTTAGGTTTCATTCTATCTCTCTCTAACAGTGTGGTTAGAGATATCAGTAGTGCCCTATCCGTTTTTATGACTTTTTTCATGTTCTTAACGCCTGTATTATACGCGAAACCTAAAATAGGTGCCCTTGCTCCCCTTACGAAATTCAATCCCATTTATTATCTGATCTCCATACCTAGGGAACTAATATTAAAGGGCACAATTAGCGAATGGAAGGGTTATTTGTTATCCGTTGGTTTTTCTTTCATTGTTTTTGGTGTGGGGCTGGTACTTTTTCATCTCACGGAAACCCGAATAACGGAGAGAATATAAATATGAAGAAGTTGAAAAGTTGAAGGGTCAAAGAGTTGAAGAAAATAAAAAATCAAGAATATATGTTCCCCTTTGAGAAATTAGAAACCTGGCAGCTTGCAAAAGATTTAGCTATAAGTATTTATAACATAAGTAAAAATTTCCCAATAGAAGAACAATATGGCTTGGTAAATCAGATAAAACGCGGAGTGATCTCAGTGGCTTCGAATTTGGCTGAAGGAAGTTCTCGTATTAGCAAAAAAGAACAAGCCCACTTTTCACAAATTTCATATAGCTCTTTAATGGAAGTGATGTGTCAATTAAATATTGCTCTGGAGCTAGGCTTTATCGAAGAAGAAGAATTTCAAAATTTACGCGAGAAGATAAGAACAGTATCAATCAAGATAAATGCTTTAAGGCGTTCACAGAGAGAAAGAATGAAATGAAAAACAATTCAACAATTCAACAATTCAACAATTCAACATCAAGTGAAATAGCAATTAAAGTTGAGAACGTTTCAAAAAAATACTGCAAATCTTTAAGAGGGTCTATGCTTTATGGCATGAAAGACATCGCCAGGAATTCTTTAGGCTTGAGTTCTAACTCTCATATTTTACGAAAAGACGAATTCTGGGCGGTAGACGATGTTTCTTTCGAAGTCAAAAAAGGAGAAACTTTAGGTATTATAGGAGCCAACGGAGCCGGCAAGACTACGATTCTAAAAATGTTGAATGGTATATTTTGGCCGGATAAAGGTAAAATAACAATTAAAGGTAGAGTTGGCGCTTTGATTGCAGTTGGCGCGGGATTTCATCCGATGTTAACGGGAAGGGAGAATATTTATCTAAATGGCGCAATACTGGGCATGAGTAGAAAAGAAGTCAATAAAAAATTTGGTGCAATAGTCGAATTTGCTGATATTGGGGATTTTTTAGACACCCCAGTAAAATTTTATTCCAGTGGTATGTTCGTCAGACTAGGCTTTTCCATTGCAGTACACTGTGAGCTAGATATATTATTGGTGGATGAGGTGCTGGCGGTGGGGGACCTTTCGTTTCAAAACAAAAGCCTTCGAAGATTAGCTGAGCTCCGAGAGAAAGCAAATGCTGTAGTCTTTGTCAGTCATAATTTGGAACACGTGAGAAATCTGTGCGACAGAGTTATGGTTTTGGATAAAGCTAAGATAGTATTCTCAGGAGATACTAATGAAGCTTTATCAGAGTACCACGAAAGGACACGTGAAAAGAAATTAATTGTTATTAAAAATAGAAAAGCTTTTCATTCAGCTTTACATCAATCTTCAGGGGACATAATTTTCGGTGACACAGGCATTTCAGACGAATCTGGTAACAGAACTGAGAAGATTAGACTTGGAGAAACACTTACAACTTTCTTTGAATTTGAAACAACAAAAAAACTTGAGGAACTCTTTTTTACAATTGGGATTAGGGATGAAAGGAACTACAATTGTATAGTACATATAAGCGATTACGCCGATAAAATCAAATTTAGAAATATCTCGAAAGGTAAATACAGGTTAATTGTGAAATTCATAACACCAAATTTGGTTCCCGGGTTGTACTTCCCTGTAATCGCTATAAGAAATGGAGTGACCAATGAAACCTATGAGAGAATATTTGACTTAAAACCGTTTATCATTGAAGGTAATATACTCCCAAGAGGGATAGTATATACCGAAAGCGAATGGAAGTTATGCCCAATTTCAGAAAGAGATTAAAAAACTGTGAGATTAATAAGATTAATTAGAAAAAGAAAGAGGGAATCTGATAAAACTCCAAAAGAAGAGCTAATAATTGATGAGCAATTAATCCAGGATTTGATTGATTTCACAGGATTGAACAGGGATTACATAACGAAACATCTGAATAGAGTGGAAAATTGTACTTATGTTTATGAATATAAGGTGAGAAACCCGAAAAATGATTCAGAATTGGATTGGTTTTACGTTACTAGTGAGAAGTATCTTTTCGCAAATATTGTTCACAAGCCCTGGGAACTGATAGATATGGTCCGCGGAGAGAAAATTCTTGACTACGGAGGTGGCGCTGGCACAGATACTTTCTATCTTACAGATAAGGGATATAATGTTCATTATTTTGATATTTCGATAACTCAAAGAGAATTTGTAAAATTTAGGAAGAATAAATACAAATTGGATAATTTGACCATTATCGAACCTTTTTTCAATTCAAAATTCGACCCGATAAACTGCATCACTGAAACTTATGATGGGATACTTGTTAGGAGCCTTCTTGAACATATTCCATATTACCCAAAATTAGTTGAACGTCTGATTTCAAAATTAAACGAGCATGGTATTATATATGAAGCCTCGAAGTTTAGCAAATCAGAAAAAGACCCTATGCATATCTCTGAAAAAGAATCTTTGGAAGAAATTCTTAAAAGTCATAGAATGAAATTAATATATCAGAAAGGTATTCATAGATGTTGGGAAAAACTAACTTAAAGGGACGTTTAAAATTTGTCTTTTTATGGCATTGGCAAAAGAGACTGACCAGAGAAAAAAATGCAGTATTTGCAGTTCCGGATTCACTGATAAATGCTATAGGAAAACTTTCTTCGGAGTATTCTGTAAAAATCGTCGCTTTATCAAAAAAAAGAAATTATAATGTATATTCACCAGAACAAAATATAGATTACGTTTTTAGGGTATCACTGAAGAGGATAATTACCGCAACTACCCAAATCGACCCCGATTTTCTATTAATAAGTCACCATCCATATCCATATGAAGAATTACAAAAAAACCTAGATTCCCTAAGAGCGAAAAAATTTATATATTATAGTGCACCCATAAAGGAACTTAATGAATACCACAGAAAAATGGACTGCCATATCGTGCATCATGAATATCAAAAAGAAATCCTGAAAAAGAAAGGATTTAATCCTGAAAAGATATTTATCGTTCCTAAAACTGCAGACATGAAAACATTCAAGCCATTGGCGGTCGGGAAAGAGTGGGATTGTATTTATCCCATGAGAGGAACTATCGGTTACTGGAAACGACCGGAACTTGCAATTAAGGCATGTAAAATCAACAATATGTCGATTATAATGCCTGGAGCCAAGATACCCTCAGAATACCATTGGGTAACAACACTGAATGAATGGAAAACTCCAGAGGAATTATCGGTCCTCTATAATCAATCGAAATGTTTAGTTATAACATCAAATGAATCAGAGATGGGGCCTAGGGTCATTCCTGAGGCAGCTGCGTGTAATATTCCTATTGTATGTTGCAGTGATAGCCCGGCATGTGTTTCCCATGTCAAGAAAATTGGCGGGTTCATCGCAGAACCAGATCCGGAAGACATTGCCGAGAAAATAAAACTTGCTATACAAGAAAAAGTCAATACCCGGCAGAGACTCATAGAACTGGGCTTCGACTATGACCTTATTTACAGAGCATTATCCGGTATAATAAAAAACCTTGTAGAAACTATAGTAGGATCGAAAAAAAATCTGAGACAACATTGGGAGGAGAAATACAAAACGAATCTCGAAAAATGGAAAAAGGATTGGAGACTAATTCTATATGAATGGGTACTTGAAGACATAATGGATGATAAATGTTCAATTATTGACATCGGTTCCGGTCCGGGATATGGGTTAGAAAGAATCAAAAAAATTCGACCTAACGTAGAGGTATGTGGAGTAGATTTCTCCACAGAAGCAGCGAAAAAATCTGTAGTCCCGTTTGTTCAAAAAGACATCATAAAAGACAGCTTATCTTCACTAAGCGCAGATTATGTACTATGCATAGAGACTTTGGAACATTTTAAGAATCCATATTACGTATTGGATAAAATCATACCGATTGCAAAGAAGAAGGTTATATTAACCGTTCCTTATAAAGAGAATATTTCTAATCATACAGAACATGCGTCGGTATTCAGCAAAAAATCATTCAGAGAATATAATATCGAAAATATTAAGATTGAAAGGAGAAGTAAAGGAAAAATAATGAAAGTGGTTATAAATGCCTCTAAAAAAGGTACCACTAAATATTATTAAATTTAAGTATATACAGAAGGTTTTTTTATGATAAGAATATTGCATCTCTATGGAAATAAAGTCAATCTGGGAGATTGGGGTTCAGCTCTTGGGATAAAACAACTATTAAAATCGGTTACCACCGAGAAGATAGAGTACATGGATTGGCATATATCCTACGAGGGCAATAAAATAAAAGAAAATTTAGTATCAAAAATCAATAAAGAATACGATGCTGTGATAATCGGTGGCGGAGGGTTATTCAAGAAAAGAACTAAATCTTTCGCAAATAATTGGCCATTAGGGATTCTGATTAACATTTCAAGGAAAAATATGGAACGTATAAAAGTCCCGATTTTTATTTTCTCTGTAGGGCTCAATCAGGATCTTGGGGAAAAAAGAAGATTATTCCAGAAGAATTATAATGGGATTTATTTTGATAAGAAGCAAATCGACAATATCAGATTTCTAACGGATGTATCTACTTTGTTTTCTGTAAGAGATGTTGATACAAGATGCTTTCTGGAAGAAATCGGATGCTCAAAAACAATCCATCTTACACCATGCCCATCAATGTTCTTATGTCGAAACAAAAAGAATGAGCCGAAAGACAAACATATTAAGCCGTTGGTAGGAATTAACTTACGGGGCAACGCCCCTATCTCGGTAAGAAACAAAATCATAAAGATAGTACCTATGCTACAAAATAGGGAATTTGATATCATTTTTTTATCACATAATACTCAAAAAGGTGAAAGAGCAAAGGGCTTAGAGGATTCGTTAGGGATAAAAAAGATTATCTCGGGCACTCCAATGCAATTAATGGATAACTATAGAAAACTGGCTTTCACTATAGGAATGAGATGCCATTCGAATATCTTTTCTTTCGGCGCAATCAAACCTTTTATATCTCTTTCTTACAACATTAAAAACAATTTCTTTGCAAAGATGGTGGGTATGGAAGATTATTTGCTGCCTACTAATAAAGAATGGATTGTCAATGAATTAATGGATGTTTTTTTAGAGATGGTAGAACGTGAAATTGAGATAAAAAATAAGTTTAAAATACTAAAAGATAAATTCTATAGTATGAATAGGGAATTCGCACAAAAAATCATTCAATTCATATGATAGATAAGAGTATCGAATGAAAAATATGCTTAGATTTTTACGGAACGAAAAACTATCTAAGAGATTGAGCAGAATATACTATGTCGTGGAAAACGCAAATTGGTCTGTTAGATGGGACGGAATATATATAACCACAAATATCGAAAATTTGTTTGGCGTTAAATCAAGAATAGTAACGGATTTCACTGGCATAAGAAATCAAATTCTTCATTATGGTTCAAGAGGTCTATATGTTCCGCACAAATGGAAAAAATTTGATAAATCTAATAAAGTTATTTTTACATGGTTCCATGGAAATAAGGGAGATCCTAATCCACAAAATCTTGCCATGATAGAGGATCTTCCCAATGCAGCAAATATTTGTGAGTTCATTCACACTACTAATAATAAAACCAGAGAAAGGTTAATTGAATGGGGAATACCAAGAGAGAAGATTATAGTAATACCTCTGGGCGTTGATTTAAACCTATTTAAACCCGTGAATCAAAACATAAAAGAAAAAATACGAAAGGAAATAGGAATACCTGAAGGAAGTTTGTGTATCGGTTCTTTTCAAAAGGACGGCGTTGGATGGGGAGCAGGCGATGAGCCAAAACTGGTAAAAGGCCCGGGTGTTTTTTGTGATGCAGTAATTGAGCTGGCAAAAATGTACCCTCTTTATGTTTTATTAATAGGCCCGGCACGTGGCTATGTCAAAAAAAGGCTGGCAGAAGCAAAGATTCCTTTTTATCATAAATATATAAAAACATTCACGGATATTCCAAAATACTATCATGCCCTGGATATCTACCTTGTCACGTCCAGAGATGAGGGGGGGCCAAAAGCCATTTTGGAAAGTATGGCGTCCGGTATTCCGATAGTGACGACAGATGTAGGGATGGCCAGAGATGTAGTTAATCACGGGAAAAATGGATTCATTGCTGAAATTGAAAACGTAGATGAGATTGTTAAATTTACATCAAAGGTATTAAATGACCAGGAAAAACCCTCCGGCATAATTTCAAATGCTTTGGAAACAGTTAAAATTTATAGTTGGAAGAACATTGCAAGATTATATCACGAAAAGATGTACTCAAAACTACTGAGTAAGTAAAAACATATGAGAAAAGAACATGAAAGGTGATATGTGTCGGCTAAGGGACATCAGAGAAGGAGTATATTCATTCATTCGGAAAATGAATTCAAGAAAGGATTTCTCTTATTTCAAATATTCCTATAGGGATTAATTAATTGCGAAGATATTACGACAAAACATATAAACGTCTGGTTCTTATTGATAAAAAAGCATCACCTGCTTTTTGGGATGCTCATTGGAGTGTAGATGATTTCAAGCCGAAAGTAATAGGTTGCAAAAACAATAAATTTATTTTAAATAATACGCATAATTTTCTGAGAAAGGGGAAAATTATTGAAGGAGGCTGTGGGATGGGAGGAGTTGTATACTGTTTACATTACAACGGGTATAATGCTTTTGGTGTCGATTCCGCAGAAGAAACCGTGAAGAAAATAAACGAATATTTCCCTGAATTAAATGTTTTCTACGGAGACGTCCGAAATCTAATGTTCAAAGATAATTTTTTTGACGGGTACTGGTCTCTCGGTGTAATAGAACATTTTTTTGAAGGTTACGATTCTATTATTAAGGAGGTGTATCGCGTTTTAAAAAAAGGTGGCTTTCTTTTCGTAACTTATCCTTATATGTCTCCCTTGCGAAAACTAAAGGCAAAGTTAAAATTTTATAGAAATTTTGAAAAAAATATTAAAATTAATGACTTCTATCAATTTGTACTTGACCCATCCTACGCAAAAAAGGATTTCGAAAAATATGGGTTTAAATTAATGTATTTTAAGCCATTCGGGGGCTTAAAAGGATTTAAAGACGAAATCGGTCTTATAAAACCAATGTTCCAAAAGCTATATGATTATAAAGGGAAAAACAGATATGTTAAAAAATTTAAAAGACAACTTATACGAGTACTGAATAAATTTTCGTCGCATATGATTCTAATGATATTCAGAAAGATTTGAAAAATGAAAAAGAACAACAAAGATAATACGAGCTTAACCTTATTTTTTACAAAAAAGACAAGTCTGGGAACCTGGGCGCAGGTGGGAAACCTCGACAGAGAAATCGAAATCTATAAAAGATTATCCGATCATTTAAAGAAAGTTAACTTTGTTACCTATGGGAATAAACAAGATAGAATATATTCTGACAAAATTGGAGCTATAAAGCTTTTATCAATAAGATGGCACAAAACACAACTACTCACTATTCTTCATTTATTAGTAAAACACTATCCTGAAATTAAAGATACAGATATATTGAAAACCAACCAGATCAGTGGTTCTGAAATTCCTATCTGGATTAAAAAACATTTTGGAAAAAAGCTGATTGTGAGATGCGGTTATTTGCATAGTTATTGTACAAAAAAAAGAACAAAAGACAAGAAAAAAATCAAAGAAGCAGTCCAGTTAGAACAAAAAGCATTTTCTAACGCAGATTTAGGAATTGTTACAGCCAAATGGCAAAAAGATATTGTTGTTAAGGATTACAACATAAATCCGAAAAAAATAAAAATTATCCCAAATTACGTCGTAACCGACATTTTTAAACCGTATCCGGATTTCGAAAAGGAATTTGATTTAATCTATATAGGTCGTTCTAAAGAAAACAAAAATCTGGGAAACCTCTTTAGCGCCCTTAATTTATTAAAAAGAAATGATAAAAAACTATCTTTACTTTTAATAGGTGATAGCTATAGAGATAAAAAGTTAAGAGAAACTGCTCTTCAGTATAATCTCAATGTTACCTTTAGAGACAATGTTCCAAATCTTAAATTACCTTTGTTTCTTAACAAATCCAGAGTCTTCATTCTTCCTTCCCTCTATGAAGGTCATCCAAAATCGCTCATTGAAGCTATGGGTTGCGGATTGCCTTGTATTGGGTGTAATGTTACTGGAGTCAATGAAGTTATTGATCACATGGAAACCGGATATTTGTGCAATACTGATCATGAGAGCATTGCGGAAGCTATTGATGCTGTGCTGGGTGATAGAACTCTTTGCCGGTATATTGGAGAAAATGCCAGGAGTTTTGTCTTGAACAATTATTCTTTGGATAAGATCTTTAAAATGGAAATGGAAGCTATAAGAGAAGTTATTAAAAAATGAAATCCCGTATATTGAATTTGTTTCTAAGTTTATTTGCTAAGTTTTTGAGGCGTATGACACCTTCTAAAAGTGCCGGAATTCTTATTCATCTGTTTCGAAAAATAATTTACGAAATTGACCCCAAAGAGGCTTTAAATTTTCTTTTCGAATTTGAAAATAAGCTTTATTCGTTAGAAGGAAAAACCTCGGTAAAATACGGCGGAGGGCTTCATACAAAACACAAACATATCAAATATCATGACTTTTTTGTAAAAAATATTAAGCCTGATGAAAAAGTTCTTGATATCGGGAGTGGCAATGGATTTCTTTGCTACGATATAGTTACAAAAGTTAAAGGAGCAAAAGTTACCGGTATTGAACTTAATGAAAAAAATGTTGAGTTTGCAAGAAAACATTACTCACATGATAATATCAGGTTTATTAAAGGAGATGCTTTAAAAGAACTTCCAAAAGATAAATTTGATGTGATAACACTATCCAATATTCTTGAACATATTGAAAAAAGAGTAAAATTTTTAAAGGTTTTACAGCAAAGATTCAAGCCTAAGCGCTTTATTATTCGGGTCCCGGATTTTGAAAGAGATTGGAGGGTCCCGTTAAAAAAAGAATTGGGGCTGGATTATAGATTAGATAGAACACATTTCATTGAGTATACTCAGGCAAATTTCGCCGAAGAGCTGAATCGTGCAGGTCTTGAGGCTACTATTTTAGAGTATAGATGGGGTGAGATATGGTGTGTAGCAAAGCATAATTGAAGAAAGGGTAAATTTGATGGGATTATTGTATAAAAAAACAAAACGGATTATTCCTAATTACAAAAAATATCTTCCCGGGAAATTTGTTACGCTCAAGAAAATACATCCCTACAAGACAATTTTACTATCAGGATCCGGGCGGAGCGGTACCACTTGGTTAGCTAATATTATAACTGCTTCCCATGGTTTCGGGTATGTCTTTGAACCGTTCGATCATCGCAAGGTAAAAGAAGCGAAGCATCTCCCTTTGCGTACCTATATGCGACCGGAGGAAAATTATCCTGAAAGAGCAGAATTTGTAAAAAGAGTACTCAGCGGAAAAATCCATAATTCCTGGACAGATAGGTATAATAAGAATTTTTTTGTATGGAAATATTTGGTCAAATCGATCCGTGCCAATCTGATGCTTGCTTGGATAGACCGCAATTTTCATTGTCCTATTATATATATGGTTCGCCATCCCTGTGCTGTTGTTTTATCAAAGATTAAATCGAATTGGGATACACATTTAGAAATCTTTTTAGAACAAAATGAACTTATGCGGGATTATTTAAATGGATTTAAAAAAATAATAATAGCCGCAAAAAATCCTCTTCAGAAACATACGGTAATGTGGTGCATCGAGAATTTAATCCCTCTTGATCAATTTAAACGGTATAATTGGATAATTTGCACTTACGAGGGATTATGCAATAATAAAGAAAAAGAAGTGGATAGAATTTTTGCCCGCTTAGGTTTGAAGAGAACCAAACAGGTTAATAGTGCGATAAATAACTTCTATCAAACTCGAAAGGATAGTGCAGTTAGAGTTGGGAAAAATCCTGTTTGCGATTGGAAAAATCAATTGTCGAAAAAAGATGTAGCTGATATTTTGGGCATTGTTGATGATTTTGGAATTAAACTTTATGGCGAAAACCCGATGCCGCGGACGGAGCATCTTCAGAAATTTGAGATATAATGCCTAATACAAAAGTTACAGTTTTGATGTCGGTCTACAACGGAGAAAAATATCTCCGTGAGGCAGTTGACAGTATTTTGAATCAGACTTATAAAGATTTTGAATTTATAATAATAAATGACGGTTCAACAGACAAAACTCTAAAAATATTAAACAGTTATAATGATCCAAGAATAAAGATTATAAGCAATAAAAAAAACATCGGATTAACTCGCTCTTTAAATAAGGGCTTAAGTATTGCAAAAGGAGAGTATATAGCACGCCAGGATGCGAATGATATTTCTATGCCGGAAAGATTGGAAAAACAGGTAGATTTCTTAAAGAGAAACAAAGCTGTAGGGCTTATTGGAACTTACAGTTGTATAATCAACGAAAAAGGTAGAATATTATATAAAAGAAAATCCCCTCTCGGGAACGAAGACATATCGAAAAAACTAATTCGTGGAAATGTTTTTGCGCATGGGTCGGTAATGTTCAGAAAATTTCTGCTTGAGAAAGTTGGCGCGTATCGAGAAGAGTTCAAAACAAGTCAGGACTATGATTTATGGCTTCGCTTTATCGAAATCACAAAAGCTTTTCGTACATCCGAATTTCTTTATAAATGGCGCCTGCTTCCGGATTCTATATCGGCCACAAAAAGAATGCAGCAAGAAAAATATGCTTCGCTAGCGCTTGATCTTGCGAAAGAAAGAAAAGACCATGGAAAAGATACTCTACAAAAAGCCAGGGAAACAGGAGAAGAAATAGATTTAAACTTATTATTTAAAGAAAAAAGAATTGCAAAAGATCAATGTATTATTAATTCATACGATTTCTGGGCAAAAAGTCTAATTAAAACAAATAATTTTGAGGAGTTTCGCATCTTCTTTTTTCTACTTTTAAAAAAGAACCCTTTCCGGTTAAAAACCTGGTTTTTGTTAATTTTAGTATTGTTTAAACCTTTTAAAATCACAGGTATTTTCCTCTTTCGGATTACAAAAAAAATAGTTAAAACTTTTTTAAAGCTTAAGGGGAACAGCAGATAGAAAACCATTGATAAAAGTACACGATTTCCCCAAATCGTGCTTTTTTAAAAGACCTGCTTTTTCTCAAAAAAAATCACATCAAAGGCATGGGGAATTCTCAACCAATTGTTAAAGGCAATGCGGTTCTTTTTAAAATTCTTAATGTTTAAAGTTCAGGTAAATACGGAATACTTAATATACTTGACTGTCAGCAAATAAAGGATAAATTAGTATCTACTGTTAAATGAAGATAAAAATTTCGGTAGTTTTAGCCACATATAATAGAGCTAGATTACTAAAGGATTGTCTATCAAGCCTGGTAAATCAAAGCGCAAGTAATAGTCTTTATGAAATCATAGTCGTCGATAACAATTCTAAGGATAACACAAAACACGTCATCAATAGTTTTATCAACAGATTTCCGGAGCTCAACATAAATTACATCAAAGAAAAGAGACAGGGGCTCAGTAACGCAAGGAATACTGGTTGTAAAAATGCAAGCGGTAAATATCTGGCTTATATAGATGATGATGCCAAAGCTCCCAAAAACTGGATAATTAATATAATAAAAACAACAGATAAAATCAAACCAGATATTTTAGGAGGCCCTATATATCCTTATTATTCATGCAAAAAGCCTGCCTGGTTTAAAGATGAATACGAAATACGTAGTCACGGCGAAACTGCAAGATTTTTACGAGGCAAAGAACGCTTATCCGGTTCCAACTTCATCATCAAAAAAAATCTTTTAAAAAAATTAGGGATGTTTAATCCAAACCTTGGTATGACCGGGAATAAATTGCGCTATGGAGAAGAAACAAAATTAATGGTAGATGCGCGTAATATAATTACAAATATCAAGATATATTACAACCCCGAATTAAAAATAAAACACATGGTTAAAAAGGAAAATTTCCTTTTGTTATATAAGATGAAAAGCAAATTTATAGCAGGGATGCAAAAGATTGATGTTTATGGGAAACAAGATTTACCAAAATTCAGGTTTTTGCTTAATATAAATATTGCATTTTTGAAAATTATCTTCCTGCTTATTTTTGGATGTTTTTTTAGAAACAGGGACAAGTATTATTATTTTGGAAATTTCGTTTATGAAAGGATTTTACCTCAAATTTCCGAACTTGCTAAAAATTTGAGGGGATTTCTAAGAGCAAATAATAGTTTTTTTAAATACCGTCATGAGGAAAAACTAATTTAAATCTTTGAGAAAATAAATCAAATGAAAATTGGAACGAAACCAAGCAAAATGTTTTCTCTAGATATCACGGCGGAAAAAGCAGCTAGAACTTTGATTTCTTTGTATAAATTGCTTACTTGACACCCTCTTTAGCTTTTTGTATATTGGATAAATTGGAGGTTTAATGGAGTTAAGCATAATCGGCGCGGGAAACTGGGGAATAAACCTGGTTAGAAATTTTAGTAAAATCTTAGGCTTGAATAGCGTCTCCGTTTGCGATTTAGATGAGAATAGACTCACTTTAGTAAAATCCGAGTATGCGGGCATAAAAACTTATAGGAAACCCGGCGAAATTATCGACATCAGCCAAATCAAGGCAGTTGTCATCTCTACTCCTGCCGAAACACATTATGAAATTGCGAAAAAGGCTCTACTCGCAGGTAAACACGTTTTTGTGGAAAAACCTTTATCTCTTGAAATAAAAGAAGCTGAAGAATTAATAGAAATCGCAGAAAAGAATAAATTAACCTTAATGGTAGATCACCTTCTTGTTTATCATCCCGTTGTTTGCGAAATTAAAAAACTAATAGACAATGGAGAACTTGGAAGCATATATTATTTCTACAGTCAGAGGCTTAATCTAGGAGTAATACGTTCTAAGGAAAATGTTCTCTGGAGTCTCGGGCCTCATGATATTTCGGTTTTTTTGTATTTATTAAACGATTCCCCTGTTAGAATCGAAGCCTCTGGCGGAATATATGTCCAGGAAACTCAAAAAATCGAAGACGCTGTTTTTCTTCACTTAAATTTCTCTTCAGGCGTAGATGCTCACGCCCACTTAAGCTGGCTAGATCCTCATAAAGTCAGAAGATTGACTGTTGTAGGCGATAAGAAAATGATCGTTTTCGACGATATGGAGCCGAGAAACAAATTGGCGATTTTTGACAAAGGTGTTGAATGGACAGAAAAAGGTGGAATCAGCGTTCGTTATGGTGATATTTGTTTGCCGAGTATTCGATTGTATGAACCTTTAAAGGCAGCCTGTGAACATTTCATCCATTGTATAGAGCAAGGAAAAAGACCAAAAAGCGATGGTAATAGTGGACTTGAAGTACTAAAGGTTCTGAAGAAGGCGCAAGAATCTCTGGAGAAAAACAAATAGATGGAATATTCTATACATGAATCATCATTTGTAGATAAAAATGTTCGAATCGGAAAAGGAACAAAAATCTGGCATTTCTCCCATATATTATCCAACGTAAGCATTGGCAAAAACTGCATCATCGGTCAAAATGTGTGTGTAGGTCCAAATGTCAAAATCGGAAACAATGTAAAAATTCAGAATAATGTTTCAGTATATGAGGGAGTAACTTTGGAGGATGATGTTTTTTGTGGTCCCTCTATGGTTTTTACCAATGTTAATATTCCAAGATCGGCTCACCCCAAGAAAAAAAGCGAATATAAAAAAACACTTGTTCAGAAAGGTACTACGATAGGGGCAAATTCTACTATAGTTTGTGGCATCACTCTGGGGAAGCACTGTCTCGTCGGAGCGGGTTCTGTTGTCACCCGAGATGTGCCTGGCCACGCAATGGTCTATGGGGTACCAGCAAAAATCCAGGGGTGGGTGTGCGAATGCGGCAACAAAATTGTCTTTAATGAAAAGAAAACCACCTGCAATAAATGCGGTAAAACTTATAAAAAAATCAACAAACAAACAATTGAATTTATCGGTTAAACAATAAAAACACATGGTTTTCTCTTTTTCCGAAAAACCAAAAATAAAGAGAAAAGATTGGATTAAAATTATCGTTTGTTCAATACCAATATTTTGTATCGGTCTTTACAAAGGCGGCGCAGCACATTTGGCTGTCTATCTTATGGGGCTTTATGCGATTATTCTTTTATCGGTTTTTTTATTTATAAATCAAGAAAGTCGTATTAAAAAAAACAGATTTCTCCTTCCTTTAGCTATTTTTACAGGCGCATCACTCACTGTAACCTTATTATCTCCTGCTCTTTTATCCTCTATGGAAGGATTTTTAGAGTATTTTGCTTATCTGATTTTTTTTACTGCTTTACTTTTAATTAAACCGGACAAAAAAGTACTTTTGTTAAGTGTTTTTATTTTTTGCCTGTCCGAACTTGTTGTATGTTTTTTTCAGCTCGGCTCCGGGAGGGTCAGCGGTACTTACGAATATGCAAATTTCTTCGTATTCCCCCTCATTTTTGGCTTTCTGTATAGTTTTAAGCTGGGAAACAAAACAATAAGATACTCCTTAATGATATTGTTTTTTGTGTTCTCGGTTCTAACAGGCTCCAGAATCGTACTCGTTCTAATTCTCGTTTTGCCTTTTTTTCTTTTTGAGCGTAAAATTTTTGCGCTTATTGCTCCAATTCTGATTGGGCTTGTCCTTCTTGTTCCTAACCCCATCAAGAAAAGAGTAATCGGAAAAGTCGAGGTATATTCTCTTCAGCGTCCGAATCTCTGGAAACAGGCAATAAGAACGGGACTGGACAGGCCTTTATCCGGCTGGGGATTAAGGAGTTATAAAAAGGCTTCACTTCGGTACAATTTCCCGGTTGAAGGAAAATATTTAAGGAAGGCAAGAATCGCACATAACGAATTTCTGCAATTTTTTGCCGAAGGCGGGATAATTTTATCCTTAGCCTATCTGTATTTATTCTTTGTGTTTTTTATGAATTTTAAAAAAATCGGCAAATTCGAGAGAATTCTAATAACGGTCATTTTTATCCATTCTCTTTTCGATAACGTTTTATACCTTCCCGCGAATTTTCTTATCTTTATAGTTATCCTTTTCTCGGCAGATGACTCGACGGGAGAATATAAAGTAAACTTTTCATTACCGTTTAAAGTTATATTCATTCTAATCTCTTTTATTTACCTGATACCATTGTCGGCTTATGTTTTAGAAAAAAAGGGAGAAATTGAATTTAACAGTCAAAAATACGGAAAAGCCATTTATTATCTTTCTCTGGCAGAATCTTTATGGCCGCTGCCGAGTTACTCCACTTCTCTTGCCACCGTAAACGAGCAGCTGTTCCACGAAACCGGATTGCTTGGGTATCTGTCTTTTGCTTTCTACCTTCACTCAAGAGCTATGGAAAGCAATCCGATTGATTGGGAATTACCCTTTAAAAAATATGAGTTCTTTAAACGGTATAAACAAAATATCTATAATAAGGATGCTGCAGAAACTGCCGAATCTTTTCTTTTAGAGGCAATTGAATTAAACCCTAAAAACAGAATTTTATATGAAACATTAATGAGAGATTATAAAGAAAGGGGCATGGAAGAAAAAGCAAAAGAAGTCGAACATAAAACCGATAGTATTTTTCCCCTCCAATTAACAAATTAGAACTAACAATTAAAACCTAAGACCGAAAACCTAACACCTAATCTAGTAAATGTTTGATAAAAGTCTATGTAATTTGTATCTTTCGAAATCTATTTCTTTATGCCCGGTAACCGACTGTTCGAGGTCCATTGTTGTGATCTCTTCACCATGGAGTCCAACCATTACCGGTCTCGTGGGGGAAGTCTTTATTAATTCGTAAGCGTGGCTCGCGAACTCGACCGCCAGCATCCTGCTTCTTCTTGTCGGTGCTCCTCCTCTTTGTATATAACCGAGAGACGATTTTCTGGTTGAGCATTTGGTTTTTTCTTCTATTAAAGAAGGAATTTTCTCTTTCCCCTCAACACCTTCTGCCATAACTATTATCGCATCATTTTGGCCTTTTCCCTTTTCTCTTTTAAGCCCTTCGACTATTTCTGAAATAGGTAATTCTACTTCAGGAATTAGTATTGCATCTGCCCCAGAGACTATACCTACCTCAAGTGCAAGAAAACCTCTTTTCTTTCCCATTACCTCGACAACAAAAATTCTTTCGAAAGATATAGCCGTATCTTTTATTTTGTTAATTGCCTCAAGAGCAGTGTTGCAGGCTGTATCGAATCCTATTGTTTCATCCGTCCCATAGATGTCGTTATCTATCGAAGCGGGAATACCCACAACAGGCACTCCTGAATGTTTATTAAGAGACATTGCCCCTTTAAAAGAACCGTCTCCACCGATAACAATCAGTCCTTCTATTTTCTCTTTTAGAAGATTTTTTGCCGCTTCTTTTACAACTTTTTCTTCTTTAAATGAAGGCATTCTTGCCGAATGTAGTATGGTACCGCTTACACCCATGATTGTATCGGAACGGGTCCTGGAAAAATCGAAATAATCTTCTTTTATCAGACCGCTGTATCCGTCATTAATACCAATTAGTTGTCCTGTTTCGTTTCTGCAAAGCCTTAAGACTGTTCCAATTGCCGTGTTCATCCCCGGCGCATCCCCTCCGGGCGTTACAATTCCTATTTTTTTCATATATTTATGGTAGCGGAAAATAAGCTAATGTCAAGAGTGTTTGTTAAGAAGTGTTTGGTCTCCAGATTTAACTTTTTAGTTGGTTGGGGTGGAGTTAAAAAACAAAATAAATTAGAAGGTTGAGAGTGGAGTGACTCCGTGTCCTCTGTGTCTCTGTGTGAGATTAATTTTTGGTAAGGAGGGGTTTTTAGACTTGACAAGGAAAATTATCAAAATATAATAGTGGCAGAACCTGAAATTTTAAAAAGAGGGGTATTAAAACATGGATAAACTATATAAAACGGACCCTGAAGTCTACAAAGCCATAATTGGGGAAGCTACCAGGGAACACGATAATCTCGAGCTTATAGCTTCCGAGAATTTTGTGTCGATTGCTGTGCTCGAGGCTATGGGTTCGGTAATGACAAACAAATACGCGGAAGGCTATCCAGGCAAGAGATACTACGGCGGATGCAAATGGATGGATGTGGTAGAGAATCTTGCTATCGAAAGAGCTAAGAAACTATTCGGCGCAGAACACGTAAATGTCCAACCTCTCTCCGGAGTACCGGCTAACATGGCAATATACTCGGCTCTACTCGACCCAGGTGATTTATTTTTCGGACTTTCTCTTTCACATGGCGGACACCTCTCTCACGGTTATAAAGTGAGCTTCACCGGCACTTTTTGGGAAACCATTCAGTACACCGTAGACCCTAAAACGGAGCAGATAAATTATGATGAACTGCTAAAACTGGCGAGAGAGAAAAAGCCTAAGCTGATTATGACCGGTGCGTCTGCCTATCCAAGGACACTTCACTGGGACAAATTCAAAGAAATTTGTGACGAGGTGGGAGCATACCTCGTGGCTGATATTGCCCATATCGCAGGACTTATTGCCGCCGGAGAGCATCCCTCGCCAATACCTTACGCGGAGGCAGTATCGACCACCACGCATAAAACGCTCAGAGGTCCGAGAAGCGCAATAATCCTCTGCAAGGAGAAATGGGCAAAAGCTATAGATAAAGCCATTTTCCCGGGTCTGCAGGGTGGGCCTCATATGCATACGATTGCCGCAAAAGCCGTTGCGTTCAAGGAAGCTCTCTCTCCTGAATTCAAAAAATACCAGCATCAGATAAAATTAAACGCTAAAGCATTCGAGCAAGAGTTTAAGAGATTAGGATGGAGGCTTGTTGCCGATGGTACTGATACTCATTTAATACTCGTAGATGTAAAAAGCAAGGGCATCACAGGCAAACAGGCTGAGGAAGCTCTGGATAAGGCAAAAATAACCGTAAATAAAAATACGATTCCGTTTGATAAAGAAAAACCATTTATAGCAAGCGGCATAAGAATAGGGACCCCTGCCTTAACCTCCAGGGGAATAAAAGAAGAAGAAATAAAGAAAATAGCTCAGTTGATTGATAAGGTTCTTACAAACATCGACGATGAAAAAGTAACAGAAAAAGTAAAAGTGGAAGTTAAAGAAATAGCAGAAGAATTTCCTTTATACCCACAAATCAGACAAGGAAGAAAGGAGGACTGATGTACAGAAAATTATTTATTCCCGGCCCGACAGAAGTCAGGGAAGATGTTAGAAAAGCAATGGATTTCCCGATGTTTGGACACAGGATGCCAGAAACTTCGAAGTTAATGGAAGAAACGGTGGCGAAACTCCAGAAGATTCTTTTCACGAATAATTTTATGATTATAGGAACTTGTTCTGGAACCGGTTTGATGGAAGCGGCAGTCAGAAATTGTGTAAAAAAGGCAGCTCTTCATTCAATATGCGGAGCTTTCGGCAAAAGATGGGCTGGAATATCGAAAAGCTGTAAAAAAGACTACGAAGTTCTGGAATACGAATGGGGTAAAGGCATTTCTCCTGAAGATATAGAAAAAAAACTAAAAACAGGTAAATTCGATACAGTGTTTATAACCCATAATGAAACCTCAACCGGTGTGTTGAATCCGCTGAAAGAAGTAGCAGAGGTAGTAAGCAAATATCCGGATGTGGTTTTATGCGTTGACGCCGTGTCTTCTATGGCAGGTACCGAGATAAGAGTCGATGATTGGGGGATTGATTATATCCTTACTTCTTCACAGAAATGTTTTGCTCTTCCTCCGGGACTGTCAATCGCTTCCGTAAACGAAAAAGCAATGCAGCGCTCCGCCGAGGTGGACGATAAAGGATACTATTTTGACTTTCTTGAGTACAAGAAATACTGGGATAAGGCAAAGCAGCCGTCTATAACAGCTGCCCTTAATTTGATTGCCGCTCTTAACTACCAGCTGGACAAGATAGTAAACCAGGAAGGTATAGAAAACCGCTTTAAAAGACACGCCGAGATGGCCTCGATAGTTCAAAACTGGGCAAGAGAAAACTTTTCGCTTTTCGCAGATGAAAACAATCTTTCGCCCACAGTAACATGCATAAATAACACCAAAGGAATTTCAATTAAAGGTCTTAACGAGGAGCTATCCAAGAGTGGCGCATACATTTCTAACGGATACGGGGACTTAAAAGAGAAAACATTTAGAATTGCGCATATGGGTGATTTGACTGTCGAGGAAATCAATTGGCTTTTAGGCGAAATTGAAGACATAATCGGTTAGGGGGAATTGCAAGATGGAAAAGGGCCGTGTAACCGGCCCTTTTTTATTCCGCTCAAAAATTTTGAAAACAGTAAAAGTTTTAATTTGGACTCTTGACTTTCAAATCTAATTTTTGTAACATTATTGTTAGGAGGTTTAATGATAAAATTTAATTCATTAAAAGTTCAGATTTCCGTGCTTTTAATTGCTATAATTTTAACGTTAAACATACTGACTTTAATATTAGCCCATAATATTGTAAAATCAGAGTTCAACACTATTCTAAAAAGCAGAGGTGAAAACATACTTAGTTCAATTAATGCCACTTTAGAATTCAGTTTGAATTCTAAAAATCCTTCTTTTCTTGAGTCCTCACTCTCGGAGCTTTCGGAAAGAAAAGATCTTTTGTATTTAAAAGTATACGATTTATCCGGGAATGTATTCACCGAAATAGGAAAAATCCAAATAACCGATACGCTGTCGGAAGAAATTATGGCTAAAATAAAAGAAGGAGAAACAATTGCACCAGTTAAGGAAATAGAAGACCAGAGACTCCTTGATTGTTATTTTCCCGTTTACGGAGGAATGAGAGCAGACAAAGTAATCGGAGTTTTCAGAACAGGAATATCTCTTCAGGAATCTTTTTCGGTTACAAAGAGACTTTCCTCAGCTTTGCTTAAAATTCTTCTTGTCATTACCATAATTTCTCTCCTCGGAACTTTAGAACTATTGAATTATTTTTTCCGTCCTTTAAACAAATTGAGAGAGAATTTAAAAAACATAGCCGAAGGAAGAGCAGATATTCATGTCAGAATATCCGAAAAGTTTCTTACCGCAGAAAGCAAAGAACTGGCTGCTTCCTTCAATCAATTCGTGGATAAATTAGAGAAGGATAAGGATGCAATTCGTCAGGTTACCGAAAGGATTTCCGCTCAGGCCGAAGAACTCTCTGCTTCTGCCGAGGAGATGACTGCTTCCGCGGAAGAGGTTTCTTCTACTATGGAGCAAATTGCGCATGCTTCGGAGAAACAGGCACAGGAATCACAGATTGCATCCGGTATGTCCCAAAAAGCTCTAACGGTAGTCCGCCAATCTTTAGATTCAGCACAGGAAACCCTAAGTTCTTCCGAGAATATCTCTGAACTTTCAGGAAAAGGGAAAAAATCTTCAGAAGCAGTTAGGGTTGCCATGGATAACGTAACAAACACCATTCATGAATTGGAAAAAGTAATTCAGGGTATAGCGCGGTATTCGGAAGAAATACTGGGAATAACAGAAAAGGTGCGAGAAATAAGCAAAAGAACGAACATCCTTGCACTTAACGCTACCATAGAAGCGACAAAAGCAGGAGAAACAGGAAGAGGTTTTGCTGTGGTAGCAGAGGAAATAAGAAAACTGGCAAATCAATCTTCCGAAGCTACCAGAGTAATTTCTGAGATAACAAATGAGATTTCCGGAGTGATAAATTTGGTAACACAAAAAACACAGGAAACCGTGGAAGAAGTAAATAAAGGCAAAGAAACCTCTCTAAAATCAGCTGATTTCTTGAAAGACATTGCCGCCGAGATAAATCATATAACAAAAAGGATTAGACAGATTGCCGAAATCAACAAAAGAGGAGAAGAGGAAGTCAATACAATTACGGAAGCGCTTGAAAATATTGCAGCAATAGCAGAAGAAAACGCCGCGTCTTCCGAAGAATTATCCGCAGCGATAGAAGAGTTGTCGGCTTCAGTCGAAGAACTCTCTACAACCTCGCAGGAAACTGCTGACATTGCCGAAAATCTACATAAAATTACAAGCGGTTAACATAAACAGCCAATGGGATTGATTTACACATTAGCAGGAAGCCTATTTGTTTATTCTCTAATTGTTTTACTGACCAAGAAACAGAGAGAAGAAGTCAAAAGTATAGCTTATTATTCTGCCTTGCCTCTTTGTTTAATTCTATTTGGTCTTATATTTTACAAAATAGGATTTCTTACGGAAGAATATTTTAAAAAGGTAGCTTTCTTTTCTCTTTATACATTTGTTTTTCTTTTTTTTCTGTCTCTTTTAATGAATTTCCGGCGAAACAAAACCAATCTAAAGCTTATTACGACACTTGGCATTTTTGTAATAGCAGTTGCGATTCTTCATAAGTCAGGTTATATGAATACTGTAATATTTTTCCTTTCTACTCCCAGAATTAATATCGGGGATAAGAAGATAAGTTTAAACGGATTTATCGTAGCATTATTGATTTTCTACTTATCCTTCAGACTGTCTAAAGGATTAGAAAGATCCGCAAAATCACGCCTTGAAAAAGTACCTTTTCTCGACATAACGAGAACTAATACCATCTCAATGTTGGTTCGTTACACGATAATAATAATAGGAGTCTTTGTAGCTTTTGCAATAGTAAACATAGACTTTACTTCCCTTAAAGTATTAATTGGAGCTCTCGGTGTGGGTATCGGGTTTGGCCTTAGAGAAATAGTGAACAACCTTATAAGCGGATTTATCTTGCTTTCTGACAAGACTATAGTTCATAACGATCTAATCGAAGTTAATGGTCTTCTGGGAAGGGTGGAGGAGGTTGGAATCAGGACAACTACAATAAAGACATTTAACAATGTTGAAGTAATCGTTCCAAATACTAACCTCGTTAACAACCAATTGGTCAACTATACCCATTCTGATCCTGTAATTAGATTAGACATTCCTATTGGTGTATCTTATTCTTCTGACCCTTTTAAAGTTAAAGAGGCTTTGATTGAGAATTTATCGAAACTTGAAAATATATTGAAGAAACCAGAAGTTATTGTATACTTTACTAACTTTGGAGAAAGCTCTCTAAATTTTCAGGTTTCCGTTTGGACAGACAATGCATTGAAAAAGATAGAAATTGAAAGTGAAATACGTTACGCGATATGGAAAACATTAAAAGAAAACAATATAGAAATTCCTTTCCCGCAGTTAGACGTACATGTTAAAGAAGGAGAAAAGAAAGAAGTAAAAAAGCAGACCGAATAAATCTTTCAAGAAAAGTTTTACCCCTTTTTTAGTTTATCCCAAATCCATCTGGCATTACTTTTTAAGCTCTCTAAATCTCCGTCGTTTTCTATTATAAAATCCGAGTATTTAATAAATTTTTCACTATTCTCTTGAGAATTAAGCCTGCCCATTATGATTTCTTTGTTTAATCCTTTTTCTATTAACCTCTTTTTCTTGTCTTCCAGTGTAGAGATTAAAAGGATTATATAATCGAACCAGTTTTCGATTCTCCATTCAAATATTAAAGCCCCATCTACTACCACTTTTTTTTTTGACGACTCAATATTTTCCTTCAGTTTCTTAAGAAGTTCAGGATGAACTATTTCATTAAATGTTTTAAGTTTATCCTTGCCGCCAAAAACAATAGCTCCGAGTTTTTCTCTATTTACTTCTCCGTTTTCTATTACTTCCTTGAAATTATCCGCTATTTGACTAATTATATGCGGCTCCTTTAAAACTTCCCATCCAAGCTCATCGCAGGATATAAGATGCGCTCCTCTTTCTTTAAAAAGCTCACAAATTACGGTTTTGCCTGTACCTGTATTACCTGTTACTCCGATAACCATATTCTATTCCTCCCCAAAGAAAATGACAACTTAGAAGTTTTGAGCCGATTAAAGACTCAGCAGTTCAAGGGCTTCTCTTAAAACGGTAGACCTAAGTGAAGGTCGTAATGAAAGTCCGGTAAGATTGTGTTCAAATCGGTCCTTCTCGAGATATCAAAGTTTAAGATCGTTATTCCAAGGTTGAGCCTGAACTCCACACCAAACGACATAATCGGGTCGGCAAGCTTTATCCAATTATTTTCAGTAGTGAAGAATTGCAGTTCCCTGTAATCATCAGTTGCTACTCCTATATCCGTGAAGAGGGCTCCTTCGATACCCCCCAGCGATATCGGAGGAAATCCAAGATCCAATCTTTTGATCAAAGGTAATCTTAATTCCATGCTTAATAGCCCGGCGGTCCTCCCGATTTGAGTATTATAATCGTATCCTCTAACCGAACGCCCTCCCCCTATCCCAACAGTTCCGAAATCCCTGCTATCTCTACCCCAACTGTGCATTATCAAAAAACGTAAGGCAAAGCTATAGTCACCGCTTAAATAAAAGTACTTTCTAAGATCGGTCGAGACAGTACTAATATCCCAAAGATTCTCACCAGCAAGCAGAGGTCTACTGTAAGAAATTCTGCCTCTGAACCCTTTTATAGGATTCATATAACCCCAAACTGCATTATCTTGAATAAAATCCATATGACCTAACAAACCAAACTCCGGCAGATCCGTACTGGTTGGCGTATACCAACCGGGAAGTCCTTCGACAGGAACCAATAAATCTCCGGAAAGATAGTAAGAACTTAAACCCATTTCAATTCTTTTGAACCTATCAAGAGGAAATATAACATCCGTGTTTACGTTCCAAATATCTCCGGCCAGGTAACCTTCGCTTACCGAAAAAACCCCCTTTTGTCTTACCAAAGATGTAGCAAGGTCGACTCTGCGCTTCAGATATAAATACATAATGTAGAAACTACTCTCGGCAAGATCTGTATTATTGAATAAGGCGTAAATCTGATGATTCCCAAGCATATCACTCATACCTAATGCCAAATATCCAAAAACCCCGTAATCTGAATAATAGCCAAGAGTTCCTGTAAAGTAGTCAACACCGAAATGCAAAGGAGCTCTGCTATCTTTTTTCATTTTATCTTCTTCTACAAGCATTACCGAAATTTCTTCTTCTTTGTCTAATTCTCTTGGAGGATTCGGTTCTTTTTCTTCTAAGTCTTCCACTGCATCAATAAAATATATATCCCAGCCGAGATCCGTATATATAGAGACAACTACATGACCGGAATTAGAGATAGAGAAATCATCCACCGACCCGATAAGATCCGTCAGCTGTCTCACAACCGACGAATCGGATTTATATATATAAAGATTTTTACCTCCGTCCCTGTAAGAGATAAAGTACACATCAGAATTATAGACTTTCGGAGCTATAATCTGCTCCCCGAAGGAGAGATACTTTATTATATTTCCCTTTAAATCGGACAGGTATAACATACTTGTGTTGTAATCCCATTTTTCCGTCTCCGGTCTATCACTGACAAAAAGCAAAGAATCTCCTTTCCAGGCTGGATAATTATCTGAATATCTGTCATGTGTTACATTTAAAAGGGTTTCGCTTTGAAGGTCGTATACGTAAATATCGGAAGCTCCATTCTTCAAACCAACAAATGCAATTTTCTTGCCATCGGGAGAGAATTCGGGCCATCTTATTAGATCTAATTGTAAATCGATTTTTTTCAATATCTTTCTCTCTCTTATGCCTAAAATATAAAGCACGTCTTTATTCTTTACCATGGCAGGGAAAACAATTCTTTCCCCATCGGGAGAAAAGCTGGTGTGCCCATCCATCAGATGTAAAGATTCAAACATGGCAGAGCGCCCTCCTTTGACCAGTAAGCCTAAATCTTCTTTAGTTAGAGAAGAAACAAGCCTTATTTGAACTTCACCCACTTCATCTGTAAAATATACTATTTTATCACCCGAAGGAGACACAGCGGGAGCATAGTTATAAAGATTCTCAAAACCACTATGTGTTACAATAGGCCTTGCGATTTCACTTATATATTGTTTACCTTCAATAATTGGCCAATACTGTTTCTTTAGCTCTTTAGTCCATTCGGAGTTCAAGCGATTAAGATCTATACCCAAAACGCTAACAATAGCTCCTTCAAAAGAATTGGTGATTTTAAGTTTACTCATTATTTCCCCTATCTTTTCCTCGCCATATTTTTCTCTTATGTAATATAAAACAGATTGGCCTTCTTTGTATATAGGATATCCACCAATCCTATTCAACTGAGGTATAGTAAAGAGCTTATTATTTAAAACAGCGTCCCTAATATATGTTTCGGCACTCTGATCCCATCCCGACGACTCCAACTCTGCCATACCTTCAATAAACCAGAGTGGAATACTGGAAGTTATTGCCCTTTTAATGGCGTTTACTCCTGTACCGTAAAGAATGCGGTATTGGAAAATGTGAACTAATTCATGATTGAGAACATGCCTGAAGTCAGAATAAGACCCGGTAAAGGGAATAACGATACGATTCTTGAAAAGCTCTGCGAAACCTCCTACGCCCTCAGGTATTCTATCAAGAATTACGTTGGTTCCCTGAAAGTCCGGATGAGACTTGTACAGAATTACAGGGATTTCATCCTCGTTTTTTCTCTCGTTATAATTAAATCTTTTTTTCAACCTGTTATAACTCTCTTCTAAAACATCTGCCGCAAAAGGGACCAAGACCTTCTCACTCTTATAGTAATATATATGAAAATGCTCTGTTTCATGCATCATCCATTCATGTGAGGTATACTGAATCTTGTTTTGCTCAAAGAGATATTGAGATGTTAGTAAAAGCAATAAAATCATATTAATCCTCCTATTATGAATCCAATTAAAAGCCCGCCAGCAAAAGTCCAGGCAAGCAACTTCGTATCCATTATTTCTTTCTTATAACCCATTTTGATTGCTATAAAAGATAAAAGATTACCAATACCATTAACAAGAAAAAGCAAAGGAAGAGCCAGAAATCTTACAATAATACTTCCGACAACAGGTATCCCTCCCAAAAGAGCAACCAGACTTGACCAGCCTTGAGATACAATACCGAAAAGAAAAACTCCTATACCAATTATCCGTTTGTCCCACCTTAAGTAAACTCCTAAGGATATTATAATTCCCCCTATCAAGAATAACACTAATACTTGCAGAAGTCTTTTTCTTTTAGGCTCCGCTTCCTCAAGAGAAATATCGTCCTTTAATTTTTCTATATCCCTATTATTTGTTTTCTCTTTTCCCATGCTCATCACCTGCACTTTATAAAGTCTATGCCTAATGTATTAGACCCTTATAATATGTGGGTGGTTCCATTTTTCTTTAATTTTGAGTATGTTTTTACTACTTCGTCAACCATAGTTTACGGTCAAGAGTTCTATACTGGATTGCTTCTGCTATATGTTGAGATTGTATATCCTTTTCATCTTCCAGATCGGAAATAGTTCTTGCCATTTTTAAAATTCTGTCTACAGCTCTCGCGGAAAAGCCGAATTTATCCATCGCTGAGTTAAGCAGAGTTCTGCTTTTTTCGTCGATCGCGCAATATTTTCTTATCTTTTTAGAATCAAGATGCGCATTAAAATATAAATTTTCTTTTTTGTATCTTTTTTCTTGTATTTTCCGGCACTTTTCTATTCTCTTCCTGATAGATTTTGAGCTTTCTCCTTCTTTCATATCCATAATCTCATTATATTTAACTCTACCAACAGTAACATGCATGTCTATTCTGTCAAGCAGAGGCCCTGAAATCTTTGAGCGGTACCGGTCTATCTTTGAAGGGGTACAATTGCATTCTCTATAGGCATCTCCAAAATATCCGCAAGGGCAGGGATTCATAGCACCTATAAGCATAAAGCGAGCAGGATAAGCTATTGTACTTTTGGCTCTGGAAATAGTTACAAAACCATCTTCAAGTGGCTGACGAAGCACTTCGAGAACATTTCTGTTAAACTCTGGTAATTCATCTAAGAATAAAACTCCATTGTGAGCCAAACTAACTTCTCCCGGCTGAGGATAAGTACCTCCTCCTATGAGTCCCGCATAAGAAATCGTGTGATGAGGCGACCGGAAAGGTCTTTTTGCTACTAGTGAGACTTTTGGAGGCAAAGCTCCAACTACGGAATGAATCTTGGTCGTTTCAATAGCTTCTTCAATATTCATTAAAGGCAAAATTGTCGGTATTCTTTTCGCAAGCATTGTTTTACCGGAACCGGGAGGACCTATCATCAAGACATTGTGGCCGCCGGCAACAGCAACTTCAAGAGCTCTTTTTGCCGTATCCTGACCTTTAACATCCGAGAAATCAAGGTCAAACTCCGAAGTTTCTCTGAAAATCTCGTCGATATCCATTAAAAAAGGTTCTTTTCTGCCATCCCCGAGGGTATCAATACATTCATTTATATTGTTCACCGGATATATTGCTGCCCCTTTTACAACTCCTGCTTCTTCAGCATTCAAAAAAGGCACAACCATTCGTTCTATTTTGTTTTCCTTGGCCAGAATGGAAGCGGATAAAACGCCTCTTACCTTTCTGATTCTTCCGTCGAGAGCAAGTTCACCAACAATCAACGCATTTTTTAACTTACCAGGATCAATTTGACCTGAAGCGGATAAAATACCGAGTGCAATTGGAAGGTCAAGAGAGGTTCCTTCCTTTTTTATATCTGCAGGAGCAAGATTAACAGTAATCTTTTTTAGCGGAAATTCGAAATCCACACTCTTTATTGCAGATTCGACTCTTTCTCTTGACTCTTTTACAGCTGTTTCCGGCAATCCGACAATTAAAAAGGAAGGTAGACCTCTTGAAAGGCTTACTTCGACTTCAACGATCTTTGCTTCAATTCCTTGAAGAGCGCAGGAAAAAACTCTGGAGAGCTCCAATATATCTTTCTAAACTCTTAACTCTTTTGTTGCTTTTGGCTTACACCGATACCCGTACCATAACTGAGCTCTCCGTTGTCTATTCGAATGTGAAAATGACAATCCGGATTTGTGCATACCCATGCTTTGTAGGGTATTGATGCACCACCCTGCCCATAATCCGATAAGGGGATAAGCACGCCAAAATTACATTTTTGACATTTGGGATATTCCATTGGTAAATCCACTTCCTCCTCCCTTTATAAGTTTTAGACTATAAATATTCACTTATTACAACAATCAACTTTATCTGTGTTCTACGCCTCGACTAACCATCTTCTTTAAATAAAGTATAATTTCATTCCCACATATGTCAAGAGGCAAACCCCAACCCCTATTTTGACCGCAGATTGCACATAGCCATCCCCCTTTTTTTCTTTTTCCCAACAAAATCATTGTTCCAGAATCCACTCTTGACTTATTTAGAGGTTTTAGTATACTCTCAAAAGAATTTTTTTATATAAAAGGAGTTTTTTTATGTATAGACCGGAAATAACAGTTGTTGATTGTACTATAAGAGACGGGGGACTGATGAATAATTCAATGTTCCCGTTTGAAACTGTCAGGGCTGTCTACAAAGCCGTATGTGAAGCGGGTGTAGACATTGTTGAGCTCGGTTATAGAAACAGTAAAGAAATGTTTTCTACGGATGAATACGGACCCTGGAGATTCTGCGACGACGAAGACCTTAAGAAAATTGTAGATGGTGTCGAAAGCGAAACTAAACTTTCAGTGATGATGGACGCGCATAAGAGCACGGTCGATGACATATTGCCTAAAGAAGGAAGCCCTGTTGATATCATCAGGGTTGCTACTTACGTAAAAGATATTGATAAAGCAATAAAAACTGCTAATGCCGCGACTGATAACGGTTACGACGCAACCATAAATGTTATGGCAATTTCCCATGCGGTAGATTGGGAATTGGACGAAGCACTTGCTCAGATACAGGAAGAAACAAAAGTGTTTGCTGTATATATAGTGGATAGTTTTGGCGCTCTGTATAGTGAAGACATTGATTTCTATTATGATAAGTATAAGAAGTACATCAAAAACAGAGAAATAGGCGTGCACTGTCATAATCATCAACAGCTTGCATTTGCCAACACAATCCAGGGTATAATAAGAGGAGCAAACTACGTGGATGGTACTCTCTATGGAATTGGAAGAGCCGCGGGTAACTGTCCTCTGGAACTTTTAATGTCTTTTCTCAAGAATCCCAAATTCGATATAAGGCCGATCATAGATGTTATAGGAAAACATATTATGCCCTTGCAGCAAGAAATCACATGGGGATATAATATCCCTTATATGGTAGCCGGCATATTGAATTTACATCCCAGCGAGGCAATGGAGTTTCTTAAACTTGATAAGGATGATCCGTCAAAGACAGATTACAGAGCGTTCTACGAAAAGTGCCTCGATTTGGTTTAAAAAAGAAAAGCTTAATGATTGTTCCCTCCGAATTTTCCGTCATTTTTATTTTTAAATTATACTGTAAATATAATATTTGTCGAGAGGCATTTTAAATCGCCACAAAGGCTGAAAGCGTATCCGTGCCCATCGCAGCTGGTCAGGGGGTGGGGAGGAATTCTTAATTCTCTCCCCTATGTTCTTTGTTACAATTTTCTAATCTTTATGCTTCCGTTTGTGGTGCTTGCGTTTATTTCTGGGCCGCCTTGTCCCATTATACCTTTGATGTATTTGTTTTTATGTTGCGAAATAACCTCTAGGGAGATATCGTCTAAATCGATTCCGCCATTAGTTGTACTTAGTTCAAGAACGCTATTAAGAGAACCCGGTATGCCAATTGTTATCGAACCGTTTGTAGTGCTAATTTCTGATCCTCCTTCTTCTATTCCCTTAAATTCAGCCTCTATACCGCCATTGGTAGTTCTTAACTCTTTTATCCCTTCGCCTTTAACTCTTATTCTCCCGTTTGTTGTTGTGGCTGTAATCAAACCCTTCGCATTTTCAATCTCTACTTTTCCATTTGTGGTTCGCGCTTCTATATTGCCTTCTACGTTTTCGATTTTAATTTCTCCATTCGTTGTTGTTATTTTGGAAGGTCCTTTTGTACCTGTAAGTGTTATCTCGCCGTTAGTACTTGTGGCTTCTGTAACAACAAGGTAATTGGGTACCTTTATTTCATAGTTAACTGCCCCGGATCCGCTGAAGCCAGAGGTTATTGCTTGTTTAATAAGATCCCAAGAACTAAACTTTTCTTCCTCAGAAGACTTTTCTTTGGATTCGTCTGCCGGGAATTTAGTTTCGATAACAATATTCTCATCCACAGAAATATCAATATCGATCTTATCAAGTTCCTCCTCGCTCTTATTAGTACCTACTACAGCAAAAATTTCTACCTGGTCTTTATCCCATTTTTCTATATCAATTTTTCCGTTACGAGTGGATACGCTCAAATCCATTCCCTTCTTCACTTCGAGAGTTTTCCTAAATTCTCGTTGATATTTATAAGAACCTCTTGCGCTTAAGGGAGTAATTGCGAAAAGAACAAATAAAACTGCAAGTAATTGACTCCTTAACCTTTTTTTCATTTTTCCTCCTTTTACTTATTTTATGGTTAATCTCCCTGTTAATCTTTTAATTTTATACACGGACAAATACCAGTCGAACCGAGCCTGGGTCATAGAATACTCTGCTTCAAGCAGGTCTTCTTCCGCTTCTAAAAATTCTATAACTGAGGCTTCCCCGAGGGTGTATCTCTCGTTGGCAGCATCGTGGCTTTCGCGGGCAAACTCAAGAGTTGCGCCGGCAAGGTCAAGTTTTTCCTCTGTTTCCTTGTAGCTTAAATATTCGTCTTCTACCGCAACGGTAAGTTCTCTCTCCCTATCTTGCAAATTTATATCTGCCAAATCCTTTTTCAGTCTGTTGATTGTGTATTTATTAAATCTCGAAAAACCGGTAAATATGGGGACGGTTATAGATAATCCGATCGAGTAATCATAATTATCCCTTAAAACAGAGGATCTTGGGAATTCTTCTCCTGTATGCTGGAAATCCGTGAAGAACGAAACAGAAAAGAGATCCTCAGTTGTACCGCCCAATATATCGTATTTTGCGGCATTATATTCCGCCTTATATTTGTTGTATAGAGGGTCGGTTTCCATCGCCATATATCGAATCGAATCTCTTGATGGAATTTCAAATTCGACTTGCGGTTCTTCGAGCTCCAGCGAATCTCTTGCCGTTAAGCCTAAAATATTGTTTAGCATTAAGGCAGAAACCCTCGCCTGTTTTTTTGTGTCAAGTAGATTTATCTTCGATTGGAAGTAATCGACCTTTGCTTTTAGAACTTCAGCGTTCGAAGCCAGACCAAGAGCTTTTTTCTCTTCTATCAGGTTTAAATTCTTCTCTGTTCTCTCGACTCCCGCCTTTCTGCTTTCGAGTAATTTTTGCATCATCAATGTCTTGAGATATTGAAACGCAATATCGTATATCACACTATTCTGAGCCTCGACAAAGGAATAATAAGCTGAGCTGTTTCTGTAATGAGTACCAAAAGAATTAAATAATTCACCGGGGCCAAGATCCCAGCTGGCAGAAAGACTGTATCCACTGATTGTGTCAAAAAAAGAAACTCCGCCGGTTTCGCTCCCGGTTTTTATCCAGCTGTAACCTCCGTTTATTTCCGGTAAGAGTTCGGAGTAGACGAATGAATTAATTTTTTGCTCAATGATAAAGCTTTTTTTGGCTTTCAGGTATATCGGGCTTCCTTTCAGTCCCATTTCTATCGCATCTTCTAATGTTAAATTAAATGCCAGCAACAATAGAAAAATCACATCAACCTCCTTCTATCTCACCGTCTCTTATTTTGACTATTTTTTCTGCTTTCTCCGCAAGTTCTTTCTCATGGGTTATCATTATAATTGTTTTTCCTGTTTTATATAATTCTTCAAAAATCGATATTATAGATTCTCCCGTTTTTGTGTCCAGGTTGCCAGTCGGTTCATCGGCAAGAATGAGATTCGGGTCACCTACAAGCGCCCTTGCGATAGCAACTCTCTGACGCTCGCCTCCTGAAAGTTCAGTGGGAAGGTGATTTTTTCTTTTTTTCATACCAACTTTTTCCAAAGCTTTCATAGCCATATCGTTCCTGATTTTTTCGGTTGTATCCCGGTAAAGAAGAGGCAGCTTTACATTCTCAAGAACGTTCTCTCGTGGCAGCAAATAAAAAAATTGGAACACGAACCCTATCTCTCTGTTTCTAAAATCAGAAAGCTGATCATCGGAATAGGTCGATATTTCCTTACCTTTATACAGGTATTCACCTCTGGAGGGCAGATCAAGACATCCCAAAATATGTAGTAAAGTCGATTTGCCAGAACCGGAAGGGCCTATAATGGAAATGAATTCTCCCTCCTTAACTTTAAGAGACATATTCTTGATGGCTTCTACTTTTTCTTCTCCCATTTCGTACTCTTTTCTTATATTCTTTGCTTCGATTAGTATATTACTCATAGCGCAAACACTCCACAGGTTTTAAGTTCGCCGCTTTTCTCGCGGGGAAATATCCCGAAATAACCGAAATGACAAGAAGAACAAATACTGTTATTATAGGTATCTCATAGGACATCGTAGGCTTACCTATAAATTCAAAGATACCCGCTTCGGGTATAAGAGAACAGAACCATACAATAGAAAAGCTAAAAAACAGGCCCAATGCTCCGCCAATTGCAGACAATAAAAGCGATTCTAACAGGAATTGACGTAGAATATTGAATTTAGTCGCCCCAACGGAACGCCTTATTCCTACTTCTCTCGTCCTCTCATCTACTATGAAATACATAATATTAGCGATCGCAGCGCCTGCGATAAGCAAAGTCATTGCGCCAACGATAGATAGGAAAATTTCTATTCCTTTGCCAATCTTATGCTGCATTTTCTCTTGTTCGGCGACATCCCAGGTCCCCAGAGCTTCTTTATCTTCCGGGTCAAATTTATACTTTTCTCCAAGTACCTTGCTAATTTCTTCCTGGGCTTCTTTTGATACGTCGGCGGAAACAGGTTGGTAAACCATATTATTTATGTAAAGCCAGCCGTACATTGTTTTAAAAGTCGAGTAGGGAATAAACACCGCATTTTTATCGTTGCCTGAATAGCAGTTATTCTGGATTTTTTTCTTCATTACCCCGATGACCGTAAACGGGATGCCGTTTAAAAGAACTCTTTTCCCGACAGCTTCTTCGGGTCCGAATATTTTGTCCTTCTCTTCGTCTCCAAGGAAGATAACTCTTCTCCTTTTTTCCACGTCCAGTTTATTTACAAATCTGCCGTTCTCGGCTTCAATAGACCTCATCTCTCCGTATGAAGGATTTACTCCGCATACCTTAGCGTTACGGAGAACCTCCCCGTACTTTATGGGCTGATTCCAGTGTATGTATTCGGGAGAGGCTTTTTCAATGATATCGATTCTCTCTTTTAGGAGTTCTGCATCTTCCGGAACAAATCTGACCCTTCTGCCGATACCCAGCCCTTTGTAAGGAACACTTGTCTGTCCGGGCCATAGTATACCGATATGTTCACCCAAACCTTTGAGTCCTTTTTCAATCTGCACCATAACTCCGACCCCGAAAGCCATGTTAAGAACAATCGCGATAGTTCCCCATGCGACGCCGAATACAACAAAGAAAAACCTCATCTTGTAAGCCCTAAAATCCTGGGCCAATTGAGTTAATACCCTTTTCATTTTTTAATTTCATCTCCTTCTTTTAATCCGGAAACGACTTCTATGTTTAACCCATCAGACAAACCGACTTCAATATCCCTTTTTTCTCCGCTTACAAGATAGACATATGTTTTTTCATCTTCAAAGTGTACAGCCCCTTCAGGTATAACCAGCACATCGTTCCGTTCGTCGATAATAATATCGGCAGTTGCAGAATACCCAACCCGCAGGGGTTTGTTGCCCTTCTCTGTAACTATTACTTCGATACCAAAAACTGTGGCTCCTTCCTTATTATGTGCTTTCGGAGCAATAATATCTATTATCCCATAAACTTCTTCATCAGGGATAGCACCCACCGTTATTTTTGCTTTCATTCCCTCTTCCAATCTTCCGACATCGATTTCATCGACAGTTCCTTTGAATAATAAATCTTGAAGTCTCGCGATTTTCATAAGTTCTGTACCGGGCTGATAAGATGTAAGCGGCACGACAGGGTCTCCGATGTTGGCTTCACGTGAGAGAATTGTTCCGGACACGGGCGAACGAATTATAGCGTCAAGAGCAGCCCCTCCGACTTTAGCCTTTCCTTTTTCCATTAGATCCAAGCTCTGTTTTGCAAGATTGTACGTGGACTGCGTTTCCTGGAGTTCCTGCTGCATATTTTCGTATTCCTTATCCGATATCAATTCTTTTTCGAAAAGAGTTCGCTTTCTTTCGATATCTTTCTTCGCATTTTCTAACCTAATTTTTGCCACTTCTACTTCTTTTCTGACAGAAGCAAGTTCAAAAGGAGTTGGAGTTGGACTTACTTCAAAAATAGGATCGCCCTTCTTCACCACATCTCCGATTTCAACAAACACTTTTTTTATTACTCCCGAAAAGGCAGATTTCACACTCGTCTCATACTTAACCTCGATAGTGCCGAGCGCAACCGCCACATCCCTGATGTTCCCTTTTGTTACTTTTACAGCAGGATTTTGCTCAACATTCCCATTCCCGTTTCTAAAAGCAAACAAAAGAAAAACGACTGGCACAATAGACAAAGATACAATCATGAGCTTTTTCTTGCGAAACATTATTTAACCTCCTTTACAAATCTAAAAATTTTACCCAAATTCACCTCTTTTTCTGTTTGACGAAATCACAAACAAAAAAGTTTCAAGCAATCAACTTTTTGTATATACAAAACTATCACAAAAAAATTCAATATAAACCAAACCTCTTTTTTGCAAATTTACAAAACTAACTTTGTATTATTGAATTAATACAAAATTATTGTAATGAAATTTATGTTATTTGTCAAGAGCTTTTTTAAACTATGCCTCTGGCTTTTAGCTGTTATCCAAAAACAATGAGTGCTCTTTTTTGTATTAGATGGCTGTTAAAATATATTTTCGGTAGGCTGGGATTCTAATTTCTAACTGTTTACTTTTTTTTACAATTTCACATTCCGGTTTATTGGCTCTTCGTCCGTGG
This sequence comes from Caldifarciminota bacterium, assembly GCA_016930175.1. GTDB lineage: Bacteria > Hydrothermota > UBA3072 > UBA3072 > UBA3072 > JAFGHJ01. The sequence goes on from JAFGHJ010000006.1 coordinate 69,086, forward strand.
CCTCAATATAATTTTATTATAAAGCTGAAAGCCAACAGCCGAAAGCGAATAGCTAAGTGCCAATATTTGATTTTTAAGGCTTTTTCGTGATAGTTTCTCTAGGGATAAAAATCAGATTTATTAAATAGACGAAAGGATTCGGGCAAGCTCGTCCATCTCGTTCTTAGTTCTTTTTTCCGTTACGGAAACGAGAAGGTGTTTCCGCCACTCTTTTTTGAATTTGCCAAGGTTAATACCGGCAAGGTATCCTTTTTTAACTCCCTTTTTGATTGCTTTTTCCGCTCCTGCTGGAATTTCAACAACAAACTCTCTAAAAAATTTTTGTTTATATGGAAGTTTAAGCCCCGCCTTTTGTAGTATTTCTGCAAGATAATGAGCTTTCTGAGTTGTTTTGTTCGCTATTTCTCTTATTCCTTCCCATCCATGAAGAGCAAGGTATATTGCGGAGGAAAGGGCACAAAGTTGCTGGTTCGTACAGATATTAGATGTCGCTTTTTCTCTTCTTATGTGTTGTTCACGGGTTTGAAGGACCATTACATAACCTTCCTTCCCTTTCTTGTCTACTGTTTTCCCGGCTATTCTTCCAGGCATACTTCTTATATGTTTTTTCATCGAGGTTAGTATCCCGAGATACGGCCCACCGAGGTTCATATGGACACCCAAACATTGTCCTTCTGCTGTTGCGATATCTACCCTGTATTCCCCCGGTGTTTTTAGTATACCAAGAGATATCGGATCAAAATGCAAAACAACAATAACATCATGTTCTTGAGCTACTTTCACGAATTCTTCTACTTCCTCAAGATTCCCCAGGAAATTAGGATGTTGAATCGCTATGCAAGCAGCCCCCTCATCAATTTTACTAACCTGATCTGTATCCGTTATGCCATCTTTAAGAGATAGAGTTTCAAATAAATAATTTTCCCCTAGATATGTTTTTATAACCTCGATGTAATAAGGATTGATTCCTTCTGAGACAACTACTTTGTTTCTATCGGAGTTTATTGCGAATGCCATAAATATAGCTTCCCCGAGAGCAGTTGCCCCATCATAAATAGAAGCGTTTGAAACTTCCATTCCGGTTAATTCGCAAATCATCGATTGATATTCGTAGATCGCCTGGAGAGTCCCCTGAGAAACCTCCGGCTGATAAGGAGTGTAAGAAGTATAGAACTCAGGCATCCCGGTCAGATGCCCTATAGCTGAAGGCACGTAGTGATCATAAACTCCGCCGCCGGCAAAAACTATTAAATCCTTGTTGAGTTTAGCCGTTTTAAGTGTTTCCTCTTTTATTGCCATTTCAGATAGAAAAGAAGGAAGATTTAGGGAGCTTTTTAAATGCATCTCTTCAGGAATTGCTGAAAGTAAATCGGCTATTCCCTTACCTATGGTTTTGAGCATTTCTTTCTGCTGATTTTTATTTACTGGATTAAAATTCACTCTTCTTGAATTACTTTTTTATATTCGGAAGGCACAAGCAGGGTTTCTAATTCGGCTGGGTCAGAAACTTTTATTTTTACTATCCAACCAGTATCATAGGGGTCCTTATTTATTAATTCCGGCTTCTTTTCCAGCTCTTTGTTAACCTTAACAATTTTTCCGGAAACAGCTGCGTAAAGATCGGTTACCGTTTTTACGGCTTCAATTGTTGCAATAGAATCTCCCTGAACTACTTCTTGACCTACTTCCGGCAATTCTATAAAAACAATATCCTGAAGTTCAGCTTGCGCAAAATCCGTTATCCCCTCGGTAATTTCACCGTTTTCTTTTCTTGCCCACTCGTGATCTTCGGTATACAAAAGATCTTTCGGTATTTTTATTTCCATCTCCCCTCCATTTTTATACTTGATTTAAAATTCAGCCGCTTTGTTTCTTTTCTAAACTCGTCTTTTTAACTGTTCCATGTTTCCAGAACGGCAACTTAATGATTTCTCCCTCCGTAGCCGTATTTCTTATTTCGATCTCTACTTTTGTTCCCACTTTGTCATACGGCTTACTAATATAGCCCAACGCAATGGAAGAGCCCATATTAGGAGAGTAATTCCCGCTTGTAATTATTCCTACCTCTTCTTGTTTTATCAATATTCTATTACCGTGTCTGGGAATTCTCTTACCCGGCACTAAAATCCCAACCAGTTTCCTTTTTACTCCCTCTTCTTTTTGTTTCAATAAAACGTCTTTCCCTATAAAATTTTTCTTATCTAAAGAAACAACCCAGGATAGGTTCGCTTCCAGAGGAGTCGTTTCTGCTGTTATATCGTTACCGTAGAGGCAGTATCCCATTTCCAGCCTGAGTAAATCCCTCGCACCTAAACCACAGGGAGAAATATCATATTGCTTCCCCTCTTTCATGATTCTATCCCATATTTTTTCAGCCTCACTGCTTTTACCGTAAACTTCAAATCCATCCTCGCCTGTATAACCTGTTCTTGAAAGTAAAACTGGTATGTCTAATATGTTTTCTTTTTTAGAATGATAAAATTTTAAATCTGAAGGGTCATTTTTTACTATTCTCTTTATGATTTTTTCTGATAACGGTCCCTGTAAAGCGATTTGAAAATAATTTTCGCTGACGTTCTGAACTTCTACGCCACCGTTTTCATGCTTCTTGATCCAGTCGAAATCTTTTTTCTGGTTTGATGCATTTACCACTATCAAATATTTCTCCTCAAGCTTATAGATTAGAAGGTCATCTATTATTCCTCCTCTTTCATTCAACATTACGGTATATTTTGCCTGAAAATCTTTGATTTTAGATATATCAAATGTTACGAGGCAGTTAATAAATTCTGTTGCATTGTCGCCAGAAACCTCGATTTCACCCATATGAGACACATCAAATAATCCCGCAGAATTCCGCACAGCTTTTGTCTCTTTAAATATGGATGAATATTGCATAGGCATTCTGTAATTAGCAAAGTCTACAATATTAGCATTTAACTCCACGTGTTTCTTGTATAGAGGTGTTTTGTTTTTTTCTTCCATTTTATGTTGGTTGAATTTAGTATTACAAACAGATTAAATTTGTCAAGGCCTTTTGTTTAAAAAACCACCTTATTTTTGTAAGTTGCTCCCATCTGAACTAATTTTTCTTTTCCCTTACCAAGGAAAAAAGCAAGATTGAAGCTATCCCCGCAAGACTTGCTCCATATGCGAAAGCCGCAAAAGATCCCAAATTTTGCCATATAAAACCAAAGATTACGCTTGAAGGAAATGCGGCAATCCCGACGGCAAGATGGTAGAAGCCGAAAGCGGTACCCTGAAATTTCTTACTCACAAGGTCGCTCACAAACGCCTTCTCTACACCTTCCGTAAGACCAAAGTACACACCATAAAGGGCAAACAAACCCCATATATGAAATATCCGGGAAGAGAGTCCAAAACCGAGATATATAAGCGCGTAAACGATCCATCCACCAACTATCACTTTTCGTCTTCCGACCTTATCGGACCATTCTCCTCCGGGAATCGAAGTCGTCATCTTCACAAAATGAAGAACAATCCAGAGAAGAGGTATAAGAGAAGTAGTGATACCGATATCTTTTGCTTTTAAAATGAGGAACGCATCCGATGAATTACCAAGAGCAAAAACGATAAGTATGATTAGATATGCTTTAAAATTTCTTGAGAGTACAGAAAACTTAAAATCTACACTCTTTGCTTTTGCCTCGATTTTCTTTTCTCTCACAAAGAAAAATACAATAAAGACAGTTATAATTCCGGGGAGTAGAGCCCAGGCAAACAAGCTTTTAAGATTCATTCCAATTTTCAGTAGGATTATAGCGCAAAGCGGACCTATTATTGCCCCAGCATGATCCATCGCTCTATGTAAACTAAAAGCTTTTCCTTTTATATCTTCCGGAGTAGAAAGAGATATAAGAGCATCCCTGGGAGAAGTCCTTATACCTTTACCCAGACGATCTACGAACCTTATAGCCGCGACCTGCCACCAGTATCTACTTAAAGCGATTACAGGTCTTCCGAGTGCGGCCAGGGAATAGCCGATTAAAATAAGTATTTTCCTCTTCCTTATCTTATCCGAAAACCACCCGGAAAACAATTTAAGAAGACTGGCAGTTGATTCCGCGATACCTTCAATAACACCTAAAGCTCCGGCACCGACTCCAAGAACAGAAGTAAGAAAAATAGGCAAGAGAGGATAAATCATTTCACTTGCCGCATCGTTAAGAAGGCTTACAAAACCCAGAGCTTTAACATTTCCGGGAACATCCTTAAACAATTTCATAAATTCTTTATCTCCAAAAAATACTTATATTTCATATTTAAAAAGTCAAGTGTTAAACTTATTTTTCTATATCGGAAATTATTCAAAATTTTGCATAAAAGCTCTTTAAGCCAAATAAGTCCTATAGCCTTATTATATTAATTTTTTAAAGAGAAAACAGGCAATGAAAAAAAAGCACAAATGAATAAATTTTCATAAAAAATTGAATTTTCGTCTTGACAATTAAAAAATTTAAGGTATTATAAAACACTGTCGATTATTTAGGAGGGTAAAATGAAAAAAGAAGTAAAAAAAGTGGTTCTCGCATACTCAGGAGGGCTGGACACAACTGTAATCCTACACTGGCTTAAGGAGAACTACAATTGTAAGGTAATTACGTTCACCGCGGATCTTGGTCAAGAAGACGAATTAGAAGGGCTTGAAGAAAAAGCTATTTCTTCGGGAGCAGATAAGGCTTATGTGGTGGACTTAAAAGAAGAATTTATCACGGATTACGTTTTCCCTGTCCTAAAAGCCGGAGCAATATATGAAGGAACTTATCTGTTGGGAACCTCTTTTGCACGTCCGATAGCGGCAAAAGAACAGGTCAAAATAGCAGAAAAAGAGGGAGCAGACGCGGTTGCCCATGGATGTACAGGGAAAGGCAACGACCAGGTGCGTTTCGAATTAACGTATAAGGCTTTAAATCCCAAACTAAAGATAATTGCTCCATGGAGAGAATGGAATTTAAAGTCCAGAGAAGACGAAATAGATTATGCGAAGAAGCATGGACTAGCTACTACGATTACAAAGGAAAAAATTTACAGCAACGATACCAACCTATGGCATCGAAGTACAGAGGGAGGAATCCTGGAAGACCCGTGGAATGAATTCCCCAAAAATGCTTATGGGTTTACCAAATCGCCAGAGGATGCTCCCGACGAATCCGAAACCGTAGAAATAGAGTTTAAAAAAGGAATCCCGGTAGCGGTCAACGGGGATAAGTTATCTCCGGTAGATTTGCTTATAGAATTAAACAAATTAGGCAAGAAACACGGCGTCGGTATGGTTGACATGGTCGAAAACCGTCTTGTGGGAATTAAATCCCGCGGCGTTTATGAAACTCCCGGGGGAACTATACTTTATGAGGCTCACAAACAATTAGAAAGCATAATACTTGACGCAAATACTCTCCATCATAAAATGGACGTTGCGAACCTATATTCACGTTTGGTCTACTACGGTTTGTGGTTTTCCGAATTAAAGGAAGCCTTGGATGCTTTTATAGATAAAACCCAGGAAAAAGTAAGCGGAGTTGTTCGGTTAAAGCTTTATAAGGGCAACGTAATTACTTTAGGTCGAAAGTCAAAGTTTTCTACGTACAGAGAGGACTTCGCCACATTCGGAGAAGATCAGATTTACAATCAGAAAGACGCAGAGGGATTCATTAATCTTTATGGCTTACAATTAACTATACGAGGGCTAAAGAAGCTCGAAGAAGAAGGGAAGCTTTAGCGAAAAATGGGAAAAGGAAAAATCTGGAAAGGCCGTTTTTCTAAAGAAACGGACGTGGAAATGGAAAAATTCAGTCATTCAATAGAAACAGATAAACTTCTGTTCTCGGAAGACTTGGCTGTAAATAAAGCCTGGGCTCAAGGTCTAAATAAGATTGGCATTCTATCAAACAAAGAAACGAAAGAAATTTTAAACGCTCTTGGAGTTATAAAGGAAGAGTTTTCGAGCGATAATTTTGCTATACAATCGGGCGATGAAGACATTCACAGCGCAATAGAACGCAGACTGACAGAAATCACGGGAGTTATCGGAGAAAAAATACATACTGGACGGAGTCGCAATGATCAGGTAATGACAGATTTACTTCTCTATTTGAAAAAGGCTCTTCTAGAGATTCTGGAACAAATTGCAGAACTAGAAAAAACCGTGGTCGACAAGGCAAAAGATAACTTCGATTTGATAATGCCCGGCTATACGCATCTTCAGCAGGCTCAACCAATTCTTTTCTCCCATTACCTGCTCTCTCTTTTCTGGCTTATAGAACGAGACAAAGAATCTCTATTGCTGGGTTTAAAGCATTGCGGTATTATGCCTTTAGGCTCAGCGGCTCTTGCCGGAACGGGGTTTCCTGTCGACCTAAAAACTCTTGCCCGAGACTTAGGTTTCAACGAGCTCAGCAATAACAGTTTGGATATAACAGCACACCGTGATATTCCGACATCTATTAGCTTTACTCTGACAACGATAATTTCACATTTGAGCCGCTATGCGTCAGATCTTATACTATGGTCAACCGATGAGTTCGGTTTCGTAGAAATAGACGATAAATATGCCACAGGCAGCAGCATTATGCCTCAGAAGAAAAATCCTGACAGTTTAGAGCTTATAAGAGGAAAAGCCGCTTCAGCCATAGGGCATCTCACAGCTCTTCTGTCTCTGTGTCAAGGTCTTCCGCATTCGTATAATCGGGATTTACAGGAAGACAAAAAACACATTTTCGAAATTGTTGGAATTACAAAAGGCTCTTTGGAGATATTCTCAGGTGTTTTAAAAACCCTAAAAGTAAATAAAGAAAGAATTACTCGAGCTCTTTCTTCAGCCCTTCTCGCCACTGAGATGGCAGACTATCTCACGGAAAAAGGAGTCCCCTTCAGAACTGCGCACACAACCACAGGAAACATTGTTAAGTGGGCAAAGAACAACAATACAGCTCTAAATGAAGTGCCCTTAAGCAAATTAAAGGATTTCTCATCATTGTTTGAAGAAGAAATTTATGATTACCTCAACTTTAAGAATGCTCTTTCTCGACGCAACTCAACCGGAGGAACAGGGGAGAAATCCGTGAAAGAGCAAATAAATAAAGCAAGCAAGATTATAAGAAATCCAAAGTCCAAACTTTAATTATGCGAGGATACAACAATGTCTAAAAGTAAAAACAAGCGATTAGAAATAGTCAGAAGCATTTTAAACGAAAACAAAATACATTCACAGGTCGAATTAAAAGAGAGACTGAAAGAATGTAATGTAAAAATTTCCCAATCTACGCTTTCTCGAGACCTGAAGGAGCTTGGTTACATAAGAGCTCCAATAGGTGACGGAACTTACAGAATAATAAAAGTAGAGGGCGGAGAAGAAAGGCTCGACCTTCTTTTTAGATTGGGTCTTGTCGAGCTTTATCATGTAAATAACATCATTGTAATAAAAACCAAAACCGGCAATGCCCAAGCCGTCTGTACAGCCATAGATCATGCCAGAATAGATGGAATTGCCGGTACTCTCGCCGGGGACGATACTATTTTTGCTCTAGCAACCAACAAAGCAGTCGCAAACAGGGTCGTTGCTGAACTTAAAAAATATATAGGATAAGTAAGAATTTATTAAACCACGAAACACGCGAAATACACTAAAACCCACCACCCTTTTTTGAATTTGTATTAAAAAAACACACCAAACACCCACGCACCAACACATTAACTTTAGTTGTTTTTTTACTCGATCTTCTTACCTCCTGGACCCTTGATTCCTATTCTTTTACTTAAAAACAACCGCAACGCCTGTAGCGGTTTTATCGATTTTAACTTGTCTTGTTCTACTTACAACGTGATGTTTCCAGGGGCCCTTCCCGACAACATTATGATGGTTAGTCACGTACACCGTCGGATCTATATCATATTCAACAAGCATAATCCCGTCAGCCCCAATTTCGCGGGCTTTCTTAATCATCAACGCATTCAATTCGACCCTTCTTGCGTCTTTCCCGAGATTCGCTTCGATTATCCCGATAACATGGTGAGGTCTTTTTATTTTATCCTGAGTCAACGCAATCTCAGCATCGGCAGCCTTGGGTCTTTCTATGTATGATTCATCAATTTTTGTATATTTAACGTTAGAAGACGAACAACCATTTGACAGAAGAATAACCAAAAGAACCAAACTTAACCTTTTCATCTGGCCTCCTTTTTTATAAAAATCTAGCCCTACTCTATCAAGCTTTAGCTTTGAAAACTACAGTGGTGAAGAGTTCTATTATAAAACCGTAGATGATACCCATTACCACAGTCATAATGAAAAGCATGTTAGGGGTAAATTGCCCGCCTGCCCCTAGCATACTGGAGAAACCCATAGGTATACTAAAAACAAGTCCCATAATTGGACCATGCAACCACCATTTTATTTTTAATGCGCTGATACCTATAGCAACCCCTATCAACATTCTTCCGGTTACGATTGAGATAGAAAGAACTAAAGGTAACTGTCCTTCCGACGATGAGAGAAACCAACAAATAACTCCACAGATTAGACCAAATATTGTAGCAATAGCAATTCTTTTCCCCATAATAAACCCTCCTTAATTTTACTCCATTATAAGGAACTGCCAATCTGATGTCAAGGTTAAAGATAAAAAAAACAGCCACTTTTTTGATTTTTAAGAGTCTTTGAGTGTTTCCCTTTTTTTAAAAAAGGAATTGCACATGCGGGATAAGTGATTATAATACAAAAAATTTTAGTTTTTTTCGTGTGTTTAGTGGTTTAAATTTTCTAAAGATGCAGAATATAAAAATAATTGTAGAATATGATGGGACAGATTTCTCAGGTTGGCAAGTCCAGCCCGGAAAGAGAACCGTTCAGGGCGAACTGGAGAAAGCTCTCAGGATAATCTTTAACAAAAAAATCAGAGTAACAGGTTCGGGCAGAACAGATACAGGGGTTCATGCACTGGGTCAGGTCGTATCTTTTGCTGCCCCAAAACAAATTCCTCCCGAAGAATTCAAAAATGCAATTAACGGGAATATACCTTATGATATTTTTGTAAAGGATTGCAAGAGGGTCCATGAAGATTTTAACGCAAGATTTTCTGCAAGCTCAAGAATATACCGCTACCAAATTGCTAAAGGAAAATCGGTGTTCAACAGAAGATATTTTTTTCAAATAGAGGGGGAACTTAATATAAACGATATGAAAAAAGCAAAAAAAGAGCTCATTGGAGAAAAGGATTTTTCCTATCTTGCAACGAAAGACAGAGGAATTTGTTATGTAAAAAGGATAAAAATTTCTGAGGATAAAAACAATATTTTTATTGAGGTAGAAGCCAATCGTTTTCTTCGCAGAATGGTAAGAGGTATCGTTGGTCTTTTACTTTCAGTTGGTAAAGGCGACTTAAAGCCCTCCGATACAAAAAAAGTTCTTTCCGGCATGAAAAGAAGGCCGCCTGTCGCCCCTCCCCAGGGTCTTTTTCTTATAAAAGTCAAGTATTGAATTTTATATACAACTTAAAAAAATCAGCCACTAAGCCACCAATACATAAAGAACTAGATATATTTTTATTTTTATAGAAAACCCCTTTACTTTTAGAAAAATATAACTATTCTAATATATATAAATAGGGATTTTAAATGACTATTCTTATTGTTGACGATTCAGAAGACCAGTTGTTAGTGCTTAAAGCAATTTTGAATGAAAAAGGGTATAAAAATATTCTCCTTGCCGATTCTGCGGATAAGGCATTTGAACTAATCGGTCTCAGGGACAAAAAAAGGAAAAAAGATATAGATCTTATCCTGATGGATATAATGATGCCGGATGTTGATGGCTTGGAAGCCTGTCTCAAAATAAAGAAAAACGAAGAGCTTAAAGATATACCAATAATAATGGTAACTGCGAAAAAGGAAGCCGATCATCTGCAGTCTGCCTTCCAAGCAGGTGCTGTTGACTACATAACAAAACCGATAAATGTTACAGAGCTTTTAGCCAGAGTCCATTCTGCTTTAAGACTGAAAATGGAAATAGACAGCAGGAAAGAAAGAGAACGAGAATTAACTGAAATGGCCGAGCAGTTAGACGCAGCAAACAAAAAATTGACTCGAATGTCCTACCTGGATGGGTTAACCGATGTCCCCAACCGTCGTTATTTTGAGGAAGTTTTCGCAAGAGAATGGAAAAATGCAATAAGAGAAAATGGTTTTCTCTCGATCATAATGTTCGACATTGATTGCTTCAAAGCTTATAACGATACGTACGGACATCTTATTGGTGATGACTGTCTAAAAAAGATTGCCAAGACTTTAAGCAGCGCTTTAAAAAGACCAAGAGATTTTCTCTGCCGCTATGGGGGAGAAGAATTTATTGCCGTACTTCCGGACACCGACGGAAAGGGTGCTTTTGAGGTCGCAAACAGATTCCTTAAGAAAACAAAAAACCTGAAAATTACTCACAAGACATCCCCTGTCAGCAAAAACGTTACGATAAGCATAGGAGTGGCAACTATTAAACCCGACAGAAAAAAGAAATCAAACTTCTTAATAACCGAAGTTGATAAAGCTCTTTATGAGGCTAAACAATCCGGTAGGAACTGTATAAAAATAGTTTGCGGAAGTTAACAGGAGGGTAAAAAATGCAGGAAAGAACAGGTGATGAGAAAATTAAAGTTAATGTTCCCAGTTATGCAATCCAACTAATCCCAAAATTCTTAAAAAGCAGAGAAAAGGATATAAAAGAAGTGGAAGATTCTCTTAAAAGAAAAGATTTTGAAACAATTGAGAGACTCGGTCACAGCATGAAAGGGGCCGGTTCTATGTATGGATTTGATGGCATTTCTGAGTTAGGAAAATTGATTGAATTATCTGCGAAAGACAAAAATACCGTAGATATCATGAACAGCTTATCGGAACTCAAGGATTATTTAAGCAGAATAGAAATAGTAAACGAGTAAAATCCCCCTTTTAATATCACTTTCAATCTGGGTGCGTCAAAAATCGTCAAGATTGTGTACTTTTCAGAAATCCGAGTAAGTAGTCTTATGCTGTTTACCTCCTGCTTTCGGTATTATATTCCCACCATCTGTAACAATAAAAATTCTCGCGCCCTTACCTTTTTTACTCATTGAGCGATTAACTGCTTCCCGTAAAGAATCAAACGGCTTTATAAACATGCCCTTAAGAATTTTATCTTCGATTTCCGAAACCGCACATATCTCGGCTTTTTTTGATAATTCAGCAATTCTTGCGGCTTTGTGATAGCCCAAACGATAATCTTCTTTTGCTGCTTTTATTATTTTTTCAGGGTCAATTGATGAAGAAAGCAACTTATAGAAATTATCAGGCCCGATCCCATCATTACACGCTGCAACTAAAATAAGTATTCCCCCGTCTTTAAGCGCGAATTTGCCATGCTCTATTGCTTTATGCGCCTGGTATAAGTTCTTATCCAGAGGTGGTTTTGCAACTGTTATTACAATATCTGCTTTCTCTTTCACAGAAACGATAAAAATATCCCGGGAATATTCGCTTGCTTTAAGGAAAGACTCGTGTATGTCTCCGCAGAAAACGGAACAAATGTCTTTTTCGTCTCTTACTACTGCTTGAATTGAAAAGATTGGTATAGGTGGTATCCTCTTAAAGGCATCCAATAAATCAAGGTGAACCGGATTCCTTGCAAGACTAAGCGGTAAAGCATTATTTTTGAGAGCGAGTTTGTGATTTTGCTCTATTGTATCGTACCCTGCGAGCCCGGGAACGAAAGACTTTCTTCCTCCCGTAAATCCCGCAAAGTAATGAGGCTCCACCGAGCCAATTGTAATAATAGCTCCCGCTTCAATAATTTCTTTATTTATCAACACGTCGGTTCCTTTCTCCGTTTTTCCGATATTGGCGAGGCTTTTATAGTCCCTTGCGTTATGAATTATAACGTTAGACTTGATTTCATTGTAGAGTTCCCCGAAGATTAATTTTATTTCTTTATTTTGTGGTTCTTTATGGGCACCTGTCGCTATTATATATCTCGCTTTTTCAAGATCCATTCTTTTTCCTAGTTCCTTTAAAATCTTGAGCGTAGGTGTGGGTCTTGTTGCATCGTTAATTATAAATAAAAAATCACTGTTTTGCGTTAGCCATTTTTCAAAAGGGACACTACCGATTGGATTGTCCAGAGCTTTTTGAATTATCTCTTTTTTCCTTTTAGAAGATGCCTTATTCGAGCAGACTAATTCGATGTTGATATCCCCGGGTAAGTCCAATTCGATTCTTCCCGAACCATAAGGTATCGCTATCTTCATTTTATTTTGGATCAAGTCTTTCCTAAAACTCTCCTGATTCTTGGTCTGGATCCGGATAGGATATTATTCCTTCTATCCTTTTTATTAAAGCGAAAACACTATCAGCAACTTGTTCGCTTAATCTTCTATTATAATCCATCGCACCTTTTCTTGCGTAGTATATATTCCCAAAATAATATCTTCGAAAAAGAAAAAAATATATTATATATGCATTTCCATACTCTTCCTTTAATAGTTTGTAAATAATAAAGTATATATTGGCACTATTAAGCAGAAGGGAATTGACACCTTCACCTACATTACCAGCATACATCTGCCCTGTACCCGGAACAAAAGTAGATAGCCATTTTGCAGTTGTCGGCGATTTATATTTCATATTCTCTGCATAAGAAAGCACCGTATCTACCGTGCGAGCAAATACGGTATTCCCTCCTTCTTTAAAATATACTTGCAGAGCATCTCTTGCGGAACCCCACTCGTAACAATAAATATGAACAATTCCTAGAAACAGGGATGCCTTTCTTCTTATTTCAACTATGTCGCTGAAAGAGATAATCTTAAGAAGCATGAATTTCGCTTTATCATATCTGCCTTCGGCGATATAAGTTACGGCGATATCTATCTTTCTTTCTTCTCTTATGCTATCACTAATAGCTGCTTGCGATGATGCTTCCATGGCTTGCAGCGATTCTTTTAGTTTGTGCTCTTCTCTGTAGGAAAGGCCGATTTTGTAATACGCATAACTTACTTCTTTTGTTGCTGCGTTAAAGTGAATATAACGCTTATATTCTATTATCGCCTCTTCGTAAAATCCCAAATCGAAAAATCTATCGGCGAGGTCAAGAACCATGTCCTTTCCGCAAAGAGGAAAGGAAATAAGTGTTAAGAAATAAAGATAAATTCTACTTAAAGTTTTCATCCAGATATTTTTTGACCGATATCTTAAACATCGCTTCTTGTTCTTCGTTATAAATGTCAGCAGCTACAACGGAACCATAAATATTGCCAAGATAGAAAAGTCCGCCTAATACACCGAAAATCCATCCCTTAACCGAATGAAGACCATCTTCCTTAAAGCCCTCATACGCTTGCCAGGTGGTAATCCCGGTGGTCACAAATGAATGAAAACCATCCATAGGACGCTCACAGTAATATTTCCCGGAGCCGGGAATTACTGCAGAAAACATTCCTGAAAGGAATCTATTCTTTTTTGGAAGTTTCTCTCCCTTTCCCAACAGGAGAAAGATATCTCTTGAATTAGGCATTGTTTCATTCAATAAATCTCTTGCTTTAGCCCATTCCTGTCTTTGCATGTGATTAAGGGCCCTTAACTGATTGGCTCGAGGATCTTCTGTTAAATGGTCTAAAAAGTAAGACTCCAGTACCTTATTAGATACCATAAAGCTGTCCATTAAAGCATAACAAACCCCTATTTCTAAATAAGCTTCCGTTAGAAGATAACTCTGATCGTATTGATTTATAATTTTTTTAAAGTAGTTTATTGAATATTTATAGCTTTCGCTAAAACGATAGCATAAAGCAATTTTAAGGAATATTGAATCTGCGTTACCTGGAAACGAATCTGTTGCAAAGAGAAAACGTTGATATTCTGCTGCAGCTTTAGTATATTGCTTTTCGTCGTACAAATAATCAGCAAACCTGCGAATGTTTTCAGGCCTAAAATACTCTATCTCTGAGTCTTTTCCTGCTAGAGAGAAAGCCACACAAATAATGAAAACAAATATCATCTTTAAGTATTTCATTTGTTAAGGATACAGTTGGTCCCTTTATGCGAACAAAGATTTTCAGGTAAAGAAAATTCACTTCTTGATTTTCCTATATAATAAGCCTCTACGGGATAATCTATTGCATATCCTGTTTTTGTATCGCGCGGGTAATACTTTCTTGAGGCTCCAAAACATCTCTGCAGCCTATCACTTGCCATAAGAAAGCCGTGAACAGCTCCATACTCCTGTATTGCCTTTGCCATAAAGCGGGAACAGGTAAGCGTGAAATTACATGAGGGCACATCTTGAGAGGAAAAATAAATCTGATAAAAACGGATAAGTCCCGAAAAAGCAAGTTTGATTTCAGAAGTTTCTTTGAAATCTAAGAGAGAAATAAAACGCTCCTCCTTTTCTTCCCTTATTATTGGGTTAGCCTCTTGAAGAAATTCTAGTTGATCTTTAACTTCACTTGAAGAGATTAAATTTAAAGATAGAAAACAGAATACAATATTTACCATTCGATTTCCTCTATCTCTATACCCTGGGGAATTTTAAATTTTGCTACCTCCTCAGGAAAAGAATCATTGAAAACTAGATTATTATAAGTGATTTTTTCTATAATGGTGTCTTTGTCTGCAAACAACATCGCGTTTATTTCTCGCGGAAAAGAAAACTCTCCATAATCAATATGTTCTCGATAGGAAGCCCTTAAAAGGAGTTCCCCGGTTTCTTTCTTTAACTCAGAAGAAATAATTCTATTGGCAACATAAACTATTTTTAATTCCCCGATTGTTTTTGATAATATATATGGCGGCTCCCAGTATGTTGTTAAAGTATCTTTTTTTGTTTGGTGTTTTTTTAAAGCGTACCCTTGATCGCACACCCCGAAATCCTCTTTCATAACATTCAGAAATGTTTCAAAAAACGAAAACGAAAAAGGATAAGTAGAAATAAATTTGAATGCAACGGAATCCTCGGGATAATATATAATTACAGAGTTGCTATCAAAAGACAACCACTGCTTTATTGGCTTTTGGATGGACGCAAGAACCTTATTGGGAAATCGGTAATAGAGAAAGCCTTCTATTATCTCCTCGTTATTTTTTTGCTTAAGGCTCCTTTTGAACTCTACTTGTGCGTTATTTATAACATATGCGTAAGAAGTCTCATGCGAGATTATGAATACAAAAAATAAAAAAGCTGGGCTTGTTTTTCTTAAGGTATTTTTAATTTACCTTATCCTCCGGAACTGCTTCCACAGGAGGAACCGCTTTCGGAACTGCTTCCGCAGGAGGAACCATCGCTGCTTCCGCAGGAGGAGCCTTCGCTACTCCCACAGGAAGAGCCTTCCCCCCAGCAGCTACCATATCCGCAGTTTTCACTCATATAATTATCGCAACTCTCTTCATTGTAAGTTGTGCAACTTTCATTGCAACTCTCGTTCACTTCCATTGCAAGTAGTGCGCATCCGCCCATGGTTAGGGTAAATCCGCACCCAATACAACTATACATAGTTTGAATTCTTCTCACCCTCGATCGATAAGAATCAGCATAAGTTCTAACATATACAGGGGATCTGCCTGCAAAAGCTGCCGGATCAGGCGATGATGACTGCCAGATCATTGCGACACCAGTGCCTATTACAGTCATCCCTGCTCCAAACCAGCAAGCTTTATTTACGTCGTTATTGGCTGCTTTTTCAGCTTCACTCTTTGCCATGTACCGATCAAGTTCTTCGGCGGCCAGCAGCTGTGTAGGTAAAACAAGAAATAGTGTTAATGAGAGTATGACAAACACCTTTAAAAATTTCATATTTATGATTACCTTACTAGAATATTATAAAATTTTTTCAATAATTGTCAAGTACATAAATTTTGCTTGTAATTATTATAAGTAAATGTCAAATTTTGCAGGAGAAACCTGAACTTTATTTATAATAAATGGTTTATATTCTTTTAATTAAAAGGAGAAAAAACCTGTGACATTTATGTCACCCTTGACAAAAGGAAAAAAAACCATATAATTAAGAACGGACAAATTGAGATGTCTTTTTGTCTGAGTGTTTAATTTCTCCAGGCGGGAGCTTATTGCTCTCGCCATATTTTTTTATTAAGCCTGATTCAATACTTGATTACTGATTCCACGCAATAATTCTTTAACTTTTCTCTCCCTCTAAGGTCAGTCAATTCTATGAGAAAAAGAAGCGAGCTTATCTTACCTCCAAATTTTTCTACCAAGTGAGCGCTTGCTAGTGCGGTGCCGCCAGTTGCGAGTAAATCGTCGATTATAACAACCCTATCTCCTCCCCCAATAGCGTCTTTATGCAATTCTATTGTATTCTCACCGTATTCAAGAGTATAAGATTCGCTTACAATCTCGGCTGGAAGTTTACCGGGTTTCCGGATAATGTTCAAAGGCAACCCAAGATTATAGGCAATCGGGGAAGCAAAAATAAAGCCCCTGGATTCAACGCCCAGAATAAGATCCACCTCTTTACCTCTCACCAGGTTAGTCATACAGTCAACGGCTTCTCTGAAAGCCTCCTTATTTTTCAGCAGAGTAGTAACATCTCTAAAAAGAATTCCTTTTTTTGGAAAATCCAGTATGTCTCTAATATGTTTTTTCAATTCTTCCATATTAAAACCTCACTTCGAATCCTTCAAATTCACCCTGATACTCTTCGTCTTTCACTTCTGCTCCCGTTACAGAGGAAAGAGAAGGACCTATTTTTACATTTTTAGTAAACTCTTCTAGTTGCCATTTCTCTCCTTCAGCCACAATCTCAACCTTCCCATCCGGAGTATTTCTCACCCATCCCGATATTCCTGATTCTCTTGCCTTTCTTACGGTAAAATATCTAAAACCGACTCCCTGAACAATCCCGCTTACCCATATATGTATTCTATGCATGTTTTTATGTATATATATTATATTTAGGATGTCAAGAGGGATTGTTTTCCAAGTTACAGTTTTTGCAGGCTTTTTGATACTTCTCCATCACAAAGCCTTGTATATCCGGTAATTTCATCTTGACTTTTATTGGCATCAGGCTATAATAAATTTAAGGAGAATGATAATATGGATAAAGAACTAAAAAAGTTTTTCCGCGAGCTTGTAGAAGCTCCCAGCCCTTCGGGATTTGAGGAACCGGCTCAGGAAGTGTACAGAAAATTTGTAAGAAAATACTCCGATGAAGTAAAAACGGATGTTCACGGCAATGTAATAGCTTTCCGTAAAGGTAAAGGAAAGTTAAAAATGATGGTCTCGGGGCACGCTGACGAGATTGGATTCATGGTTAATTTTATCGATAGCGATGGTTTTATATACTTTCGCGCCATAGGAGGAGTTGACCCTTCTCTTTTACCCGGTCTCAAAGTCGATATTTACACAAAGAAAGGAAAGATACGGGGAGTCATTGGAAGGAAAGCAATTCACATGATGGAAAAAGAAGAGAGAGAAAAGACTCCGCAGTTAAAGGATTTATGGATAGATATCGGCGCCAAGGACAAGAAACAAGCAGAAACCCTCGTATCAATTGGAGACCCCATAACTTTCCAATTGGGTATGGAAGATCTGCAGAATGATCTCGTTCTTACGAAAGCAACAGATAATAAAGCAGGGGTCTTTGCCTCGGGAGCGCTGCTAAAATATTTAGAGAAAGAGAAAACTGAAGCAAACCTCTTCTGCGTTTCTTCCGTTCAGGAGGAGCTGGGCCTTAGAGGAGCCCGTACAAGTGCCTTTGGAATTGCTCCTGACATTGGTTTGGCGTTTGACGTTACAACTGCCACAGACCATCCAACGACAGAGAAAAAGAAGTATGGAGATATTTCGCTAAATAAGGGGCCCGCGATTGCCAAGGGCGCAAACATTAATCCCGTTATTTTTGATATGTTGCTCAGTACGGCTAAGAAAAACAATATTGACTATCAAATCGAGGCGGCTCCGAGAGCAACAGGTACCGATGCTAATATCATACAACTTACAAGGAGTGGTGTAGCTACTGGTTTAATCAGTTTCCCTAATCGTTATATGCATACTCCTATTGAGATTGTATCTCTAAAAGATATAGAAAAGGCTGTGAAGCTTGCCGGAGAGTTTATCAAAACTTTGAATGATAAAATAGACTTTACTCCGGGAATGTAATCTTTTACTTTCTTATAACTACAAACACTATATAAAATATGTACAAAAGAAGGAGCATTGCTCCTTCTTTTCTTGTTACTTTACTTTTTGTGTAAGCAAACAAAAGAAACACAACAGAGATTCCGATACCTGTTAAAAAATCTTTGAACGCCAACAAAGGAAACTCAATCGGGCGAAGAACGGAAGTTAAGCCGAGCACAAAAAGAATGTTAAAAACATTACTTCCAACTACGTTACCTATAGCGATATCCGCTTCTCCCTTTTTCATCGCGGAAAGAGAGGTTGCCGCTTCGGGAAGGGAGGTTCCAACAGCTATTACAGTAACACTTATTAAAAGCTCCGAGACACCCAATCTTCTTGCTATTATTGCCGCATTGCCCACAATAAGGTGCGCTCCAAAAAGAACGCCAACAATACCTACGATTGTTAAGGCAGAAGCTTTTAATATTTCTTTTTGCGAATGCTTTATTTTTTGTGTTTCCATGTTTAGGAAAAAAAGCTTTCTATCTCTTTTCGCCATCGAATAAAGATAATGAAGATAAAGAGAAAAGAGAATAAGAAGGATCATTCCATCAAGCCTGGAAAGATACATCGTGCTCTTTCCATGCCAATCGTCACGAACCATAAAAAGAGTCAAAATAAACACAAAAAGACAAAAAGGTGTCTCCTTCTTTATCGTTGACTCCGTAGCTTGAACTGACCAGACAAGCGCTCCGAGACCGATAACAAGGCCAATATTTGCTATGTTGCTGCCCAGGATATTACCAAAAGAAATCGAAGGATAAGACGAAATAGCCGCCTTAATTGAAACGGCTGCCTCGGGAGCGCTGGTCCCAAAAGCTGTAACAGAAAGGCCAATAAACAGAGACGAAAAACCAAAAATTTTTGCGAGCCCGACCGCTCCGTCGATCATATAATCTGCACCTTTTACAAGTAAGGCAATCCCGATAAGTAAGAGCAAATAAATCATTTGTTTGAAAATAAAAAACAAGCAGTTTTTGTCAATAGGAAAAAACCTCTGGCAGAAAAAGACGGCATGCATAAAAACGTCCTGTCGCAGAATTGTCGAGAGAAAGAAAAACCCTCCCTTTCCTCAACAAAGACTTGACTTATATCAAATCTTTATTATAATTTTGCTGATTTAGCGTAAAAAATAGATAAAAAGGCAAAACAAAGAAAGCTAAAACCTTTAAAGGAGGTGGTTTATTTTTGCCAGGAGTAACAATAAAAGAAGGAGAATCTTTCGAAAAAGCTTTTAAACGATTTAAACGTTTGTGCGAGAAAGAAAAAATAAGAAGCGAAATAAAAAAACATCAGCATTACGAAAAACCTAGTGAAAAAAGACAAAGGAAACGCAAAGATGCTCAAAAAGGAAGAAGGAGCCGTTAACGCCAAACAATTTCCTGACGCTTTTTGATGTAAACCCTTTCAGTATCTCCTTAAAATCATTTTCAAATAAATTAAAATGAATTTATTTGATTTAATATCTATTTTAGTTATCATCGGTTTTTGCCTATGGGGGACTATAAAAGGGTTTATTATTGAGATTTCTGAGATAGGCGGGCTAATAATCTCTTTCATTCTTGCAATGTATCTCCCCTTAGGTTTAGAAATGGGAGTGGTTAAATATGTTGTGAGTTTTCTTGTTTACTTCTTTACAATCAGCATTTTTTTTTCTATCTTATCAAAAATCATTCATAAAACACCCCTTGCTTTTTTCGATAGAATACTTGGAGCCGTAGTAGGTACCATAAAAGGAATAATTGTAGTAATAATACTTTTTCTCATTATAAGTTTAGTCCCTGTTAACGAAACCCATAGCAATTTAAGCGATAGTTTCTTTTATAAAACGGCTATTAATGTAAAAAACCCTTTAAAAACCTTTTTAAAAGGAAGAATAAAAGGGCTCGACCACTATAAAGAAAAAATACCTCTTCCGCAAAAAGAAGAAAACGAAAGCGAACCTGAGGACAAGATTATTAAAATATAATGAAAAAACTTGCAAGCAGAATTGGATTAGATTTGCTGTTAGATAAAATTTCCGCTTATGCTGATTCGCAAGCCGGGAGAACAGCGGTTTTAAGTTTAAACCCGACTATTTCGAAAGAGCATAGACTCAGCGCCTTTAAAAATTTAGGGGAGATAAAACAGGTAATACGCCTGATTCCCAGTCTACAAATTTTAAAAAACGAGCGAGTTCCCGAAAAGGGCAAAATCTTATCGGGAGAAACACTCCTCTATTACAAAAAGCTGTTAGATTTATCTAATGAGATTAAAAGCATGCTTATAGATAATGAAGCCCTGGAAGAACTGGAGAACCGCTTAGATCCTCTTGCCCCTCTCGTAAAAGAAATAACTAAATTTATAGACGAAAACGGCTCTGTCATCCCCACGTCTACTCCGGCATTAAAATCTTTCTACAGAGAAAAAGCTTCTGTTGAAAACCAAATAGAAAAAAGTCTCGACTACTTTTTACGAGAAAAGGGACACCTTCTTCAGGACAATATTATAACTACCCGATTGGGTAGAACTGTTATTCCGGTTAAATACGACAAAAAAGACCAAATACAAGGAATAATAGTTGATCTTTCCCGTACACAGAACACGGCTTTTATAGAACCTGGCGAAATAGTAACCCTCAATAACAGAATCTCAGAGCTAGAAAAAGACATAGGCGCAGAAAAGAAAAGAATTCTTAAATACCTAACCGATAAAGTTACAGAACGGTTTGATACTATCGAAAAAAACGCCAAAACTCTTACAGAAATAGACTCCCTTAAAGCCCGAACTCTTTACGCAGAAGAATTCAAATGCATTATACCGGATTTCCCCGAAAGCAGTACATTGAAACTGAAAGAATGCTACCATCCACTACTGCTGGGCGAACAGAAAAAAGTTGAACCCCTGGATTTAGAAATAGGAGAAAAAGAAAGAATTCTTCTTATCAGCGGGCCAAATGCCGGAGGGAAAACCGTTCTTCTTAAGAATGTCGGAATAAATATTTTATCCTCGCTTGCCGGTATTCCTATCCCGGCAAAAGAAGGCAGCGAAATCGGATCCTTTACAAATATCGCAGGAATAATTGAAGACGAGCAGTCTATGGAAGAAAGTCTATCCTCCTTTTCTTCATATATTGTTCGCCTTAAAGAAATACTCCGCAACGCTGACAACAATTGCCTGATTCTCCTCGACGAGCTCGGAGGCAATACTGACCCCGTCGAGGGCAGCGCTCTCTCAATCGCGCTTCTTAACGCTTTAAAAGATAACGGAAGTCTGGTTATTGCCACAACTCACCTTAGCCCCCTCAAATTTTATGTTGAAGAACAAGAAGGAATGATTAACGGTTCGATGGAATACGAAAACGGACCAACATACCATCTGCAGATCGGGATTCCGGGAGGCTCAAGAGCTATAGCAACAGCTGAGAAATTCGGCTTACCCAAGAAGCTTATTTCCGACGCAAAGAGTTTTGTTGACTCAGAAATCTTCAAAGCGGAAACATTAATAGAGGAACTCTCACTAAGAAAAAGAAAATTGCGCGAACAGGAAAAAGAACTTTCCCGACTTAAAAGAGACTTTTCGAAAACAAAAGAAGAATACGACAAGAAACTGAAAAACGCACAAGAAGAAAAGAAAAAAATCCTACACGAAGCAAAAGAAAAAGCCGAAAGCATGGTAATCGAGGCTCGAGCTCTGGTGGAAAGAACCATTAAAGAAATACAAGAATCTAAAGCATCAAAAGAATCGATAAAAAAATACAAAAAAACCTTCGCCTCTCTCCAGGCTAAAGAAAAGAAAATCAAAACCGAACCCATCAAGACCTCAGACAAATCGCTTGATATCAAATATCATGTTGATCTGGAGCTCCCGTTTGAAATTTCTGTCCGCGGCATGACAAAAGAGGAAGCATGGAAAGTAGCAGACAAATTTCTTGACAAAGCAGTCGTTGCGAATTATAATTCAGTAAGAATCGTCCATGGAAAAGGGAGCTGGATATTACGCAACATGCTACACAAAAAACTAAAAAAAGACAGGAGGGTAAAAAGCATAGATACGCCATCCCATTACGAAGGAGGAGAAGGAGTCACAGTCGCCTTTCTAAAATAATATGTTTTCCTTGTTTTTAATAATTTCCAAATCCACAAAAACCGCAATGCTGCTTACGACTCTTATCCCAGGCGGAGGACAATTTTACACGGAAAGATATTTTAAAGGCATAATCGTAGGCGGAGCACAATCTTATATTATTTATAGAGGCATACAGACACAACTAAGGCTAAACGATTTGGACAGAGAACTCAATTTATCGCCGATAGAAGAGGAAGAAAAACAAACGCTGCTTGACCAGAGAAGAGAAATCGCATGGTGGATGGCCCTGGTTTGGACAATAGGAATACTGGATGCCTACGTCGACGCTCAGCTCTACGGTTTCGAAAGCGACCTTACAATCGACAAAACAGGCTCTCCAAAAGTAGAACTGTCCTTAAAAATACATTATTGATGTTTCACGTGAAACATTTTCTAGAAGAAATCCTAAAAGAATTAAACATTTATCCAAACAACAAAACGACCGATAAGCTACTAATGTATCTCGAAGAACTCATGCGGTGGAACAAAAAAATAAATTTAATCTCAAGAAAACTAAAAAAAGAAGAAGTTCTCAAAAAACTACTTGTCCCCTCCCTTCTGCCATACAAGATAATAAAAGAGGGAGAAAAAATTCTTGATTTCGGCGCGGGAGGAGGATTAGCGAGCATTCCTTTAAAAATTTTAAAGGAAAGGATCACTCTTCACCTCTTAGAATCAAAAAACAAGCCGGCTTCTTTCCTTGAGTACATTTCTTTTGCACTCGATCTAAATCTTAAAATTATAAAAGCTTTCGTACGCGAGGCAGGAGATATCGAAGAACGATACGACTGGGTGTTCGCTCGTGCCATAAAACCCGAACAAATACCAAAGGGGTTAGCCCCCAAAGTTCTATATTACGGCAAATATGGCGGAGATATCTTTATTCTCAAGGACGAGCTAACCTTTAAAGGAGCCACGCTCTCGATTTTAACCTGACGATGTTTCACGTGAAACATCGAAGACACAAAGCCCTGCCCAACCTATTGTTGTGTTTATAAAACAACAAATTTTTTTCTCTGTTTTCTCTGTTGTAAAAAATTTGGGGTAGTTGGCTGGGCTTCGAACTACAGCAAATCCTGTAATCTGCGTTTATATGCATCCTGCTATTTTCGTTTCTCGTATTCCCTTTCGGCCAACGCAATAGCGCCAAGAACGCCAGCGTTATCTCCCAGTTTTGGCAGAACCATATATTCCTCGATATTATTCGTAATTTCTGGTACCTTAATATAATTATTAACCAGAAATTTTACTCTTTTGTGAATGAGAGGCAGTAATTGTTTTTGTTTCATAACCCCGCCTCCCAGAATAATCTTCCGGGGAGACAAAGTGCAGATATAATTTATTACTGCTAAAGAAATATATTTTGCCTCAAGGTCCCAGGCGGGGTGATCTTTGTCTAGTTTTTCTCCCGGTCTACCCCAACGGTCTTTTATAGCAGAGCCTGATGCCAAACCTTCAAAGCAATTCTTGTGAAAAGGGCATATCCCTTCATAAGGATCAGCTTTTTTATCATGTGGAATAAATATATGTCCCATTTCAGGATGAACTAGTCCGTGTAAAAATTCTCCATTTATTATTCCCCCTCCTCCAATACCCGTACCAATTGTAATATAAATAAAATCCGATATGTCTTGCGCAGCACCCCACTTTTGTTCTCCGAGAGCAGCCGCGTTTACATCGGTATCAAAGCCTACCGGAACGTCAAAGGCTCCTTTTATTTTACCGTAAAAATTCGTGTTTTGCCATTTAATTTTCGGGGTAGATGTTATATATCCATAAGTAGGTGAACCTTTTTTTAAGTCAACAGGGCCAAAAGAGCCGATGCCTATAGCCAACATCTCCCCTCTTTTATTCTGTTTTTCAAAATATTCAATTAACTTATCTACGGTTTCGGTTGGAGTTGTAGTCTCAAAACGAAATTTGTCTATTAAATCCCCGCGGTTTGTGCCCACCCCACAGACAAATTTTGTACCACCAGCTTCTATTCCGCCAAATAGACTCATCTACAACTCCTTTATTTTTTTTCTATAGAAAACTTTGAACGAAAAGAATCAAATTATCTTGTTTTGTCAAAAACCAATTCTCTCTGCATATTTAATACTTGCCCAATCGGCTTTCCCGAAACGCTCATCTCCATTATCAAATCTTCATTAATTACTGCATATTCAATCTGGTGATCATTAAGAGAAACCCAAAAACTGCCCCAACAACATGATCTGCCTTTCACGCTCAAAACATCCTTTTCCGATTCTACAGGATTTGAAAGAGATTTAAACTCTAACAAGGCGCACTCTTCTCCGTCTTTTTTAGCAACACCACTCCATATCAATTTTAAATTCTTTGTTTTTAGAAGCGCGAAATTTTGCGCTTCCACTTCTTTTGTTTCTAAATCTTCAGAAAAATATGGTTTGTTGTACTCAATACTATCCACCGCAACATATGCCAACTCAAGCCAGGGAGCATCCCAGATGAGCGTTTTCATATAGGTCCTGTCTTCTTCAGGAAAATCTTCATAAAACTCCTCTGTCAGTATCGTATCGGAAAGAGAATAAGTAAATCCCTCCATATAATCCAGAGGTTTACCGTCCGGAAATTCTCCCTCTGTATCTCTGGTCGAAAACATCCTAACATTATTCCATCTGCAAATAACCTCTTTTTCTTCTACCGAGCGAACAAAGCTTGCCTTTATCTGCATACTGCTTACAACGCCCCCCCCTAATTCCCGATTATACAATGTTGAAGTTACGTTATAATGTTGAGGAATACTCTCATCAAATTTAAGAGACCCCTGTCGCTCCAGACACTCATCTAAAGCCCTTGCTTCTTCGACCTCTACCACCTCTGCTTCCGGCTCCTTACGACAACACGAAAAACTACCGACAAAAAGAATCACCAATAATAAAATTTGAGCTATTGAGAAAAAACTTTTTTTGTAGAACATTTAACCCCCTTGCTTTAAACTTGTTTATTCCCTTTTCCCCTTGTTCCCGACAGGAGAAAAAGTTTTGTTATATTAAAACACATAATTTTAAAAACTATGCTCTCTAACTCTTTTTTATTTTAACAGAAAACAACCTTTCTGTCAAGCATGTTTTTGAAACAAAAAAAACAAAAGCCCCTTATTATACTAGAAAACATGCGGCATTTACAACAAAAAACAAAAACGCCTTAACGCCGCCTTAAAACTACATAAAGCCAATAACAGATTTAAGTCCTTGTATTACAGGAGGATAGCTCCTTACCTTTAGAATCGCTTGTTTTTTTAAGGTTAAGGGGCGATCTAAAAGCTTGACAATTATGGGTGTTAATTTATATCTTATTAGGTGATATGTTATTTTATTGTTTGGTTTTGGAGGGTATATTATGAAACTAAAAAATAACAGTAAGGCTGTGGAGCTTCTGCTTGAGTCCTACGGAAAAGACAAAACTCCCTTTTTTACAGAGCTCACGCAAAAGTTCTCTTCGAGGAAGTATCCTTTCGAAGAGATCAATTTAATAAAACAAGTTCTTTTCCCTGCATACTGGAACTGTGGAATTATTGCCAGCGGAAAAAACATAAAAGGTCTCATTTTAAAAATTGAAGCTTTAGGGAAACAATTTAGCGAAGGAATCAGTCCTTACGTAGAAGATAAAAAGGAAGTAGAGCAAATAGTCAATAAGGTATTGGAAAATCTAGGTGAAGTAAGGGAAAAACTAAAGAAAGATGTCGAAGCAGCGTACATAGGAGACCCGGCTGCCAAGACCTATACCGAAATAATTCGCTCTTATCCGGGGTTCCTTGCTATAGAAATTCACAGAGTGTCTCACCTTCTGTATAAATTCGGTGCAAAAGGCTACTCCAGGGAAATTTCAGAAGTTATTCATTCGGAAACAGGAATAGACATTCATCCGGGAGCAAAAATAGGCAATTATTTTTTTATAGACCACGGAACCGGAGTGGTAATAGGTGAAACATCCGTTATAGGAGATTGGGTGAGAATTTATCAGGATGTGACGCTCGGAGTTTTGCATTTCGAAAAAGAAAAGGAAGGAGACATAAGAAAAGATTATAAGAGACACCCAGATATTGGCGATCACGTCGTGATCGGAGCCGGTGCTAAAATACTGGGCCCTGTAAAAATCGGGAACCATGTCAATATCGGAGCCAACTCCTGGATTACCGAAGACATTCCCGACTACACATCCGTCTTTGTGGCTGAACATCCTCGTCTTGAAAAGAGGAAGAAAATATAAAATGGATATAGCAGCAAACAACATTTTGAATTTTATTGGAAATACGCCTGTCGTAAAACTTAACAAAATACCGGATAGAAATTACGCTGAAGTTTATTGCAAGCTAGAATTTTTCAATCCCCTCGGGTCCGTCAAAGACAGAATTGCGCTTTACATGATAGAAGACGCTGAAAGAAGAGGCAAGATTCATCCCGGAGACACTCTAATAGAACCGACAAGCGGAAACACGGGAATTGGTCTTGCTTATGTAACTGCCGTCAAAGGATATAAACTAATACTTGTTATGCCCGACACTATGAGTAAAGAGCGAATAAAAATATTAAAGGCTCTGGGAGCAGCAGTTGTTTTAACCGGCGGAGCTCTCGGGATGAAAGGAGCAGTAGAAAAAGCTGCGGATCTTTCAAAAACAAAAGGATACTTTTCTCCGGGGCAATTCACAAATCCCGTAAATCCGGAAGCACACAGAAAAACAACGGCGAAGGAAATTTTAAAACAAGTCCCGGAGATCGACGTTTTTGTCGCCGGGGTAGGAACGGGAGGAACAATAACCGGGGTTGGAGAAGTTCTAAAAAAGGAAATTAAGAACAAAAAAATTCTTATTGTCGCAGTAGAACCGGAAGGCTCTCCTGTACTATCTGGAGGGCGATCAGGTCCGCACAAAATTCAAGGTATAGGTGCGGGTTTTATCCCTGAAGTTTTAAATATAGAAATAATCGATGAGATAATAAAGGTAAAAAACGAAGACGCGTTCCTGACTTCAAGAAGGCTTGCACGTGAAGAAGGAATCTTCGCCGGCGTATCCTCGGGGGCGGCTTTATGGGCTGCTTTAAAAATAGCACAAGAGCTACCTAAAGAAAAAAAAGTAGTCTCAATCTTACCCGATACAGGAGAGCGCTACCTCAGTACAGATTTGTTTTCTTAAAGATCCTTCGGATCAGTTAAATAGAAAAATGGGAAAATGGTTAAATAGTAAAAAAACTACAATATCTACATGTCCCACATTTAAAAATTTTTGGGGCACGGGATGGGTTGTAAAGAAACAAATTAAATTCTTGGGTATGGTGGGCTTTGTGCCTTAGTGCCTTCGTGGCAGATATAATTATGGAAGAAATAGGAAAAGTTATCAAAACGAATAAAAACAGGGCAATAGTTTTAATAGAGCTTCCCCAGAGCTGTGATTCCTGCGAGTTTGCCAAATTTTGCCGCATCGACAAAAACGGAAGAGAAATAGTTTGCAGAAATGAAAAAGGTGCAAAAGTAGGAGATATTGTTCAGATTGAGACAAGCAACAAAAATGTTTTCAAGGCAATGGTACTACATTTTCTTTTACCTCTTTTCTTTCTTACCGGCGGAGTACTGGCAGGGAAGAAACTCTGGCAAACAGATCTCAAAGGTTTTATGCTTGGTATGTTTCTAATGGTTATGTATTTTTCTCTATTTTTATTTATTGACAAAAAAATGTTAAAAAGCGGTCAACTCTTGCCTGAAATAGTAAAGATAACAGAAAAAAGAACTCCGTCAGCTTAGTAAACTCTTTATTCTCGAAGTTCGACCACCTCCGCGCAATTCTTTAAAATACGCGAAGATTCTATCAAATATTCTCTTTCATAAGGTGCCTTCCCGGAAAATTCGGAGGAAAGTGTTTTAGTGTTTCTGAAACCCTGAAGAACGTACTTTTTAACTTTTTTTATTTTTCGACATATCTTTTTAAGATCGTCCTTGTCTACAACGCCGGGTACCATTGTAGTTCTGAATTCATAATCTTTAGTCCCTTTTATCACCTCAATACTTGCTTCAACTTTTTCAAACCCTGTGTTATTTCCAGTAGCAATGGGATATTTTTTCGGTGAAGATTTTATGTCCATTGATATGTAATCAACAAAAGGAAGAATTCCTTTTAACCCATCCGGCAGCATCCCGTTGGTATCGATTTTTATATCAACTTTTACTTCCTCTTTGACCCGTTTAAGAAAATCCGTCAAACCTGGCCAAAGAAGTGGTTCGCCCCCCGTGAAAGATACTCCATCTATAAAACCTTTTCTCTTTTTTAATTCATCAATTATTTTGTTTTCCGGTATATCGGGGATTTTTTCCAGGAGTTCCGGGAGAACAAGACCTAGATTGTAGCAAAAAGGACATCTCAAATTACATCCGCCGATGAAAACGACAGACGCAATTTTTCCGGGATACTCTATTATACTGGTTCCTAAAAAAGACTTGATCACCTACTTTATTCTTCTTCTGCTCTTAAATATCTTCTCTCTCTGAATTCTTCTCTTTTGCCTTCGTTCCAGTCTTGAACCGGCCTATAGTAACCAACAACACGGGAATAAACTTCTGCTTTTACAGCAAAAACTTTTTCTATATCTTCCGTTTTTTCTTCTCTTAAATTTTCTATCAATTTATCTCCTTGTTTTCCTATTTTGCCTTGTTTAAAAAAACTTTCAGTTCTTTTTTCTCCTCTTTCCCCTCCTCAATTTTTCTATAGGAACCTTCTCTCATTTTTTTCAGCGTAACTTTACCAAGCTCTACAACCTGCCCGAATTCTTCCAATTCTTCTTCGGTATGCGGATATGGACAGTAAAAGTGTTCTCCCGAAATATAACCATGTACAGGACAGATTGAAAAAGTAGGAGTGAAGCTAAAATACGGTAAGGAAAATCTGTCGACAATTTTCTTGGTTAAATTTCTTACCGTTTTCCAATCTGCAATGGCTTCACCAAGGAAGATATGAACGACAGTGCCTCCTGTAAACAACACCTGCAGCGGATCCTGATGTTCGAGAACGATAAAAGCATCATCCACTTCATCGACAGGCGGATGTACGGAATTTGTGTAATAAGGATAGACCGAACCCTTTGTATAAATGTCTGGAAATTTTTCCTTATCCTGTCTGGCCAGACGGTACGACGCACTTTCCGCCGGAGAAGCTTCAAGATTGTAAAGATTCCCTGTCTCTTCCTGAAACTCAGAAATTTTTTCATTCATAAATTCAAGAACTTTTATTGCCCACGATCTTCCTTCATCTGTCATAAGCCCTGTTTTAAACATATTGACGCAAGCCTCATTCATCCCGATGAGGCCTATTGTAGAAAAATGATTTGCCCAGTAAGAGTCAGTCACCTCTTTTATCTCTCTTAAATAGTATCGCGTATAAGGGTACAATCCTTCTCTTGTGAAATCTTCTATAATTTTTCTCTTCAGTTCTAAAGATTCCTTCGCTGTCTCCATAACATTTGAAAGCCTATCAAAAAAATCTTCTTCATTACCTGAAAGATAGGCTATTCTCGGAATGTTTATGGTAACAACTCCTATACTGCCGGTAAGAGGATTCGACCCAAAAAGCCCTCCACCTCTTTTTCTTAACTCTCTCTTATCTAATCGGAGCCGACAGCACATACTCCTCGCATCCTCAGGATCCATGTCTGAAGAGACAAAATTACTAAAATAGGGGATTCCGTATTTACCAGTCATTTCCCATATCGGCTTAAGTTCTTCGTTTTCCCAATCAAAATCTTTTGTTATATTATACGTAGGAATAGGGAAGGTAAAAATTCTGCCCTTCGCATCTCCTTCCATCATCAATTCCGCAAATGCTTTATTTATTATATTCATCTCCGCCTGGAATTCTGCATACGTAGCGTCTTTTTCTCTTCCCCCTATTATAACTTTTCTGTCCCTGAAACTTTCCGGAATTTTTAAATCGAGAGTAATATTTGAAAAGGGGGTCTGGAATCCAACTCTTGTAGGAACATTTATATTGAATAAAAATTCCTGTAAAGCCTGTTTTGTACCTTTGTAATCCAATTCGTCGAACCTAATAAAAGGCGCCAGCAGTGTATCAAAATTCGAAAAAGCCTGTGCTCCCGCTGCTTCTCCTTGAAGCGTATATATAAAATTAACAATCTGTCCAAGCGCGCTTCTCAAATGTTTTGCGGGAGAGGATTCGACTTTACCGCTCATCCCTCTAAACCCCTCTTTTAAAAGGTCCATCAGATCCCAACCCACACAATAAGGTCCAAGAATTCCCAGGTCGTGAATATGAAAATCCCCGCTGCTGTGCGCTTCTCTGATTCTGGGACTATAAATCTTACCAAGCCAGTAGCGGGCAGTTACAGATGAAGAGACATAGAAGTTTAAACCCTGAAGAGAGAAATTCATGTTTGAATTTTCTTGAACTCTCCAGTCTTCTTTTTTCAGATACTTCCCCATTATCCCTTCAACATCTCTAAAAACATCTTCAACTTTACGAGCTTCGTTTCTCTTCTCCCGGTAAAGGATGTAAGCTCTAGCCACATCCGGCAATTTCCTTAACATCAGGGTTTCTTCTACATAGTTCTGAATTTCCTCAACTGTCGGGACATTTCCGTTCTTGAAGAAATTCATATAAAGTGAAGTCTCAACTTGATTAGTTATAGCATTGGCGTCCTCTTTTGCTCCTATCGCTTTTAGAGCTTTAGAAATAGCAACGCTGATCTTCTTTTTGTTATACGGAACAACTTTTCCAGACCTTTTCCTAATAAGCCATTCCATTAATTAAACCTCCTTTGCCACTAAAAGATAAACCATTATTTCACAAGAGATACCAAGTCTTCACTTTTTTCGAATACCGAAAAAACCCTATAATGTAAATCGTTAATATAAAAAGACTCATTTTCTGCATTTTGTATGTTTATTTTTATATTAAAAAATCATTCTCATAAGTCAAGGGGTTTTACAAGAATTTTTTTGAAAAAAACAAAAAATTTTCCTTTTCTATCGAAGAAAAATTTCATATGGTCAAAATTGCCTACCCCATTTCTTTTATTAACGCCGTCGGAGAAAATCAGAGGAGTTACTGTACAGGAAAGCGTCTCGGAGGTTGAGCGGGCACGGTCTCTCTTCTATCTTCTTTAAATCTTAAAAGTTCGGGTATGCCTTTAATAAAAAATGTCTCGGAGCCCGAGCGAGCATGGTCTTTTGACGAAGTCAAAAGGAGCGAGGTCGAGAGCAAGCAGCAGTTTCCTCGCAGGGGAAACTGACTGCGGTTTTTTAGAAAGGTATACCTGAACGACACCCGTTGGGGAAATTGACCACGTCTTTCTCGGACAGTAACCCCTCTGATCTCACAAATATTCGTAAATGGCTTATTCCTCCATGAAATTCCTTATAAATGTTGCAATAACTAACTTTGGATGTGGTGATGCTAAAATTTTGGGGTTGCCAAATGGTCAAAAATCTTGACTTTCCTTTTTATCATGTTAATTTTAAGAAGTATGAAGCCTTTAAACAGATATGTAATCATAAGAAAACTACTACATCTCTCGACCGCTCTCGTACCTCTCTGCTATGTTTTTATCCCAAGATACCCCATGGTTATAAGTCTTTGCTTAATGGGCCTTTTTTCTTTATTCGTCGATTTTCTGCGGCTTGAGATTAAGCCCATCAGCAGACTTTTTAATCATCTTTTCGGAAAACTGCTCTGGGAAAAAGAAAAAGAGACCCTAACAGCTGCGACTCATTACGCAGTCGCCGCTTTTCTCTCGGTATATTTTTTCGATAAATGGATAGCTATTGCCGTATTGCTGTTCCTTTCCCTTGGAGACACTGCTGCCCATATAATCGGTGTACGGTGGGGTAAGCGGCGCATCGATTCAGAAAAAACCGTAGAAGGAAGTCTGGCTTGCTTGGTGATATGTCTTAGCGTATCCGCTCTTTTGCCTCAAGTGGACTTGATTGTTTTATTTGTCGGCTCGGTAATTGCTTCTCTTGTTGAATTTTTTCCTTTCGGTATCGACGATAATTTTGCTCTTCCTCTGATATCCGGAGCCGCAATGGAAATTATGGTTAAATTGCTCTGATTCTTCAATATTGCCATAAATTTTTTCAACAAAAAAAGCCCACACGATAAGGGGAATGTGGGCTTTAATTTTGAGCCGTCCGTCAAAGTTGTAAGGGTATTCTATTATCTATAGCTCAAAGATAAATTAAAATGATTTTCTTCCCGCAAAGAAGGGTCTATTTTTATTAAAGCACTACTTGCCGCCGAGAAATTTAGAGCGACTCTTCCAAAATCAAGACCTACTCCTCCGGTAAGGAATATCTGATCCCAACTACCTGGATCAAAATCAGGGCCAATTTTTACCGGGGAAGGTTCGGCGTAAA
The DNA here is from genome assembly GCA_016930175.1 of Caldifarciminota bacterium. Taxonomy (GTDB): domain Bacteria; phylum Hydrothermota; class UBA3072; order UBA3072; family UBA3072; genus JAFGHJ01. The sequence continues at coordinate 101,751 of JAFGHJ010000006.1, forward strand.
AACCTGTGCTCAAAGATAGTAAATCGTTTAATTTGTATTGTCCCCCGAGATGTAATCTGATTATATTTCTATAATCCCAATAACCGTCAGAATAAGCCAATGTCCAATGCATATATTCCGCTGACGCATTAAGATATATTTTGTCTTGTAAACTTATTTCACTCCCAAACCCCACAATGAGAGGCAGACCTTCATCGGCCTCAATCGAAGATACCGTACCATTACTATTTCTTTTATAAGCCTCTCCAAACCCTTTCTTAATAAGAAAACCGAAAGAAAAAATATCGCTTGCCCTGTATTGTAAACCCAGGCAGGGCTCAATACCATATTTATCTATATGAGAAAAGTATCCATCATATTCTGTTCCATCAGCGACAATATATGTACTTGAGCGCTGCCAGAACAAACCCATATTCAACCCAACAGAAATTTTGTCATTTATTACTTTTCCCACCGCAGGATTTAGGAAATAAAATTTTTCAGACTCAACATATTCTCCCGAAACGGTTATTACTCCAGACGTGTCAATAGCTGCAAATGACATAGAATCCCTATTGGCAAATTTATAAGGAACAGATAAAAATATACTTACGAAGCAATCCCCTCCAAACGGAAGAGCAACACCCAGATAGTCAGGAAAAGCGTAATCTAATCGAGAAATATCTTCCGGCATAGGAACAGGAGACATCTCTCCTTTTGTCATCTTAAAACCAGAAAAAACATTCAGTTTCTCTACACAAGAAAAAGCAGCGGGATTATACAATCCGCACTCGACATCATTATTCATACCTATAGGAGCCCCACCTACGCCAAGAGAATAACCGCCTACGTCATTCTGCTGATAGTAATAACCGGACACAAAAAGAAAAAACGACAAAAAAAACATCATATTACCTCCGCCTTTAGAGTTTGACACAAAAGTTTTTGCATTTATTCATCCCGCTAACCACCTTCTTTCCTTTTATATATACAAAGTACTTTGTTCTTTAAAGTATTATACAAAAATTTCTTAATTTGTCAAGGGGTATTTTAAACTATGCTTTTGGCTTTTAGCTGTTGGCTAAAAACAAATAATCAGTTTTTTTGTATTATATGGCTGTTAAAATATTCTTTCGGTGGGTATAGGTTGGGATTCTAAATTCTAACGACTAACTTCTTCTTTACAGTGCTGCATCACGGATTATTGGTTTTCCGTCAGAAATGCTTTTAACGTACCTGGAGTCAATAAAGTCAACCCATTTTTTTCCCGCGAGATATCTTGCCAACGCCTCTTCGGGATTCTCCGAAAAAATAGACAAGAATTTAAGATAAGCAAAACCAAGAAGGAGGTTATCTTCAACCTCATATAAATTATAGCTTACTTCGCTTAACTTTTGTTCTTCTTCGGCTGTCAGCCCAACGGAACCTGAATATAGAAGAACTTCTCCAATATATGAAGCTGTACCAGCCATTACTTGAGTAAGCCCTTTAGCATTAACTTTACTTGTGGCACTCGGTATAAAATCGCTTTCAGCTTGAATCCAGCGAACAACCACCGGCCACCTCATCCAGAAACGAATGGAATAATCATACGCTCTTTTGATTGTCTCGCTATCTCCTTTCACTCCGCTGGATCTGGCGTATAACAAAGCTTGATGACGTAGCTCTTCGTATTCTTTATGCCACCTTATCTGTGAAGTTGGAGATATAAAAGGTATAGGGATTAAAAGGAACATAAAGATTATTACAGTTAATATTGGACGATAATTCTTACTCTTTTTTACTTTAAAAATCATCCTAATATAATTTACTTAATTTTTCGAATTTCGCAACCCCAAAAAGCTATTTCTTGTATACTCATACAAAAAAACACCGCAGTACTTTCAAATACTGCGGTGTTTACCTGAAAACTTATAATTACTAAAAATCACAAGGAGGTAAAAATAATTTTTGTCTACATATCCAAAAACTTATTTAAACTCTTTTAACCCTTCCTCCTCGCCTTTTTTATACTCTCTTAAGCTTTCAATTTCTTCTTTTAATTCTTGAAAAGACTGAGAAGCTCGAAAACGAGTATATAAATTTTCATTCTCACCTGAATATAACTGCTTTAAAAGCTCTTCTCTGGCTTTACCAATAGGCAGTTCCATAAGAACAAAAGCGCGATATCCGTTGCCTTCCTCTTTTACCTTGGTTTTATTTTCTCTTGAACCTACAAGGGTTTGATCTACGACATTTTTAGAAACTTGAGTAAACTGAGTCAGAAGCTCTCCTTCTTCGACTCCCCCTACTTCTTCATCGAATTTCTTTATCAACGCCATAATATGAGATTCAAGATTCTCTGCTATATCAAGTCTTGCTCCCTGTTTGGCTTTATCTATTGCTAACTGTAAATCCTGCGAAGTAGCTGTGGCTTTCCCGTATATGTAATCTGGGCTTGTTTGGGGTGTCAGATACCAATCCGGGATTTCAATTTCGCCTACTTTTGTCGTTCCTTTGGAAGCACAACCAAGAACTAATATGACTAAGACCAAACATCCTGAAATTAACTTCTTCATAATACCTCCTTTTTTGTTGTTTTTAGTATATTTAGTATAGAGAAAAAAACAAAAAAGTCAAGATATTAAATAAATCATTGACAAAATGCACTTTTTCTCTATTATAGCAAAAAAAAGGAGAAAAAATAATGGGAAAAAAATGTTTTATTTGCGGTAAGACAACTACTTTTGGTAATAAAGTCAGTCATTCTAAACGTAAAACAAGAAAAAAACAGAAGCCAAACTTACATAATATAAAAGTAGAGGTCGATAATAAGATCAAGAAAGTATACGTTTGCTCAAAATGTTTAAAAACGAATAAAGTTAAGAAAGTTGTTTAATAACTTATTCTATTGTTATGGGCATCAAAAGATAAAATATTTCTTTATGTTCTCCTTCTATTGTAACAGGTTTATTTTTATCTTCAAAACTTAAGATCACTTTTTTAGATTTAATCTTTCTCAAGAAATCTATTAAATAATTTGAAGATAGAGCTATATTTATCTTTTTACCCTTATACTTTCCCTCTAATTCTTCTTTACTCTCGCCGATTTCCGAAAAAACCTCCATATTTAAATTTTCACCTAAATCTAAATTTATAGTTTTTGGTCTATCGTTAGAAAACACAGAAACTCTTTTAAGAGAAGAAAGAAACTGTTCTCTATCTAACGTAAGGGTATTATCGTTTTTCTCCGATAAAACAGCTTTATAATTCGGGAAATCAACTTTTATTAAATTTGAAACAAGCGTAAACTGGTTTCCAAAGAAGTAAATCCTACTATCATCTACACCTATTCTCATTTTTTTTGCATTAAAAGTAGAAAGCTGTCTTAAAATTTTTGGAGGAACAACTACCTTAAACGGCTTTTCTCCAAGATTAACTTTAATATCCTTGTAACCAAGACTAAAGCTATCTGTTGCAACTAATTTTAAGTTTTTATCTTGATATTCCCATAACATACCACTCATTTTTCGTTTAGATGAATCTTCAGGTACTATAAAAACAAGTTTATCGATAATTTCTTCCAACTCTTTGGTATCTACTTCATAAGTTTCCTCCTCTGTTATAACAGGTTCGGAAGGAAAATCTTCTTCTTCCATTAAAGGTAAATAAAAGTAACCTTTTCCATATTCGATTTTAACTCTACTTTCTTCTCTACGAAAGACTGTTTCACCTTTTATTTCTCCCATTATCGAAAACAATGTTTTAGCCGGAACCACAATTACACCTGTTTTTTCTGTTTTACATAGATTTGTATTGTATACCAGAGAAGTATCTAGATCAGTTGCAAAAATTTTTAATTTTTCTTTTTCTACTTTAATTTGTACATTAGATAATATCGGAAATGTTGTATGAATAGGTACAATTTGTACTATAGCTTTAAATTCTTTTACAAAGTCTTCAGCATTTATAGAAAAAAGCATTATTCCTCCCTTTTTAACATTATATATAATTATATAATTATGTAGTAGTTATTGTATACATTGTGGATAAGTGGATAACTAAAAAGCTTCATTTATTCTTTTATTCTCAGTTGAGAATTTTGCATTTTGTGTGTGGATAAATTGTTTATAAATCATTTCTATTAAATCAATTTTCTGTTAGTTTACTCTTTATTGTCGCAATTTCACTTTTTGTCCTCTTGTTCTTCCTTATTAAATTCTCAATTTTGTTGAAAGAATGTAGAATAGTTGAATGGTCTCTCTTTCCGAAATTACCTCCAATTTCTTTTAAGGAAAGATTTGTTAAGTTTCTTGCAAGATAAATAGCGACTTGCCGAGCTTGAGCAACACTTTTAGATCTTTTATCTCCTTTTATTTCTTCTTCATCTATGTTGTAAAATTCAGAAACAGCTTTAATTATTCTCTCCAATGTAATTCTTTTTTCTTTTTCTTTAATAAAATCAATTAATATTCTTTTAGCTAATTCAACGCTTATGTCGGTCTTATATATGGAAGCATGAGCCAGTAACTTTATTAGGCAACCTTCTAATTCCCTTATATTGTTTTTAATATTTGAAGCTATATAGTTAACTACGCTATCATTAATTTGAATATTATCGCTCTGTATTTTAGAACGCAAGATCGCTAACCTCGTTTCAAAATCCGGAGGCTGAAGATCTACCATTAATCCCCAATGGAATCGGGAGATAACCCTTTCTTCGAGACCCGAAATTTCCTTAGGGGGGCGGTCTGAAGTTATAACTATTTGTTTTTTTGCTTCGAAGAGGGCGTTAAACGTGTGGAAGAATTCTTCCTGTAATCTTTCTTTACCTGATAGAAAATGAATATCGTCGATTAAAAGTAAGTCTATTTCTCTATATTTCTGTTTAAATTTTACGGTCGAATATTCCTGAATGGACTTAATCATCTCATTAAGAAATTCTTCTGTCTGGGTATAAAGTATTCGCAAGTTAGGGTATTGATTGTAAACTTTATTACCTGTTGCCTGCAACAGATGTGTTTTCCCTAAACCAACGCCTCCGTATATAAAAAGGGGATTGTATTCTCTGCCCGGTGCGTTGGAAACCGCCATAGCCGCAGCATAAGCGAATTTATTGTTGTCGCCTACCACAAAATTGTCGAAAGTATATTTATCATGAAGTAAAGGTTTTTGTTCTTTTTTTTGTTCTTGTTCTTTTTCCTCTTGCTTGTATGTTTCTATATCTGTCTTTTTATTTACAAGGAAATGTATTTTATGAAATTTTCCTGTAACTTCTTTTATCGAAGAATTGAGTTCATTCATAAAATGTTCAATTATCCAGTGTTGAGTAAATGTATTTGGAATATTAAAATAGACATCTTCGCCGTTTATTTCTTCCAATTCCATATTCGCAAACCAGGCTTTAAAAGCGGACTCGTTAATTTCTTTCTGGAGTTTTTCTTTTATTTGTTTCCAGTCAAATTCGTTCTGTTTCACCTTTTTTTTTCTCATAGTAATGTACGTTTTATTATTTATTAAAATTAATATTATGTCAAGAGGTGAGTTGAAAAAAAATAAAAAAAAATCAAAAGATAATGAGGTAGAGTTAATCTTTGTTTGGCCACGTGCAAAAAGTTATACTCAAACGCTATAAATAAAGTGTTTACAAGTATTAAAGACGAATTTTACTCAAAGCAAAAACGGCTAAATTGGTATTCCTGCGATTTCTGTTTTTCTTTTGCGCTCTTTATCCTTGACAAGGAGCGTAAGTGAATTTATAATTTTATATGAATTTACAAAAGGGACTTGCGGGTTTGCTTTTTGCTGGATATCTATTTTTGGTTTTTGTTCCTTTAAATATATCGATTTGGATTCCTGTAACGGTTCTTGCGATTCTATATTTTTTAATTATTGAGTGGGATGATATTTCATATTATTTTGCTCTCACAAGTATATCTTTTGCTGTGCAATTGGGCGGAGGGCTTTCATCTCCGCTTTTTGTTTCATACCTTCCTGTTCTTTTTTTACTTAAAAAAAGAGGCTTAAAGCTTAAATTCTGGTGGCTTATTTTACCTTTATTTTCCTTGTTTGCGAAAATAACTTTTGTGCCCTACTTGATTTTTTATGGTGCGGTAGTTTTTTTATATGTTTTGCATCCAAAAGTACATGGGAAAAGAAATATTGTTACAGTCAAATCGGCATATGATGGCGAAAAGATGGATATAAGGGAGGGACTTTCAGAGAAAAAAGAGTTACCTTCTACTATTTCAAATAAAATTTATGATTCTTTATCCGCAAGCGTGGATATAATAATTCGTATGTTTAACCCTTTCAGTGTTGTTTTATTGGTTGAAAAGGATCAGCCGTATGAATTCCAGGTCAGAATCGCAAGAAGCGGAGGGGAAATAGAGCCTTTGGTCGAGATAAACAAAGGTCCGCTCTCCTGGTTTTTAAAAAACGAGGGAGTTCTCGTAAATAATGATTTTAGTGATTCTTCGGTGAATTTGGGATATTATAAAAATGAAGCGAACATACAATGTTTCATGGCAAGTTCTATTAGGTTTAATGACGAGGTCGTTGGAATTATAGTGGTAGACAGAACCGAAAAAAGACCATTCGACGAAAGAGATAAGGAGCTTTTATCAAGTGTTGTCAAAGGTTTATCGACTTTGTTTTCTCTTTATAAGCATATGAATGTTTCAATGCTTGAAGCTTTTAGATTCCGTTCTCTTTTAAGTCTTACGGGGAAAGTGGCGGGAGAGATTAAATTAGAAGAGGTTAGAAAAAGTATTTTTGAAACAGTCAAAAACAGTTACAGGGATGTATGGACTATTTTTTTACTTAAAGAGGGGAACGAATATCATGTAACGGAAGAGGACGGGAGAAGATACTACCAGAGTTTGAGAAAAAGTATAATCGCTTTAGCTCTTGAAAAGAATATTTCTCTATGTAAGGCAGATCTTTCCAAAGAAACAAAAAGGCCTATTTTGTTTCCGGAAGAAAGAAATTTTGACGCAAAATCTTTATTGTTTTCTCCTTTCAGGGGTGACGTTAAGGGCGGGATATTACTTCTTTCTAAAAATATCGATTGGTTCGATAGAAATAACGACCTGATGATTTTAAATATGATTACAGATATAGCAGCTTCTTCTGTAGAAAAAGCTGTTTTATATGATTATGAAAGGCAAAAAGCCATAAGAGATGGGCTAACCGAAACCTACAATCACCGATTCTTTCAAGAGATGTTAGACAATAAAATTGCAGAGGCCCAGCGTAATAATGAGCCAATTTCTTTACTGATGATTGATCTGGATAACTTTAAATTAATTAATGACCAGTTTGGGCATCAGAATGGAGATATGATTTTACGGGAGGTTGGGCGATTAATGAAAGAGAGAATAAGGGCTTCTGATATCCTTGCAAGATATGGGGGAGAGGAATTTTCTATAATATTACCCAAAACTGCAGCCTCGGAAGGATACAAGCTTGCAGAAAATCTTCGCGATACAATAGAAAACAAAATATTTGTTTCTCCTGAAGATATTAAGTTTAGAATTACCATATCAATAGGGGTTTCTGAGCTTGGAAAACATGCAGATAATAAGCCGGACCTCATAGCGGCTGCTGATAGAGGTTTATATAATGCTAAAAAGGGGGGAAAAAATCGTACCGAGATAGCCGAATATTAAATTTTTTATTCACAAGTATTTACGCCGAATTTTTTCGAGAATTCGGACCGTTGTTTAGGAATCTTATTTTTTTTCTCTGTGTTCTCTTAAAAACATAAAATTGAAGGGGCGTGTGGTTGAGTTTTGTGTTCTCTGTGTCCTCTGTGGTAAAAAAGGGGAGGGGGGGTGGAAAGAAGTCTTGACTTACTTTTTATTTTTGTTATATTTTACTTTGGTTATGTTTACTTTTGGAGATCAATCCAATCTAATTGATAAAGCCCGAAGGGTTGCCTCGAAGGGAGATTATCTTAAAGCTGTTAAAATATTGCAGGGTGCTTTAAGAAATGACGAATCGGACCTTCCCCTTATTCTTGAGATGATGCATTTATACCATTCTATAGATAAATTAAATGAAGTGATTATCTGGGCGGAGAAAGGCGCTGGTCTTTCCGCTAAAGCGAAAAAGAAAGTTGTCGGAGAAGTAGAGGATTTGTTCTATGGCAGAGGTAAACCTGACCGCTTGGCGGAATATCTTATGGAAAAATGGATCGAAAGGATGGACTTTGAAGGTGTTGCCGATCTTTTCAGGGATATGAGCGAAGAGAGTAAAGAAGCTTTTATCAAAAGAGAGGAACAGGTTGTTAAAAACATTCTTAATAATAAAACAGAATTTAGTGCGAGAGATTTTACTCATCTATATCTATACGCCATAATGAAAGAAGGAAGGGAAAGCAAAGAGGCGTTAAGGATATTTAAGATAATATTAGAAAAAAAACCAGACGAAATACATAATATCTCGCTGGAATTGAGAAGAGCAGAAAGAGAAAAATACGGAGACGCTTACCTGAAATTAGGTTTAGGCGATTTGTTGCTTAAGGACAAACATTATAAAGAGGGTGTTTCTAAACTGCGTGAAGCTGTAAATACAAAACCAGAACTACAGGAAGAAGTAATTTCAATTTTATCTCCTTACGGGAAGAAATCGAAAGAAATAATTGATTATTTAAGTGAATTGTTGATTGAATCGGGGAAGGAGGAAAAAGCGCTGGATCTTTTGGAAGATTTTGAGGTAGATGATGCGATAAAAAAGTACCAGCAAATGGTAAAAAAGGATCCAGACAATCCGGCTATTCATAAACAATTAGCTGAAGCCTATATAAAAAAGGAAAGGATATCTGAAGGATTGAAGGAATTTCTCTCTGCCGTTTCAATTGAAGCTGACGAAGAGATAGGCAGGAAAGTAAAGGAGCTTGAAGGAAAAATTCCTAAGGATGTTGATAATTTTCTTAACATGGCGAAAGTTTATAGTGCGCTTGAGTGGAAAGAAGAGACTGTTGCTCTTCTTGGCAAAGCATTTGAAAATTCTCCTTCTTCGTCAAATACAATCCTTGAAAATTTAAACCAGATGTTTGAAGGAAAGGAAGTGTCATCAGAGGCTTTACTCTTAAAAGCGAGAATGCTTTCAAGAGAAGGGGAGACGGAAGCTGCGCTTCAAATTTACAAGGAATTGTCTTTAGATCCAGAGAAAACGGAACAGATTAAAGAAGAGCTTCAAAAGTTTAAGCAAGAAAATCCGGTTAGCACAGAAGGAGAAATTGTTTCTTTAATGCTTCAAATACCGGACAGACCTGAAGAAATTGCCGAAAAAGTTAATCTTATAATTTCAGAGCAGACTGATTATATACCTGTTATGCTTACTGAATTTGATAAAAGGGTAAAGGCAAAGCCGGAGTTCACCCAGCAATTCCTTAAATTTTACAAGAACCTGAATAGGCAGGATTTTCCTCCCTTTACTTATCCGTTTGCATTAGCTGAATTATACCGATTATCAAATGAATTCGATAAGGCAGAGAGTAGTTACAAAGAAGCTATAGATGAAGACCCGGAAAGATTTAAATTTATTATAACCTATCTGCAGGGTTATCGAGATGAACCCAGAATAAGAAAACTTATTTCTTCTTTATATTTTCATAAAGGAGAGTTTGAGAAAGGCTGCAGGGAAATAGAAAATGCTGCAAGGGAGTTTCCCGACTATGTAGGCGAGATAACAACTTTTCTAATAAACGAAGTAAAGAAAAGACAAAGTAACGAAGCTATCTCACGTGTACTTACAAAAATATTGATTCAAAATGATTATTACGAAGAAGCCATCAAGTGGGGATCGCAGGTTTTAGAAGCCTTAGAATTAGAGGAGCAGCCGGAGTTAATGCTTTCTCTGGCGAAAGCAAATTCAAAAGTTGGCAATTTGTCGAACGCGGCGGGACTTATTAGAAGAGCCGTAGGATTGGATCATTCTCTTTCAGGAAAAGCAGTCGAAGTTCTTGAAGAAATAAGAACCGAGGGCAATGCTGAATATGAGACGCTTATGACTCTTTATAGGCTGTATAGAGAAGCAGGTAATGTTGATAAAGCAGTTCATTGTTTGGAAGAAGCGCTTGCTCAAAATCAGAGTATGGTTGAAATAATGAAAGAAGAAAGTGAGAAGCTGATTGATATTGCTCCAATTCATGCTGCTCTCAGGATTTTTTACGGTAAAGTTAAACTTCTCCTGGGTGATTTATCTGGTATTGAAGAAATAGAAAAGGGGATTCGTTTTGACCCCAAATTGAAAAGCTCAGCGGTTGCAGCCTTGGAAAAATTTGAGGACCCCGATATTGAAAAAAGCATAGTTGTTTTAAGAGCTGGAATAGAGAAGGATTTAGGGCATGCGGAACAGGCTTTGGAGTATTTTATCGAAGCTTATTGGTCTAATGAAGAAAAGCGAGACAAAATGGTGGAGGAAATAGGAGTTTTACTGCCTAAAGTAGAGTTGAAAAAAGAGTTAGTTGGTAATTTATTAAAAATTTATGCAAACGAAGAGCGCAATGCGCCTCTTATTGGTATAATAGAAGAATTTTTTGATGGTTCAGAGGAAAAAGGGAAATATTTATTGCAAGAAATTGAGAATTTATTTCAAGAAACGTTCCCTTTGCCTATCCGTCTTGCACTTGCCAAGATTCAATATCAAGTTGGAGATAAGGAGAAGAGCAGGGTTGAAATGGAAGAATTGCTAAATGCCTTTCCGGAGGTTTCCGAAAAGCTAAAAGAGTTTATTGATCCTGACGATGAAGAGATGCTTCCTTTGCTTATTAGAGTTAATCTCTCTCTTTCTGATTGGGATACTGCGATTCGATATATGAAGGAAGTAGACATAAAAGAACAGTTACCTTTTTATGAACAGTTACTTGATAAATATTCGGACAACGAAGAAATTGTCAAGGAGGGAGCTTACCTTTATTTCGTTGCAGGAGATAAGGGAAAGGCCGGTTTTTATCTTGAAAAAGTTAAGAAACCAGGCGATAAAGAAAAAGTCCTCTTGTGGTTTCTCGGGAAAAATGTTAAAGTTAGTATAAAGGAAATAGAAGGGGTAAGGAGGCAGGTACTTCTGGACAGACTTAAGATAACAGATATTCCTGAAGAACGAGTTCTTTTGTACATCAAATTAAAAGATTTAGAGAGCGCATTTGAAGAAATAGAAAAAGTAGGGAACGAGAGAAGAGAATTTCTTTTGAGTATTTTAGAATCTGAGGTTGGGGATTATTGGGGGGCGTATCAGCGTCTTTCGCATTTAGAATCAAAGGAAGATTACGTCGAAAAAAGAATGCTACTGGCTTTTTATGGAGGAAATACGGAGCTTGCATTGAGCCTCCTTTCGAAAGCAGAGATGAATCCTATGAAGAAGAAGTCGTATGTGTCGGCCATGTTAAAAGAAGCAACAGAAAAATACAAAAGGATAAGACCTCTTATAAGGAGGTAATTTTTTATGGAAGAAGGAAATAAAAAAAGGAAAGATAAAAATTCTAACAAGAAGAAAGAAGACAAGAAATCTGCTGATGAAATAATCAAGCGTAAAAATGAAACAATTGAGGTTTTACGAAATCTGGGCAAGGCTCAGCATAATGATCTATATGAGTTACGATCTTTGCTTAATGTTAAGTTAGGGGAAATTTCTTCAGTTCTTCAGAAATTTTCTAAGGATTTGGATATTAAGCTTGAAGAAGAATTCGTTTCTTTAAAGGATGTTGCCCAATCCGGGATTGATAATCTATCGGAGGAGGCTAAAAAGAGCCCTGAGAAATTGCTGGAAAAGACAGAAGAACTTAGGAAAACATTGGCTGAGGAAATAGAATCTTCAGCGGATGTTGTAAGTAACGGTTTATCTCATATTGGGGAAGTTTTTGAAAAACTTGAGGGGGCTTTTAAAGAAGAAATTAATGCCCTTAGAGAGACTTTACAAAAAGTTTTTGAAGAGATGTACATGCAATTCAAAGAGTCTTCAGAAGAGTTGAAAGGACTGTCTTCTTTGGTAGAAAAGTACGTGGAAGATTTTAAGGCAGAAAGGGAAAAATTTGATAAGAGAAGGAATAAAGAGGAAGCACGCAGAATTAACGATATGGCCGTGAAAAACTTTTATGCGGGAAGGGTAGAAAGTGCAATTCGACAATTCAAAGAAGCGGTTCTTTTAGATGATTCCTCTCCGGAGATATTAACAAATCTTGGAGTTGCACTTTCAAAGGACGGAAAACAAAAAGACGCCCGTAAGGTATTTGAGAAAGTTTTGGAAAAAAGGCCTGATATGATTGAAGCTCAGGTTGGGTTGGGGCTTATAATGTTTGAGAGAGGGAATATAGATGAAGCGATTGAGATTTTTAAAGATGCAAGCAAAAAAGATGAAGTAGAGGCATTTGCTTATGCAAATTTGGGATATGCTTATGAGCAAAAAGAATTGATAGATAAAGCTGTTTCAAACTGGGAGAAGGCGATTGAACTTGACCCAATGTTGAAAGATGTAGAAGATAAGCTTAAATTATACAAAGATAAGGAGGCTTGATGGACCAGAATAAATCTCCTTTTGAAGAGATTTTTAAAAAAGAGGAAAGTCGTAAAAAAGAAGAAGAGAAAGAAAAAGGTATTTTAGATGCTCTGGATAACGAAGAGAAAAGTCTTTTCGAAGAACCTTCTAAAGCCGAAATTGGCCCCCTGGAACACAACGACGAAAAAGAAGGTGGTTCTTCCAAGGAAAAACGTTATCGAAAACTTTTAGACGAACTTGTCGAAAAGAAGTATTTTGAAGAAGCTATAAATCTTATTGGTGAAATGAAAGCGGAGTTTGGTCAATAAAGAAAGAAAATACCAAGTATAAATGTTGGAGCTTTCAGTAGACAAAAAAGTATTTATAGTCTCAGACACTCATTTTCAGGATTGGTCGGATGAAGAAGAAGTTGAAACTTTTCTTTTGTTCCTTGAAAAAGTTATTAAAGAAGGGGATGAATTGTTTTTACTTGGAGACATTTTTGATTTTTATTTTGAATATAAATCATATATTCCTAAGAGTTTTTTTAAAATATTTTTTGATTTGAAAAGAGCTGTTAAGGAAGGCGTTAATATTCATTACTGGATAGGCAATCATGATTTCTGGATAGGTGATTTTATAGGGGGACTCGGAATTGTTAAGCACCTTGGTCCTGAGGTCGTTAAGCTTGGAGGGAAAAGGATTTTAGTGCAGCATGGAGATGAAATAGATGGTAATTTTATGGTAAAGAAATTTTTATCCAACAGATTTTCAAGAGCACTCTTTTACTTAATTCATCCTGAAGTGGGTATGCAAATGGCGAAAGCTGTTTCAAGGTTTTCTCAAGCGAATTCAAGAGGTTTGGAAGTTAGTGGAGAAGCCTTTGAAAAGTTTGCAAAAGAGAAATTTAGAGAAGGATTTGACGCAGTCATAATGGGTCATTTTCATAAGTCTTATTTGTACCAAGAAAATGGAAAAACACTTGCCATTTTTGGGGACTGGAAGCGGTGTCGTTCTTACGGGGTAATTTCAAACGGCAACATATTTTTTAAGCTATTCAACCAATCTCCCAAATGATAAAGTCCGTATTTAAAAGTAATCTGTAGTATTTCTTTTTTGTCTTTTTTGTTCATTGTTTTCCACACTTGAAATCTTCCTTTTTTAAGAGATTCTATCGATTCTTTTAAAGGCGTAAAAAAAAGAGACTCTTTGGATGCGCATTTTTTACATTTTGTACCGCCTCCTTCTATATCGAAATAATCTAATTCTTTTGATCCGCATGTTATGCATTTATCCATTTGGGGTGGAATTCCCTGAAGTTTAAAAAGGGAGAAAAAAAAATAAATTAAGACTTCCTCCTTAAAACCTTTATCAAGGAAACCAAGAGATCTTTTTTCCAGACCAAAAAGACCATCCATTGGGGAGGGAATTTTCCTTCCTATCCAAATTAAGCTCCAGCCTATATTTAATCTATATAAATCTTTTTTTAATAATTGATGCCCGTTTTTAATATTTGCTTCTTTTAGTGTTCCTAAACTCTTACCCGGTTTTATATAGTATACGAGCTGAGCCAGATTTAACGGTTCTATGTTGCCTGAAAATTGGGACTTTGTTCGCCTGGCTCCTTTTGCAACAAGAGAAAGACGCTGGGAATCTGAAGATAGAATGTGAATTATTTTGCTTGTGTTGCGAAAATCGTAGCTCTTGAGGATTATTGCATCCTTTCTTATTAACATGTATCCCTTAGCATATGCGAGGAAGCTGATCTCCTACAAGGCGATCAACAATTCTTTCCCCTCCGACGATTGTTTCAAGAACGACTTTCCCCTTATTTTCTTTAGTGATTTCTCCTATTATGGAGGCTTCTTTTCCTAAGGCGTGTTTTTTCATCTTCGAAAGAATAAACGCGGCTTTGTCTTTATTTGTCACGGCTATAACTTTACCTTCGTTTGCGACATAGAGAGGATCGAGACCGAGAATTTCCGAGAAAGAGTATACGTTTTCGTGAATTGGGAGTTTTCTTTCGTCGATTTTAATGCCGAACCCGGAAATTTCTGCAATTTCACATAAAACAGTTGCGACTCCGCCTCTTGTAGGGTCTCTCATGAATTTTATTCCACCTACGATTAGCATACTTTCTATTAATTCCCATAAAGGAGCGCAATCACTTTTTATATTTGTTTTAAAATTCTCCCTTTTGCTCATAACGGCTAAGCCGTGAGACCCGATTTCTCCATTTATAATAATTTTGTCTCCGGGTTTTATCTTTTTTTTGGAAAGGGTTAGCCCTTTTTGTAGAATGCCGACGCCTGAAGTATTTATAAATGCTTTATCGGCACTTCCTTTCTCTACGACTTTTGTGTCTCCAGTAACGATTTGTACCCTGGCGCTCCTGGCGGCCTTTGCCATAGAAGTTGTGATTTTATCCAGAATTTCCCAATCTAGACCTTCTTCTAAGATAAAAGAACACGAGATATAGAGGGGTTTTGCGCCCATTACCGAGAGATCGTTCACTGTGCCGTTTACAGCTAAAGTTCCTATATCTCCGCCCGGGAAAAAGAGAGGATTTACGACGTAAGAATCCGTTGTGAAGCATAAGTTTTTTTCTCCTGTAGACTTTAATACGGCAGAATCGGTTAGTAGCCTTAGAATTGGATTGTCGAATTTATCGAGCATTAGTTCTTTTATCAGGGAACTCATCGCTATACCGCCGCTTCCGTGAGAGAGCAAAATTTTTCTATTTTTTATTTCTGTCTTTTTCATTGTTTTTTAAATTTGTAATAAGCGGCACAGGTACCTTCCGAGGAGACCATACAGGGACCGATGGGACTTTCCGGAGTGCAGATTTTTGAAAATAATGTGCATTCAAAAGGCTTTTTTGTGCCACACAGCACTTGTCCGCAGATACATTGTGGGTGGGTTTTTGTTTTTTCTACTTTTACATTTATTTTCTTCTCTGCATCGAATTCCGAGTAAGCCTTTTTTATGTATAAACCTGATTTTGGTAGAAGGCCAAGTCCTCTCCAGGGGGAATCTTTGATATCGAAAACTTTATTCATTAGAGAAAGGGCTTTTTTGTTACCTTCTCTGCGAACCACTCTCTTATATTGATTTTCTACTTTGCTCTTATCTTTTTCTACGATTTGTCTAACAAGCATTTCGATTCCTTCTAAAAGGTCTATCGGCTCGAAGCCAATTATAACGGAAGGAATGCCGTATTTATCTACTATTGGCTGGTAGGGAGTTTCTCCGATGATGGCACTTACATGCCCGGGACAGATAAACCCGTCTATTTTTATCTCTCCGCTTTCCAACAGGCTCTGCATTGCAGGTGGAATTAGTTTGTGTCCGGAAAGAACAAAGAAATTTTTTAATTTTTCCTCATTTGCCCTCAGGATTGTTGAGGCAACTAAAGGAGCGGTGGTCTCAAAACCGACGCCGAGAAAAACGACTTTTTTACCGGGATTTTTTCGCGCGATTTCGAGACTTTCAAGAGGGGAATAAACTATTTTTACTTTTGCCCCATTTGCCTTTTCTTTTTCCAAAGAGGAAGATGACCCCGGGACTTTAATCATATCTCCGAAAGTTGTTATTATTACCTCGGGAAGGCGGCTGTAAGCGATAGCCGTATCTATATATTCATTTGGGGTTACGCATACCGGGCATCCCGGTCCCGAAAGATGTTCTATTTTGTCTGAAAGAAGGCTCATAATGCCTGAATGAAAAATTGAATGCGTGTGTGTTCCGCAAACTTCCATCAAAGAAATTTTTCCTTTATAGTCTTTTAAATAGTCATTTGTTTTATCGGCTATTTTTTTGGATAAGTTCTTATTCCTGTATTCGGTTATATATTTCATTGTTTTTGTATTTCTGCGATTTCTTCCCAGACGGCAAGCGTCTTTTTTGCTTCTTCTTCGTTTAGTTTTTCTATGGCGAAACCGGCATGTATTATAAGATAGTCCCCTATCTCGACTTCCTTTAGAAGGTCCAAGCTTATTTCTTTTTTTACTCCTGAAAGCTCGACTATGCCTTTACTTCCTTCTATTTTTACGAGCTTCATTGGTATCGCGAGACACATTGTTTTTTCCCTTTTGAACTTAAGTTAACTTTTATTATTTGAAAATCAACCCACCCCACACCATTTTTTTGCCACAGAGCGCACAGAGGAAAAACAAACACACAGAGAAAAGAAAAAAAAGAAGTTGTGTTGTGTAAAGCCCACCACACAGCCCCAAATTAATCTCACACAGAGGACACTAAGTACACAAAGTTTTTCTTTGTTTTTTCTTGAGCCCTTGAAACCTCGAAACCTTAATTAAACAACAGAGGCAACAGAGAAAAAAGGAAATTGTATTATTTAAAATCCTGCACTCCCCACCTTATTAATCTTACACAGAGACACGGAGAACACGGAGCCGCCCCGCACAACAAAATTAATATTATTATTAAAACCCTCAACTCATCCCAGAATCAGAAACAACAAATCACACGAATAACACGAATCAAAATTTTGTTTTTCCCTACTTTCCATGAAGTTTATAAGAGGGGGAAAAAACAGAGAACTTCGCCTCACCGTCATAAATTGTTCACGGATTTTTTATTGTTTTCTTTAACTCGAAACTATAAAAAAGGAACTCAAAACAAGATCTTTTTTGCTTTTTCTATACAAGATTCAATTCCTCATAGGTAGGATTGGAAGAGGATATGTAGAAGCTGACGCCGAGATCGCAGTCAAATTTCAATTCCTCATAGGTAGGATTGGAAGATATGGACTTTTATCGAACCAGACACGCTTGATACGCATTTCAATTCCTCATAGGTAGGATTGGAAGTGTACGTTCCATGTAACAAGCGATAAGATATGATTTATTTCAATTCCTCATAGGTAGGATTGGAAGCGGGAAATAGAGCGTCATAATTTCTTCATAAACTTCATTTCAATTCCTCATAGGTAGGATTGGAAGATTCCCTACGCCACCTCCACCAATAAAATCTTTTAGATTTCAATTCCTCATAGGTAGGATTGGAAGCCGAACCCAAAAGAAAGAATCCTCTTGTTTTATATATTTCAATTCCTCATAGGTAGGATTGGAAGACGGAATTAGATCTAATACGTTTGAAACAAAAATCATTTCAATTCCTCATAGGTAGGATTGGAAGTACCATTACCTAAAGTTATTGATTCTTTTATGTATGAATTTCAATTCCTCATAGGTAGGATTGGAAGGAACCATCGGATTACCGTGTCCGGTTCCGGTCTTGTCTGATTTCAATTCCTCATAGGTAGGATTGGAAGTAAACAACCCCAAGAAGCCGCAGCCGAGCTTGCCCTGATTTCAATTCCTCATAGGTAGGATTGGAAGTTAAAGGATTGTCTCCCGCCACAACAGAATTACTCCATTTCAATTCCTCATAGGTAGGATTGGAAGTCAGGGTCGGTAGGGTCAAGGACAACCGCATAAACTCATTTCAATTCCTCATAGGTAGGATTGGAAGGTAAGGATCCATATCAAAACGCCAAAACTTATTAGGATTTCAATTCCTCATAGGTAGGATTGGAAGAAGACTTGATTCCGAACTTGCTATCATATTTATATTTCAATTCCTCATAGGTAGGATTGGAAGATCAAATTTTTTCATTCTACCCCCTCGTCTTGGGATATTTCAATTCCTCATAGGTAGGATTGGAAGTTAGACAAACTGGAGTCCCTATGAGCGTGTGTGAGATTTCAATTCCTCATAGGTAGGATTGGAAGTAATCATTCATATAGGAATGGTCGGAAGTAATAGAATTTCAATTCCTCATAGGTAGGATTGGAAGCTTTTTTATTTTCTTGGCTACATTCATAAGCAATTTATTTCAATTCCTCATAGGTAGGATTGGAAGATAAAGTATATCCGTACCCCAATCGGCACTACAAATATTTCAATTCCTCATAGGTAGGATTGGAAGAATTCCATGCACCGAGTTTACGCACCCAAAATGTATATTTCAATTCCTCATAGGTAGGATTGGAAGGGAAGTTGTACTATATACCAGACACGCTTGATACGCATTTCAATTCCTCATAGGTAGGATTGGAAGCAATTCTCGCAATCTTCGCAAGATGGTACTATCAAAATTTCAATTCCTCATAGGTAGGATTGGAAGGCTTTCATGCTTTCGCTATCCAACAGGGAAGCATCATTTCAATTCCTCATAGGTAGGATTGGAAGAAACTTATCCAAGCCGCTTTCGCCGCCGCTATTATCATTTCAATTCCTCATAGGTAGGATTGGAAGGGAACGATAGGAGAACAAAATGAACCCGAATAATTGATTTCAATTCCTCATAGGTAGGATTGGAAGGCGGTGTAGTCCCTAAACTCTATTATTATGACAGATTTCAATTCCTCATAGGTAGGATTGGAAGTATGTTTAATCCCGGTTTATATAATCCAAACAATAAGGATTTCAATTCCTCATAGGTAGGATTGGAAGGCGTAGACGATGTAGGTATCTCCTTCAGTAGTAATGTATTTCAATTCCTCATAGGTAGGATTGGAAGCGTATGGATAACCCCATATTGTACCCGGAGCGTTGTTAGATTTCAATTCCTCATAGGTAGGATTGGAAGACGCTTATAATACAAACTCCACAAATATTTCTAAAATTTCAATTCCTCATAGGTAGGATTGGAAGATCGAAAAAGAACGGAAAACTTACAAAATGCGCGATTTCAATTCCTCATAGGTAGGATTGGAAGATAGTTCTGCGGGTCATATTCCGGTTGCTTACGATATTTCAATTCCTCATAGGTAGGATTGGAAGACAGTTAGGGGAATTCAAACACAGAAACGGAATATCATTTCAATTCCTCATAGGTAGGATTGGAAGGACTTAGCTCTCGCAACTTCTATATGGCAATTCGAGCATTTCAATTCCTCATAGGTAGGATTGGAAGTGCCAAAGCAACGAATATGGCTGTTGAGGATGTTCATTTCAATTCCTCATAGGTAGGATTGGAAGAAGAGTCAGGTGTAAACCGACAAACTGTGTATCAAATTTCAATTCCTCATAGGTAGGATTGGAAGGCTGTTAGAGAATCAATACCGGTATTTGCTTTTAGATTTCAATTCCTCATAGGTAGGATTGGAAGCAAACAGGTACACGAACAAGCCATACTGTTGCATCATTTCAATTCCTCATAGGTAGGATTGGAAGGTACCACTTATCGCCTCTTTTCCGTATGCTTCCCATATTTCAATTCCTCATAGGTAGGATTGGAAGCAATAACACCTGTTTTTTTACGAGTGATTCTTATTGCATTTCAATTCCTCATAGGTAGGATTGGAAGTGAAGAAGTCACAAACTCCCATTGTCCCTTGCTCCATTTCAATTCCTCATAGGTAGGATTGGAAGTCGTCGAGTATAGCTGTTTTAAGGGGTTCCTTTTTTGTCTTTTTATACAACTATACATAATAATATTGTAAGATTTTTTAAAGATTTTGTCAATAGTGAGTTTAGTGAGATTTTGTATGTTCGTCGGTTCTCTGATTTTTTTACGTTATTATAGGTCGACGAATTAAATAAATGAGGATATTTCACTTTTTTCTTTTCCCATTATTTCTTTATTCAAATATTTTGTGGTTCTCATCTTATAAAAAACAACCGAATCTTTATCTTTTTCTATAATTTCTTTCAAGTCAGCCTTTAATTCTTCCAATTTAGCTTTTGTTATCTCTCCTTCAAATACCGAATTCTGTATCCAGTTAAGATATTTTCGGCAGGTTTTTAATACCTTTGCGACTCTGTCTTCTTCTATATCATACACGAGAATTAAATACATGGTTTCGTCACCATCTTGCCACCCACGGGCTATATTTTTTATCGCCAAGAAGGTGTTTTTCAATTTTATACGCTTCAAGACGTATTAATCTTCGGTATGAGACATTGCGTTTTAAATCGGGATGCTTTATGGTCTGTTCCATCCTATTGTCAAATTCCCTGAGATATGTTTCCCTTCCTTTATCGCTAAGGTAAGTTCCTTTCATCTTTGAATCAAAGTCGTCTTTGTTTATCATTTTCTTATTTATTAATGTGAATATTATTCTGTCTGCTATTATTGGTTTAAATATTTCCGCCAAATCCAGATTTAAAGAAAAGTTTCTGAAATTAGTAGAATGTAAAAATCCGATTCTCGGGTCGAGATGGGTTTTGTAAATTTCGCTTAAAGTCGCGATATAAATCAGAGAATTACCGAAACTTATTAAAGCATTAAGTCTATTTCTCGGCGGTTGTTTTGAACGCCTATCAAAGGAAAAATCTTCATTGTTCAGTATCGCGTCGAATGCCCCGTAATAAATATCACGACAGTTGCCTTCCATCCCCATAAGTTCCTGGATGTTGTTAACCTTATAAATATTTTCTTTTATGTTTTCAATATTTTCAATCCTTTGTTTAAGATCAGAACCCCTGTTATTGTAATATCCGAGTACTTTCATAATATTTTCAATCGCGCCCTCGACAAATTTTCTCGCGATTTCAAGTCTTTTTTCTTTATCCTGATAAAAAGTCGCCTGCGCCAATATAGTGCATCCGGAATTGTTGTGTTCTCTCGGATAAAACGTTCCCGAATAATATCCGTAATAGTTGAAAAAGTGTAGTAAAATTCCCTGTTGAGAAATAAAATCGAGGAGTTTTTTATTGATGGAAATTTCTCCGAATATGAGTATCTCCTGTGTGTTTTCTACGGGGACATATTTCCTTTTGCCGTCTTCAGTTTCGAAATACAGGGTGTTTTGTCTTCTATGTAAAGTTCCGTTTGAAGTTACATATAAACTTTTCATCAATTTCTCCTATGTGAAACAGAATTCAAAATATGCGCATTTTCTGCAAAATTTTGACCTTTTTAATTCCGGAGGAGTATCGAGTAAAATCAGTTCTTCGGTTTCGTTCACTAATTTTTTTATTTCTTCTTCTAATTCCGCATCGAGTTCTACGGTCTCTCTTTTTCTTTCTTTTGGCAAAAGCAATCTTCCTTTCGCTTCAAGCCCCATTTCTTTTAATCTGTAGAGATAATATGCTATCTGCATTATTGCCGCTTTTTTCCCGGCGGATGATTTTTTGATTTCACATATCATCGGACTTCCTTCTGATTCTTCGATTAAATCGATTTTCATATTATCTATCGTTATAGATTTCTTTTGTCTCTTATAAGAAGTTTCATCTATGGTTCTTCCTATCGAAACATTTGAATAATCCTGTTCTGGATTTATACTTCTGCTCTGAAACCACGCTTTTCGTTTGCAAATGCAATAGGCATTTATGAGGGAGGGGGTGATGTTGGATATCTGGTTATTCTGATGCATTTTTTTGAAATGGAAGGTTTTCTGATGCCCTATGGTTAGATAATCTTATGGTCAAGAAACAGCCTTTCGGTGCGAAACTAGAATACATTTATAAGCTTTTCTGTGATATATATGTCTTCATGTTTGACTTATCTTTGAAAGTAAAGTAAAGTTTCTGTTTGCTGTTTCAATCTTGAAAGGTAGAAGATAGTACCGTTCTTTCCTTTTTGTTTTTGTTCGGTTATAAGTATTTACATTGTCAAAGCTGAGAGTTTCGTCAAAATCATCCATTATAGTAATCAATCCCGGGACAAGATTAGTAATTTTGTCATCAAGAAGTCTTGAATATTCTTTCCCTATATTTACACTTTCTATAAATTTAATAAACTGAAAGAAGCATCCTTTCTTGCCGAAATAGTTTATCCGCGGAAACCACTGCTTCAAAAAATCTTTTGTTTTTTTGTTTTGAATCGTAACAGCGGTTTTCATATCCCCAGCAAGGTACACATATTCCCTGAATCCTACCGTGGGCTGAAAATTTATCTCTGGATGTTTTTTCTTTGTTTCTGAATGAGGCTCTTTTTGTATCTTCAAAAAACAGTTGTTCACTACTAATTTTTCTGGAAGAGAAAACCGTATATCTAAAGCTCTGATTAAGCTAAATTTACCCATTGCTAATTGGAGTGAGTCATAAGTGATAATTGCATTTAGTAGCGCCATTTTTACCGCATACGGTGAAGGTGTGAGGAGGGTCTTGGCCCCAGAACTTGTGGCTTGACTCTGCTTCAGGGAGAAAAGAGTAGTTGGTCTAAAAACAGTTTCTAACCACATAAGTATACCTTCTTCATAACTTCAATGGTTCTGTGCTATTTATAATAACTTGAAGTTTTTCAGCGAATTCTTTTGGGGAGAGAAAATTTTCAATGGTTATACTATCTTTTGCAATCTTATTAAGGTTTGCAGATATTTCTGTTATTTCCTCATTGTAGTTATCATTTAATGCGCTTATAGTTGGGGCAGGAATAGAATTCGACGAATAAGAAATCACTCCCTCAAAATTTACTATATGGGGATTTTGTGTGTTTCTCATTGCTCCCGTAGGCTTTAGAAAAGTATAAAGAATGGATTTGAGCAATGCTTCATACCGTGATTGCCTTTCGTTATCATTAATGGCATAAGTTTTTGATATATCGTTGTATCCTATACGGCAGGTGTCAAAGTTAGAAACCAAAGCGTATATGCCCGAATTTGCAGGACGATGAAAAATATTTTGTCCTATGTTTGCTCCTTCTTCTCCCTCACCAGTTTCTTTCCCTGCATTTGGGACAAGCTTAACATGGAAAAAATTCTCTGTTTTGCTTGCTTCTGGTAATGCAATAAGCCAACCAAACTCCGCTATAGATTTTCTGGGAAGATTTTTGTTGTTATTGGTTATAAGAATTCCTTCCATATCGTCAATAACACAGGTCTTTAATAAAAGTTCCATTACTTTCTCATCAGGATCTTCTTTTTTGAATGCTTTCGTAAATTTCTCGTCCCCGGTTATTCTGTTGGCATTGAAAACTTTACAGGAATTGCAAAGTTTAAGTCTTGTTTCTTTGGCTACATTATATAGATGTTGTGCCTGAATGTGTTTTAACATATCTCCACTTACAGCATTCACTGTAACTGGCTTTCCTTCTTTATCAATGATTGTCACCTGTCTGGTCAAAATTTGATTTCCTTCTCCCCCCTCATTATTAAGGGAATGCATATTAAGGGTAATTCTTCCGCTGATAGATAGAGAACTTATTCTTTTTTTATCTGCCATCTTAACCTCCTTTAGTGAGTTATTTGATTTTACTATTTTTTGTAATCTCTTCTTTTCTTTCTAAGGCATAGCCATAAGCAGTAAGAAGTTTTCCAACAACTGATGGACCATATTTATCTATAAGCTCGATAATATCCTTCATGTCTTCTGTCTTTACCGTTGCTCTGACTTTGCCAGAAGTGAAATCTTGAGGATGCTTTTCTACATACCTTGCTGTCTCAGCATTGTAAAGAGCAATAAATTCAGAGAGATATTCAACGAGGTCTCTTTTGTATGGTGATTTTCTCTTCAAGTTTTGTGCTACTCCATAATGTACATCAAATCTTTTATCTCCTTTTACTTTTGCATACTGGGCGCCTATTGTTGAATTTCTTATTGCCTTTGCTATATTCTGAAATCCCTGTGATTCCAAAATAGGTTTGAACCTTTCTTCAGTCATAAAGACCTCCCTTAGGTTTTTAACTGTGAAAGTCTTAAGATACATTTTTCTTTTGTCTGTTTTTTTTCTATCTATGTCTTCTGTTAACAGAGAAGCATAATCAAAATTGAATTCAAAGAACTCGTCCCAATTACCAGCGGAAAGAAATTGGCGGTAATGTTGCAACAACGAAGTAGTAGAGCTGTTTTCTTCTTTGATTTGTTTCATTATCTCTAAATGGTTGTTAAGAATTTTGATCCATTTTTTACCTTCTTCATAAGAACCTATTTCGATGAATTTCGGCAGTTTTAGATAACCAATATTAGCGATAGATTTATTTTGTCCCATGTTTTTTTGATAGGCGGTCTTGAACCCTTGAACAAGATTTTGAGGATTTAAACGTTTTGAAAATGATGGCCGCATATTTTGATATTCAGGTAAAAATTCGATTAGATTTTTTGTATAATAAAGAATTGCTATAATATCCATTTTAAATGGCTTATTCCCTACGACAAGAGGTTTGAAATTTTTATAGATAGTAGAAAGTCTCGTATACTCTATATTAAAAGGTTCAATAACGTAATATTTGGTATCCCAATCTTTATTACTTACTTTTATATCTTTTATTACCATACTATTATAAATTCCTATTATCTTAAGGTATTCTTTAATCCAGAAAGAAGAAATATTACTTAGAGCAATAGAATTTGATTTAGGAAAATTCACCCCTTTTCCTTGATGTGGATTGAATATTTGAAGAGCAGTAATTTTGTCAAAATTTAGATTATATTGTTTTGATAAATTTTTTAAATCTTCTTTCACATTTTCTTCATTATTCAATGGCAAACTATAAAGAAGTAATATTTCTTTTAATATAAGATGGTACTGTTTTCTGTTCTTGTATACATTATTTAGAATTTTATGGTAACCTGTAATGTTCTTGGGATCACGAATTTTTGAGAAAATATCAAAATCGGGATGTGGTTTTTCAAGTTCCGCAAGCAATCTTGCTTGTTTGTTTTTATCTCTTTCTTTATGATAAATTTCATCACGTCTTTTTTTGAATATATCTCTCTTTTCTTTTTCGTTTTCATAATAAATTATTTGTCCGGAGAGATCTCTATTTTTGTCCGTTTTTATCTTTATATAAGGAAAAACAAAGTAATTAGTGTTTTTTACCATCTTTTCGGTTATATTAATGTTAGATGATACGCTATAATAAGCACCTTCATCCTTTATCTTTATATTTACGTTATCAATTTTGTTATTATCAAATATATGAGATAAGATTTTTGCTAAACCATAAGTTTCAAGTGTTTCTGAATAAGTCCCTGAATCTTTCGTAACAAAATATTTATTTTGATACATCTTTGTCCTCCGCATTTATAGATTGTTGGTCGCATAATCTTAATATTCTTACCAAAACAAAATATAAAAATGTTTCATCGGGCTTACCGAAGTTCACTGTATACTGGTTTAAATCTTCTTCATTATCCCATTTTCTAATCACCTCATTGTTTTTATCAAATTTGTAGAATGAAGATGCGTAATTTCTTATCATTTCTAAAACCAAATTAATCCCCTCTCTTTCAATCTGATAAGAATTGACCCAGTGAGAAGTCGCTGAATGGTGTTTTATTATTGCAGAAGTAAGTGCCCTTGCTATAGTTTCGAATTCTTCATCGTCTTCCAAAATATCTTCCAAAATAGCAAAGGCTGCTATTGCTCCAATTCCTGCATGTGGTGGTAGTTTTTTGGGCAATTTATCTTTGATAGAGTCAAAATCAGTATGTGCGAGTAGTTCTTCTCTGTTGTAATTTCCCTTTGCTTTCTGAAAATCGCCGGCAATTTTTTGCCATTTCTTGTTTAACTTCCCATAGTCGTGCATTATTAGCATAAATTTAATCATTTCGTCAATTGGGGTCGTGAAATTATGTTTATGCCACAATTTAGAGAGAGGATAATGAATTTCATCTCTGAAATTGGTTTCATAAATCTTTATCATACTACTAATATGGTTTTCATAGGTTTCCTTTTTGTATCCGAATAATTCTTTTTTCTCTGTTTCTTGAAGACTTGATTCTATAGTTTTGCTTTTCAAAAGAAAGTTCATCCCAATTTTACTGTTGTAATTAACGTATTTAGGATTGAGGACAATCCTGGGATAAATCTTTATATCTTCTATAGAAATTTGACTCATTTTAAATCTAGCTATTTCGAAATCAGTAAAAATGTTGTTTTCTTCTATCAATGAAACAAAGGGCTCCACTTCTTCCTCGTCTACTAGTTCTTCAGTCCTTCTAAGTCTATTTATTAGGGTGTAAGGATTTATGGAAATAGCATCATAATTATACATAGGATAAAGGGGGCTTGTTTTTCTTAAGAAGATGACACTTGTGGAATTAATATCTCTTATCAAGTCTCGTCCAGTTCCTTTATCGCTTTCTTCCCAAGCTTTTTGTATGCGTCCAAAGTCAAAGCTTTTTGCATTTTCTATTTCTTTAATCTCTTTTTTGGTGAGAATTGTATTCACTATTCTTTCACCAGTGGCATAATTTATCGATTTCTCGTTTGCTAATTCTTTCATTGTGGCTATGCAGAGATTCTCTTCATATGGCAAATATGACTTATTTTTGTTTTCATTTTCTTGTACATTATAGACAAATATTCTTCCTTTTTCATTTTCAAATCTAGCACACCTCCCCGCTCTTTGTAAAAAGGAATTAATGGGAGAGATTTCTGTAAGCAACGTATCGCAGCTAATATCCAATCCTACTTCGATAACCTGAGTGGAAATAAGTATTGCTTCTCTGTCAAGGTTAGCTTTCTTCCCGAAGATATTAAGGATTTTTTTCTCCTTGGCTGTTCGGTCTTTTTTCAAAAACCTCGAATGAATACAAATGAGTTCAAATTTACTTTTCTGCTCAAGTTCAAGATATAATTTCTGTGCTTTCTCTACAGTATTACAAATAACTATAGTTTTCTTTTTATGCTCTTTTTGTATGTCAGTGGCCTCTAAATGCTTTTTTCTGACAACAAGTTCTTTTTCGTTTTTGAGTTGCGGTATAGAAATAAATTCATTTTCATCAAGAGTAACCGAATTACTCCCTAAAAATCTGTTGATTTCTCGAATAGTATTATCGGAGATTGTAGCAGTCATAATACAAAAACGTGATAATTCTTTTAATTTTTTGAGAATATTCAAGGATGTTGTTAATGACCTTGTAGGGTCAAGAAGGTGAAATTCATCAAATATCAGATAGGAACCAATAATAGCACCTGCGTTTATATTGGCTTGTCTTTTTGACAAAGAATATGGAAAGCCAAGTATAGAACTTAAGGTTTGGTCAATAGTAGTGAAGATTATATCTGATTCAAAATATTTGTCGTTTGGCAATTCACCCGTTTGTAAAGAAACTCTTAATCCTGTTTCTTTAATTTTGCTATTACATGAGATCTCATTATAAAGACTGTTTGCCAATGTCCGAAGAGGCAAGGAGTAAATAATTTTTTTGGGAGAAGGGGTTCCCTCTTTATTAGCAAAAACAAAAGGAAGAATAGAAGCCCAAGTTTTCCCTGCGCCAGTTGGAGCTTTCAACAGAACGTTATTCATTTGTAAGTAGTTCTCAAATAATCTTTTCTGAAAATCGTATGGTTTAAAATTTGTAGTCTTTTCGAAGAAAGAAATATAACTATCTATATATTCCTGCATTAACAAATGGATTCCCACTAAAATTAAGAAATGACTTTTTCTCACCGTGGGAATTCCCCATAAACCTCCTTCTCTACTTACCAATCATTATTTGCAATTTCCGATTCACTATTTACCATTAACTACCTCAAACATCCCAAACCCCTGGGGGTTTTTGGAGCCTATTCCCGCGTCCCAGGCGAGTTTTAGCATTTCCGGATGACTTTTGATTTTATATACTCCAAGCCATCCTTTGATAACATATTTATCTTTATAATAAGTAATTTGTTCGCTCCTTTTACTCAATTTTTCGGGAATTATTTTAAGTTCGGAATCCGGCGGTTCATTTTTATATAATGCCCTGTACTTTCTTTTGATGTTTTCACCTACTAATTCGGGAAATTCTGATTCACGGGGGTGAAAATAATATGTTTTTTTCTTTCCGTTTCTGTCTTCTAAGGTTCTGTAAACGGTAACGGGCGAAATCATTTTTATAAGTATTTCTTCTTCAAAAACGGGAGTGATACTTATTTCGATGGAGTTTATATATATCTGGTTTTCACCAAGCCTTATTTCCGGGTTTTTTAAAAGTTCAGTTGCATACGATTCGAGAAATTCGCTTTCGGGTGATGAAACCCATAGGTCGAAATTATCTTTGAAGATTAAACTTTTGCTTTCGCTGTTGTAATTGCATTTTCCTTGAAGCCTCGAAAAAGTGAACATTTTAAAAGACCTTTTCCCATCTGTATATCCTTTATTGTGTAGAAAATCCGATAACTTATCTGAAATGTTGTTATATATGAAAGATTGAACGAGATAATTATAATTTACAGGAATTTTAAAAACACTATTTAACGGCGAAAATTGTATCTTTATCCGCATATAACTATAGTAACTGTTTTTAATTGGCATGTCAATACCAAAATTTTTTTAGTCTTTGGAATAATACAGTGTTAATCAGTGGCTAATTTCTTGGGTATGGGGATGGAGAAACAAACAAAAAATCTCTGTGCGTTCTTGACAGGAGAGAAAAAAGACCACATAATATAAACGTACTTAGTTTTTTTGTAATACCCCCGAGCGGGAGCGTGTCGCTCCCGTTTGGTTTTTATTAACATCGTTAATAAAGAAGTTAGTAGTTGGTAGTTAGAAGTTAGAATAAAAAATCAGTGTGTATCAGTGTAAATCCGTGGCTAATTTAAGGGGATGGGGTTGGGTTTTAAACAACAAAAAAACTCTGTGTACTCTGCGTTTTTCGTTTCTTTCTCTGTGTTCTCTGTGGTTAAGTTTTTAATGTTGTAATAGCCTTATAGTAAAAAAGGATATCATTGCAAAAGATATAACGATCTTGAGAAAAGTTCCTCCGAAGAAGCCGATAACCGCACCGGTCCCAGACCTGAAAGCCTCTTTTATTTTCTTTCCAACTATTAGCTCTCCGAGTAAAGCGCCGGCAAGTGGCCCTATAATTAAACCCCAGGGAGCGAAAAAGACACCGATAACAGCGCCCACGAAAGCGCCGACAAATCCGAGTTTTGAGGCACCGAATTTCTTCGAACCTATGGAACTTGAAATATATTCTATTACGACAGAAATTACTGTCAATATCAGAAAGATAATAATAAGATTTCTGGAAATAATTGTAAATCCTGTGATCCATGCGTAGATGTAAATTCCGGCAAATACAAGAGGGGTACCGGGGAGCATCGGCAGTACACATCCGGCAAGACCGACTAACATAAGAAGATAACAGCCTATAAGGATAAGGGTATGCATGAAATTTTTTTACCTGAAGAAAGAAGAAAGCGCCGCAGGGCCTCCTCTTCCTTTCATTTGTTTAAGTAGTTTCTGAGCCATCTTGAATTCTTTAAGCAAACGGTTGATATCTTGAACAGATGTACCGCTACCGCTAGCGATGCGTTTTCTTCTCGAACTATCTAATATCGAGGGATTTTGTCGCTCCTTGGGCGTCATCGATTGTATGATAGCTTCGGTCCTTACCATCTGTTTTTCATCCATCATTTTCTTCAAACCCTTTCCGCCGGGAAACATATCGAGGAGCGCATCGAGAGGACCTATTCTTTTCAATTGTTTTATCTGCCCGAGAAAATCTTCCAGGTCGAGTTTTCCTTCTTGTATTTTTTTCTGGAATTTTTCAACCTCTTCTTTCTCAACAGCCTTTTCTGCTTTTTCCTGGAGAGTTTTCAAATCTCCCATACCTAGAATTCTTGATGCCAGTCTTTCCGGATGCAAAACCTCAAGAGCGTCAACTTTTTCACCGATACCTATAAATTTTATTGGCTTTCCCGTAACCTTTCTCATGGAAAGAGCGGCACCGCCTCGCGCGTCTCCATCCATTTTGGTGAGAATAATTCCGGTTATTCCCAGGGCGTTTTCGAATTCTTGAGCGATATTTACAGCATCCTGTCCCGTCATTGAGTCCGCGACCAGAAGAATCTCGGAAGGATTAACGGTTTCTTTTATCTGTTTAATCTGCTTGAGCATTTCTATATCGATGTGTAATCTGCCTGCGGTATCGAAAATAAGAGTGTCGTATCTCTTAAGCACGGAACGTGAAAGAGCCTGTTTGCAGAGCTTTACTTCGTTGTCGAGTCGCTCGGAAAAATAAGGAAGATTTTCTCTTTCTGCCATGTCACGCAGTTGCTCGAAAGCCGCGGGTCTTTTTACATCCGCGGGTATAAGAAAAGGATTTTTCCCCTTGCTTTTCAAGAAAATGCCTAATTTTATGGCTGTGGTTGTTTTTCCTGAGCCCTGTAAACCTACGAGTAATATAGAGGAAGGCTGTTTGTCCAAAACAAGAGGTTCCGCTTTTCCTATTAGACCTATCAGTTTCTCCCCGACAATCTGGATTATCGTTTCCGCAGGAGTGAAACTGTCATAGATTTTTCGCGCCACCGCTTCGTTTTCGACTTCGGACACGAAATCCTGCGCGACATTTAGGTTCACATCAGCTTCAAGCAGCGCTCTCCTTATGTCTCTCATGCTTTCTTTAACCTGTGAAGCGGAAAGCCTGCCTTTACCGGAAAGATTTCTTGCTATATTTTTTAACCTTTCTCCTAATTTATCAAACATATGGGTAAATATAGGAAATTTTCGGTTAATCGCAAGGAGGTAATGGTGAGTAGGGAGTAGTGAGCAGCTTAAAAAACAACAAAAAACCTTGTGTCTTGGTGTCTTTGTGGCTAGATTCCCCTGTTGACATATCAAAAAAACCTGATATGTTTTATAAACTATGAAGGGTAATATAGGTTTTATTTCGACAAGATTTTCAGGTTTGGACGGGGTTTCCCTGGAAACCGAGAAATGGGCTAAGATTCTGGAAGAGGAAGGTTTCGAATGCTACTATTTCGCGGGGGAAATCGACCGCCCTGAGAAAAAGTCTTTCATTGTCGAAGAAGCTCATTTCAGGCATCCTAATATCGAAGGAATTTTTAACGAATGTTTCGGCAAGGACACGCGCGAGAACGCCGTAACAAGGAATATTCATGAAACGAAAAAAAGACTAAAGACCGAGATTCATAATTTTATTGATAAGTTCAAAATAGATTTATTAATCGTAGAAAATTCTTTAGCTATACCTCTTAATATTCCTCTTGGTATAGCCATAACAGAATTTATCTCGGAAACAAAGACGCCGACGATTGCACATCACCATGATTTTTACTGGGAAAGAAAGAAAATGCTGGTAAATGCAGTGGGAGAATATCTTCATATGGCTTTTCCTCCGGTATTGCCTTCTATTCGCCATGTGGTTATAAACTCATACGCAGATCGGGAGTTGAGTTATAGAACAGGTATATCAAGCACTATAATACCAAATGTACTGGATTTCGAAAAACCGCTTCCTCCGCTGGATGAATATGCATCTGACGTTAGAGAAAATTTTGGAATAAGGGAAGACGAGTTGTTAATTCTGCAGCCGACGAGGGTTGTTCCGAGAAAAGGAATTGAACATGCGATAGAACTCACAAAACGCTTGGGAATGAAAGCAAAACTTGTAATATCGCACGCTTCCGGCGATGAGGGATTCGAATACGAACAAAGGTTACGGGAGTATTCTAAAATGCTTGGGGTCGATACTCTTTTCGTATCTAAACGCATAAACGAACGCAGAAAAACCAAAAGTAAAGGAGAAAAGGTTTACACAATATGGGATATTTATCCTCATGCCGATCTCGTCACCTATCCTTCGACATATGAGGGTTTCGGAAACGCTTTCCTGGAAGCTATTTATTGCCGTAAACCAATTGTAGTTAACAAATATGTGATTTATACTTTGGATATAGAACCAAAGGGCTTTGATGTTATAACTCTGGACGGATATGTAAACGAAGAAGCCGTTCGAAAAACAAAAGAAATCTTAGCTGATTCGGAGAAAAGAGAGAAAATGGTAAAACATAACTATAAATTAGCCAGGAGGTATTTCTCTCTATCGGTGCTGCGCCGAAAACTTAAAAACCTGATACGCGAAATCCTATACTTCGACTCCTGACAACAAAATTACACAACATTATTTTTCCCACAGAGAACGCATTGAGACAACACCGATAAATTCAAAAATCAAATATCAAACTGCAAAATTACAAATCAAAGTTCAAAAATGAAAAAAAACAAATTACACAAAAACGCAAGCTGCTTTTAAGTTTAGGGGAAGGGGGATAATTTTTCATTTTAATATGTCATTTTGATTTTTAATATTTAAATTAATAATAGGGAAGATCGACTAGATTTACAAAATTTTTTACTACTTACTACTCACTTCCAATTAACAAATTACCAATTCATTGATACTAAACATCTCCCGGCCTCTTGACAAAATAATATAACCCCTTATATTAATGATATAGACTGAGTAAAGTTAGTTTTATTAGTTCTACAAGTATTGGCTTAGAGTGATGAAAGGTCAAAAGGGTTTTTTTTGCTATTTTTTTAGAAAAAGCCCCTTGACAAATCAGATGAATTTATTAATAATAAAATCTGTTCTTTGATAATTGAATAAATAATAGATTAGACTTTTGGACAAGCATTAAGGGCATATGGTGGATGCCTTGGCAGAAGTAGGCGATGAAGGACGTGGCTGGCTGCGATAAGCCTCGGGGAGCCGTCAAGCTGGCATAGATCCGGGGATTTCCGAATGGGAGACTAACCCGAGTCCGGTAAACCGGACCCATCCCGAAAGGGAAGCTAACCCAGGGAATTGAAACATCTTAGTACCTGGAGGAAGAGAAAGTAAAAACGATTCTCCTAGTAGCGGCGAGCGAAAGGGGAAATAGTCCAAACCTTTTCTGTGTTAAAGCCCGCATGCGTTGCAGAAAGGGTGTCGTGGGGAGTAGATATGCTTTATGCGGAGAAGCAAAAGAGTTACAAAATTGGCGGTTAGCCGAAGAAATCTGGAAAGGTTCGCCAAAGAGGGTGATAGTCCCGTAGGCGAAAACCGATCAATCTCTTTTTCTACTTTCCCAAGTACTTCGGGACACGAGGAATCCCGTGGGAATTTGGGAGGACCACCTCCTAAGACTAAATACTCACTTCTGACCGATAGTGCACTAGTACCGTGAGGGAAAGGTGAAAAGAACCCCGGTGAGGGGAGTGAAAAGAATCTGAAACC
>JAFGHJ010000035.1 GCA_016930175.1 Caldifarciminota bacterium
AACGGTCCTAAGGTAGCGAAATTCCTTGTCGGGTAAGTTCCGACCTGCACGAATGGTGTAACGACTTGGGCATTGTCTCAACGAGAGTCCCGGCGAAATTGTATTAGCGGTGAAGATACCGCTTTCCCGCGGAAGGACGAAAAGACCCCGGAACCTTTACTGTAACTTGGCATTGGGTTTTGGGATGGTCTGTGTAGCATAGGTGGGAGGCTTTGATACCGGTGCGCCAGCATCGGTGGAGCCGCCAGTGAAATACCACCCTTTCTATGTCGGAATTCTAACCCTGCCTGTGCAAGGTGGGGAACATTGCTTGGTAGGCAGTTTTACTGGGGCGGTAGCCTCCTAAAATGTAACGGAGGCGTCCAAAGGTTCCCTCAACGCGGTCGGCAATCGCGTGAAGAGCATAAGGGTAAAAGGGAGCCTGACTGTAAGGTCGACGGACCGAACAGAGCCGAAAGGCGGGCCTAGTGAACCTTTGGTTCTGAGTGGAAAGGCCAAAGACCAACGGATAAAAGGTACTCCGGGGATAACAGGCTTATCGCGCTCGAGAGTTCCCATCGACGGCGCGGTTTGGCACCTCGATGTCGGCTCGTCACATCCTGGGGCTGAAGCAGGTCCCAAGGGTTGGGCTGTTCGCCCATTAAAGTGGCACGTGAGCTGGGTTCAGAACGTCGTGAGACAGTTCGGACTTCATCCTCCGTGGGCGTTTAGAAACTTGAGGAAAGCTGTCCTTTGTACGAGAGGACCAGGATGGACAGACCTCTGGTGAACCTGTTGTCACGCCAGTGGCATGGCAGGGTAGCTATGTCTGGAAGGGATAACCGCTGAAAGCATCTAAGCGGGAAGCCCCCTCCAAGAATAAGTTTCTCGTTTCTTGCCTTCGGGTGAGAAACTAAGGTCCCTTATAGACTATGAGGTTGATAGGCGACAGGTGTAAGCACAGCAATGTGTTCAGCCGAGTCGTACTAATAGACCGAACGGCTTGTCCAAATTTTAAATAATCTATTATTTGTTCAATTATCAGAGAACAATAAATAAAAAAACCGGCTTTGCCGGTTTTTTTGTTTTTATATGAACAAAGCACCACAGAGGATACAGAGATTTTCTTTGTTTACCCCACCACCCTTTACCGAAAACATAGAGGATACAGAGTCCCATTTCCCAGTTAACCACTGATTAACACTGATTTTTTTATATTCATTGTGAATCATCCTTCTTTGCTTTACTGAAGAAAAAACTACAAAAACTTCGTGTCTTGGTGCCTTTGTGGCTAACTTAATATTGACTTTTATACCCTGTTGGATATTTTAAAATATGGAGCAGACGTTACTTTTGATCAAACCCGATGCCATAGAAAGAAACCTTATTGGCAAAGTAATTTCTCGTGTCGAAGAAGCCGGGCTTAAGATATTAGACATGAAAATGGTTTTATTTACCAGAAAAATGACAGAGCATTTTTACGGCGAACACAAGGGGAAAGAATTTTATAATAGACTTATTGAATATATGGCGGATAAAAAGGTTGTTGCGTTAAAATTAGAAGGGGAAAACGCAGTAAAGACGCTCAGGGATTTGGTTGGAGCGACGGATCCAAAAAAGGCAGAAAAAAATACCATCCGTGCGGATTTTGGAGTCGGAACACCTCAAAATAGCGTACACGCATCCGACTCGTTTAAATCCGCGATAAGGGAAATAAAATTTTTCTTTGGGGACTGAATAGCCTCAAAATCCCCTTTCCAATAGGACCACAAAATTCAAAAATAAAATCTCAAAATGTAAAATTACAAATCAAAGTTCAAAAAAGAAAGAAATTACCACAGAGTACACAGAGGAATAATTGTGTTAAAAAAGAAAAAATCACTGAGAACACAGGCATACTAAGCTATCCGCTAAGAGCCGCCCGCTTTCCGCTAAAATATTTAGAAAAAGGGTGGAGGGTTTATAGCTGTTAGCCGTAAGCGGTAAGCCGAGAGCCCATTCTGACCCAATATCTAACAATGGCTTGCAAATAGGAGAAACATTTCTATATTATTAATAAAATCAGGAGAAAAAAAATGAATATAATAGGGGGAGTTGC
The DNA here is from genome assembly GCA_016930175.1 of Caldifarciminota bacterium. Lineage (GTDB taxonomy): Bacteria > Hydrothermota > UBA3072 > UBA3072 > UBA3072 > JAFGHJ01. Next base: position 2,078 of record JAFGHJ010000035.1, read on the forward strand.
AAAAGGACATAAAATCTACGCTCCCGATAATATAAGACCCACCAGGGGAAAAGTAAGGGAAGCGCTTTTTTCAATTATTGATGTTAACGATAAAACCTTTCTGGATCTCTTTGCCGGCTCGGGAGCAGTAGGTGTTGAAGCCTTATCCAGAGGAGCAGCAAAGGTGGTCTTTGTAGAACGGTCAAGGAAAGCGGCAAACTATATAAAGAGAAATTTGGAGAAAACCAAGCTTGAGGGGGAAATTATAAATAAATCTGTTTCTGCGACATTAGATAAAATCGAAGATACCTTTGATTTTATTTTTATAGATCCTCCATATAAGACGGAATTAATTATGAAAACTTTAAAAAAAATTGATGTTGTTTTAAAAAGCGGCTCGACGATTATCGTTGAGCGCCCGTCAGATGAGGAGTTCGAATATGATGGATTTAAAATCTTTAAGAGTAAAGTATATGGAGATACTTCTCTTACTTTCTTAAAAAGATGAAAAACGCAATATATCCCGGGACATTCGACCCAATCACAAACGGTCATATAGATATAGTTAAAAGAGCGCTCAGAATCTTTGACCATCTGACCATAGTTGTAGCGCAGCATTATTCGAAAGACTTACTGTTTTCCGCAGAAGAAAGAAAAGAATTATGCGAACTAGCAACAAAAAATATGCCTAACGTTGAAGTTCAAATCTGGGAAGGTCTTTTAGCGGAATATGTTAAGGAGAAGAATGCAGACGCGATTGTTAGAGGAATGAGAGCTCTTTCTGATTTTGAGTACGAATTTCAATGGGGAATGATGAACAGAAAACTTTCTATGGATGTTGAGATAATATATTTATTTCCGGATGAAAAATATATATTTCTTTCGTCGAGTGCAGTAAAAGAAATAGCGCTTCATGATGGAGACATATCAGAGTTTGTACCGGAAGAAATCGGTAAAAAATTAAAAGAACGTTTGGCAAAGAGCCATACCCGGGAGCAATTAAAATAAGTTCATACAAAATATCAATAGAAGTAAAAGGCGGAAGAGGTGGAGATGGGTTGGTGAGTTTTAGCCACTTGCCGAAACAGCCCAGGGGCGGACCGGATGGAGGAGACGGCGGTAGAGGGGGCGACGTATATTTCCAGGCTTCAGAAGAATATCAATCTCTGGGGCATCTACAGAAAGATGCTTTTTTAAAAGCGGAAGACGGAGCTCCGGGAGGAAAGAATAAAAGGCACGGGAAAAACGGTAAGGAATTGACGATATATGTTCCAGCTGGAACTTCAATTTGCGAAAAAGACAAGAAAGAGCCCCTGGCTGATTTGATATCGGATGGGGAAAAAATCAAAGTCACAGAGGGAGGAGCGGGAGGAAAAGGTAATATAAATTTTGCAACTTCCACCAACCAGGCTCCTAGAATTGCGACAAAGGGAAAGGGAGGAACTGTTAAAACTCTTGAATTGACATTCAGCCCTAAAGCAGATATTGCTGTAATAGGACCTGCTAATTCCGGGAAATCCTCCTTGATAGCCTGTGTTACAGGAAACTCGCCCATAATAGCTAGCTATCCTTTTTCTACGAAAAAACCCAGTTTATGGACATATATACATAATTTCTCAAGATATGTTTTTCTGGACACTCCACCTTTAATACCGGAAGCAGCTGCAGATATTAAGATACTCTTGAGGAGAGCGCAAATTCTATTAATTGTTCTTGACAGTACACAGCTTTCTGAGATAGATAAAATAGAGCTAATAATCAAAGAATTTGTGGATTATTTCGAAATATACCCCAAGAGAAAGATTGCATATGTGTTGACAAAAATAGATAAACCTAAAGCAAACAAAAAATTTGTTACTTCGTATTCGATTTTCCCCGTTTCATTTAAAAGCGAAGAAGGAATTGAACAACTGAAAGAGTTCCTCTTTGGAAAAGATTAGCAAAGATAATAGGACGCAGATGAACGCAGATTTACAGGATTTATTATTGTTGTTTAAGACTTTTCCACATCCCAATTTATTGATTCAAAAAGAGTGCAAAGATCACAAAGTTTATTTTGTGTTCTTTTATCCGTGTTCATCCGTGGCTAATCTCTTAATGATGTAGGATTGGGTAAAACGCATAAAAATCTTGTGATAATCTTGTGTAATCTCGTGATTAAAATTTGGAGGCATGAGCTGGGTTTAAATAAACAAAACTAAAAATTTTGTTTTTTATCTGAGTAAATCTGCGTTCATCTGCGTCCCTGCGGTAATTTCTCATTGCGAAATTCACTTTATCTTACTATAATTCGCATATGATAAAAGAAACAAATCTCCTGAAATTGTCTAATGTGAAAATGAAATCGACTAGGCTACGTAAAATTATCGTAGAAAACAAAGAAATATTGGATAAAAGAGATTGCATAGAAATATTGATCGAGAAAAAAGAGATAAAAAAAGAGGAGGTCGAAAAATCTAATATCGATTCCCGTCTTGAAAAACAAATTCGTATCCTTAAACAAGAAAGTGTTAGTATTCTTACAGTGTTAGACGAAGAATACCCCGGAAATTTAATCGATTTAGAAGATTCGCCGCCTATCCTGTATTGCAGAGGCAAAGTACTCCCGAAAGATTCAAATTCCGTTTCAATAGTTGGAACAAGAAGAGCGACAGAATACGGTAAAACTATAGCAAGAACACTCGGCAAGAAACTTTCCGGACTTGGAATTACCGTAATAAGCGGTATGGCTATGGGTATCGATACTCAGGCTCACATTGGCGCACTCGAAGGGAACGGAAGAACATTAGCTATAATGGGAACAGGCATTGATTTGATATATCCCGCTTCAAACAGGAATCTTGCGCAGAAGATAGTCGAGCACGGAGCTTTATTGACGGAACTCCCTCCTCTTTCTCGTGCACTTCCATATCATTTCCCGGCGAGGAACAGAATCATAAGTGGTCTTTCCAAAGCAGTTATAGCGGTAGAAGCCGCAGAAAGAAGCGGAGTTTTTTCGACTGTTAGGTGGGCTCTTGAATACGGAAGAGATGTTTACGCTCTGCCCGGAGATATCAATAGAAAGGTTTCGGAAGGTACTAATAAACTTATAAAAAACGGCGCAATACCTTTGACAAGCTACAAAGATATTTTGGAAAATACCGGACTTGAGATAAAAGAAGTAAAAGAAAAAGATATTAAAAAGATCCCCGACTTGAGCGAACAGGAAGAGATAGTATACAAGGTTCTTGAGGTAGAACCCAAAAGCACGGATGTTTTGGTAAGCGAAACAGGATTGAACCCTAAAGTAATTATGACCACAATGGCACTGCTCGAATTAAAAGGTCTTTCAAGAGAAATCTCAGGGAAAAGATTTATTAGAGAGGAATTATGATTGGAATAATAGATATCGGAAATACAAATTATCACTGCGGAATTTTTGAAAACAATTCCCTGAAAAGAAAAAAAAGCACCGATAAAACCTCTGAAGTGAGGAAATTTTTCTCCAAGGCTGAGAAAATTCTCTGTATATCGGTTGTCCCCGAAAAGAAGAAAATAGTAGAAGAAATTCTCGACTCTAAAATAATTTCTTTCCCCTCAAAACTCATTCAACTGGACTACGAATCGAAACCAGGTGAGGATAGGTTGGCTAACGGGCTCGGCGCAAAGGCAAATATAGGACTGCCTGCTGTTGTCGTGGACTGCGGAAGCACTATTACAATTGACTCGTATAGCGAACCGAGCGAATCGGGTTTTCTTGTAAAATTCGAGGGTGGTGCAATACTTACCGGGTTGATTCAGTATTTTTCTTCTGTTACAAATGCGGGGGTACTTCTACCAGGTGTCGAACCCGGTTTTTTGGATAAGTTGGGAAAGAATACCGAAGATTGTATTAAACTGGGTGCATATGGAAGCCTTGTAGGAGGGATAAAGGAAATTTTGGAAGTATTAGATTATAAAAATAGAAATTTAATATTTACAGGCGGGGACGGTAAAATTTTCTCCGAGTATTTTAAAGCACCGTATGACGCAGAGCTCACTCTTAAAGGAGGATTTATTGCCTACAACGAAAACTCCTGAAGAGACAATGTTCTTGGCTGAAAGCCTTGTTAGAAGCATAAATTCGCCAGTATGTATCGCCCTATTTGGCGAGCTGGGCGCGGGAAAAACTGTTTTCGTTAAAGGTCTGGCTAAAGGACTTGGAATAGAAGATGTTATAAAAAGCCCTACTTTTGTCCTTATGCGCTCTTATTCCGGGCGAATGAAGTTGCGGCATATCGATCTTTACAGGATAAAAAAAGAAGAAGAGTTTCTTCCTTTTGAGGAAGCATTAATGGATGAAGGAATCACAGCGATAGAATGGGCGGAAAGGGCAGGGGAACTTCTCCCCGAAAAAAGAATAGATGTCATATTTAAAATTTTACATGAAAACAATAGAGAAATTATAATAAATGATTATAGGAATTGACTGCAGCAGCAAAGAGGGTGGTCTTGCCACGGATGAAAAGACTTTTTATCCTCTGGCGTGGGTTGAAGATATTGCCGCTAAAATAGACGAACTGGGTATAGATAGTAAAGATATTGAAAAAATATTGATTACTTACGGACCCGGATCCTTTACCTCTCTGCGCGTGGGTCTTGTTACGGCACAAGGGCTGGCTCTCCCGAGAAATATACCGATTCTTGCGTATTCAACTTTTCTCGCAATGGTTGAAGATGCTCCTGAAGGCAATTTGATTCCTTTAATACCTGCGAGAAGCAATGTTGTATACGCAGGTCATTATAAGAAAGCAGAAGGTAGCTTGGAAGAAATTTTTAGAGATAAAATTTTTAGGATTGAAGATTTAATATTTTATGTCGAAACCAATCTAAAAAACGCAAATCCGATTATATTAGGCAGCGGAGGAGAAAAAAACAGGGAGTCTTTAGAAAAAAGAGGTTTCTCTGTTTTCGCTAAATCCTCGAATCCTATGGCATGCAACTTGTTTTCTCTCTATAGAAATAGCTGCCAGTGTATTACAAACCCGGTTGCTCCTTTATATATTTCCAGTTCGGCCGCAATCAGGAAAAGAAACGAGGTTGAAATCGAAATCAGGGAAATGACAGAAGAAGATATTAAGTACATTTTAGAAATAGAACAAGATGTTTTTCCAGCTCCCTGGCCTTATGAGGTATTTTATACTCACTATCTTTCCGACTACTGCATAACAGTGGTAGCGGAGCTGTCCGGTAATGTTGTGGGATATTTAGTCGGATGCCAGGAAGACAGCAAATTTCACTTGAGAAACATAGCTGTTTCTCGCGTGCATTGGAGAAAAGGTTTTGGTACAAAACTTTTGTCTTTTATTCTTGAGGAACTTAAAGAAAACCCGGGGATTCATTCCTGTTACCTTGAACATCGCATTAGCAACGAAGGAGCCTTTGAACTCTATAAGTCTTCAGGGTTCACTTTCGAAGGTATAAGAAAAGATTACTACAAAAAAGGCGAAGATGCGGTGATTATGGGGATTAAATGTTAGCGGCAGTTTTAAAACGGGTGCCCGAAGTTTAGATATATTTTTCCTCTGTTTTCAGGATATGTTTCTTCCATTGCCCTTGCGTAATCAAGCCGTATTACTCCTATAGGTGCGTTATATCCTATGCCGAAGCCAACGCCTGTCTTAAAATCCTCTAAGGAGATGTCGGATTGATCCATCCAGAGAGAACCAAAATCCGCAAAAATTGTTGCGTACCACCTGCCATAAACAGGCATTCGGAGTTCAAAGTTAAATAACAATTCATCCAGTCCGCTCAGTCGGTCAGGTCTCGTATCGGGATACCCTATAGAAGCTTCCTTGTAACCCCTGAGAGAACCATATCCCCCCATCTCCAGACGAACGTCCGGGCTGATGTCTTCCGGGGCTCCCCTTGGAAAAGTAACGACAGCTCTTGATCTCTGGGCGATTATTAGCCGAAGAGGTAACGGATAATAAGAGGCAAAATCGATGTTTACTCTGTCGAAATGATTGTCGCCCCCTAAAACTCCGCCCGCGTAATCAAATTGTAAAATCAAACGTAACCCTTTACTAGGATTAAGAATATTGTTTCTCTTGTCAAATAAGAATCTCCCTGAAACCTTATTTGTGATACTAATGGTGTCCGCTTTTATTGAAGCTCTCCTGTATTCGTAGGGGAAAGAAATAACAGAAAAAGGGCCGATTTCTCTTTCGAGTACAAATTCGAAAGAAAAATCTGATTCGGATTTTCTTCTTTTAAGAGACGGGGAAGTTATTAAATTGAAAGCTGTTCCTAATAGATAAGGTTCTCTGTATGTTAACCTGTAATTTTGCTCCCAATCTTTGAAAATCAAACCTCCGTCATTTTCCTGAAATTCCGGGGTTCCTTTGAATGATAAATCAACGATTAATCGTTGAAGATTTCCGAATAAATCTAAATCACCCCACCTGAAATCGAATATAGCCATACGAGGTGACTCATACCCGAGACCAACCTGAAAAAATCGGGATTTCTCTTCTTTTAAAATAAAAGTAATATCTACGGAATCGCCATGGACTTTTTCTTCGTGGACGTTCACATCGGAAAACATCTCCGTTCTGTAAAGGTTCGTTTGCGAAAGATAGACTTTTGAAGGCTGGTACACATCGCCCTTTTTCATCCTGAATTCACGTCTTACAACCTTACTTCGCACTTCTTTCAAGCCTTTAATCTCAACTTTTCTAACATATATTTTATTCCCTTCATTGATTATTATTTTAAGGTAAACTCTATTTTTGTCTCCCCCTCCGTTTAAAAAACTTCTCTCTATAGTTATGGACGCGTCGGCAAAACCTTTTTCAGCATAATTCTTTGATAAAATATACTTACCTGCGTCTATAGAAGCTTCGTCGTAATAGCTCTCTTTCTCTACAGATAATTTCGCTTTTATATAATCATTTGTAAATATTTTATTTCCTATAATTTCAACGCTGTCCACTTTACTCCGAACACCTTCAAAAATATGGTAGTTTATCACGAAACCGTTTTTCTCTTCAAGGAATTCTCCCTCTCTTTTTATAACTCTCATATCAAAAAAACCTCTGCTCCTGTAATAACTAACGATTCTGTTAGGCGATTCTCTTAAGAACTGCTCTATATACTGGTCGCCCTCTTTTACCGGAAGAACTGCCCTTAATTTCTTATCGCTGATGAAATAGTTACCTTCGAAATTTATTTTCAATACTTTGCTTTCTCCGTTTTGCCGGAGCTGGCTCGCACAACCATAAAGTAAATAAATAAGCATTAGAGAAAAAAGAGCGGTTTTTATAACTGATGATTTTCCGCGTAGAGTTACTCGGTACCGGATTTTAAATTTCTTAATTAAACGCATTGAAAAAACCCTCAATATAAGAAATGTTTCATTTGAATTAATTGAAAGATAAAATCTAAAGAATTGAAATACAGTTTACTTTTTCTCGCTTACAAGCAACTCATTTAACTCTTCCGGATTAGGAGAAATACGAGAGGCGTCTTTATGAGTTATAACCTCTTCTCCAACTAGTTCAACGAGCGACTTATTTAGTGTTTTCATTCCTTCTTTTGTTCTTGTCTGCATAATTGAATATAACTGGTGGGTTTTCCCTTCTCTGACCAATTTCCTAACCGCCGCAATCGAAACAAGTGTTTCGGTTACTGCGATTAATCCACCATTTTTTCTGTTTTTAATCAAGTCTTGCGAAACAATTCCGAGTAAGTTAGCTGATAATTGAAGTCGAACCTGCCGTCTCTGGTGTGGAGGAAAGATATTTATGATTCTGTCAATCGTCTGAATAGCACTTCTTGTATGTAAAGTTGAAAGAACTAAATGTCCGGTTTCTGCTGCTGTTATAGTTATCTGTATGGACTCTCTATCTCTCATTTCTCCTACCACAATGACGTCTGGGTCCTGACGAAGAGCAAATTTTACCGCAGCAGCAAAGGAATGAGTATCATAACCAACCGCTCTTTGGTCTATAACAGCTTTCTTGTCTTCATATATAAATTCGATAGGATCTTCCACAGTTATTATATGAGATGTTTTTCTGGTATTTATGTAGTCCACGATGGAAGCTATTGTGGTTGATTTTCCGCATCCGGAAGGGCCCGTAATAAGAAGTAACCCTCTCGGCTTCATGGCAAACTCTTCCAGAACTTTTGGCAGTTTTAGGCTGGTCAAATCCGGGATGTCAGCCGGTATCAAACGAAAAACTATTCCTGCCGTTTGTCTTTGCATGAATAAATTTACTCTAAATCGAGAAAGCCCGGGAACATTGACCGCAAGGTCCATCTCTTTTTGATTTTCAAATTGTTCTAATTGTTTTCTAGACATAACACTACTTGCTACACCCTTGATGTCCTCTTCGCTGAGCTTATCAAGTTTTTCCAATCTTATCAATTCCCGGTCTTTCCTTATAATTGGGACTTCGTTAAACTTAAGAATAAGGTCAGAGACGCGGTCTTTTTTCATTTTACTAAGAAGATCTCCAATATTTAAGGACATTTTATCCTCTCGCTAAGGAAGCCTCAAACATTTTTGGATTGGAGGCTTTAGAAAGAGCTTCTTCATATTCAACCTGTCCCCTTAGGTAAAGCTCTTTTAAGAAATCATCCAGCAATTTCATTCCAAATTGCCCGCCTGATTGTATGATGTTATAAATTTGTTCAATCTTTCCTTCTCTAATGGCGTTAGATACACCTTTGGTCCCAATAAGTATTTCAAAAGCAGCAATTCTTCCTTCTTTATCAGATCTCCTGAGCAAAGTCTGAGAAATTACGGCTCGAATTGTCGAGGCAAATTGGACTCGAATTTGGTGTTGATGCTCAGGTTCAAAAACGTCCACTATTCTATCGACGGTCTGAGGCGCGTCAGGAGTATGAAGAGTAGCAAAAACTAACGATCCCATTTCTGCTGCGTTTAAGGCTCTCTCTATTGTTTCTCTATCACGCATTTCCCCTACCATTATAACATCCGGGGTCTGCCGCATTACTCTTTTTAAGGCTTCTTCAAAGGAAGTCGTATCCACTCCTATAGCGCGCTGTTCAATTATGCTCTTTTTGTCTTCAAAAACATATTCAATAGGATCTTCGATAGTAATTATGTGTTTCTTTTCTGTCAGATTTATTTCTTCTATCATAGCAGAGAGAGTGGTGGACTTACCGGAACCTGTTGGCCCCGTTATTAGTACAAAACCATGAGAAGAGAGAGCTATTTTCTTTAATATCTCAGGTAGCTTCCATTCTTCTATTGTTTTAACTTTTATAGGGATAACTCTTACGGAGATCCCCATCTTTCCTCTTTGGAGGAAAACATTCAATCTGAATCTGGCAGAACCTTTAAGTTCATACGAAACATCAAGCTCCCATTCTTTCTTGAAGCGTTCTTTTTGTTCGTCGTTCATAATTTCGAAGACCATATCCTGAATGTCTTCTGGAGAAAAAGGCTGGAAGCCCTTTAATCTTCTTAAGCCTCCTTGTACCCTTACTATAGGCGGTTCTTCTGCTTTTATATGAAGATCAGAACCTTCAAGTTTTAAAACTTCGCTTAAGTACTCTTCTATCTTATTGCTCATTTTTCTCTTTGCCTAACTTACACCCGAAAGGATTCGAACCTTCAACCTTCCCGGCCGGAGCGGGACGCTCTGTCCATTGAGCTACGGGTGTTAATCTTCAGCGAAAACCTTGTTTTCCACTTCTCTTTTCAGGACCTTAGAAGGCTTAAAGGTAGGCATCCATCTACCCGGGATTTTTACTTCTTGATTGGTTCTCGGGTTTCTGCCTATTCTACCTTTACGAAATTTGTTTCCAAAAACGCCAAAACCTCTGAATTCTATCCTGTTATTCGAACAATAGACTTCTTTGACCTCTTCAAGAAAAGCTTCGACCACAGACCTAACTTCTTTTACAGGAATACCCGTACCTTTAGAAATGTTTGCAATAATATCTGACCGAGTTTTTGTCATAAAATAACCTCCTTACTATTTTGCTAATACGTTTAATTACATTTACTTATATTATTTTATACTAATTATATAAACAAATTTATCGATAATGTCAAGGGTCTTTCCGTGTCCCCCATCCGGTTTTTCTTAACCATTAAAAACACGAAAATTTTATTGTTATTAAATCTGAACCCGGAATTCTAAATCCCAATATTGTCAGATAGGCACATAGATCGCAGATTTTTTATTACAAATTGAAAATGGGGTGGTGGGGTTTAGTATGTTTAGTGTGTTTTGTGGCTTGTTAGCGCTCTTGACATTCTTGCGCAGCTTATCTAATATCCACATATGATTAAAGATGAGGATTGGGAACTTCTTCTAAAAACCGAACCAAATCAGGGAGAAATAATCCGGGGAAAACTTGAGAGCTCCGGAATAGAAGTTAAGCTTGATCAGGAAGCTATAGGGAAAATATACGGATTTACCGTTGACGGTCTTGGTGAAGTTAAAGTATATGTTCGGAAAGATAAAATAGAGGAAGCAGAAAAAATACTGAAAGAATAGACTTCACAGGTGTTTTATTAAAACCTTTTAAGTTCCATAACTGCGTTCTCAGGAGGTATGGGATTGATTGAAATTCCCGTTCCTTTCTCAAATCCCGCTGTAATAGTTAATTTAGGCATTATTTGAATATTCCAATGCCCTTTTTCCATGTAAGGCGTATTAAAGAAATAATTAAAAGGAATAGCCCCAAGCAGTTTTTTATATCTAATAAAGACATCCTTAATTACATCCGCAAGAATTGTTAACTGTTCATCCTCTTCTTCTTCAAAAAAAGGCTGATGGATTCTGGGTAAAATCAAAAGTTGATACGGATACTCCGATGCATAAGGCGCAAAAACAATAAAACCCCTGCTTTCTAACAATACTCTATTGCCTTCATATGCTTTCTCTATAAGGCGGCAATAAATGCAGCTTTTTGCTTTTTTTATCATTTCTGTTTCTTCCGCCATAAAAGGAGGAACTAGGGGAAGAGCGAGAATTTGGGAATGAGAATGCAAAAGAGAGGCTCCTGCAGATATTCCATGATTTTTAAAGATAAAAACGGATTTGATCTTTTTCTTCTTTTTTAAAATCTTGTACCTTTTTCTATACATCTTCAAAACAAGTAATAGCTCGTCTTGATTCATACTATATATATCTTTTTCGTGTGAAGGCGTTTCTGCTATAACTTCATGAAATCCGTATCCTTCAACAATGTCCGGAAATTCATTTTTTAAAACTCCTATATTAGTCTTTTCATTGAGAGCCGGGTATTTGTTTGGGAAAACCCTTACAAGCCAGCCGGGTTCGTCCTCTTTCCCCTTTTCCCTGAACGAATCAACTTCAGGAGGAGTCATGCTTTCGTTTCCTTCGCAAAAAGGGCAATTTTTTCTATCGGCTTTTCCCTCTTCTTCTGATTTCTCATAGGAGAAGGCATTAGGCCTTTTGCCTCTACCGGGAACAGTCAAAACCCACTTGTTGTGTAACGGATCTTTTCTGAATTCAGACATATAAAAGGAATCTATATAATTAATCGAATTAATGCAAGGGTTTTTTCCCAAAGAAGCAAATATAGATAGGTTCAGCTATCCGCTGCCCGCACTCCGCTTTCCGCTAAAATATTTAAAGATAAAAAGAGATGTTGGTTTTCGAGCGGTTAGCAGTACGCGGTAAGCCGAGAGCGGTTTCTGACTTACTAATCGTCTAAAGCAGGGGGATTGACTATTAATTCAAAACGCATAATTTTTTAATATGAAAAGGATCAAAATATCCTCTGAAACCATAGGTGATGTTTTTGCTACTTTAACGGACGAAAACCCTAAAACCGCTAAAGTGTTTTACTCCTCTTTGCCTATAGAGGGGAAAGCGACTCTATGGGGAGAAGAAATATACTTCAGAGTGCCTGTTCCGGTACCAAAAGAAAAGGGCAGGGTTAAGGTAGAAAAAGGCGAAATAGCCCTGTGGGTTGAAAGTCCCTCCTTTTGCATCTTTTTTGGGAAAACACCTGCAAGCACAGAAAAAGAAATACGAGCTTTCAGCGATGTAAATGTAATAGGCAACATAGAAGGAGATGAGGGAGTTTTTAAGAAAATAAAGCAGGGTGAAGTAATCAGATTAAAAAAGGTAAGTCAGCTTCAAAAGTAACTGCATCAAATAAGGTTTCGAGGCTTCTAGGGTTCAAGGAGTCGAGGTCCCGAGTAAACAAATAAAAACTACAATCACTACATGTTCTACATGTGCTAAACAGGTATTAGGTGTCACGTCTTAGGTTTTAGTCAAAAAATAAAGAATTTCGTGTATTTAGTGTATTTCGTGGTTAAATATTTTTTTGGGTAGAGAGGGGATTATGACTAATGGCTGCTGACTTCTGAATTCTTTGTTAAACGTATAGTCTCGGGAGTCTTTTACCCATTCTGGATACTATCTCGTAGGGTATTGTTCCTATTGTTTTGGCAATCTCCCACGCGTTTATTTCTTTATTCATGACAATTACTTCATCGCCGATATTGACATCCTGAATCTGAGTTATGTCTATCATTGTGGTGTCCATAGTGACATTGCCTATTACAGGGGCTTTTTTACCGTGTACCATCATCCAACCTTTATTAGACAGAGATCTGTCATAGCCATCGGCGTAACCAAGAGGTACGGTAGCTACTGTTGTCGGCTCTTTAGCGGTGAAAGTTCTAGAGTAGCTTACAGAGTGTCCTGGTGGTATAGTTTTTATAAAGGAGATTTTACTCTTTACTGTCATTACAGGTTTGTACTCAGAAGGGTTAATATTCTCAACAGGCGATATTCCGTATAACAAAAGACCCAGCCTTACCATATCAAACAGAGAATTTTCGTATAAAAGAAAAGCTGCCGAATTAGCCATGCTTTTAATAGGTATTTCAATCCCCAGAGAGGAAGAGACTTTCGTTAGTTCGTTAAATTTATCAATCTGTTTTTGCGTAAAGCCTTTGTCCGAATCGGCAACAGGAAAATGTGACATTACTCCCTTTAGTTCAATAAATTCTTTATTATTTATAAGTTTGATAAAGTATATAAATTCATCTGCGGAAACACCGTATCTTCCCATTCCGGTATCTACCATTACGAATATTGGAACCTTTTTATTCTGTCTTTTTCCTTCTCTTTCCAGGCTCTCAAGGAAGTCGCGGGAGCAGACGGTAGGGATAAGATTGAAGAGTACAATCTCTTCTGATCTTTCTTTTAATTCTTGAGCGAGGATTATAATAGGAGCTTGTATGCCGGCATTTCTTAGCTCAATCCCTTCTTCGGCTATGCCGACGCCCAGGAAATCGATACCCAATGCTGTTGCCCTGGAAGAAACGGCTACAGCTCCGTGTCCGTAAGCGTCTGCTTTTACTACTGCAAGAAGTTTTTTGTTTGAGAGTTTTTCTTTCGCTTTTTTAATATTTTCTTCCAGATTTTTTAGATTTATTTCAACCCGTGAAGGTCTCATAATTGAAATTATAATAATATCTTTGTCTTTTTCAACCCTTCATCTTGACAGAGCTCTTGTTTTTTATATATATTTAGAAAGATTTTAGAAAAAGGAGATACAATTAAAAAAAATTTTGTCTTTTATGTCTTGATGCTATTATGTATAGCTTGCTGTACAGCGAGAGAGTATAAGCTGAGCGGAGATCTTTTTATTAAGACCGGAGAATACGAAAAAGCTGTTGTACAGTACGAGAAGTGGGCTAAAAGGGAAAAAAATAATCCGCAAGCGTATGTTTCTCTCTCTGTTCCTTATTATAAGGAAAACAATTACATAAAATCTGCAGAATATCTGAAAAGAGCTTTCGAAATAGATAAAGATTCGGCAGAAAAAGCTGTCCTGTTTTACGAAGACCTTTTGGAAGTGGAAAATTACAGTTGGGATATTTTCTATAACGGAGCAAAAGGATTTCTTGATGAGAAACAGTTAGAAATAGCAGAGGGATTTGTAGAAGAAGCAGAGAAGGTTAGTGATAGTAATTATAAAGCAATGTCTTATGTTCTTCATGGTAGAATATATATGACGAAAGGGAAAGATGATAAAGCATTTGACTATTTTAATAAGGCGCTTGATATTGATGCAGATAATGTTGAGGGAAATGTTAGCTTAGGAGAGATATACACCAATCAAAACGAATTTGATAAGGCTATTTTTTATCTAAAAAAAGCTGTTTCAATCGGCCCTGAAAATTTCTTGGCTCACAAACTTTTGGGGCAGAATTATCTAAATGCAGAAAAATATGATATGGCTGTTGAAGTCCTTGAGAAGGCGTCCTCTATGAGTAACGATGATCCGCTTGTTCTGTATAATCTTTCTTACGCTTATTTGAAGAAAGAAGATTATACGCGGGCATCGAACATAGCGGAAAAGATTCTTGTTTTACCCGAGATAGAATCGGATGCTAAAGCAGAAGCTTATATTCTTATCGGAATCACTAATATTCACAAAGAGAGTTATAACGAAGCAATTGAAGCATTAAATAAAGCCCTTGAAGCCGATTCCAGCAAATGCGATTCATATCAGCTTCTTGCGCACGCTTATAATAAAGCAGGTAAAGTAAGTCTTTCTAAAGAGTTTTCGAAAAAATGGGAAAAGTGTGTACAGAAATAAATCACTCTAGGATTCGAGGGTTCAAGTAAAAAAAACGACAAAAAAACTCTGTGTTCTCTGTGTGTTCTTATTTTCTCTGTGCGCTCTGTGGTTAAATACTTCATAAATCCAGTATCAATTCTTCAGTTGGGCGTTTAGGAACATGCATGACATCTTGCTCGTCCCGCCAGTACTTGATGTCCCCATTGCAGGCGGTTTCGATAACTACTTCCTCATCCGGTTTGCCAAGTGCGACAGCAAGAAGGATTTCATAGCGGGTAGGAATATTAAGGATTTCGTGAAGAGCTTTCCTTTTTAGAGCTCCTACGATACATCCTCCCAGTCCTTTATCCGTTGCGCCAAGCAGAATATTCTGCGCAGCAATCCCATGGTCGCAGCCAAATGATTTTGTGATTTCTGTGTCTCCTAGAATTAATATAAATGCAGATGGCCGTTCATTCGGAGCGGGACCATCCCAATCCGTGAGATATCCGGCCCATTTTATGTGAGGAAATATCTTGTTGTTTTTCTCCTCGTCGCAGGAAAGCACATATTTTAAAGGTTGAAGATTCGCAGCCGAAGCGGATAGGCGGGCAAGGTCCACTAATTCTGTTAATGTTTTTTTTGTTATTTTAAATCCTTTCTTAAAACGACGGACACTTCTGTTCTTTTTTATCAGGCCCTTTATCATTATTTCCCTCCTTGATCTTTAATCTTATCCGGATTGTTTTTTAATAATATATTAAAAGTTGTTCCTTTTCCCGGTGCGCTGTCTATATTTATTTCTCCTTTATGATTATCTATTATTTTTCTTACCACTGTCATCCCCAAACCGGTGCCGTGTTTCCCGTGTGTAAAAAACGGCTCGAAAATCCTGCATACGACCTCAGGAGGCATTCCGATGCCGTTATCACGGACAAAGATTTTTATGCCATCTTTAGTTTTTTCGGCACCCATTTCGATTTCACCCTTTTTTTCTATTGCTTCTCTCGCATTCTTCAAGAGATTTAAGAGAACTCTTTTCATCTTAAACGGATCAAGTTCGTAATATAAGCCCTCACATGGTAAGATTTTTATTTCTATTTCTTTTCCGTCGGTTCTTTCACCGAACAAATCGACGACCTCTTTAAAATATTGATAAATGTTCACCGGTCGGAAGTCCACAGTACTTTTGTCTCTACCAAACTCAAGAATATCCTCTATCATGTCAAAAGTAAAATCGGCTGAACTACTAATTGATTTTGCGTACTTTTTAACCCTGTCGTTACCCCCTATGTCTTCTAAGATGTTTGCGTATCCCTTGATTGCGGAAAGAGGCGATTTCAAATCATGGATTATTGTAGAGCCGAGTCTTCCGAGGACTGCAAGGCGTTCTTCTTGAAGAGCTTTTTCCACGACTTTATCATCGATCTTCCGAAGCCTGCTTGAAATGGTTCGGAAAAGGCATATAGCAATTTTTGGATGCTCGGAAAGTAGTTTATAAAAATCTTTTATATCGCTTTTGTAAAGAACTACTCGGTCTACCGCAACAACTGAAGCCGAACGGACAGCTCCTTCGAGAGACATTTCGCCAATAATATCGCCGGGCTTAAGCTCTGCCAAAACATTCCCCTTTTTTGTAACCAGAGCGTGTCCTTTCTTTAGAATATATATTTCTTCGCCGTATTCGTCTTCCTTGACTATGGTCTGATCTTTTTTAAAGGATACCTCTTTAAAAATTTTTTCGAGTTTTTCAATTTCTTCTTTTCCTATACCTTCAAAAACTTTTTTCAAAAAATCTTTCATATTTCAAAAATAAGCATCGGAAGAGAAAAGTCAACTTTCGTGATGCTTCGCATCAGTTAAATATTTAAATAGCGAAATGGTTGAATAGAAAAAAAAGAAAAACATTTTTTTATTTGTTGTTCTTTTTAGATGTTTGTTGGGTGGGGTTTTGACTCTTGACTCAAGACTGGTGACTCGAGACTCCTTATTATTGTCTTTACAATAATAAGGAAGTGGGTTGATTTTTAAGTTTTTTTTATTAGAATTACACGGATAAACGATAATTATTAAAATTATAAGTCCGAGGAGGGTCTTATGAGTTTCGGTAAAGGGAAAATATGGTTTGACGGTAAATTCGTTGATTGGGATGAAGCAAAAATTCACGTTCTCTCTCATGTTATTCATTATGGGTCGAGCGTCTTTGAGGGGACTCGATGTTATAACACTAAGAAAGGTGCTGCCATTTTCCGTCATACGGAACACCTGAAAAGGCTGTATGATTCTGCCAAAATATATAGGATGGATATTCCTTATACAAAAGAGGAATTCGGGCAGGCAATTATTGATACCATCAGAATCAACAAATTCAAAGAATGTTACATAAGACCCTTTGTGTTTCGAGGTCTCGGACCGATGGGAGTGAACCCTCTGAAGAATCCCGTTAATTGTGCTGTTGCCGTCTGGGAATGGGGCCCTTACTTAGGCGAAGGGGTTCTCGAGAAGGGTATCTCTGTTCAGGTCTCTTCGTGGAACCGTTTTGCTCCGAACACCATGCCATTTCTCGCAAAAGCCGGAGGTAATTATCTTAACTCTCAGTTGATAAAGATGGAATCTCTGATGAATGGGTTTGACGAAGGTATAGCTCTTGATTCCTATGGGTATGTTTCCGAGGGTTCTGGAGAAAATATATTTGTTGTCAGAAACAACGTCATCTATACCCCTCCTTCTAGTACCGCCATACTTCCGGGGATAACACGCCACAGCGTGTTCACTCTTGCAAGGGACCTTAATTTACGAATCGAAAAACATCTTATACCGAGAGAAGCTTTATATATCGCTGATGAGATATTCTTTTCCGGTACAGCAGCCGAGATAACGCCGGTTACGAAAGTTGACAATATAGAAATCGGTGACGGGAAACGAGGACCGATTACAAAGAAATTACAGGATGAGTTTTTCGGCATCATAAAAGGCGACAAAGAAGACCGTCATAACTGGCTGACTTTCGTTTACGATTGACCATTTTTGATTTATCACACAGAGACACAGAGAACATAGAGAAGATAATAAACTTTTTATCTTTGTATAAACTTTTTTTTAGTTCTGCGATAAGCAGAAAGCGGAGAACTGTCAGCCGGTTATCTCCGCTTCCCTGTAATTAAATCCAAGGAGGTAAGAATGAAGAAATTATTTTTATATTTCTTTTTAATTTCGCTTTTCTCTATTTTTTCATGCTGCGAACAAGAAGAACCGGCACAGCAAAATCAAATAGGAATACCAAATGAAGAAGAACTAATGGCAAAATACTGGCCAAAAGATTTATCGGAAGAACAGGTTGATAGCATCATAAAATCTATTAAATGGGAGACAAATAAAAATTCCACTATACTGGGGAGCAAAGAGGCAAAAAAAGGTGGAACTTTAAGAATAGGTAGCTATCTTTACCCAAACAACTTAAGAGCTTACGGACCTAATTCCAATTATGTTATAAATCTTTATATTAACCAGATCGTACATGAAACACTTCTGAGAATTGATCCTGTTACTTTAGAATATATTCCAGGACTTGCCGATAAATGGTTTATTGCTAACGATAAAAAAACCTTTTTCTTTCACATTGATGAACGCGCCAAGTGGCAGGATGGCAATCCTGTTACAGCTTTCGATATTGTAGCCACCTGGGATTTTTTGAGTAACGATGGGCTAAAAGACCCGTTTACGCAGGACTTAATGAACAAATTTGAACGGCCTGAAGCTCTGACGGGGAATATTGTGATGATTAAACCGAAAGAAATCGGATGGCAGGAGTTTTTGAATCTTAGCGTTATGGTTCTTATTTTCCCGCAGCATATATTAGAAAATTTAACACACGAAGAGTATTTAAAAAACTTTAACGATAAACTGATGCTTGGCTCAGGCCCTTACAAATTTGAAAAAGCGACCCCAAATCAGGATATTGTTCTAAAAAGAAATCCCAATTGGTGGGGTTCGAGTCTATCTTTAAATCGCGGATTGTATAATTTCGACAGAATTGAGTACATTTTTTATACTGAAGAAACAGTTCTGGATGAGAAATTTAAAAAAGGCGATATTGACGTCCTCTATGTTAGAGCCGCGAGAAAATGGGTTAGAGATTTCTTGCCGGAAAAAATACCCGAAATTAAAAAGAATCAAATAATAAGACAGAGAATTTTTGTGAAAGCACCTCAGGGCTTATCCGGGTATCATTTTAATTTAACTAAAAAGCCATTTGATGATATGAGAGTTAGAAAAGCCCTTTATTTGCTTTACAATAGAGAAGAGATGATGGATAAACTCTTTTTCAATGAATATAAATTCCAGGACTCGCATTTCCCTAATTCTCCTTATGAAAATAAAAACAACCCTAAAATCAGGTTTAATCCCACGGAAGCAATTAAATTGCTTGAAGAAGCAGGTTATTCGCAGAAGAGCCTCAACGATGATGGGTATATAGAAAAAGATGGTAAAATTTTTGAGTTTGATTTGAACTTTATGTCGGGCGGAGATACAAGAATAGAAACTTTATTTCAGGAAGAACTTAAAAAGGTTGGCATAAAAATCAATCTCAAAAAAGTAACGTGGGCTCAACATACCAAAGAGCTTGACGAAAAAATCTTTATGGTTACTGGCGTCAGTTACACTTCGGGTCCTTTCCCTCCTCCGGAAGAACATTATCATTCGAAATTCGCGGACAAAAAGAACACAAATAACATCTGGGGTTTCAAAAACGAGAGAGTAGACCAGATATGTGAAGAATACAACAGGGAATACGATTTGAAAAAGAGAATAAAACTCATTCAAGAGCTGGATTCTATAGTAACAAACGATTATATTTCAATATTAAACTGGTATAGTGATAACGTAAGGATTTTGTACTGGAATAAGTTTGGAATGCCCGAGTTCGTTTTGACGGGTGTTTTTTATGACAGCAGATCCACTGGCAGAGAAATTCAATCGATTATTGCGTTTTGGTGGTATGATGCAGAAGCTGATAAGAAATTAAAAAACGCAATAGAAAAAGATCTCTCGCTTCCCGCAAAACCCGCTGAAGTTAGGGAGTGGGAGAAATATAGATAATGCCTAGAAGAATGAAAAAAACAAAAGGAAAGGTGTTTTATTGGCAAAAAAGAGACATTTCTAAAATTCTAATATTGTTGACATTCTTTTTCTCGAAATCCATGCTATTAAGCGGAGGCGAACGTCATGGATGGATCTTTAGTCCTTGTGCAGGATACGGATTCACTAAATATACGGAAAACCTCCAATTTTGGAGCTCTCCTGAATCTTACGAAAATATAGTTAAAGGAGGAGTTTCGGCAGGAGGAAGGGTTGGATATGCGCCCAACGATCAGCTAATGTTTATTTTGATAGGCGTGAGTAATATTTTTCCGAGAACAGCTTATTCCGAAAAAGTATTTCTAGAGAATTCAACAGGTGCTTTTGGTATAAGCTACTATCTAAGGGAAAAACATCCTTCTGTTTTTTTCGATGCAGGCATAGGTTTTGCAAATTGGATGTACGTGATTAACCCGCATGATATGACTCATGGCTATTCAGGAGGTTATTTAGGTTTTGGCGGACTCTTAGGGGTAGGGTATGAGTTTGCCCATGGGTGGAGTGTGGAAAACAGAATTTTTTATAATCATTTCAGTTTCTCACGAGATAATGTTGGCGGAACTACAAACACCTTTTCTTATTCTTTTACCTTGAGTTATTCCTTTTATGGCTTGTGGGCGAAAAAAGATAAGGAGGACAAATACGGCGAATGAATTGTTCTTTAAATGCGTGCCTGTACCTAAGATTCAGCGACTGCGTTTGAACTCGGGATAGTTTTTAAACATAAATTCAACAAAATGGGTGGTGGGGTATAGTGAATTCAATGGTTTAATATAAAAAATCTTGTGCAAGCTGTGGTTTCCTTTTTGGTGGAGAGGTGGGTTGACGTTTCGTTCAAAAAACATAATATAGCGTAATGAAAGAAATGATTGCAGAATCATTATGGATAAGAAAAAGTTTTGTCTTGTTTGTTTTAATTTTTATTTTAGCCTTTATTCCATTCTGCGATAAGAAATCTTCTTCAAACACAGTTAAAACTACCGTAACCGAAGCAGAATTAATTAAAAAGTATGGCTCAGAAGATTTAACTAATGCGGAGATCGATAGTATTATAAAATCAATTAAATGGGCTACAAATACTAAGGATATTATCCTCGGAGATGAATACGCAAAAAAAGGCGGGGAATTAAATCTCGGATGTTTCGGATATCCGGCAACACTCCGAAGTTACGGTCAAAACGCGCCCTATCTTCTAAATGCAACATTACGTTCCCTCGTATACGAATCTCTTCTCAAATTAGATCCTATAACTCTCGAATATCTTCCTTCTCTCGCGGATAAATGGTGCATAACTCCCGATAAGAAAACGTATTTTTATCATATAGATACGTTGGCGAAATGGCAGGATGGTAAACCCGTTACGGCTTTCGATGTTGTTGCCACATGGGATCTTGTCACTCATGACGATTTAAAGGAACCTGTATGGCAGGGAATGTTTTTAAAATTTAAACGCCCGATAGCCCTCACTAAAAGCATTGTAATGATAGAACCAAAAGAGCCTTCCTGGAGGGCTTTTTTTAATATCAGCACCGAGGAGCTTTTTGTAATGCCTGAACACATAATCGGAAGAATCAACCCATCTGATTATATGGCGGATTACAATAATAAGATAATGATTGGTTCAGGCCCATATATTTTTGAAAAATCTAATCAGAATGAATTTATAATTTTGAGAAGAGATTTCTCCTGGTGGGCATCTGGTAAACCTTTAAACAAAAGTCTCTTTAATTTCGACCGCGTCCGCTTTCTTTTTTACACCGAGGAAACGGTCATGGGTGAGAAATTTAAAAAGGGGGATGTGGATCTTATCCTTGTAGAAAGACCTCTTCTTAAAGAATGGGAAGAAGAATATACTCCGGAAGAAATGAGTGAAATAAGATACAATCATATAATAAAGCAGAGGGTATATATAAATATGCCTTACGTAAACGGCTTTTATTTTAATACGAGAGAAGAGCCGTTTAACGATATACGCGTAAGAAAAGCCCTGTTTTTACTTTTTAACAGAAGACTTATGCTCGAAAAATTTTACTACAATGAATTTAAATTTATGGATTCGTATTTTGTCGGACTTCCTTATGAAAATAAGAATAACCCGAAAATAAGGTACAATCAGCAAGAAGCAATAAAATTGTTAGAGGAAGCCGGCTATTCACAACGCAATTTAAACAAAGACGGTTATATCGTTAAAGACGGAAAAGTCTTTGAAATCACCCTTAACATTTACCGAACCGACGATACAAGGGTTGAAACTTTACTTCAGGAAGATTTAAAGAAAGTCGGGATTAAACTCAATTTAAAAAGAGTTACATGGGCAACGGCTTTAAAAGACCTCGACGATTTTAATTTTAAGATGATAGGTCTTCGATTTACGATCGAAATATTTCCCAATCCTGAGCTTTCATACCACTCAAAATTTGCTGATAAGAAAGGTTCATTTAATATCTGGGGACTTAAGGATAAGAAAGTTGATGAACTTCTGGACTGTTATTACCAGGAATATGATTTAAACAAGAGAATAAAAATACTTCGACAACTTGATTCCATAATTGTTCGAAAGTATCTTACGGTTCTTCTCTGGTATGAAGATAATATGAAGATATTATACTGGAACAGGTTCGGAATGCCGCAGTTCGGTTTCTCACAGACTGATTATAACGGACTGATAAATTACGAACCGTACTGGCCTGTGATAGCTTTCTGGTGGGAAGATAAAGACCTGGATGAGAAATTAGATAAAGTAAAAGGCACGAAAACAAAACTTCCGGGAAGATCTTCTGAACTTAGAACATGGGAAAAGTTGAAAGAGAGATATAAAGAGTGATTAACTATTTTATCCGCCGGATTTTAATTATAATACCGACTTTTTTGGGGGTTACATTTATTGTTTTCACAATTACGAGGTTTGCTCCGGGCGGACCGGTGGAGATGGCGATCTTGCGGTATAGACAGATGCAGATGGAAGGAGGTGGTGGAGCGATGGGATCTCACGGTACGGCAATCTCCGAGGAAATGGTCGAAAAACTGAAGAAAATTTACGGTTTCGATAAACCTTTTTATATTTCCTATTTAATCTGGCTCGGCAACGTCGTTAGGTTCGATTTGGGAGAATCGTACACGTATTCAAAACCGGTCTGGGATGTAATAAAAGCCCGCTTCCCGATTTCGCTTCGGTTCGGAGTGGCAGGTTTTTTGTTAGCGTATCTTGTTTGCATACCATTGGGGGTTCTAAAGGCTGTCAAGCACGGTTCAACTTTCGACTTTACAAGTTCCGCCCTGGTCTTCATCGGTTATGCTATTCCGGGATGGGTCGCTGGAATAGTACTTCTTGTCCTTTTAGGGGGTGGTTCATTTTTGGATATATTCCCTCTGGGAGGGATTCATTCTATGGATTATGAAACCCTCTCTTTATTTGGTAAATTCTGGGATAATATATATCATATGATTTTACCGGTCTTTTGTTATACTCTCGGTTCTTTTGCGTCGCTTACTATTTTAATGAAAAATTCACTAATTGAGAATCTCGGGAAAGATTATGTCAGGACTGCTTTCGCGAAAGGTTTATCTGAAAAAACGGTTATTTTTAAACACACTCTGCGTAATTCCCTGATTCCCATAGCTACAGGACTCGGGAGTGTATTTTCCATTGTTATATCCGGAGCTTTATTAATCGAAAAAGTTTTTAACATCCATGGTTTCGGACTTTTAGGCTATAACTCAATTCTGGACAGAGATTATCCGGTTATGCTCGGGATTCTTGTTTTTTCTTCCATCCTCTATATGCTCGGCAATATATTTTCGGATTTTCTATACTGCGTAATCGATCCGCGGATAAGGCTGGACTGAGTATATAATGAATAAAAGAATAAAATCATTTTTTTCGCCATTATTAATTAAAAGAATAAAAAAATTTAGAAGTTTCAAAAGGGGATATTATTCGCTTTTAATTATCGGGATAGCATATTTGCTATCTTTCTTTGCGGAGTTTATCATAAACGACAAAGCCCTCCTCGTCAAATTTGACGGGAAGAAATTTGTTACCCTTTACAGCGACGTTTCTTTAAAAAAATTTATTTTTGCAAAAGCGATCGAAACAAAAGAGAATTATTTCAAGTATAAGAATATTCCCGCCACAGATACACTTAATCTGAGTGATGAAAAATTTATTACTCTAAAAGCCGAATATGAAAGATACGATAGAATAAAAAAGGACTTTGACAATCACCGCGTTTTACGAAAAATATTCGAGGAACAAAAGCGCGGAGATTGGGTAATCTTGGTACCCTATTCCTATGGACCAAACGAAAATCTGCTTGACGAACTGGGAGATAGAAACCCTCCAACTGGACCTGACAGAAAAAACTTTCTTGGAACGGACGATAGGGGAAGAGACGTTCTGGCGAGACTCGTATACGGTTTTCGTATTTATATGACCTTTTCTTTGCTGTTAACTCTAACTAGCTACATAATTGGGATCTTTTTCGGAGCAATTCTCGGGTATTACGGCGGGAAAGTGGATTTTTTGGGTTTGCGCTTTATAGAAATATGGGCTTCAATACCTTTCCTTTTTACGGTGATGGTTATCTCCTCTATAATGATTCCCAATTTTACGATTTTAATTGTAATTCTTTCGCTGTTTTACTGGATTTCCATGGCAAGGTATATAAGAGCGGAGTTCCTGCGCGAGAAGTCCAACGATTACGTTCAGGCAGCTGTGGCTGTCGGCGTAAGCGACAGAAAGATAATCCTTTCTCATATTCTTCCGAATTCCTTGACTCCGGCAATTTCTTTTCTTCCATTTACTATTATTTCCGGGATAGCCGTACTTGCGTCCCTTGATTTTTTGGGATTTGGTTTGCCCGAACCGACACCAAGCTGGGGACAGCTCCTTTCGCAGGGGATTTCCAACTTAAGTTCCTGGTGGCTTACTTTTTCGCCAATGGCAGCTATGTTTTTAACTCTTATGCTAATAGCGTTTATAGGAGAAGCAGTTAGAGAAGCTCTCGACCCGAAAATCTATTCGAGGATGAAATAATTAAAATATGGGCAAGAAACAAAGAAAAGAATTGTTGAAAGTCGAAAATCTAAAAACTCACTTTGTGATTGAGGAACAGAAGGCAAAAGCAGTCGACGGTCTGGACTTTTATGTTTTTGAGGGTGAATTTTTCGGAATTGTGGGAGAATCCGGTTCAGGGAAGTCCGTTACCGCCTTATCGATTTTACGTCTTATTCCTGACCCTCCCGGAAAGATCTCGAGTGGTAAAATCTTTTTCGGCGACAAGGACTTGTTGGGTCTTTCATGGGAAGACATGAGAAAAATACGCGGTAATGAAATATCGATGATTTTTCAGGAACCTATGACATCTCTTAATCCGGTTTTTACAGTGGGGGTGCAAATAATGGAACCTCTGATAATACATAGGGACATGGATAAAAGGGAGGCGAGAGCAGAAGCCATAAAAATGCTTAAGAAGGTAGGCATCCCTTCTCCTGAACTGCGGGTAGATGATTATCCTCATCAGTTTTCAGGAGGGATGAGGCAGAGAGCAATGATAGCAATGGCTCTCTGTTGCAACCCGAGTCTTTTAATAGCCGATGAACCTACAACTGCTCTCGACGTAACCGTACAGGCTCAAATTCTTGAACTTATGACGGAAATAAAAAACAAAAGAAAAGAATCAGCAATTATTCTTATTACCCATGATTTAGCGGTTATAGCAGAAACCTGCGATAGAGTTATGGTTATGTACTGCGGGAAAATACAGGAAGTCGCAAGCACAGTTGATTTGTTTGAGAATCCTCTACACCCTTATACTAAAGGCTTAATGGCTTCTATACCGTCTTTAGCAAAAAAGAAAAAAAGATTAACTACGATACCCGGAAACGTTCCCGGTATACTACATTTCCCGCCGGGATGCCCTTTTCATACTCGCTGCAAGTATAAAATGCCTGTCTGCGAAAAGGTCGTTCCTGAATTACTCAAAGTTGAAAAAGATCACCTGGTCCGATGCCATCTTTATAACGGCGAAGGTAAGAATCGATGAGAGAATTCAAAAAGAGAGGATTAAATTTACTGGAAGAAAAGGGAAAACTTATCAGGGGAAACGGTAAAGAGAAGGAAAATCTTCTCGAAGTCAAAGATTTAAAGACATATTTCCCGGTTTTTGGCGGTGTTTTCAGAAAAGTTATAGGATACGTTAAAGCTGTCGACGGCGTAAGTTTTTCTATAGATAAAGGAGAAGTTTTCGGTCTTGTCGGTGAAACCGGATGCGGTAAGTCGACAATAGGAAAAACTCTCGTCAGGATTCTTAATCCCACTTTCGGAGATATATTCTACTACGATAAAGTAGAGCTAAAAAGCGGCAAAGAACAGAGCGTAAAGATAGATATTTCAAAATTGAACAGAAAAGAACTTATGCCCTACCGCTCCAAAATTCAAATGATATTTCAGGATCCTTATTCCTCACTCAACCCTAGATTCACCGTAGGAGATATAATAGAGGAACCCTTAACCGTCCACCGAGGTAAACACAAAGAGAATAAAGAGATAGTAAAAGACCTTCTGAAGAAGGTAGGTATGAGTGAAGAACATATTTACAGATATCCTCATGAGTTTTCGGGAGGGCAGCGCCAGAGAATAGGAATTGCGCGTGCTTTATCTACAAATCCGGAACTAATAATTGCCGATGAACCTGTCTCAGCACTCGATGTTTCTATTCAGGCGCAAGTTATAAATTTAATGCAGGACTTGCAGGATGAATTCCGCGTTACTTATATTTTTATCTCTCACGATTTATCGGTTGTAAGGCACATAGCCCACAGAATTGCAGTAATGTATCTGGGTTTTATTATGGAAATGGGTCCGGCGGATAAAATCCACAATAACCCTCTTAACCCCTATACAAAAGTTCTGTTATCTGCAGTGCCCAGAGGAAATCCACGAAAAAAAGCAAAAAAACCACCGCTCAGAGGAGAAGTACCATCTTCTCTCCATAAGCCAAGCGGATGCCCGTTCCATCCCCGCTGTCCTATTGCTAAGGATATATGTAAAAAAGAAGACCCTGTTTTCGAAGAAAAAGAGAGAGGCGTCTTTGTTAAATGCCATTTCCCGGGGGTTTTTTAACCACAGAGAGCACAGAGAAAAGAAAGAACACACTGAGAACAAACTGAATTTTATTTGTTTAAAACCCCACTTCCCACAACCGAATTTATCTCACACAGAGCCACAAAGAAAAAAAAGGATAAGGTTGTTTAAAACCCAACCCACAACACCAAATTTATCTCACACAGAGCCACAGAGATCACAGAGACAAAAATTGAATTTTATTTAAAAACAATAAAAAATCCGTGTTTATCAGTGTTAATCCGTGGCTAACTATTGGCGGGAGATTGGGTGCGGAACTACTGTGGCGCTCGTACGTCTGTATTAATAGAAAACTTAAATACACCGGAGGTGAAAATGGTAAAACAATGGTTTTTAATAATTTTAACATTAGCTTTTACTATATCCTGCTCAAAAGTAGAAAAAGCAATTGATACAGAAAAAGAGGTAAAGATGGAAGAAACAGACAAAATCGTAAAAACTGAGGAAGAATGGAGAAAAGAATTACCATCGGAGGTGTACTATATTATGAGGGAAAAAGGGACTGAAAGACCCTTTTCAGGAAAGTACTACGCTCATAAAGAAAAAGGTATCTATGTATGTGCTGCCTGTGGAAACGAACTTTTTAGCTCGGATGCGAAATTCGAGTCCGGAACCGGATGGCCAAGTTTTTACCAGGCAATTGCTGAGGGTAAAATTGAGACAAAAGCTGACTTGACAGGTGGAATGGTGAGGACTGAAGTTCTTTGCGGGAGATGCGGAGGGCATCTGGGACACGTTTTCGACGACGGACCTGCCCCGACAGGTAAAAGATTCTGTATAAATTCCTTAGCGCTGGATTTTAAGAAGGAATAAAAAAAAGGCAGGTTTAAACCTGCCTTTTTAATAAACTGGCTTATATTATTTTATTGTTTTTTCAATCTTATCTGCTATCGATTCCGGGTCCAGTTCTAATGCTTTAAAGAGATCTCCGCTTGCACCCGAAGGAGAAAATCCCTTAACACCATAGCTGTGTAAGTTAACAGCTTTTCCGCTTCTTGCTAAAAGACTGCCCAGTATACAGGCAAGACCGCTGGAAAGTAAATGTTCCTCGTATGTAAAGATATTTTTGTATTTCGCGATAGCATTTACGTCTTTTTCGCTAATCGCGAGGGGACAGGAAACGTTCATTGCGGCGATTTCAATGCCTTTACTTTTAAGAATGTCTCTCGCTTTAAGGGCGAAGGCAAAGGGATATCCGTAAGAAAGTAGAACTCCGTCCTTTCCTTCTCTCACCTTATCGATTTTACCGTACTCGAATTTATAATCTCCGCCATAGAAGGCATTACCGTTCTCATCCTCTACCACAGGGCTTTTTGCTCTTCCGACAACAACGGCAACGTTGCTGTCCATTGTGGTTATATATCGAGTAACCCTATCTGTCTGGTTTGGATCTGCCGGAATAATTATCTCAAAACCCGGTATGTTTTTAATTAAGCCGATGAAGTCTACACACTGATGAGTTTTTCCGTCCTCGCCAACGTTAAGACCGTTATGAGTCGAAACGACACGGAGTTTTGTATTGTTTATCGCGTTTAAACGGTGCTGATTATATGTCTCATCGAAAGAGAAAACTCCGAAATCGGAATAAAAGGTCTGAAATCCCCTAATAGATAAAACTCCGGAGATTGTAGCTGTATTATGTTCGCTTACACCATTCTGAATAAAATATTCGGGACGTTCCTTTGCGAATTTATGAGTCCTTACCGAGCTTGCGAGGTCGCAGTCCGTTACAACAATAGTTCCCGGTTCGTTTCTTTTTGCCATATCCGCCAGGGCTGTACCGTAGACATCTCTGTTCGCTGCTTTTTCCCCGACTTTATACTCGATAGGTTCACCTAAATCTAACTTTGGCAAAGGATAAACATTCTGGCTCGGTTTTACTGGTTTTGCCTTCCCTGCTTCTCTTTTTTTTACATACTTATCTGTGTCATTTTCTATGTCCAATTCTTTTAATGCTTTGTCTATTTCTTCGGTTGAAAGCGCTTTGCCGTGATAGCTTTCATCGCCTTCTATAAAAGAAGCCCCTTTACACATAACGGTTTTTGCAAGTACGGCATAAGGCGCGGAACTATCGTTATTTGCTGTATGTATCGCTTCGTATAATTCCTTAAAGTCATGCCCGCAGACTTCGAGAACTTTCCAGCCGTCAGCCAGATAATCCTCTTTGATGTTTATGGGCATTATATCTTCTACTTTTCCGGATATTTGCCTGTTGTTGTCGTCGATTACGACCGTTATGTTGTTTAATTTGAATTTTGCTGCGAATCTCCTTCCCTCGGCTACCTGACCCTTTGCCTGTTCCGCATCGCTCATAAGCGCGAAAACTCGTGAGGAATCTCCTTTAAGTTTCTTAGCCATAGCAAATCCGCAGGCTGCGGAAAGACCCTGTCCCAGATTACCTGTTGACCATATTATTCCGGGAAGATGAGACTCTACATGCCCTTCATAAGGACCGGAAATATGCCTGAAAAAGGCTATAATCTCTTCTGTGTCGAGTATCCCAAGCCTGCCGAGTATAGAATATACACCCGGAGAAGTATGCCCGTGACTCACGACTATTTCATCTTTCGAAAGGTCAGAGAGACTATATACTGTAGTATATATATCAATCGAAGACATCGAACCGCCCGGATGCCCGGAACCCGCGACTGTCGTCATTTTAACAATATCTCCTCTACACAATCTCGCTGTTTCTTCTAATTTTGACGCTACTTCCTCTGAAATATTTTCACTTTTAAACCTGTATTCTTCTTTTTCTTTAAACCAAATTTTTAATTTATCAGACATTTTGCCTCTCCTTAAAGTTTACCTTAATTCATCTTGGAATATATACCCTCAATTTTGTTTGTCAAGGATTCCTCCTCCGCCCAAATCAATCTCACACAAAGACACAAAGAACACAAAGAAAAAAACATGTTGTTTTACCAAATCCCAAACCCTAAATCCAAAATCTTAATATTACCACAGAGCACACAGAGTTTTTTGTTGTTTTACTAAATTACTATATCCTAAATCCTGACTAAGCAGGTTGACAAGAAAAAGAAAATAATAATAATAGATTACAAAAGGAGGAAAAAAAATATGGAATCCTTAGCTATGAAATGCGCGCTATGCAAAGTTGACGTTCTAAACACAAGTGACTTTTATGACTCGTGCGAGAAAGAAGGTTTGAAGGTTGATCGAGTTTCAGGCCAGGTAAAAATACCCGGTATGACCTTTGTAGGTTATGGAAGCGGTTCTCCGGACGAAGACTACAGCAAGATCAATAAAGAAAAAGATAGATTAACAAAAGTTCATAAAGAAATAGAAGATAAAAGAGCTTTTAAATGTAAGAGTTGCGGCAAAATATATTGTCTCAAATGTCTTGCGGAGAAAGCTCCGAATAATCCATCCGGCGGAAAAGCATGCCCTGTGTGTGGTGGAAGTTTTAACCTATTATAATTTAATGCCCCGCTTTTGGATTATATTTATATGTAAATAATGCCTAATCTTATGCCGGGGATGCCGGGAACAAAGGAAGCTTTCGCTATATCCAAAGTAAAAGAAGATTTAACTTTAAGGGTTCCGCCAAAAGCGATTTCTCATTATAAAATTTCTGAACATGATTATGTTATTCTAATAACCGGACACATAGGAGAAAGTGGATTCGGTATGATAAAAAAAGATACTGCTTTAAAATCTGTATTTAAAAGATTTGTAAAAGAAATAAAAAACTGTGAAGAAGTTCTCATGCGCAATGATAGAGCTTTTGTTATGCTTAAAATCGATAAAGGTGTAATTCGTTTGACTAAGGATATTTTAAAGGCATTTTATCTAAAAATTGGGGACAGGCTAATGATTGGGAAAAGCACAACAGTAACTATGAGTTTTGTACCGATAGAAATATGGAAAAAGAAATTTAAGAAACATGGGTTTTATGAAGCCATCGAGAATATGAAAAAACTCGAGGAATATTAGAAATATAGTCTAACACTTAAAAGTTTGGTTATAACGGTAAATTGTATATATATGCAAACAAATTTAGATTTTATTTATGTTATTCGCGTGAGTTAATGTTTCGTGCTTAGTGTTTTGAGTTAGAACAGAAAGTAAACTTTGTGCTCTTTGAGTGCTTTGTGTGAGAATAAAATTTTAGGGTTGGGTATGAGTTTTAAAAAACAAAAAATTTTCTCTGTGTGCTCTGTGGCTCCGTGTGAGACTATTCTTGTATCACAAGTGCAGCGGTGGTCGAATCGATCCATCCCCCTTCTCCTGAACGGAAGTGAACAAGCCACCAGCCACCGTCTTCTCTTACGAGAGAACCTTCTTCCGCTTTGTCCACTCGCATAAGTTCCTTGAATTCTTCATCAGGACCGCTGTACGCGATGGTAGTAGCTGTGGTAACAACCCATTTGGATTTTACCCTGCCGTACCAGATAGAAAAACCTATTAGAGAGAAGATAAAAAACAAACCGGCTAAAGTGAGTAAAGGATTAGTCGGGAAATTAATTAATTTTACCGTTTGGATAAGTCGTATTGCAACAATTAGAATTACAAGGGAAAAAGATAAAATTAGAAGGTAAGAAAAAATCCGCAGAGGAATTCTATCGATCATTCTTGATGAAAAAGAAATAAATGGGTTTGGGTTCGGTTCTTCCTTTTTAAAAAGGGATATGTTATTTAAGATATTTTCATTAGAAGGATCGAGGAACCATCCTCTTCTGTAGTACAGGAGACTCTTTCCAAAATCTCCCAATCTATAGTAGCAGTTGCCTATGTTTAAATATAGCTCCGCATTATGGATGCCTCTATCGAGATATTTGTTGTATTCTTCGAGAGCTTTTACGTATTCGCCGTTTTTATAATATTCTTCCGCTGTTTGAGCAGTTTGAGAAAAAAATATTAGAATGCTAATATAAAGCATTAATAACCTCTCTGAGTTTTTGTGAATCCTTTGACATTTCATCCTGAGTTGGCTCCAGAGATGTAAAACGAACGGTTTCGCTTTTAATTAATATTTCCTCAATTAAATTGAGGGCTTTTTCGGGAACTTTTTTGTTTTTAAGGTCGGAAAGAAGGTCTTTCTTTTTCGTTCCGAAAACATTCAAACGAAATTTTAGTTTAATGAATTTTAGAAGGACAAGGGTCAAATCTTCATAAAATTGAATAACATTATTGTTATGGATTTCTTTTTCTAATTTTCTGAATCCGCTTTTCAATTGCTTTGGTATTGCTTTTAAACTCGCGTAACTCCTATCTCCGAGAGTCTTGCGAACGTCTATTACATAATAAACGGCTATGATAAGGAATATAATCGATGGGATGAAATATAGAGGGAAAAATTTAGGGATCAGGGAGACAGTTTTTTCGCTTACAGGTAAAATGTAGGCTATGTCCTTATTTATTTTATTCGTTTCTTGCTCTCCTGAGCCTATTTCACTTGACGGTCGTACTTGAATTTGCCAGGGACCTATCTTTTTATTAATGAATGTTTTCTTCTGGATGTCGAAATAAGCCCATTTTATCCCGGGGATCTCGATTATCCCTGAAACCTTTGGGGTTATAAGGTAAGTAAAAATCCGCTCTCCATTTAGAGTCCCCCCCGATATTTTAGTGTTGGATTTCGATTCCGGAGGATAAGAGTTTAGTTTTCTTGAATCTGGAAACTTTGGAGGAGATAAAAGATTCAAGTTTCCTCCGCCCTCGATAATTATTTTAAGGGAAAAAGGTGCGTCGACTCTGATGTTTGAAGTATCTATTTCTGAGGAAATATTTAATTTGCCAACCGCATCGATAAATCCTTCCGGGTGCTCTGAAGGGAAAGGTTTTACCTGTATTGTTTTGGGTTCGGATGATACCGCTTTTCTTTCTCCAAAGAATGAAAACATATCTCCTCTTATAATAACCTCTATCGAAAACGGATTGATTTGAACGTTCTTTTCTCCAAGCGGGAATAAAATATCCTGCTTTATCAGAGATCTTTGATATCTGATTCCGTTTTTTGTTGTTGTCGTAAAGTTTAATCTTGTGGGTGATTGTATGTTTTCAACCCATACGTTTTCGTAGGTTGGAGGCCCTGTCAACTGGACATCAGAGAGAGACGTTTTTACGTAAAGGTAATGAGTGGCGGTAATAGGTTCTCCCGGATATACTGAGCTTTTTGAAACTTCGGTTTCCAGAAAAACGGCTCTAAAATCTTTTGGTTCCGTTGTAAAATCCTGGGATCTGGTGGGAGGAAAGGGCGTAACGCTTCTGCCGGCGATTCCCTTTTTGACGTTGATTGTTATGGGGTCTGTCGAGTACTTTTTGCCTTCGTATGTTAAAGTGAAAGGGGGAATTGTAAACTGACCTTCATTTCTTGCGATCATCTGATAATCATAGATGTAGCTTGTTGATTTTGAAAGCTTACCGTTGATAAAATTTATCTGCGTGGATTGCGACCTTGAGGAACCAAGAATATCAATCCCGGATACATTCGGAGCGGAAGGGGTCCCTACACTCGAGAGGTCTTCACCTTCAACTGTTACGGTTACGTTAAAAGACTCTCCTACAGGAATTGTGGTTTGATCCACCGAAGCTGTAAAGGTTAGAGAAAAAAGAATTAATATTACCATTTTCCTGCGTTTTCTTCCCCTCCGCCTTTCTGCTTCAGGGCTTTTTTCATCGTTTCTTTTTGTTCGTTTTTCAGCGCTTCGTTTATTTTATCCTGAGCTGTGGTTTGTTGTTGTTGTTGTTGTTGTTGTTGTTG
>JAFGHJ010000036.1 GCA_016930175.1 Caldifarciminota bacterium
AGCGAAATTGCGAGAAAGATGATATGTGAATGGGGTATGAGTGATAGTCTTGGCGCTGTTACTCTTGAGAGGGATACCGACGGTATCTTTCTGGGTAAGCGTCTTGCCAAAGAAAGAGAGTATTCCGAGGAAACTGCCCGTCAGGTTGACCTTGACATTAAAAAGTTTGTGGAAAAAGCTCATAACACGGCAAAAGATATAATTAAGAAAAATAAAACCAAGCTTGACGAAATAGCTGATGCTCTTCTTGAGAGAGAAGTTCTTACGGGAGAAGAAGTAAAGGAAATTGTTTATGGATCAAAAAAGAATAGAAAAAGCAATAAAAGAAGTAATTAAAGCCATCGGAGAAGATCCTGAAAGAGAGGGTTTAAAGCGTACACCTGAGAGGGTGGCTAAGATGTACTCTGAGCTCTTTAGGGGGATAAATAAAAATCCCGAAAAGGCAATAAGAGTCTACAGTACGCCGCATTATGATGAAATCATAATATTAAAAGACATCTCTTTTTATTCCTTTTGCGAACATCATCTTTTGCCTTTTTTTGGTAAGGTTCACATTGCTTATATACCTAAAGATGATAAAATAACCGGTTATTCCAATTTAGTGGAAATAGTTCAAATTTATTCGGAGCGCCTGCAGTTACAGGAAAGAATGACCTCGGAAATTGCGGACTCTATAATGACTATTTTGAAACCGATGGGAACACTAGTAATTATAGAAGCAAGGCAGCTTTGTCTGGAAATTCAAGGATTGAAAAAGATCGGTCAGAAAACTGTGACTTCTGCTATAAGAGGCGCTTTTAAAAAGGAAACAACCCGTCTTGAGGCGTTGAATCTTATCGGATATGAAAGTTAAAAAGAAATCAATTCAAAATTTGAGAGACGCACGCGCTGTTGTTGAAACTATAGGTGTCTATAATGATGTTAGGGAAATTATGTCTGAAAAGGTACTCTTTCTTGTATTGGAAATAGAAGAAGTTTCTTCTGCTGCTGCGAATATCTTGAAGCAAGTTGCAATTTCACGAGGCAGCGATGCTGTTGTTCATAGAGATATTGTTACGGGTAGTGTTGAAAAGTCTAAAGTTCTTCTTCCCGGAACAATTAGGGAACTTAAGTTGATTTCTGAAGAGTTAAAAAAACAACCTTTCGGATTGCCGGAAGTGGGGAATAATATTCTTAAAATTTTGAAAAATGAAAACGCTAAACCAGCTTTTTCTGTTATGGGTGTTCTTAATGTCACTCCCGATTCCTTTTCTGACGGTGGAGATTATTTTAACGAAGAAGATGCACGAAAACGCTTTGCAGAAATAGAGAAAGAAGGAGCCGATATTATAGATGTTGGGGCAGAATCTTCCAGACCGGGTGCTAAAAGGTTGGAAATTCAAGAAGAGTTGAGCAGGCTAAAGAGCCTTTTTCCTCTATTTGAGAAGAGTTCGATACCGGTTTCTATAGATACTTATAAATCGAAAATTGCAGAAGGTGCTCTATCAAAGGGTGCAAAAATCGTTAATGATATATCTGCTCTTAGAATGGATAGGAAAATGGTAAAAGTCATACGTGATTATAAATCAAGAGTTGTTCTTATGCATATGCAGGGAACCCCTAAAATAATGCAAGATAATCCTCATTATGATGATGTTGTGAAAGAAATCGGAGAATTCTTTGAGGAAAGAGTAAATTTTTGTCTTTCAAACGGAATTGATGAAGACAAGATAATATTGGATCCGGGCATTGGATTCGGAAAAAGACAGGAAGACAATTTAGCTATTTTGTCGAATTTGGAAGAGTTTACTTCATATGGTTTTCCCATTCTTATAGGAACGTCTAGAAAGTCATTTATTGGCAGAATAACCGGCGAAGATGTTAAAAGACGGCTTGATGCTTCTTTAGCCACTGCAGTTTATTCTTATTTAAAAGGTGTTTCGATTTTTAGGGTACATGACGTAAGACAGACCAAAAATGCCCTTTCGGTTGTTTCTGCGATTGGAGAAATGAAATGATTGATTTTTCCTTGTTGGATGTACTTGATATTCTTATTGTTGCAGCTCTTGTTTTTATGGTTATAAGATTTTTCGCCAGTACAAGGTCAATAACTATGCTTACGGGGCTTTTATTAATTTTAAGTTTGGTTGTTTTAAGTAATGTACTGAATCTTCCGACAATGAAGATAATTATGCATGGGCTCAGGAATCTTTGGATAATTGTATTTATTATTATATTCCAGCCCGAGATAAGAAGAGCACTTATTAATCTTGGAAAATCGAGTAAATTCGGATATTTTATACAAGAAGCTATAGAGACTGTTTCTGAAGAAGTCAGTAAAGCTATTATTCAGCTATCTGATAAAAGAATAGGAGCTTTGATTGCTATAGAAAGAAAAGTTCCTCTTGATTATTATATCAGAACAGGAATTAAAATGGAAGCCGTTGTTTCATCGGATCTTTTAGTTTCGATATTTTCAATATATTCACCTCTTCATGATGGAGCGGTTATAATACAGGAAGATCATATTGTTGCTGCTAAAAGTATATTGCCTTTGACTGACCATCCGGATCTTAGCCCAACATTGGGAACAAGACACAGAGCAGCAATCGGACTTACTGAAGAAACAGATGCAATATGTCTTGTGGTATCGGAAGAGACAGGCTCGATATCTATAGCGGTAGGCGGAGACTATTATGGTGATTTAGATGTTAAAGAACTTAAATCGACTATTCAGGATATGTTGCAGAAGTAATTAATTTTAACGAAAAGGGAGGTATTTAGTTTTGTTTTTTAAGAAGTTCATCCGGAAGGAAGTAATAGGTTTTTTTTCTGTGTTTGTGGTTTTGTTTTCAGTATATCTTTACACAATTGCACCCACTGTTTCACTCTGGGATTGCGGCGAATTCATAGCCTGTTCTCACATTTTAGGAGTGCCTCATCCTCCGGGAACTCCCTTTTATGTTTTGATGGGAAGGGTTTTCGATATTCTTTTTCCTTTTAAAGAAGTCGCGAAGAGGATAAACTTTCTTTCGATTTTAGC
Source organism: Caldifarciminota bacterium (assembly GCA_016930175.1). Classification (GTDB taxonomy): domain Bacteria; phylum Hydrothermota; class UBA3072; order UBA3072; family UBA3072; genus JAFGHJ01. Next base: position 3,023 of record JAFGHJ010000036.1, read on the forward strand.
GGGTTCTGTAGCGGGTGGATTTCTCTATCTCGTGGTTCTTAAAGTATTAAGCAGATTTAAGGAAAATAAAATGAGTGAACTTCCTCTTGGCAATCATCTCATTGCTGTTTTTTCATCTATCGGTGCCGGATTTTGTTTTAGCGTTTGGAATAATACTGTGGAAGCAGAGGTTTATTCTATTTCGCTTTTAATTGTCGCAATTGGTATATGGCTGGTTCTGCAGTGGGATGATAACAGGGGTAAGTTAGGAAATAATAATTTTTTGTTACTTTTGGTTTACCTGTTGGCCTTATCTTTCGGTATTCATTTATTGCCTTTTCTTTTAGTGCCCGGAGCTTTGTTGTTTATAATTTTAGTAGATTGGAAAGTATTTAAAAATCCAAAACTCATAGGAACAGCCTTAATTCTCATAGTGATAGGTGTTTCGACATATCTGTATTTAATAATAAGAGCGCAGGCAAATCCTGCTATAAACGAATCTAATCCCGCCACATGGGCTAAATTATGGGAAGTAATAATGAGGAAACAATATGGAAGTGAAGGTATATTAGGTATATTTGTTAGGCATACTTCCTGGGAAACTAATTATGATTTCTTCCGGGGATTGTGGGAGCAAATTAAGATTTTCTTCAGATATTTCTCCTGGCAATTTTTTCCATATCCAAGGGAAACTACAAACGCCTTGCTCCGTTATTTGTCGGTATTCGGTACATCTATGTATGTTTTATTCGGATTATGGGGTATGGTAGTGCATTTCAAGAAAGACCGAAAAACTTTTTACTTAATTTTTATACTTTTTATACTGGTTACTATAGGATTGGTTGTTTATTTAAATCATGAATTTTCGCCGTCGGATCCAAATCCGGCGCATCAGCCCAGAGAACCCAGAGAAAGAGATTATTTCTGGATTGTTGGTTTTTTCTTTTTTATGTTTTATGTTGCTATGGCTTTATACTGGATGCATGAACGGTTCAAGAAAAATAAAGTTATTTCCTCGTATTGCGTACTTCCTTTAAGTTTTATTATGGGTTTTATTCCTTTAATCTCGAATATAGAAAGTCACGCAAACAGGAGAGAAAACTGGATTGCGCATGATTACGCGCATAACCTTCTTTCGAGCGCTGATGAAAATTCTGTATTTTTTACCAATGGAGACAATGATACTTTTCCTCTTTGGTTTCTTCAGGAAGTTAAAGGATTTAGAAAATTTGATTCTGTGAAAAAGAAGGGTGTCAGAGTCGCTTGTTTCGCTCTTATGAATACAGAATGGTATATAAAACAGATGAAAGAATCAGGTATACCAATGGATTTTGATACACCTTTTAGAGGAACATATTTTGAAAGTGTCTACTTGAGAGGGAAAAGAAGCAAAGGTATAGAACAGGAATTTGAAGATTGGATTATAGATAATTTGCCTTATTTGAAAACCAATGATGGAAAGGTAATAGAGCGTAAGGAAATAGCTACTCGTCTTATCATTCTTTGCTCTCAGGGTATAAATCCGACATACAACGACCTTATCATGAGGTCGGATTCTTTTGTTGGCAAATATATAAAAGATGATTTTAATCCTTCTGTAAACATCTATTTTTCCAGTACTGTGTCTCCGAGTAATAAGGATTGGATCCAGGATCATTTATTGTTGGAGGGTCTCGCGTATAGATTGGTTGGTAAAAGAGGCAAGAATATGATGGATGTTTCTCGTTTCTTAGATCTGTTCGAAAACGAGTTAAAGTTCAATTCGGTTAGTAATTTCGATGTATATAAAGGACCGGCGGCCGAGAGAATAGTGCGTAATTATATTTCCACTTTTTATCAGTTTGGGTTAAAACTAATGGATGAAGCAATTTCATCTAAAAAACCTCTGAATTTATCAAAATATAAGAAATCTTTAAATGAAGAAAAGAAAGAAAAACTAAAGAGTTCTGCTGTATTGTTTAAGAAAGCTATAGATGTTACTGAAGATTATTCATTGTTAATACCCATATTTAATGAGTTGAGAATAGTTTATCTTGTTTTAGGGAAGTCTGATATTTTTATAGCTCTTATTAATGAAATCCCTGAAGATAAATTTTTGTCTGAATTTCAGTTTTTCAAAGGGCAGTTATTTCTGGATGAACTGATGTTTAATAAAGATTTTACTGAAGAGAAAAAACAAATAATCGCACAGAAGGCAGAAATTGAGTTCAAGAAGATTCTGGGTTTTTCTGAGGATAGGGAAAAAATAAATGCTTATATAGGATTATTGGATTTATATGAGGCGATAGGAGAAAAAGACAAGAAGGATATTCTGACAGCAGAATTGATAAATTACCCCAAGATTTTCAGTAGTGTTTTTATGTACAACTACGATTACAAAAAAGATACCGCAATATCTATTTACTTATTAAAAAAATGGTTGGAGGTAAATTCTTATGATAAGAAAGCTAAATTACTGCTTGATTCTCTTGCTACTCATTTTTAAAATTAGTGGTTGCAAAAGAGTTTCTCTTCCTCATTCGATAGGTGGGAGAGATGAGGTAATTCTTGTTGCCCCGGATGAATTTCAAGTAGATTCTTTTATTAATCAACTGGAAAAGGTTGAGTATTATCCTACCGAAGAGAACGTTTTTAATGTAGAAAGAGTTGATTTATCAGAAATAGACCGTTATAAGCTATGGAGAAATGTAATTATTGTTGGTAATTTTGAGGAAAGTTATATTAACGATTTGTTGGGAGAGGAGGCAAAAGAAGAACTTGAAAAAGGTGCACAGCTTTTTCTGGAGAAAGATCTGTGGGTACGTCTTCAAACTGCAGTAATAATAACAGGTATGAATACGGAAGAAACTCAAAGCCTGCTCGATCGTTCAACCGGGACTATTTATAGAGTCTTAAGAGAAGAAGAAACGGAAAGATTCTCGAAAATGGTTTATATGCAGGGATATCAGGAAAAAGAAACAAAAAAAATGGAAGCTCTATTGGGAGCTTCTTTTAAAATTCCATTAGGTTACAGATTGGCAAAAGATGAAGCTGGTTTTATGAGTTATATAAGAAAGAATCCGGATAGGATGGTTACTCTTCTGTATAGCGCTGAATCTATAAATAATCCACTTGGATTCCGAGATAGTCTTTTTTCGGAATATTTTAATGGCGATGAAGTCGTTGTTGATAGTATTGCTGTTGCTTCGGAGGACGGAGGTATTTATTTTATTAGATTGACTTCATTGGATACTATGAATTTTAATGATGTTAAGGCAATTCAAGTTAGAGGAGTATGGAAAAACGACAAATTAAAGGGAGGTCCAATGGGGGGTCCTTTTGTTAGTTACGTATTCCAAAAAGATGGAATATGGTATTTTCTTGACGGACACGTGTTTGCCCCAGGTAAAAAGAAATGGCCTTTCTTAGAAGAAGTTAATATAATCCTTAATACATTTAAAAAGGAAAATTAAGTGGATGCTTTTGGAAAAAAGATAAAGGATAGAGTACATGAAACCATAGTCGGACAGGATGAGATATTAGAATTGTTGCTGGTATCTGTTCTTTCAGAAGGACATTGCTTGATTGTGGGCGTACCTGGACTGGCTAAGACTCTTCTCGCAAGTACCTTAGCCGGGGCGCTTGGTTTGAGTTTCTCGCGTATACAATTTACCCCGGATTTGATGCCGACCGATATAACGGGAACTGAAATTATACAGGAACATAAAGAAAAAGGCAGGTTTTTTGATTTTGTGAAAGGACCGGTATTTGCAAATTTTGTCTTAGCCGATGAGATAAACAGGGCTCCTCCTCGAACGCAATCAGCATTACTTGAAGCAATGCAGGAAAAAAAGGTTACTTACGGAAAGAAGGTTTATCCTATTGAATCTCCTTTTTTCGTTATAGCCACACAGAACCCTATTGAGCAGGAGGGAACTTATCCTCTTCCTGAGGCGCAGCTTGACCGTTTTATGTTATGCCTTAGAATAAGTTATCCGGATGAGAATGAAGAAAAAGAAATAATTGCAAGTCCGCCAAGAAGTTTTTTTTCGGAAAGTAAAGCTGTAGCCAGCTCAAAAGAATTACTTAAATTTCAGAATGAAATCAGATCGATACCTGCAAGCAAAAAAGTGATAGATTTCATAAGTAGGCTTCTTAGGAATTCCCGGCCGGAGGTTAGCAAAATTGAACTTGTTAAAAAATATGTTGAGTGGGGTGTGAGTCCAAGAGGAGGGCAATATTTGTTGGCGGGTGCTAAGGCAAGAGCTTTTCTTTATGGAAGGCCAACCCCTTCAATGGAAGATGTTAAGAGTATTGTTCATACTGTTTTTGATCACAGGGTAATAGTCAATTTTCTTGCAGAGGCGGAGGGTGTTTCATCTGAAAAACTAACAGAAGTGATTTTAAATGAGACGGATTAATTTTCAATCTGAGTTAAGAAGTGTTTTTAAGGAAATTGGGCAGATTGCTAGAAAATTAGGATATTCCGTTTATATTGTTGGGGGGCCTGTACGAGATATACTGCTTGGGAGGTCCTTCCAGGATGTAGATGTAGTGTGTGTGGGCAATGCGGTTAAATTGGCGAAAGTCTTTAGCAGGAGAGTTAAAGGAGAATTTATTTATAGGCGTCGTTATCCAAATGCTACAGTTAAATGGAATAATTCCGCAAAGGTTGATTTTGTATCTGCTCGCAGTGAAGTCTACCCTAAAAATAGAATTGGCCTTCCCAGAATAAGAAGGACGAAAGATCTATTAATTGACCTTAACAGAAGGGATTTTACCGTTAATGCTATAGCTGTTGATTTAAATCCTGGAACTTTTGGCAATTTATACGATCCTTTTAATGGTCTTTTGGATTGTCAGAAAAAACTCATCCGAGTTTTGCATCCCAATAGTTTTAAAGAAGATCCCACCAGAATTTTCAGAGCTATAAGATTTTCCATGGAACTTTCTTTTCAAATAGAAGAAAATACAAAGAAGTTACTTAACAGAGATTTAAAATTCCTAAAGCAGTTGTCACAGGCAAGATTATGGAAGGAGATTAAAATATGTTTGAATGATGGTTCAGATGTCCTTAACTATCTAAAAAAATTCGGCGTTTTGAGAGTCTTGAACTTTTCGTATCCGGGCCAGGGTTTTTTGGAGAGAGTCGATGTAGGTTCAATCCAGTTTGATGTAAATCCCGTTAACACACTAATATTAGCCCTTATAGAGAAAAAACCTGCTCGTTGTTATTCTTTCGAAAGAAGCTTCATTCAGCAGATCAATTATGTTCGGGAAATTAACAACAAAGCTCTTCGAAATATAGAAGTTGTCCATAAGCTTTTTAAACTTGAAGACTACTCTTTGTTGTTTCTTTTTGCCAGATATCCCAAAAATTCAATAATAATTGAGAATTTCTTTGATAATAGAGAAAAACTTAAACCTGAATTAAATGGAGAGGATATAAAAAAATTAGGAGTTAATGAAAGCCCTGAAATCGGTAAGTTGATGAAACGAATAATAGAAGGCAGATGGATTGGTAAAATATCAGGTCGAAATGAGGAGGTTGATTTAGTGGAGAGATATTTGGGAGGTAAAGATGTCAGTTGGTAAATTGAGAGAATGGATTTGTAAACTCGGGAGGTATATTTGAAACTGACAAAAAACGGGACTTGTTGGTTAAGTTACAGGAAGAAAGTAGAGAAAAAGGCTTCTGGGATGATACAGTAAAAGCGAAAAAAACAATGAAAGAAATTCAGGAAACAGAGTCTTTGATAAAAGAATGGGATGAGTATAGGGGAAATATTGAGTACCTTTCCGAATTGGAAAGTTTAGGAGAAAGCGTTGAACTTATAGAGAAAGAAGAAAACAAAATAAGAGATAAATTAGAAGATTTTGAATTAAGGATTGTTCTTTCTGAAGAAAATGACAGAAAAGATGCTGTATTGTCTATACATCCTGGTGCGGGTGGTACCGAATCTTGCGATTGGGCTTCGATGCTCTTTCGGATGTATTCGAGATGGATAGAAGATAAAGGTTATAAATATAAGCTTATAGATTATCAGAAAGGGGATGAAGCAGGGCTAAAGGATGTAACTTTGGAAGTAAATGGAGATTATGCTTATGGGTATCTTAAAGCCGAACGGGGTATTCATCGTTTAGTTCGCATTTCGCCTTTTGATTCTGGCGCAAGAAGGCATACTTCTTTTGCTTCTGTTTTCGTATATCCTCTTGTGGAAGATGATATTGATATAGAAATAAAAAGTGAAGATATAGAATTGGAAACTTTCAAATCTTCCGGTCCCGGCGGGCAGCATGTTAACAAATCCAACACAGCAGTTCGTCTAATTCATAAACCAACCAATATTGTTGTTACCTGTCAAAGCGAACGTTCGCAGATGCAGAATAGGATGATTGCGGAAAAGATATTGAAATCAAAGTTGTATCAAATGCGTGTGGAAGAATTGGAAAAAGAAAAACAAAAGATGGAAAAAAGCAAAAAAGATATAGAATGGGGGCATCAGATACGATCGTACATACTTCATCCATATCACAAAGTAAAGGACCATAGAACCGGTACTGAAATAGGAGATGCAAAGAAAGTACTTGACGGTTATATAGATGTGTTTATAAGAGACTATTTACGGTCTGAGGCGAGAAAGAATGAAGAATAAAGTTATAGTTACAGGCGGTGCAGGTTTTATAGGCTCGCATCTTGTGGATAGGTTGATTTCTATGGGGATGGAAGTTTTAATTATAGACAACCTTTCAAGCGGTTCCGAGGAAAATTTAAATAAGATGGCAGAATTCTTAAAAAAAGATATTTGCGACGATGATATAGACGCAGTAATAAAAAAATATTCACCGTCTTTCATTTTTCATCTTGCAGCGCAAATAGATGTTAGAAAATCTTTAGCTGACCCTCTCTGGGATGAAGGGATAAATATAAGAGGGACACTAAACCTGTTAGAGGCTGCAACAAAGACAAATATAAAAAAGTTTATTTTCTCTTCCACAGGAGGAGCTATTTACGGGGAAGCAAAGTATGCGGATGAAGAATTGTTACCCAATCCCTTATCTCCGTACGGTGTGGCTAAATTGTGCTGCGAACACTACTTAAGAATATATTCGGAGTGGAAAAATGTACCTTTTACAAGTTTACGTTATGGAAATGTTTATGGTCCGAGGCAGGACCCTTACGGCGAAGCAGGAGTCGTAGCTATATTTTGCAATCAGTTAATCGAAGAGAAAAGACCGGTACTATTTGGTTACGGTTCTATGATAAGAGATTATATATACGTCTCGGATATAATCGAAGCAAATATTCTTTCTATGAATGGGGGAGATGGTGAGATATACAATATAGGAACAGGTACCCCCACCACAGTTAAGGAGCTTTTCTTGATATTAAAAGATATTTCCGGGAAGAATTTAGAACCGGAGTTAGCAGAAGCTCGGGAAGGAGAAATTTCCAAAATTTATCTTAATTGCAAAAAAGCAAAAAAAGAACTCAGATGGACTTCCAAAGTAAGCCTCAAAAAAGGCCTTAAAGATACTTATCATTGGTTTGTTACGCATTCGGAATAAAGTAGATTAAATCCCTAAAATTAATTTTCTACAAAAAATAAAAAAAACTACAAAATATTTGTAGTTTAATTTTTATCACCTAACTTATTGATTGATAATTGAATAGTTGTCGGGGTTTGATATACACATTTACTATTCTAATGGAGTTTTACTCCGTAGAAAGGAGGTGATCCAGCAGCGCCTTCCGGCACGGCTACCTTGTTACGACTTCGCCCCAGTTGC
>JAFGHJ010000037.1 GCA_016930175.1 Caldifarciminota bacterium
ATACAGGAAGCATTGGAAGAAGGAGCGGGAGTTGAGGATCTTGCGGAAGAGAAACCAATCGCGTTTAATTTGTATAACAATCCGAATCCTTTTACTTCGAGAACTTCGATAAACTTCGAGATTTTCGGAAGAAGTAATGTAGATTTAAAGATTTACGATATATCTGGCCGGGAGCTATTGACAATATTCTCCGGAGAAGTTGAAGCAGGAAGCCATTCTGTGGAATGGAATCCTGGAGATTTGGCATCCGGTATTTATTTCTGTATTATGGAGTTAGAAGATATTGTTTTGAGAAACCGGATGGTACTTGTCAAGTAGATTTCTGAACTTAGCTTTCATATTTTCGCTTTTAGCCGTTAGCTTAAAGAAAAAATAAAAACTTTGTGTCTTAGTGGCTTTGTGTGGGAGTTTATTGTTTCGTGGTTTCTTTCTTTATCCAGGAAAGATAATCGTTTAGACCTTCTTTAATTTCATAAGAAACGATTGCGGGAACTTCGTAGGGATGAATTTCGTTCAATCTTTTTTCAACTTTTTTATATAAAGATTTCCTTGTCTTCATAATGAGCGCGTATTCCTTATCTTCTGTGAGTTTTCCATTCCATTTGTATATGGATTCTATGGGGAAAAAATTGACGCACGCGACCAAATTTTCTTCGACCAAAGTTTTAGCGATTTTTTTTGTTATAGCTTTATCGGGAAGCGTTGTGTAAATCATTATGAATTTCAAGATTCGTCTCCTTTACTTTTAATATGGGATCCAGATTTGTTGTGCGGCAATGATTTCGGCGTTTCCGGGTAGATTTATTTCTTCTTTTGTTCTTGCAAAGAAGACAAATCCTTTATAAGCCAGTAAATAATCGAAATCCTTTTTCATGAATCCTCCTCTCGATACTACAACAGCAGGATTATCAGCCCGGGATATTACTTTAATAAAATCTTCCTCTTTTAATCTGACTATAACCCCTGAAGCTTTAATCGCATTTGCGATTGCGGCAGCGGCAGCTCCTCCTCCATTCATTTTTAACCTCCTTTTTTTATATTATTCATTTTTCAATAATTTATTCATAAAAATTAAAGCACACAAAAAAAGCTTACAGAAAAGAGGTTTTTTGTGTGCTTTATTGATGTTATCTGCTTAAAGTTAAATGCTTATTTTTATTCCACCCCTTATGGGAATGTGAGTGTAATTGGCATCGTCGGCAAATATCATTCCGTAACCGGTTTCGGCAAATACCGCGAAAAGTCCCAGGCTCAAATTTAAACCACCGTAAACGAGAAATCCGCTGTCGGTTATGGAACCGTCGGCTCCGAGATATTCGCCGTAGTCGGTTCCTATCGTTGATATTTCGTAGCCGCCTCCGAGATAAAGAGATAGGGGCACAAGAGGAGGAGAAATCGAGTATTGAACTGCGATAAGAATAAAGATATCGGAAAGTTTGATGCCCCCGGCTGGAGTTTCTACATCTTTCCACGCGTATTCGATGTCTCCGCGGATGCCTACCGGAATGATCGGCGGAGAGAAACTTGCTGTCAACCCGATTGCTTTAAGGGATTGGTTTTCCTCTCCCTCCGCGTCGAGTTTCCAGTTTTCTACCCCTCCGGTTATTCCGGCTTCTAAACCCAGAATCCCGGCAGAAAGAGGAACGCTTAAAAGTAATAAAATAGCACACAATGCTAATTTTTTCATCTGACCTCCCTTTTTAGGTTGAGTTTGCTGCTTGGAAAATCATAAGATTTTTCAAGGGAAATGTCAAGGGTTTACTTGACAGAGAGTGGAGAATTCTTATACTTATCTTTATCTTATTAAGAATTTAGAAAAAGGAGGATAAATTATGAAGATAAGTTTAATATTTTTATTTAGTTTTGCTCTTACCTTCATAGGAATTTTTTGTTTTGCCGAAGATGATGTTTCTAAAAAAATTACGGATGAAGCTATTGATGCGCGTATAGCTGAGATCAGGATGGGTGATATAATCGTAAAGACAGAACCTGGCGCGGACGTTAAGATTGAACAGGTGCGTCATGAGTTTCTTTTCGGCGCAGCGATTACCGATAACCTGGCTGAAAAATCCGGAAACGCGATGTCGGATAAGGATAGAAGGAAATTTCTGGAAGTACTCGAAGATAATTTTAACTACGCTGTGCACGAAAATGCTTTAAAATGGTATGACACGGAAGTAGAATATAAGAAAGTGGATTATTATTTGGCGGATAGAATTTATGAACTCTGCCATGAGCGTAATATACCTATGAGGGGGCACTGCATATTCTGGGCAAAGGATAAGTATGTTATGCCCTGGTTAAAGGAACTCGATAATGACGAGCTCAGAGCGGCTGTGGTTCGCCGGGCAACCGATGTCGCCAAGCATTTTAAAGGCAGGATAGACGAGTTCGACCTCAACAATGAGATGATCAACGGTGATTTCTTCCGCCGTCGGTTGGGATACGGTATCGTAAATGAAATGGCGTGGATGGTTAAAGCGGTTAATCCCGATGCTAAATTATATGTAAACGATTACGGTGTTCTTGTTGAAAATGGTTTTAATAAAAGCTCTTACATAACTCAAATCGAGAATCTTCTCGCGAACGGCGTCCCAATAGACGGAATAGGATGTCAGGCGCATTTCGTAACTTCTGATAAAAATAATTCCGCTGCCAGAGCCGCTACCACATCGGAACATGTTCAAAAAACGCTCGATGAGTTGTCAAAATTCGGTCTTCCGATAAAAATTACCGAATGTCTTGTTTCTGCGGATACGGAAGAAGGTAAAGCGGAAGAGCTGCGAAGATTTTTCCGTCTTTGCTTTGCTCATCCCGGTGTTGAGGCAATTATTATGTGGGGTTTCTGGGAGGTAGGACACTGGGTGCCCGAATCGGCGATGTGGAAAAAAGACTGGGCACCAACGAAGCAGGCTCTTGCTTACCGTGACCTTGTTTTTAATAAGTGGTGGACTAAAGTATCCGGAAAAGCCGATAAGAAAGGAATATACAAAAACCGGGCTTTCTACGGCGATTATTTGATTACTTCGAACGAAGAGACTAAAAAAGTGACACTGAGCAAGAAAGACAAATCGATAGAGGTTAATTTTAAATAAGGGAAAAAATCATATGAAATCTAAACCTTATATTAAGTTATCTTTTTTTGTTTGTTTTTTATTTTTTGTATGGTTTATGCCTTGTTCACTGGAAGGCGCGGGTTCTTCGGATATTCACGTATGGGAAATGCAGGAAATTACCCTTAAAGCTGAGAAGCATCACGATAACTATTACAAGGAGATAGAATGCTGGGTAGACCTTGAGGGTCCTGATTTCTCCAGACGGGTTTACGCTTTCTGGGATGGGAATAATGTTTTCCGTGTGAGGATAGTAGCAACTGTACCGGGTAAATGGACTTACCTGAGCGGCTCAAATCAAAAGGATGATAAAGGACTTAACAATCAAACCGGAGGATTTAATGCTGTGGCGTGGACTGAAGGAGAAAAGAAAGAGAATCCTAACCGCCGCGGATTTATTCGTTCTACATCAAACGGTCATGCATTACAATACGCTGACGGAACTCCTTTCTTTCTTGTTGGTGACACATGGCTTGCCGGGAGTACCTGGAGGCTGCCTTTCAGGGGCGTTGCCGCAACAGAGAATTATATACCTGGACCCGGTATAGGTTTTGAAGATGCGGTAGCTTATCGTAAGCAGCAGCGTTTTAATTCCGTCAGTATGATTGCATGTTTTCCGAACTGGGAATCCGATTACAATCCCAGTACTTACGCTGATAAGAAGGGCATTTATCTCAGAAATGCGTGGGAGAAATTTGACTATTACACTGAAGAAGGCAAGCTGACCGCCAAGAATATGCGTGATGAATACGGTAATCTCTCTTTTCAAATGTTATCCGAGCATAAAGGCGTCGCAGATTTTGACCGAATCAATCCTGACTATTTCAAAAGCCTGGATAAAAAAATGAAGCATTTATCTGATGAGGGTTTTGTGCCTTTGTTGGAGACCGTGAGAAGAGATAACTGCCCGTCATGGAAGGCATATTTCGATTTTAATGAATCATACGCAAGGTATGTACAATATCTTATTTCAAGATACGGCGCGTACAATATTATCTTCAGCGGAATTCATCTCGATTGGATTCCGAAGGAGTACAGCCTGACGGCTTTGGAGTTCAACAGGGCATTGACATATCATTTTAGAAAATATGGGACTTTGCCTTTTGGTCAGCCCCACACAACCCTGATAAATAATTCCACATACACTCAGTTCGGTCATGGGGAAGATTGTCCGTGGCTTACAATGCACAGTGTTGGTAATAAGCCGCGGGACCACCGTGTTTCCGATTCGATGGAGATACTTTTCAATCTCGAACCTGCATACCCTGCTATCAATTTTGAACCGTATTATACCGGCTGGGACCATGAAATAAATATGCCAAATGGTGAACGACCGGCGGCTAATTCCGCCCGCGATAATTATTTCTCACGCGCGCAGATGTACGGGTCGGTTCTTTCGGGAGGACTTTCAGGACATGTTCACGGCACATCCGCTTATGATATAACTACGACCGGTGAACCTGAGGGTATGCGTCATTACTTCTGGGATGCGTTGAGATTCAACTCCGCATCTTATATGCAGCATCTGAGCGCATTTATTTTGTCTGAGGGTAGTAAGTATCAAGAATTAGAGCTCTGTCACGGATCCGTACATCCGCGAAAGGCTGCCGGTAGTCCCGAAAAAGGTCTGGACGGCTGGGCATATATGATGTGTACTAAGGAAAAGGATTTCGCCCTTCTTTATTTTGAGACCCAATCGGTTCTTCCTAAATTGAGCGGTTTTAAAGAAAATGCATCATATAATTTTCAGTGGTTCAATCCGCGTAATGGCGAATGGATGAAGAACATAGTCGTTAAATCAGATGAAAAAGGTTTCTTGAAATTGCCTTTTTTCCCCGACGGCGGAAATACATCTTCAACCGACTGGGCGGCTAAAATACGGGAATAGGAGGCATGCTATAAAGATGAACACAAAACGATTAAAAAATAGTATAAAAGTTGTTTCTCTTTACCTTTTATTGATAATTTTCTTAGTCGGATTTTTTTCGTGTAAAAAATGCGAGCTGAATGAATCCGTAACATTCTGGGCGGAAGGTAGTTCACCGGAAAAGATAGGAAGAATGATCATTGATGATTTGTTTACGAGGGCCGATTTTATGATGTATGTGACTGATTTCTGGACCGGTATCCATTATGCGGAAGCCTGTACTGGTTTTGGCGCTGCGCGCTTTGCCGGTTTATTGAATGATTCGTATATTATTAATAAATTATCAGAGCGTTACATGAAAGTAATAGATGATAGTCTTGTAAAAGGTGCTGAGCATGTCGATGCAAATGTTTACGGGATATTACCCTTTGAGTTGTATATGCAGGGAGCCGGAGAAATATTTTTGCAGGAGGGGATTGAATTGGCTGACGAACAGTGGAAAGATACCCTTTCTAATGGACTTACGAGTCAGGTAAGATACTGGATCGATGATTTGTGGATGATTGGCAGTTTACAGGTTCAGGCGTACAGGGCAACTGGTAATGAAATATATCTCAAAAGAGCGGCAAAAGTTGCCGAGGCTTATCTTAATAGATTGCAGCAGCCGAATGGATTATTTTATCACGGCGAAAACGCACCTTTTTTCTGGGGGAGAGGAAACGGTTGGATGGCTGCAGGATTGGCTGAACTTTTATCGGAGCTTCCCGACAGCAGTAAATATTATGCTTCGATTCTTGAGGGTTATAAAAAGATGATGGATGCATTATTAAAGTATCAGGCTGAAGACGGTATGTGGAGGCAGTTGATTGATAAGGAAGAGGCGTGGAAGGAGACTTCTTCGACTGCAATGTTCGGGTATGCTATAACTGTGGGAGTTAAAAAAGGGCTTTTGCCTGAAGATAAATTTACGCACTCTTATCAAAAAGCATGGTTATCTCTGGTTGAATACATAAATGAAGATGGGAAAATAACCGATGTTTGTGCAGGTACGGGAAAAAGCGCTGATTTAGAATATTATTTAAATCGTCCGCGGAACACAGGAGATTTACACGGACAGGCTCCTGTTTTATGGTTCGCGTACAGCTTGTTGGCGAAATATTAGTTATTAGGTCTTAGGTTTTAGGTATTAGTGAAAAATAAAGTGAGGATTTCTGGCTAAAAATCAATCTGGAGGTGGGTAAATTGTGAGAAAATTATTTATTATAATTGCGATTATCCTTTTTTGTTTTTCCTGTGAGTCAATTAATGATGATCTTCAAAATTATCTCGATTTACTGACCGAATACTCCTCGTATGATTATGAAGAAGTAAATAATATAGAATTTATTTATATGGATAGCAGCGATGAAAATCTTCGAGCCCTTAAAGAAGAATATAATTTAGAGACTATAGCGGGGGAAGGCGATGAGCTATCCCGGATAATGAACTTGATGTTATGGGTTAACGAAAATTTAGAACACGATGGTAGTTCTGAAAATCCGTATCCACCGAATGCATCAAATATAATAGAGACTTGCTGGAATGAGGATAGGGGAGTGAACTGCAGAATGCTGTCTATCGTGCTTAATGACTTCTATTTATCCATGGGATTTAAATCGAGGTTCGTGACCTGTGAACCTTATGAATATGATTTTGATGATTGCCATGTAATAAATATTGTGTATTCGACTCAATTTGATAAGTGGATTATGGTGGACCCTTCTTTTGCCGGATACTTTAAGGATGAAAATGATACTTTTTTGGACCTTTTTGAAGTCAGAGAAAAATTAATCGATGATGAAGTTTTAGTTTTTAGCAGTCATTTAAATCATAACGGGGGTATATATACAGAGCAAGCTTATAGAGCCTATCTTGCAAAGAATCTATTTCGCTTTTCATGTCCGATTGAAAGTGCGTTTAATTATGAGGCGCAGCCCTATAGCAGCCTGGAATATATAGAGTTAATTCCTTTGAACTATTCTTCGCCCGGGCAAGGCCGTTACATATATACTAGAAATCCGGATATTTTCTGGGCAGAACCGTAGGAGCTTTTAACCGGTTAAATCGTTAAATAGCTAAATGGTCAAATAGTAAAAACAAAAAATCTTGTGTAATCTCGTGGTTTAATTAAAGGTAGAGTAAAGTTGTGTTTATTTGGTTGCCAGAGAATAAAATAATGCGGTGCCCAGGGGTAGTGCGTTTTCGTCGATATTGAATCTAGCAGTGTGAAGCTTGGATTGAATTCCCTTTTTCTTGTTGGCTCCTCCCATAAAGACAAAGGTGCCGGGCACTTCCTTTAAGTAATAGGCGAAGTCCTCTCCGCCCATAATCGGACTTTCCATAAGGTTTATTTCTTTAAATATACTTTTTGCGATTTTTATTAAGCTTTCTGATTTTTTAGGGTCGTTTTTCAAAATCGGATATCCTCTCTGGTAAATAAGTTCATAGTCTATACCCGAGGAAATATTGAGACCTTTTAAAATGTCACCGATCCATTCGGGTGCTTTTTGCCATAATTCTTTTTCTACTGTCCTTACCGTACCCAGCATTTTCACTTCTTCGGGTATTATATTGAATGCCGTTCCTCCGTTTATTGTACAGATCGAAATAACAAAGGGGCTTTTCGGGTCGGCTTTTCTGGAAACGAGACTCTGTGTTTGATTTATAAATAAAGAAGAAGCATAAATCGGGTCTATTGATTTGTGCGGCTCTGCGGCGTGAGCTCCTTTACCTTTTATTGTAATTGTCATTTCATCCGCGGCTGCAAGCATAACTCCGGATTTCAAGATCAGGGTACCAACTTCTGATTCCGGTTCAATATGAATGGCGTAAATTTCCGATATTCCTTTTAAGGCTCCTTCCTCAATCATTCCTTTCGCTCCTCCGGGAATTTTTTCCTCGGAAGGTTGAAAAATAAATCTTACCGGAGGAGGATTTTTCTCCTCGGATAAGAGCTTTGCAGCTCCGAGAAGCATTGCCATATGTGTATCGTGTCCGCAGGCATGCATATACCCTTTGTTTTGGGATTTATGCGGCAGAGAGTTTTCTTCCTCGATAGGCAGAGCATCCATATCCGCGCGTAACGCTATTCGATTTTTACCTTTACCGATATCCGCTGTAAGCCCTGTTTTATTTAAAGTCTTTGGTTTATATCCGAGATTTTTAAGTTGTTTTTCGATAAAATCGTGCGTCCATTTTTCTTTGAACGCGGGTTCGGGATGTTTGTGGAGTTCTCGTCGAGTATTTATTATGTATTCTCTAATTGAGTTTGCTTTTTTGAGCTCGTTTTTCATTAATGTAATTTATTAAAAAATGCGCTTAAATCAAGGGTAATAAAACACGCAGATTTATAGAGGTTTGAAGCGTTATTATGAAATTATTAAAAATCATAATAATAAGGGGAAGGGGGTTTCCTTTAAGCGAAAATCATAAATCTGCGTGCTTTAAAGGAGTAGTTCCTATTCGATTGATATCTTTACTTTTTCATGTTCATCGTCAACCTCTACGAGGGTAAAGCTCCCTTCGACTTTTTGTATTTGTTTAATCGCTTTCCTGATGAATATTTTGGTTTCTTCGATGTGTTCAGCATCTTCGCCCACTTCGGGCAAAAGGAAAGGCAGTATCTTTACCAGGGTTAAAGGCAGCCGTATATTTACGTTTTCTTCTTCATTTTCGCTTTGAACATTTATATGCAGTCTTTTAGGGGTGCCGGTTTTGTTTACTATATCTTTACTGTCTCTTACCCAGAAGCGAACAATATCTTCTCCCTCCGTGATTTCAATAACCGGTTCGTCGCCTATTCCCGCTTCCTGTAAGATCTTAAGAATGCTGTCCGGCGGGATTTTTTTGCCGTCGATATCTATATCCCAATCTTCGTCGCAACTTTTCGCAAACTCGACAGATTCTTCAATCAAAGTTTTCGGTACGTTGACCCTGACCTTTTCTCCGTCTTTTTCCGTGACTTCTAAAGTTAGAAAAGGTATAGCCAAATTTAACAAAATAAATAAATTCATAAGTCCTCCTTTTATATATTGTACTAATATAATAATACAAAATCAAAATTTGTCAAGGGTATTTTTGATTTTTTGCCACAAAGGCACTAAGGCACAAAGAATTTTTGTTGTTTTTTTTCTTCTTGGACTCCTGAAGCCTTAAATTAACCACAAGGGGTGCGGAAATTTTTTGCTATTTTACTATTTTTCCATTTAACTATTTAACGCCGATGCGAACAATCTTTTAATTGTGGTTCTTGACACAATTGTTAAATTCCTTAAATTAGGTATAAAGGTAAAATAAGGCTATAATAAAGGAGGATAGAAATGAAGGAATTTAAACTTTTATTTATTTGTTTTTTTGTTGTGGTGGGGATGATTGTTCCTGCCCGGAATGGTGTTCTTGCCGCTACGGCGACTGTCGATACAAGTGAAGTTCATCAGACGATGGAAGGTTTTGGCGCATCGGTTGCCTGGGAAGTCTGGCAGCTTTACAGTCATGATAAAAATAGTGAAGTTTATAATTATTTATTCAACGAACTTGGGTTGGATATCCTTCGCCTGCGGAATGTATATTCCAGAGGTGAGGATTATATTTTTGGAAATTATGAATCGATTGTGGATAGCTTTTACGCTTATTCCGATCCTAATACCACTCCGAAAATTATAATATCTTCCTGGACTCCTCCCACAGATTTGAAGAGTAACAATAATCTTGTTGGCGGTACCCTGGATAAAATAGGTGGTGAATATGTGTATGGTGATTTTGTCCAGTACTGGATGGATGCCTTAGCCGAGTTTGAAGAGTATGGAATCGTACCTGATTATATCAGTATTCAGAATGAACCCGACTGGGGTCAGGATCATGCAACATGCAGATTTGGTCCGACTGAAAATACTACGTATGCTGGTTATGATCAGGCTCTTGATTCGCTTTACCATAGGGTGCAGGAATTATCACCTACTCCAAAGATTCTGGGACCCGAAGTTTTAGGTATAGACTATAATAATTTTCAAAATTATGCCACCCAGTTTAATCAAGATTATGTGGATGGTTATGCTTATCATCTCTATCACGGTAACAACACTAATCCCGATGATTATATAACAAGATTGTCGGCGATAGCAAATAACTACAAAGGAAAACCTATCTTTCAGACAGAGTTTGATAGAGGCGGTTGGTTTAATACGGCCTGGCTAATGCACAACTGTCTGGTTCATGGGAATGTTTCCGGGTATTTATACTGGTGGTCGGTGGTAGGTTCGTTTACGCCCGAGAATCCGCCGTTGATAACGCTGAACGGAAGTACAGCATATACGATGAATCAAATTTACTGGGCATTCAGGCAGTATTCCAAAGCCATTCATTCCGGCTGGAAAAGGGTTGGGGCGAGTGTAGATGAAGATAGCCTTAAGATATCGGCTTTTGTTAGCCCCGGAAATGACGAGTTATCCATTATAATACTTAATGTGAGTCATAGTGAAAATTCTGTGGATTTAAATGTTTCGGATTTTAATATTTCCGGAGCGAATATGCTTCGAACATCAGAAGAAGAGAAATGCGACTATATCGGTAATTATAATGGTTCTGCTGTAGATCTTCCTGCAAGATCGATTACTACGATTTCAACCCTGTATATTGAAGATGTGTCGGGTATCGAAGAGGAAGATTATGATTCTCCGGCTGCGGTTTGCCTTTCTCAGAATTATCCTAATCCCTTCAGCGCGTCGACGACTATCGAGTACTCTATAGCGGATGCGGGTTTTGTTAAACTTTCGATTTATGATATTTCGGGTAGAGAGGTAGAAACTTTAGTTGAAGAAGTTAAGCCTGCAGGAAAATATACCGTTAATATCGACGCGAAGGGTTTATCGCAGGGAGTTTATTTCTATCGGTTGAAAACCTCTGGTAATA
Source organism: Caldifarciminota bacterium (assembly GCA_016930175.1). Lineage (GTDB taxonomy): Bacteria > Hydrothermota > UBA3072 > UBA3072 > UBA3072 > JAFGHJ01. The sequence continues at coordinate 10,927 of JAFGHJ010000037.1, forward strand.
GTCTTCAAAAGAAGATGATTTTGCTTAAATGAGTTTTACAGCCTGAAGGAGATTGGTATGAAATATAGAGTTATTTCGGTCGTGTTGTTTTTTGTTTCAGGCAGTTGTCTTTTTGCTCAACTGCGGCCTTTCCCTCAAAACGTTAATTATCCTTACGGTTATAAAACGTCGGAAATTTCCGCAGATGATGTACAGAGCGCATACAACAGATGGAAGGGTAAGTTTATAAAAGAATGTAACGGTATGTATCGTGTTTGTACGGACGATGAGGGTGAGACCAGGTCGGAAGGTATGGGCTATGGCATGTTGTTGAGCGCATATTTCGGAGAAAAAGGGGTTTTTGACAGCCTTTTCGCTTTTTATAAAAGCAAGAGGACAAGCCAGGCGCTTAATCTTATGGCATGGAAAGTGTCCTGTGCCGGTATCACAGATTACGGAAGCGCTACCGATGGGGATCTGGATGTTGCTTTTGCTTTGATTATTGCGCATTATCAGTGGGAAGAACCTCCGATTGAAGATTACCTTACCGAAGCAAGGAATATACTCTCGATTCTTCAGAATGATTATTTCTTTACCTGTGGTGGGAGTGTTTATACGATGAGCCCGGGTTGCAATACTGTTCACTGGGGTGGTTGTGCTCTAACGGATATATCATATTACACTCCTGCGTATTTCAAAGTATTCGCTTATGTAACGCAAGATGGTTTCTGGGATGATGTTGCGAATGATGCTTACACAATATTGTACAACGGTACAAATAGTAGTACCGGATTGGTTCCGGATTGGCAGTCGTACGACGGTGTTCCCGGCGGGGATCCCCCTTCGGGGAGAGACGATTATTATCACTATGATGCCTGCAGGGTTCCGTGGAGGATGGCTCTGGATTACCTCTGGAATGGGGATGTAGATGCCCGCGACTGGTGTATTGAAATATCAGACTTTGCTAATGGTATAGGAGCAAGCGGTATAAGAGATGGATATGAACTGGACGGAACTGTTGTTGGGTCATATAACAATAGTTCTTTTGTAGGAGGATTCGCGGTCGGCGGAATGAGTCACAGTCAGACCATGGTAGATAACTTTGCCTCGAGATTATTGACCCTGGATGGTGTGGGGTGGGACGATCAATATTTTAATTTTTCCCTTAGATGTTTGTACATGCTTGTGTTGACGGGAAATTTCTGGGACCCGCTTTCGCCAGCCGGCATCGAAGAAACAGATTCTTTACCGGAGGGATTTAATTTGGCTCAAAATTACCCCAATCCGTTTCATACGGTGACAACCATCGAATATTCTATATCGGAAGCGAGTCACGTACGTTTAAAAATTTATGATATATCAGGGCGTCATATAAAAACACTGGTTGATAAAAAAATACCGGCTGGAAAATACGCTGCTCGTTTAGAAGCAGATGATTTATTGCCTGGAGTTCATTTTTATCAGTTGGAAACAGATAAAAATCGCATTAAAAAGAGAATGCTCTTGCTTAAATAAGATTAATACCCGGAGGAAATTTTTTATGAGAAGAGGAGATATTTTAATTATAGTGGTTCTTTTTTCGGGAGCCAGTCTCTTGGGTCAGAAAAGACTGTTCCCTCAAAATGTGGATTACCCTTACGGTTATAAAACCTCGGTAATTTCCGCGATAGATGTACAGATTCCTTACGAGAGATGGAAAAATTTATATTTAAAAAGATGCGGTGAGACGTATCGTGTTTGCACGGGAGATACCGCGATAACCATTTCGGAAGGTATGGGTTACGGGATGTTGTTGACAGCATATTTCGGGGAGAAGAAATGGTTTGACAGACTTTTTGAATTTTATAAAACTAAAAGAACGGATAAAGCGCATAATCTTATGGCATGGAAGGTAACCTGTGGTAGTATTATCGATCCCGGAAGCGCTACCGACGGGGATTTAGATGTCGCGTTCGCTCTTATCGTCGCTCATTATCAATGGGGAGAAAATTACCTTAAAGAGGCAAAAAATATAATTTCGAGCCTTAAAGAGCATTATTTCGTTAACTGTGAGGGCATTTACACTATGAAGCCGGGAGGGCATTGGGGCGGTTGTGATATAACGGATATATCGTATTACTCACCCGCTTACTTTCGAGTGTTCGCGGAAGAAACCGATGATGCATTCTGGGATACAGTGGCAGACGATGCTTATACGATATTATACAACGGAGCCAATGAAAATACGGGATTGGTTCCGGACTGGCAGTCGTACGACGGTGTTCCTGGCGGTACTTCAGATTCGGATTGGGAATGGATAGATTATTATCGCTATGACGCCTGCAGGGTTCCGTGGAGAATGGCTCTGGATTACATCTGGAATGGAAGTCAGGATGCCCGCGATTGGTGTGTTAAAATATCAAACTTTGCCGATTCTATCGGAGCAGCCAATATAATTGACGGATATAGGTTGGATGGGAATCCCCATCCGGATGCGAAGTGGAATAATACTCCTTTTGTGGGGGGATTCGCAGTTGGTGGAATGAGTCACAGTCAGGCTATGGTCGATTCGTTTTCCTTAAGATTATTATATCTTGATGGTACGGGAGAGGACGATCAGTATTTCAATCTTTCGCTTCGGTGTTTGTACGAGCTTGTTTTAACGGGTAATTTCTGGAAACCTGGTGCCGCGAATACAGATATAAGGTAATTATTCTTATAGGTCTTTGAATATTCCTGATATTTAAAACTTTTGTTAAAACGTATAAGGTAAAGATGAGAAAAAATAATACGGTTACAAAAAATTGGTTTAAAGATTGGTCTAATGAATACGATAACACCTTGGGGAAAGTTAAACGCCATCATAAATTACTGGATCTGGTCGTCGAATCATCCGGATTAAAAGACGGAGATGCAGTACTCGATATAGGCTGCGGAACAGGATTGTTGTCGTTGAAATTTTTAAATAAAGCAGATTGCGTTATATACGGTATAGATAGTTCCCGGGAAATGCTCGAACTATTTAAAAGCAAAATCGATAAGTATGATCTTTCCGGGAAAATCTCACTCGAACCTGGAGACGCTGAAGATCTTGATTTCGAAAATGAAAAATTTGATATAATCGCTTCAACGGTTACTCTTCATCACGTGAAAAACAAGTACCCGGTTATAAAAAAAATTTATAAGCTCTTAAAACCGGGCGGAAAATTTATTCTCGGAGATATTGATGTCGATACCACCGGAAATCTTGAAGATCCCAAACGGTTGTTGAGAATTATCGATTTTTTAAAAGAGGAATTTGTTCTCGCCTTAAAAGAAGGAGGCGTTAAAGCGTTCAGCAGAATGTACGATAACGGAAAGAAACACATCTTGAATGATGGTGAATTCTGTGTAAGTTTTAAACAATGGAAAGAAATCTGCAAAAATGCCGGATTTAAAAAGATCACAATAAAACCTCTTCCGAAATTTAAGTGGTTCAAGGTTTTGATTGCGGTTAAATAGTAGCTTTATAAATATGCTGTTAACCTTAATAGAAACTTAGTTTTTTATATCGCTATAGTTGACTGATGCTTAGGTTTCGAGGGTTTAAGGACTCAAGGGTTCGAGTAAAAAACAAAACTAAAAACTTTGTGTTCTTTGTGTACTTTGTGTGAGTAATTTAGTAATAAGTCACTTGTCATTAGTCAGAAAAACAAAACAACAAAAAAATCTCTGTGTGCTCTGTGTGTTCTTTTTTTTCTCTGTGTCCTCTGTGGTTAAAATTAGGATGGTTTTACGCGAAGAGATATGCAAGCAGGCATATACCTATGAAACAAATAATAGTTGGTATTATTCCGAAGACGGGCAGGAATAGAAAGGAAAATAGTAGTGCTCCGACGCTTCCGCCGATAAGATCGAAAGCGTAAACTGAAGGTGCCGCGCTGTATTTTACTCCTTTCTTTTCAAGAATTATTCCGGCATTTGTATAAGTCCATCCGACAACAGCACCGCAAACGAAGCTTATGAAAGGAATGAGTAAAAACGCCCAGAAAATAGGATTTTCCTTATTTATTATTAGAAACTGAATAATGAGTAATAGCCCCAGAGTGAGAAACGGAACTTTTAAATTTTTTTGCAGTTCTATTTTCTCGGTGAGGTAGGTTCCCGTTCCGACTCCAAACATAAATAAACCGGTTATAAGTCCTACAAGATGATATACATTTCCGTATATAATCTGAAGACTTACGATGCATAAGTAAGAAATTCCGATAGATATTCCCCCTATAAGAGATATTCTAAATCCGGTTTTCCGAAAGATTATCGGTACAGGAAGAAGTAAAAAGATTAGAAAAATCGGAGCATTAAAAAGAGGTCTTAAAAATCTGATTGTCTGATTGTATTTTTCCATGTAGTGGAGTAGTGCAAGAAGAAAAGCCTTTGGTCTTTTGTCGCTATTGAGTCCTATAAAGTTAGTGTTTAACTGCTCTTCGAATTCTTTAATTCTAAAAGCAGGTAATTGGGATTGTATAATGTATTCGTCTAAATATTGAAGATTTAGCTTTTTTATTTCTCTCTTAATTCTTTCTTCTTCGTAAGCAATAGGGGAGTTTGAAAAAATATATCTTGCAGTATAGCCAGGTATTACAAGGAAATTGGTAAAGTTGAATTTGTATGTCCAGAAAATAAGGGAATTATAGTCAAGTGTGGTTTTGTTTAAGTAATTTTCGCCCGAAGAAATTGAGAAGGAAACTATGCCTCCTTTATTTATCCTTTCTTTCAGGAGTTTACTGAATTCCTCAGTGTAAAAACGGTTGCTTGAAATTGAAAGAGGATCACCCGTTCCAAGGAATATAGCGTCAAACTTTTTCTCTGTTTTTTTAAGAAAAAGTCTTGGATCGGAAGCTATATAACTTATTTTTTTTAATGATTCGCTATCGATGTGCTGTTCTAACATTTTTTGAACTCTGTCATCGGCGTGTACTATTGTGAAATTTTTATACTTTGAAAGTTCCTTTGCTAATCCCGGGTCTGCCAATCCCAAATAGAGTATTTCTTCTTCTTGATAGGGGGAAAGCAGCAGGGGTATGTGAATATATTCGGAAGTTATTTTGTCAGGATATGTATATGATAAGGTTCCATTTGAAAAAAAGGAGAACTGTCCATCCTTTTTGATTTCCGTGTACCTACCGTATTTCGTCTCTATTATTTTCTCGACTGTAAAGCCTGTGTATAGTTTTTCATATGTCTTTTTTATTGAGTTTTTAATACCGGGTAAAAATAAGACGCCGAGAAAAATTAAAGCTAAAGGTATAAATTTTTTACCTTTTAATATTACTACCGGTATAATAAAAAGAACACTTAGCAAAAGAGGTTTTCTTGCGGGAGAAAGAAAAGAAACAAATATATAAGAAAAGAAAATTCCGCCTAAAAGGTCCCCAATAGAGTCAACAATGTATGGTCTTGTTATACCTTTTAAATCGCTTTTTGATAGCTGGGAAAATTTTTTCTGACCTACTGCAAATATCAGTCCGAAGTTAAGATAGATCGGAAAAAGAAGGAATGCGGTTTCGATCAATAAGAGAGAAATACTAAAAATTTCTCCCGGTCTATAACCTAAGATTCCCGGTAGAAATCGAAGTAAATATATTGAGAAGGGAAAATATAATGAGAGAATCAAAAAAGGCAAATATAGCTTCCCTTCGTCGATTCTTCTGCCCCAGAAAGACCCTATCCCTGCTCCAAAAAGCCAGAAGGATACGACCAGTCCGTATGTTAGCTCGTTGCCGTGAAATATCATGTAGATTTCACGAATTAATATATTTTGTGAAAGGACGGATAAGATTCCGGAAAGAAAAAGGAAAAATAAATACAATTTAGTGAGTTATTTTCGAGATAATTTCTCTGATTTTTTCGCTTTCCACAGGTTTGTCACCGCTGGAAATAAGAGCAATCAAAATATCCGTTTTTGTCATTTCTATCCTTGAAAGTGTTATTTTATATTTGCTGCAGAAATCAAGCAATTTTCCTGATAGAATCTTTTCTTTAGGTGAGAGGAATATAATTATGGTGCCGTTTGCCACTTCTATATCTTCATATAAAATTTCATCTTTTTGATGTTTGCTGAGTAATCTGTGTATTGTTTCTACGATTCTTAATATATCTGAGCTTGGAGCTCCAATTCTCCAGAAATCTTCTAAAGAAAAATAAATTTTCCTTATTTGTTTTTCCGGAATATTTGGGGAATTCTTAATTATTACTTCTATCTTTTTAGAGTCTATTTCTCTCATTCCTTCGTCGAAGTCGCGAAATTTACCGAGTGTTTCGGTAAGAATCTTCTTTGTTTTCTGATATAATTCGGATAGCGCTTCAAATTCATCAAGATCGGCTTTTATGTCGAATATTAATAAATTTGAATTTTCCAATTCTCTTGGTTGGTGGGTAGATAGAAGTTTAAGACCTGTTATTTTATTGAAGCCGGCTATTATTTTTCTGCTTTTAGATTCTGCGTCTTCTTTTTGAGTAACTATTATGATTTTAAACTCCAGAAAAAACTCTGTTGAGTTCGTAAGGAAAAAGTAAACTTGCGGCAGGCCGCTTCTTTTGAATTCTTTAACCAGAAGGGGTATTATTGCCCGGACGTAAAGTTCCAATCCTATAATAGCTTTGGCTCCTTTTTCGGTGTCTTCTTTTTCTTTTTCATGTATTCTCTTTAAAACCTTTTTTATTTTTTTATGAGCAGCAAGAGTATAAGGTTTTCCGTCTCTATCACTAATTTCGATTCTTGCTATAAGTACTCCTTCGGGAGTTGTAAACTCTTTGTTATATATAATTTTAGAGTCCGGAAGAACAAAGGATATTGTGCCAAGTATTACTTTAAGTGGTAACTCTTTTTCATAAACACCTACGCTTATACAGGTAAGGTTCTCTTTTGTCGTTTTTATATTTTTTGTATGAATTTGAATTTCGCCGTTTGTCTTTATCACTTCTTCCCTTACCCTGTAATTAGTGATAATCTGTTCGGCTAAATCTTTAGGGGTTCTTTCTGTTATATAGGCTTTTGTACGGGAAGCAAAGAATTTGAATGTTTCTCCTTCCGGACCTAAAAGATCAGGTACAAAATCTTCTTTGCATTCTTTTTTTATTATATTTATGACTTTTGAGTATACTTCAAGCCTTTTTGACTCGATTGACAGAAGCAACCTTTTTGCCAGACTTCCCTCTGATATGTTTAAGATGTTATCAATTATTTCTTTTTTATCTTTTTGGAATTTTTTAAGAGCGGGTTTGTTCTTAATCTCTATTACCAATATTATAATACCTAATTCGTTTCCGTTCGCTTCGATTCTAATTCCGGATTCATAAGATATATTCCAGCCTTTTCCGTGAATTGTCCCGAGGATAGCAGTGGAAAAACCCGGCCAGTCCTTGCCAATTATTCCCATAGAGAAGAATACCGGAAAAGAGGTTCTTTTTGGGATATTGTTTTCAAGAATTTGGATTCCTTTCGAATTTATTTCCCATTTGCGGATTAGTTTCTCAACGAGTTTTTTTTCTTCATCGAGCGAAAAAAAATCACGGGTTTTTTCGTAATTATATTCTTTCATCAATGAGTCATTGCATAAATATATATGTTTATGCCCATTTTTAAAGCTTTTTCCCTTAGCTCTTCAGGGTCTTTATAAACAGAAGGAGATGCCCATCCGTCTGAAATGTTGCTGTTGTATGTATAAAAGAGTGCCAGTCTTCCTTTTAAAAACAGCCCATAGCCTTTCGGAGCTCCTTTATAATGTTCGTGTATTTTCGGTAAGCCTTCGCCTAATTCATAGTATATTTTATAAATTTCGTGATCGGTCGGTATTTGTACTAATTCATGCTGCGGAAAAGCTTTGTTTATTTCTTCTCGAAAATATTCGTCCATTCCATAGTCATCGTCTACATAAATGAAGCCTCCGTTCCATAGATAATTTTTTAAATTTTGTAATTCGGACTTTGCAAACTCTATTTTTCCGTGTCCGGTAATGAAGAGAAACGGGTAATAATATATTTCGGGATCGTTTAAGGATAAAACTATTTCTCTTTCCGGTATTTTTATGTTGGTCTTTGTGTTTATTGCCTTTGCAAAATTTGTAATGATATCCGGATCGTTATACCAATCTCCGCCAGAGTACCTTACCCTTACTATTGATGGATTCATTAAGGAGAGAATAAAAAGAAAAATCATCTTATCCTCGAGGATGATAAGAGGTCAATATTTCTCTGAGATAATTTCTGTCTACGTGTGTATATATTTGGGTGGTCGAAATGTCGGCATGTCCTAAAAGGAGTTGGACTGTTCGCAGAGTAGCTCCTCGCTCGAGGAGGTGGGTCGCGAAGGAATGTCTGAGTGTATGTGGTGTACAGCTTTTTGTTATTCCACTCTTAATAAGGTGTTCTTGGAATCGTTTCCAAAGACCCATCCTGGAAAGTTTATTACCTCTTCGTGTAAGGAAAAGAAAAGCGGATTTTTTTTTGTCAAGAACGGGTCGTTCCTCTGTAATGTATTTGATAAGAGCTTTCTTTGCTTTACTTCCAACAGGAATTATTCTTTCTTTACTTCCCTTTCCTTTGACGCGGATGAAGTCTTCCTTTAAAAAAATATCTTCTCTTCGAATACTAAGGAGTTCGGAAACTCTTAACCCGCAGCCGTAGAGTAATTCTAAAATCGCTTTGTCTCTCATAGAATATTTGAAATCGCCGTTTACGCTTTCGATTAATTTCGCGATTTCATCAGCGGACAGAAATTTGGGTAGCTTTTTTTCCGCTCGCGGAGATTGAACGTTATTCATTGGAGTTACTTCTATCAATCCTTCTCCCAGGTGGAAAAGAAAAAACATCCTCAGGGATGATGTTTTCCTTGCTATAGTTGCAGTAGAAAAATTTGAACTATGCAAGCCGCGGAGGTAATTTTTAATATCCTCTCCATCTATATCTTTAATATTTTTTTTTGTGTTTTCTAAAAAAGACAGGACATCACTTTTGTAGCTTTCTACAGTATTACCGGATAAACCTCTTTCTGCCTGTAGGTAATAAATAAAATCTTTGACAAGATTTTCGGTACTATTCATTTAATTTGAAAGATATGAGCTCCCAAACTACTGAGTCAGCCGGTATCTCTTTTTTTATAAGGCCTATGTTAGGCGCAAACCATTCATATTCAATTGTGGAATCATTGTCTTCGACCACTGTTCTTTTTAAGCGATACACATTTTCATAGTTTTCCGAATTTACAACTATTGAAGTGTGTATGACCGAATCGACTGATATGCGGAAATCTTTTACGAGTATCTCCTCCCTATAGATTGACGAAAGCTTAAATTCTTTTTCCCAGTTTTCTCCCTCGATAGGTGGTAGTAAAAGATAAGGTTCATATACTATTCCGAAATCTATACGTTCCCCTTCGTAAGTAGTAAACAGCTCCCTGATTCTTTTCACCGTACCTGATTTTCTTTCAAATTGATAAACTTCACCGCCTACATCAACTAAGAATAAACTGTCTCCATGTGTTGCCCCGATGTCTTTTACCTCTATCGTGATTTGATAATTGTTATCTCCTTTTACATCGAATAGCCACTCATTTCCTCTTTTTAAGGGGAAATAATCCGCAGTCATTCTTGTGGAAAAGGAATTCCTACATCCTAAAACCAATGCCAAAATCAAGGAAGTCAAAGCCAGGTTCTTCATTAAAAACCTCTCTTAAGGAAAATCCGATTTGGAAAGTTGAACTTTCTGTTGAAAATAAATATGCGAAACGGACTATAAAAATGGGTGGCAAACCGCTTTCAGAAGTATCTTCCCTTGTCCTTGTAACTTTTGCTATTCCTATCTCTGGTAGAATCGAAAATTTTTGCCCTAGAAAAATTTCTTTACCCAAAGATATTCCGTAAAGTCTCACTTCATAATCGCTTTTAGTATAGTATGAAGCAATAAGATCGTAGTTAACTTTATATTTTTCTCCAATCATTACGGAGAACCCGGAAGGAGTATCTAATGCTGCTGCACCCTGTGGAACCGAAGAACTTACGAACAAGTTAAAGCCAACGAGCAAAATTATATTCATATCTGAATATTAAAAAACTATTTAAATTTGTCAACAGTTGAAAAACATTTACCACGGAGAACACAGATATAATAGGACGCAGATGAACGCAGATTGAAAAGGATTTTTTTGTTGTTTTGTTTTTTTGACTAATGACCAGTGACAAGTGACTTAGTTGACTAATTCAAAGAATCCTTTGGGGTATTGACTTTTGCCTTTTCTGGTTTTAGTATAACAAAAAGGAGGAAATCAATGTTTGGACCTATTGGATGGCCCGAAATAATAATTATATTGATTATTGCCCTCTTATTGTTCGGCGCAAAAAGATTACCTGAAATAGGCAGGTCAATGGGAAAGGCGATAAGAGAATTCAAAAAGTCTTTTAAAGATGTAACGGACGAATTGGACAACGATGAGTTGAATTCCTCTGAGAAAAAAGAAAAAAAGTAACTTTAATTTAAACTGAAATAATCTTTTCCGGTACGATGAATTTCAAAATATGTGATTCGCATTGTCATCTTCAGGACAGAAGATTCAGAGGGGAAGTCGAAGAAGTTATACGTAGCGCCAGGGAATCCGGTGTGGAAAAAATATTGGTTCCCGGATGGGATCTTCGCTCAAGTAGGGAAGCGGTAGTTATCTCGGAGAAGTTTGATGATGTTTATTCGGCTTGCGGGGTTCATCCTCATGACGCGAAATTTTACAATGATAGCGTTGAGAGAGAAATAATAAAGCTGTCCAAGAGTAAAAATGTAGTGAGTATAGGAGAAATAGGTCTTGATTATTATAGAGACCTCTCTCCGAGAAATGTACAAAAAGATGTGTTCGAAAGGCAGCTTAGAGTCGCCGAAGAGAACGATCTTCCTGTAATTATACATACAAGGGATTCGATTGAGGATACGATAGAAATAGTTACAAGATTTAACTGTAAGGGTGTTTTTCACGCTTTTGATTATACTAAGAATTTTGCAATGAAGATTATAGAAATGGGTTATTTTATAGGGGTAGGCGGAGTCGTTACTTACCCTAACAGTAAGATATTTTCTTCTATAAAGGAAATTCCGCTTACTTCTGTTTTGGTTGAGACTGACGCTCCGTATTTAACGCCTCAACCGCATAGGGGTAGAAGAAATGAACCCTCATATACAAAATATGTGGTTAAAAAAATCGCGGAACTAAAGTCTAAAAGTTTTGAGGAAGTTGCAGAGAAAACATACAACAATACAAAAAAATTATTTGGAATTTAGAAACCGGCAGGGGAATGAAAAAAGGACTTTGTACACCTTGCATGTTTTTCAATTAGTTGATGTTTAAGGCTCGAGGTTCCAAGGTTTCCAGGTTTCAAGGGTTCAAGTAAAAACAACAAAAAAATCCCTGTGTTCTTTTTGGCTTTGCGTGAAAATCATTTTGGTGGTGTGGTTTGGGTTCTAAACAACAAAAAATCTTTGTGCTCTCTGTGTTAAACTGTGTTAAAAAAGGGGGTTGACAAAACAGAAAATAATGATATTTTCTTTGTATAGCAAAGGACTTTGGAAAGGAGGTTTAAAATGATGGATAAAAAAGAGGCAGAAAAAAGTTTGAAGGAGATAAAAAGGCATCTTGGGGAAACAGAAGAAGAGCTGAAGAAAATGGGTGTATGCGCCATAGATATTCATTTCCTATGGGGAATTCTTGCGCTTGTTGGTCTTGCTTTGACGAAATTTTTTTATAATCAGGGAATGTATAATCTAATATGGATTAGCTGGGCTTGTATTGTTAGTGTTTGTACCTTTTTCGGTTACAGAATTGCGAGAAAGATTGCGATGATGACCGGTATTACCTCTTTTGCGGCTAAGCTGACATGTATGGTTTGGGTTGGAATTACTGTAAGTATTTTTTTGGCGATGTTTATTCTCTGGGCTACCGAATATACTCATTTTTTAGAAAGTGTAATAGCTTTGTTTATAGGCATAGGTTTCTTTGTAGAGGCTTTCGTTACGTGGAGAGAATTCATTGCTGCGGCTATTCTTTGTTGGTTGGGTGCCATAGTTGTCGCTTTCTTCCCGGAATTGGTTAATTTTATTTTTTCTTTTCTCATTTTTGTTACTATGCTTGTTCCGGCAATTATCGTTAAAATTCGCTATAGAGGGAAATAGATGGAAGATTTTAATCCTGCGGAAGTAAATAAATTGATTCATGCGCCTATAAGGCTTGGAATTATGACTATTTTGAACTCGGTCAGAAAAGTGAATTTTCTTTATCTGAGAAAAAAGCTTGACGTTACAGATGGAAATCTTAGCAGTCATATGGAGAAATTAGAGGAAGCCGGTTATGTGAGCGTAAAGAAAACGTTCTTGGATAAAAAACCGAATACAATTTACAGGATAACGGAAAAAGGGAAAAAGGCTTTCAGGTCTTATCTGGAGCATTTGGAAAAGATACTTGAAGGAAGCGAAAACTAAAATAAGTAAATTCTTTATTATCTTTCTTTTGCCTTTAATACTTAAAAGTAGTACTATTATTGAGGGTAGGGTAGGGAGTGAGACTGGGGAATTCCTGGAAGGGGCAAATGTTTTTCTGGAAGGAACTCTCGATGGAGCTTCCTCGGATAGGGATGGTAATTTCAGGTTTACGACAGAGGAAACCGGCAAGCATAATCTTCAGGTAAGAATGATTGGATACGGAGCATTCAGAAAAGAGGTCTTTCTTGAAGGTAAAACTATAAAGATAGAAGCAAGATTAAAAGAAGAAACGCTTAAAGGCGAAGGCGTAATTGTTAGAGCTTCTTCTTTTTCGACGGGTGAGGAAAGCGGTGTTACTTTAACTCCGCTCGAGGTAGTAATGACTCCCGGAGCAGCGGCTGATATTTGCTGGGCTATTAAATCTTTTCCCGGAGTTCAGCAGGTGGAAGAAGGAGCGGGTTTGTTCGTTAGGGGAGGGGAGGTTACCGAAACCAAGTTTCTGCTTGACGGAGCGAATGTATATCATCCTTATAGGTATGAATCCCCAACAGGTGGTTTTTTCGGGACCTTTTCACCTTTTCTTTTAAAAGGAACTTATTTTTCGTCGGGTGGGTTCGGAGCTGAGTACGGTAATGCTTTGTCGGGAATTATGTCAATGGAAAGTTTGGATTTGCCTTCAGAAAGAGTAATAAGCTTGGGCGTGGGGCTTGCGAATCTCTCGGCAGGTGGAGCAGTCCCCTTAAGAGATAATTTAGGAATAAATTTCTCGGGAAACCAAAGCAATACAAAACCGCTTTTTGATTTTAATAATGTTGAAGATGACTTTACGGAGTATCCTTTCTCTTATGATTTAAACCTGAATCTTGCGTGGAGTTATTCTGAAAAGGGGCGGGCTAAAATTTTTTTCTTTAAAGAAAAAGATAATGTTGGTGTTTCTCTTCAGGATCCTACCTGGGGAGGGAATTATTACGGAACAGAGACCAGCGATCTTTACAATTTGCTAATAGATCATGCTCTATCTGATAATACTTTTTTCAAATTTAATTTGTCCCGTACTGATTTCGAAAAGGAAACGGAAATAACTGCCGGTGGTGAAGATATTATCGATTTGAATGAAACGGACGAAATTAACCAGGCAAAGTTCCTGCTGGAGAAAAAAACATTTATGTTTTTAAAATTTGGGGGTAGTCTTGAGCAGAGAAAGAGTTATTTTGAAGGTTTTGTGCCCTCCGAGGAAGATACTTTAGACCCTTCGGTTCCAAGTAATTATTACGATAGAGAATACATGAGTTATATAAGTTCAGCTTTTTTGGAAGAGACATCCTTCTTTCCTTATAATTTGTCGCTCACGTCCGGGATAAGGTTTGACCGTGACTCAAAGAGCGCTAAGAATGCTTTGGACCCGAGATTCTCTTTGTCCTGGAACGCAGCCGATGAAATTACTCTGTCTTTTGCCGCGGGAATATTTCACCAGTTTTACCAGCCCTGGAGATATGACACGTTTTACGGGAATCCGGAGTTGGACCCAATGGAAGCAAGACACTATATAATTTCCGGAACATGGGAAAACGACGCGGGTATGATAAGATTGGAAGGCTATTATAAGGATTATGAAAAATTGATGAAAGAGAATGATACCCTTAATTATGTATCTTCGGGCTTTGGCTACGCGAAGGGTGTCGATTTTTTTGTAAAAAAGAGTTCTGAAAAGATAGAAGGAAGAATTGCTTATTCTTATCTGGAATCCAAGAGAGAGTGGCAGGATTATCCGGGTCTTTTCCCGCCTGATTTCGATATTACGCACAATTTTAGCGCTATTTTGAATTTTACCCCGGTTACGTTTTTTCAGTTGGGAGCAAAATACATGTACGCGACGGGAAAACCTTTTACTCCTGTGGGCGGAGATTTTCGTTCGGCTCGTCTTCCCTCGTATTGGATGCTTGACCTTAGCGCGTCTTATTTGTATTCTTTCTTCGACAATAATCTAACTGTGTTTTACTTTGCGGTTAATAACGTAACAAACAGGAATAACATTTTGGGTTACCACAATGGAGACATAAATGAGCCGATCGAGAGTTCCTATGGTCGTCTATATTATTTTGGTGTTTCTTTTCAGATGTGAAGGAGGTTAAAATGAAAAGAATTTTATTGTTATTGCTTATCACTTTAACAATTGGTGTTCGGGCAGAAGAAAAAGCAACTGTAGATAGTCATATACTTACGATTAAAGCCCTGCAGCAGGAAGCAGTTAGTAATGGAGATGTGGAAAAACTCAAAGAAATTTCCACGAAGTTAGAACGTCTTTCAACTTTTGGAGATAAAGAATGGCTGGTTAATTATTATCTTGCTTTAAACAATTATAGAATCAGTACAATTGCGTATGACGATAAGGAAATTAGTGAGAAGTATATTGAATCGGCGAAAGAGGCGGTCCAGAAGTCAATAGAAAGTAAAGATGACTTTGCTGACTCTCATGCGCTTCTTTCATCTATACTTGGAATAGAAATAGGTTTTAAACCTCAACTCGGAATGATCAATGGGATGAAAATAGGTCGTGAAATTGAGAAAGCTAAAAAGTTAGATCCTGAAAATCCTAGAGTCTACCTTATTGATGGAACCGGAAAATTATATACGCCGCCTATGTTCGGTGGTGGTATAGATAAGGCTATCGGGCTTTATGAAAAAGCTGCGGAATTATTTGCCAAAGAAAAAGATAAAGGGATCTACCCCGATTGGGGTAAAGATGAAGTATATGTATTTTTAGGTAATGCTTATAAAGAGAAGGAAGATGATTCTACAGCAGCCCTATTCTATAAAAAAGCTCTGGATGTTAATCCGGATTATGGTTGGGCAAAAATTCTTCTTGAAGAGATGGCTAAGCCCGACTCCTCCGAGCAGTGAAGCCGTATTAAAGCATAGTTTGTTTAATATTAAGTAAAGAGATAATCGCATAGATTATTCTTTTGGTGAAGAATAAAATTAGGCATTTTAAAAAATCTAAATTTTGTATCCCGGTAATATTAATTAGAAAAAAGGGATTGGCAAAATCTAATTTTGTATTATATGGTTGGTACAATTTATCATAGTTATATATTTTTTGGTTGGTTGAGAAATGTTGTTTTTTTAGGATAGAAAAAGAGAAAGTTTGTATATTGTTTTTAAAAGGCGATAAAATCATTTTATGAAATTGCTTCTATGGAACCTTTTATATCTTTAAAGGGTCATAGTGATAAAGTTGAAGACCGAAATATTGTGCTTTGCCAAAGGAGGAAAAATTAAATGTTGTTGTGTTCCTTTTATTTGATGCTGATTTTAGGTAAGTATAATGTTTTAACCGGTAATGTTTACGACGCCTCGACAAAAGAACCTCTGCAGATGGTAAATATAGTAATAGTCGGAACGGAATTTGGTACCGTAACGGACGATAAAGGTTACTACAGTCTTATAATGTCTGATTCTCTAAACGAAATTCAGGTGCGGTATTCTATGATAGGTTACAGGCAGGCAGTAAAGGACATAAAATTTTCCGGACAGGATTATTTGAGTGTTGATATTGCCATGAAAATGGAACCGTTGAAATTACAGGGTATAATGGTGTCGGCGAAAAAGAAAAAATTTAAAAACACGGCTTTTATGACTCCTCCTTCGCTTTCCGACAAGGACTTGATGATGCTGCCCTCGTTCGTTGAAGGAGATTTAATGCGAACTATCGAGGCTCTTCCCGGAGTTACTAAATCTTCCGATTTCTCAACCTCTGTTTCGGTGAGAGGCGGAAGTCCTGACCAGAACAGGGTTCTCCTCGATGATGTCCCTTTATTGAACCCCTTTCATCTTTTCGGTCTGGTGTCAGCTTTCAATTCAAACGCGATAAAAAGCGCTGAATTGTATTCGAGTGGAATTCCTGTCAGGCATGATGCCTCCTTATCCTCGGTTCTCGATATAAAAACAAAAGGCGTGGGCAGAGATATAGAGGGTCTTTCAGGAGTTGCTTCTCTAAGTATTTTATCTGGTAGTTTTACTATGGGAGGAAAGATTCCTTCCCTAAATAGTAACTATCTTCTGTCGGTTCGAAGGACCTATGCGGATAAACTTCTTGCTCTTTTTGATTATGATCTTCCCTATTACTTTTATGACGGTTATCTGCATTGGGAGACGGATATAAATGATAATTGGTCTTTTGTGCTGAGTGGTTACACGGGTGAGGATTTTCTTGATATCAGGGATGAGGATGATGAGTCCATAAGACTGATAGCTTTTGACTGGGGTAATAAGGTTGTGGCTCTAAATTTATTTCACTCGAATGCAAATGAGGATTTGTTTCATATATTCACCGGTTATAGCAATCATGACTTTTTCCTTAGAGCCATGGATACTGTTTTCATAACCGATGGAGATATTAACGTGGGCACTATCGGCGCGGAATACACAAAGAATTTTAAAAGAAATGAGATTACAATAGGAGTAGAAGAATATTACCGCCCGTTCGAATACAATGTTAACTTCCAGATGGGTTTTGACTATTCCTATGAGGATATCTGGAGTAATCGAGTTTCTATGTATATAGAAGATAAGTTTGATTTTTCGGAGCAATTGATTCTATCAGGTGGCCTTGCTTTCACGCATTATTACTCAGAGAGCAAGGAGTTTGAGCAGGAGAATTCTGATTTTTTTCGGGCTTACAGATTATCGGCAAAATACTTTTTTGATGACTTGCGAGCTGTGACTTTTTCTTTTGGAAATTTCCATCAGTATATTGTACCGGGGGGGACTCTAATCAATATGGGAATAGACCTTCCTATTTACTACTGGATACCTCTTGGCGGGGAATACGATCCCGAGGAAGCTCATCACTTTAATCTTGGTTTTGAAGGCTGGTTAAAAGAGGATTTGTACTTCTCTTTAGAAGGATATTATAGGAGATACAATCGTCTGCTCAATATGAAAGATATGGAAGATATTCAGATTACAACTGAAAAAACTTATTATGAAACTATGTTAGAAGAGGGAAGCGGAAAAGCTTACGGTTTCGATTTTCTTTTAAAAAAGGAAATTGGTAATTTAAGAGGCTGGTTGAGCTATTCTTTTCTTAAAACCGATGTCACTTTCGGAGAAGAAACTTATCCGACCGATTGGGATAGAAATCACAATATTCATTTAACTCTTCTTGCTTTGTTGGGGAAGAGATATGAAGCAGGAGTGCAATTCGCTTTTTGTACGGGAAATCCATATACGACAGATCTTGCGCGGTGCCGTTACAGAAAGGAACTTATGCCTTATGGTGAAAACGAAGCTACGTGGATACAATTGTGGGGTGACAAAAATCAGGTCAGGTATCCGTCGTATGTTCGTCTGGATGCGAGCTTGGGGAGGTCTTTTTATTTCGGAAACAACGAGTTGGACGTGAAATTGAGTATCTACAATGTATTGGATTCTAAAAATGTCTTCATGTATTATTATGACTACGATGAAGAACCGCCCATTAAGAAAGCTTTTAATATGCTGCCTCGTATTCCTTCAATTGAATTTATTTATAAGTTTTAGGAGGTTGGTGATGAAAAAAAATATATTTATGTTTTCTTTTTCTCTGTTGTTGCTAATTTCCTGCAGCACCAGTGAAGTTCCTTTCGAACACAGATATGTGATTAATCTTGTTTTAAAACCGGATATGAAGTTTCAGCGAGCTTTTGTTGATTCCACGTATAGATTAGATTCTCCTCTCGACAGTGATCTCACTGGTGTATCGGGTGCGGAAATTTTTATTGTGAATGAACATTCGGATACATTCAGATACAGCGAATCTGATACTATGATGGGACTTTACTACAGTAATGATTCTTTTTGTGTAGAACATGGCATGGAATATTTAGTTAATGTATCCATCGAAGGAGAAATTATAACGAGAGAAGTTCAAGTTCCGGGTTTACTAACGATATTTTCGCCGGGCCTTCTTGATACTGTTTCCTTAAGCGCTCCTCCGCTTTTAATATGGAATACCTGTGAGCATTGTTTCGATAATACATATCTTATAGCTTCCTATTTCACGGGGGAAGCAGATTCGGCAGATAAATTTGCTCCCATGTTAACGACTGATACAACCCTGGGTATTTTTTTGAATGGACTCTTATACAAGGAAAAAGATACTATGTATACGATTTCAGTGGAAGCCATGGATTCGAATACATATCATTTTGGCAAGATGTGGTACGAATACGATGAGCTAAAGGAAGGAGAAATTCTCGGTCTGATTGGCGCGATTACTTTTGATACAGTGGCAGTCTGGGTCACAGAGTAAAATAAATCGAAATTTGTTAGTGTGTTAGTGCGTGGGTGTGTTGGTGCGTTTTTTGACAGACCAACGGACTAACTGACCCACAGACTAACTGATTTAATCCCCTTTTATCATCGGGACAAATCTTACCGGAACTATACTTTTTTCCGTTATACCTGTTGAATCTTTTGTTATAAGGAGTAGTTCCTGATAATAAGAACCCACAGGTATTACCATTCTTCCCCCTGTGTCGAGCTGTTCTAAAAGTAAAGCAGGAACTTCATCCGGAGCACAGGTAACAATTATTCCGTCGAAAGGAGCGTGTTCTTTCCATCCTTTATATCCGTCTCCGGCTTTAACAGTAACGTTATTATATCCAAGGCTATCCAGCCTTTTTTCCGCTGAGTGAGCAAGTTCCGAAATTATTTCTATCGAGAAAACTGAATCGGCAAGGAGAGCAAGTACAGCAGCCTGGTATCCCGAACCTGTTCCCACTTCAAGGACCTTGTGGGTCTTCTCTACTTCAAGTAATTCCGTCATAAGAGCGACTATGTAGGGTTGAGATATTGTTTGGCCGTATCCTATCGGCAGGGGATGGTCTTCATAGGCAGATGAGGTAAGTGTTTTAGGAACAAAGAGGTGTCTTTTGACTTTAATAATAGCATCTATGACCAGGGAATCGTTCACTCCTCTTGCTATTATTTGTTCTTCTACCATTCTTTGTCGGGAAGGTTCATACACATCTTTAACGGGATTAGAGATAAGAAGGAAAAGTAGTAACATAATAATTTGCTATCTGTTGTATTCCGAGAGCTTTTGTATTCTTTTAAGCATATTGGGATGCGTGCTTAAAGCCTCGAGCAGTCTGTCGGAAAAAGTAATTTTCATTTTTTCGGAACGTAAATATTGAAGTTCGCCTGCGTCTAATGTTCCGCTTCTGTCAAGATCAATCTGAACAAGTTCTCGTATTTCTTTATTCGCTCTTGAGGGGTCGTTTACAAAAAACGCTTTCAAACCTTCGACGTCTTTTATCGCCTGTTTGTTTGTTCGGGCTGAACCATAAACAAGTTTATATAAAGCCGATGCAAGCGCCGAAGGTTGATTTCCCAGTTCCACGGAACCTTTATCTGCGAAGTATTCTCTTATTCTGGAAGCGTAAAGAACAAGAAGATTTGTTATAAAGTAAAATAATAAAGCGGCAACACCTATTAGTGCCGTGTAGGCTGCTCCTTCTCCTCTTCTTCGTCCCACACTTCCGAAAAAAAGAAAATGCCATGCGATTCTGTACATTAGCATGGGTATTACGGAAAGTAAAGTTATAGTCAGCATATCCCTGTTTACTATGTGTGTTATTTCATGTCCGAGTACCGCTTTAAGTTCTTCTCTATCCAGTAAATTTAATATCCCCCGGGTTACGCATACTCTGCCGTCTCTTCGGCTTCTCCCGAAGGCGAATGCGTTTGGAAGATTAGTTTCGGAAATCCCTACTTTAGGTTTTGGTATTCCGGCATTTCTGGATAACTCCTCTACCATTTGATGTAACCGGGGATATTCGGACTCATCAACATATTTAACTCTCATAGACCATTCGACGATTTTTGGACCAATAAGGTATTGAATAAACATAAAGAAAAAAGCCAGGATAAGATAGAAGTAAAAATTAGTTATTCCCATATATGACCCTATTATTGTGACAACGGCATAGACGATACCGAATAATGCGGCTACCAGCAAAAACATTCTTAATTTTAAACCAAACATATTTCTCCTTTTTCTTAATATAATTCTTTGTAGGTGGAAATCAAGAGAGAGTTGTTGGCTGACATCCTCTCAAAATTTTTATGCCGACGCAATAAAACTTAAATTAGTGAAAGATTTGTAATAATTTTATGCAGGTGTCGTTCAGGTATACCTTTCTAAAAAACCGCAGTCAGTTTCCCCTGCGGTTTATTTCGCAAGGAGTGCTGTTCGAGAAAGACGTGGTCAATTTCCCCTGCGAGGAAATTGCCACTCGGCTCTCGGGTTCGCTCCTCTTGAAATGGTAGCATTTCAAGAGTCCTTGCCCACTCACCCTCCGAGACGCTTCCTTGAACAGCGCTCCTTGTTCATTTTATTGATAAAAGTCCATGCCAGCTCAGTCTCCGAGACATTTTTCACGAAAGGCATACCTGAACTTTCAGAATTTAAAGATAATAAAAAAGATACCATGTCCGCTCACTCTCTGGGACACTTTCCTAAAGCGGTAATCCCTCTGATTCTGCGAATATTAGTAAATAGCTTATCTCCTCTAATTGCTGTAAAAACTCTTTATCCACTTCGGTCTTTCAGGTATTTTTCCGCTTTCAAGCATTTCTCTCCATTTTTCGTCAGTAAGCCGATCGCTCATTTGATGTTTAAATTCATAGTAGGAGAGTACGGGTCCAACGGCGAGGACTATATCTTCTGAAGGTCTTTTGTAAGCGACTATAATGTAGTCTAAATAGCCGGATGCTTCTTCGAGGCATTTTTTTGTATTTATATCGGTGTGAACATCCGCAATTATGGTGGTTTTTAACCCTGCGTCCTCTATATCTCCGATTGAGTTTTTTAATTTCTCGGCGAGATTTCCAAGAAAGACATTATCTTCTTCGCTTAAGGGTTTGTTTTCAACTTGCTTTTTACATATCTCGTAGAGTTTTTCCAGCAGACTTATTAAATATGATAATCTCTTTTCCGATGATGGTGTTAGAGCGTTCAGGTCTTTTAATCCTGCGTAAGCCATTTTAGCAGTGGTCAGTATGTTTGTGTAAAATTCGGGGAGAGGCTCTAAAAGTCCTTTTGGAGGTGGAGGTGGTGGGGTGTATGAAGTTATCCCAACGTGCACCGGTGTGTAACTTTGTTTTGCGTATAGAATAGTGTTGTGTCTTAAAGCGGACCAGGATGCTAGGGCGGTATTTAATTGTCTGTCGAGCCAGGCTTCGGTCTTTTGATAAGTTTGATAACCTTTTGCTCTTTCTTCTGTGAGAGTTTTTAGGGCGTATAACCACGACCAGTAAAGATTACGATTCCAATCTTCTTCCGTAAGCTTCGAGAATTCGTTTCTTAGTTCTTCTAACTGGTCATAGTATTTCGGATATTCATCATCAGTGAAGTCTTTGATGTGCTTTTCCGCTCTTTTACTGCCAAAAACGCTGAAAACATCCAGACCTCGAGGGAATCCTCTAATGGAATAATATAAATCGGGCTGGATTCGCTCATCCGGAATATAAACAACCGTGAATCTTTCCGGTATTTTTTTAGGAATAGTCCCAGCTGCTGGAGAAACGAGCTGGCTTAGTATATAGGAATCAGGTATATAACGCTGACCCATGAAACGAAGACCCATGGTTTTCGAAAGTATAGAATCCAATTGTTCTACGGAAGTTAATTCGTGACCCTCTACATTTCCGGGGTCTATTCCGGCTCCTCCTGTTCCCGAGAAAATCGCGGGAGGAGTGAGTTTTGAAAGTCCTAAAAGAAATTGCGCGAATTTTTTCTCGTCTTCCAGCTCCTTTGTCGTGAATTCGTTGCCGAAGACTTCCCTTAAAGATTTCCTGTAATCATAAATTGTCAAATCGTCGGAAAAACCGGAGTAAAAAGCTGATACCGCGTAAATTCTGTCCCATACCTCGGATATGCTTCTTCCGTCTTTAAGTTTCAAATTGCCGGAGTTTATTGAGATTAAAGAAGCTTGAAGAGTTTGAATCTTCGCCGTTTCTCTGTCGGTTAGAGCTTCTGCAGGAGGACTTAT
This sequence comes from Caldifarciminota bacterium, assembly GCA_016930175.1. Classification (GTDB taxonomy): domain Bacteria; phylum Hydrothermota; class UBA3072; order UBA3072; family UBA3072; genus JAFGHJ01. Next base: position 33,417 of record JAFGHJ010000037.1, read on the forward strand.
TGGACCGAAGTTCGTATGGCCTTTCATCAGAAAAGTCATCCGTCCGTACCACATCATTCCCTTGAAATATTTTTTTAGTTCTTCACTTCGTGTGTAATGACCTCGCGGCTTATACTGGCTGTAATCTTCGGGAATTCTGAATAAAGCAAATTCTCGCGCGGTCGAATAATCGGGTAGACCTTTATGTTCTTCTATTTTACTTATTTCCCAATCTACCCATTTTTTGACATAACCTGGTGGAGAATAATCAGGGTCCAGCAATTTCATTGCTACCGAGAAATAAGCGACATTTCTCTTCGCCGCTTCTTTTAATTCACCGCTAAGTTTTTTATAATCTTCTTTTGATGCTTCGAGGAACTTTTTCGTTACAGCTAAAATATCCGGGTAAAAATTTTCTTCTTCTATTTCTTTTAATGTTTCATCGAATAAAATATGAAATAGATGAAGAGGCGTGTCGGCAGTCACGTAAATAGGAATGTTTTCATTGAGAAGGTTTTTATAAAATGTGGTTATATCGTCGGTCGCCCCTCTTTTTACGACCACAAACCCATTTTTCTTGAGAAGGTCTTTTTGTTGTTGATTTTCAATATATTTATCCGAAACGGAAGAAAAATTAATTATTTTGTCAAGTTTAAGAGGAAGAGTATAAGCGGGCATATCGATAGTAAAATCTTCCTTTATGGGTTCGTAATATTTTAAAAAAGCACTGCTTAAGTCTTTACCTTCGGATACCGGTGGAATCTCGATAGTTTCCGACCGGGAAGAAGCGCAGTTTAAAAAGCTGAACAAAAAGTTTAATAACAGAAAAAATCTGAGGAAATTATTTTTTAATAATTGCATGAAATTCCTCCTTTAGTGTTACTGTAAATTTATTCGGGAAAAATGTCAAGCCCTTCCCTCCCCACATATCAAAATTATTCTCTTACTAAAGATACTAGAAACTACAGAGAAAAAATATATTTTTGTTTTAATAAATCGTATTTTTTACTGCGAGGAAAAAAAGATGTAAGAAATTCAGCAAAAAAACCTTGACAATTTCAATCGAATTGGTTACAATGTTTTAGTAAACTGAAATCTTTTAGGAGCAGATAAATAATCATATTGTTTAGCAAAACCAACAAAAAAGGAGGTTTGTATGAATTGTAATACGTGGAAAGTGATGCTCGTCTTTTCCGCACTGCTTATGTTTGCGTTTACAGGCGAGTTAGCCGCCCAGTCTCTTACTTTGGAACCGGATGGTCAAACGATTGGAATTGGTGAAAATTTTGATTTGACTGCGACTCTTTTAGATGGATCAAGCAGTCCTCTTGCAGATTCGGCAGTTTATTTTTGGATGATATCTGCGAACGGTAATGTGGCTCCTAATACTGATAATACTGATGCTAGTGGTGAAGCAAACTCAAGATATTATAGTCAATCAACTCTTTTAGAAAGAACCGATACGTTGTACGCAATTGGTATATACAATAGCGGTGCCGATACTTTAAGCGATACAATTAGTGTCGAGGTAGTAGCCAAGCCTGCGTCGCTTACTCTTGCGCCGACAGGACAAATGATTGGGATTGGTGAAAGTTTAGATTTGACTGCGACTCTTTTAGATCAATTAGATGATCCGGTTGTAGATTCAACGGTTTCGTTTTCGGTGGTGTCCGGCGGCGGCAGTGTACTTCCTACGAGTGATGTAACTGACGGAAACGGTGAGGCGGTAACGACATATACCGCGGGAGGTTCCGAGGGAACCGCTAGAGTTGCAGCCAGGGGTATTTATAGTAATAGTGCTGGTACTGATACATTGGTAGATACAATCGATATCGTAGTATCCGCCAAACCCGCATTGCTCAATCTTTCGCCGACAGGACGATCGATAGTGTTTAACGAGCAGTTACAATTGACCGCGACTCTTTTGGATCAATTAGATGATCCGGTTGTTGATTCAACGGTCTCGTTTTCGGTGGTATCCGGCGGCGGTAGTGTATCTCCTTCGAGTGATGTAACTGACGAAAGCGGTGAGGCGGTAACGATATATACCGCGGGAAGCTCCGCGGGAACCGCCAGGGTTGCAGCCATGGGTATTTATAGTAATAGTGCTGGTACTGATACAATAGTAGATACGATCGATATCGTAGTAGTAAACGCGCCGAGTCAGGTTACTTTATTGCCTGAGACTGCCTCGCTTGCGCTTAACGGAAGCCGAATATTCCAGGCGAGAGTGA
>JAFGHJ010000007.1 GCA_016930175.1 Caldifarciminota bacterium
AGGTTCATATTGCCCTCCTGATGCTGCCCCAAACCGTATATTGCTTCGTTCCGTGAAAGCATAAATTTCTGCCTGATGCTGTTTGTCTTTTCGCCAATAACAGTTACCTGATTTATTTCTCTTCCGTTCTCCTTGAGAAGTATGTTTCCTGAAGTGTCTAGGAATTGCACTTTCCCTGAAGACAAATCGACTTTCGCCTGAAGGGAAGCTGTGGTAAGAACAACAGCACCCGGTTCCTCCCTGAGCGACCAGCGTACCTTTTCCTGCGGAGAATTCACGACAACCAGGCTTTGATGTTTTTGGGCTTCTTGAATCAGTCTGCATTCAACTCTGATAATATTTTCTCCCGGAACATGAAGCCGGATATTCACAGAGTCGGTATTCACCAGAATTCCGTCGTCCTTTTTAAGATAATTTCCTTTTGCTTGAAAAACTGTAAGGGAGGTTAAAAACACAAGTGATAGTAAAATGGTCCTGGTAATATTACTCATTTTTTCACTCCTTTTATTATACTTTTACAGTTAAATATAGACATCAGACAATCTCGCTTCTAAAGTTTAAATCTCTTTCGCATAGATAGTTTATTTTTTTTATAATATGCATAGTATACCGAAAGCACTCAACAGTCAAGAGTTTCGGGATGCCTTATTGGGCAAGTTATAAGTGTTTAGGGTTTAGTGTTTCGGGTTTAGGATGTAGTTCGTGGTTCTTAGTTGACTATTTCACAATTTTACTCTTTTACCATTTCCCGGCGCAAAGCGCATCTCCCCCTTGACTTTTCTTGGAAATCAAGTATTTTAGACGTAGTAAATGTAGGTTATTAAACCTCCAAGATCTCTAGGTATATATTTGTTTACTTTTTCCATTTATCTCCCTTCTGGTTTTGCCGGTTATACATCTTAATACGTTTTATGTAAAAGCGTATTCGGATTTAATTGCATTTACTGTAAATATTCAAACCTAAAAGGAGGTAATATGAATATATACGTAGGTAACATTTCGTCACAATTAACTGAAGAAGAAATCAATGAAGCTTTTGCAGCTTATGGACAATTGACTTCGGTTAAAATAATTAAGGACAAGTACACGGGCGAAAACAGAGGATTTGGATTTGTCGAAATGCCCGAAAAGGCTGAGGCAGAAGCCGCAATGGCTGGTTTAAACGGCAAAGAATTTAAAGGGAAAACGCTTAACGTAAATGAAGCTCGCCCCCGTCCGGAAGGCTCTAGAAGCGGATCACCTCGCGGCGGCCGTTCTCAGTGGTAAAAATAGAAGTTATCTAATAAATATATAACTATCTAAATATAAGGGGGCATCGTTCAACAATACTATATTGTATATTGTATGTAATTTTGCCCCCAATTTTTTCAAGTTTTGGATTTCTGGTTTCGAGTTAAAAAAACAAATAAAGTTAGTTTGTTAGTGGGTAAAAAACAGTCTAACGGACTAACTGACCAACAGACTAACAGTTAAAAACTTTGTGGTCTTTGTGGTTCAATTGTTTGGTGAGAGTCTTACAATCCCCTCATCTCAATAGAATCATCTTTCTTGTATCAACATAGCCGTTTTTGCTTTTCAGTTGATATAGGTACACACCGCCTGCCACCTTTTGCCCGGCTGAGTTTATTCCGTTCCATTCTACCGAATGTTTACCTGCCTCCTCTATACCATCTATCAATGTTATAACTTCACGCCCAAGCAAATCGTAAACCCGCAAAGAAACGTCGATACTTTTCTCTATAGACGGAACCGTATATGTGATTTCTGTAGATGGATTGAACGGATTAGGATAATTCTGATTTAATTCAAATGATTTGTTATTCCGTTCTTCTATACCAGATGGTAAACGATATTGATATAAGCTCGAGCCTCCGGTTATGTATAATGTTTTTCTATCCTCATCTCCCCAATTACAATTTGACGGACTTGACGGAACGAGAATCGTATCGATACAAACACCATCCGGCGATATAACCCATACCCCGCCAGGTCCGGTACAATAAATATTTCCGTCGGGGTCCACTTTCATTCCATCAGCATAGCTCATAGCCGGGATGTTGCAAAAGACACTTCTATTTGTTATTATTGAATCATCGACAACATCCCAAACATAGATTATCCCTCCAGGGCATTCATTTACATATAACTTTGATTCATCAGGTGAGAAACAAATACCGTTTGGTTCGTCGAACGTCGTACTGTCCAATACCTGAATATTGCCATTTTTGCTTATTCTGAAAACACCTTGAAAATTAAGTTCTTTTGTTTGACCCACTGGGAGGTTATAATCCGGATCGGTAAAAAAGATAGAGCCATCGGACCTAACGACTAAATCATTCGGGCTGTTGAATTTTTTCCCGTCGTAAGTTTCAGCAAGCGGAGTTATTGTACCATTTGATTCCCTGCGTGAAACGCGTCTTTTTGCCATTTGAGTCAAAATAAGATTGCTGTCCAAATCGAATGTAAGACCGTTTGAACTGTCTGATGGATTCATAAACTCGGTAACTGAACTATCATACGGCGACCAGCAATATATAATATTTGCTGCGATATCGCTAAATAAAAGTCCCACCCCATCCATCCAAACAGGACCTTCCGGCTGCAAAAATCCTGTTGCCAATTCTTCTACTTGAGCATTTAATGGATTAAGAAAGCTAAAGAAAAGCAAAAAAATGTAATACTTTAATTTTTTAATCATCTAACATCTCCCTTTTTTCATTGGATTTTACTTAATTTTCAAATAAAATCAATGGCAGATTAGTACTAAGTTTCTGTGGAGAATCTCAACATTTGACAATCTTAAATATCATTCGTGCTATTTGTGTGTATAGCTTCGTCATTAGTCACTGGTCACCAGTCATTAGTCAAAAAAAACAATAAAACTATTCGTGTAATTTGTGCAATTTGTTGTTCCTAATTTTGTTAGTGTATTAGTGGAGAATTAGAGTTTCGAGTTTCGGGTTTCAAGTTTCGTGTTTAATGATAAAACAGACTAAAGGACTAACAGATTAACCGTCTAACAATGTTTAATCTTCCTTGACGGGATGTTCTTATATAAGTATAATATACATATACAAATATAAGGAGGAAAATATGTTTATTCTACGTAAGATTTTTGTTTTAAGTTTGGCACTGTTTCTTACTTTCTCAGTTTTTAGTCAAATTAATATCATCGATACGATCGATCTTAGCTACGCCGCCCCCACTTTAGTTAAAGTTAATACGGAAACGAATCGTATCTACGTAATTCATGAACCTCCTGCCGGCAGGGTATCCGTAATCGATGGATCAACTAATTCAGTTATTAATATTATAGAGGTAGGAGATAGTCCCTATGGGCTTGGCGTAAATACAGAAACAAATCGTATTTATGTGGCGAACAGGTACGACGATAATGTATCCGTAATCGATGGCACGACTAATTTGGTAATCGCCCTTATTGATGTCGGAGTTCGCCCCATGGGGATTGCCGTAAATTCGGAGGAGAACCTCATCTATGTAGCAAATAGGTATACTAACAATGTTTCCGTAATCGACGGCGCAGTTGATTCGGTGATTACAACGATTGAGGCTGGAAATGCTCCCTTTGGAGTCGGCGTAAACCCGGAAGAGAACCGTATCTATGTAACAAATTATGATGACGCTTGTGTATTGGTAATCGATGGTGTCACAAATTCGGTTATTGATACGATTGATGTTGGAAATAATCCCATTGAGGTCGCTGTAAACCCGCAAGAAAACCGTATATATGTATTAAATCAGACAGGCGAAACTGTCAGTGTAATCGATGGCGAGAGCAATTCAGCGGTTGCGACGATTGGGGTTGGAACTGCGCCCTGTGGAATCGACGTAAATCCCGGGACAAACCGTATCTATGTGACCAATAGTGTTCATGCCACCATTTCCGTAATCGATGGCGCGGGCGACTCGGTGGTTTATTCGGAATCAACCGGTCTGGGTCCCTATGGAGTCGCTATAAATACAGAGAATGATTTTATCTATGTATCCTGCTATATAGATGAAAAAGTCTACGTTCTTGAAGACGCGGGGGCAGGTATTGAGGAAGTTCTTAACAACCCGCAAAAACTTTGTATAAAAGTTAATCCCAATCCATTCAATAAAAATGCTCAGCTCATTTTGAATATACCGGACGAAAGCAAAGGAAAAGACGCCAGGTTCTTAATTTATAATATTGTAGGAATTCTGGTCAAGGAGATTCCTATGGGTAATACTACCGCGCCTCGAATTACACTTTCATGGGACGGCAAAGCCGACTCAGGAGAGCTCTTAAGTTCCGGTTTATATTTGGGTGTATTACGAATAGGAGAAAAAGAAGTACAAAAGAAAATGATAATGCTAAAATAGTGAGATGGTAATAGAGAGTAGGCAGCTAACTGTTTCGAATTAAAAAAGCAACAAAAACAAATCCTGTTAATCCGCGTCCTGATTCATTTCTCGCTTCCCCAGGGGCGAAGTCTCTTTCCGAGAATAACGACATCACGAAGTCCCTGCTCATTATGTGCTTTCATCCAGCGATTCATAAACTCCGGGTCTCCGGCTACTTGAGCTATTGCAGAAAGAGCATAAAGGTGAAAATTCCGCTCGTCCCGGGTACCCAGAAGAACGAATATGGCATGTACTTTAGGAGAGGATCCGGAAAATTCTATTCCTTCCTTCGACCTTACAAGTAATATTTCGAATTTATGTTCGCCATCTGTGAGAATATGAGGAATCGCGAGATCCGGCGTTATAGCCGTGCTGCTTTCTTCTTCTTTTTCCTTAAGAGCTCTGTATATATATCTTGAATCAACTCCTACGGATTCTGCAAGCTCTTTTCCTGCTATTCTAAATAATTTATCAAGCGATATCTTCTCTTTTAAATCCAGCACCGGACACTTTTCTATGATTTTATCGAAACGATCGAATGTAACCTCATCTCGTTCCAGTGAAAGCTCCCGCAGTTCCTCTTCTAAAGTTCCCGTAACCAATTCCCTGTTCGTAATTCTTTCCATTAAATGAAGCATCGCGGATTCACTTCTCACTTTTTTTCTTCCGTAAAACCAGTACGCGCTGAAACCCGCCAAAGACAATATTATGGTTATGATATAAGCTTCTCCGCCCATTTCAAGTAAAATAAATCCGAAAGCAATAATCCCGATAATCTGCATCCATGGATAAAGAGGAGTACGGAAAGTAGGTCGGTAATTTTGCACTCCGCTCTCCCTGAGAATAATAACCGCGAAACATGAAAGAACATTCGTAAGTATTAGAACGATAGAGGCAGCCTCAACAAGAACTTCTAATCGCAGAAAAAATGATACTATAATGAAAATTCCTGTTAAAAATAACGCGTAATGTGGTGTACCGAAACGGGAGTGTATTCTTGCAAAAACTTCGGGGAATAACTTATCCCTGCTCAGAGGCACAAGCGAACGCGCAGAGGTCATTATTCCGGCGTTTGCTGTAGTAAGAAATGCCGTAAAGGCAGCAATTGTGATAAGTATTTTTCCGGGTAGTTTCATAAAAGCATTCGCGCCGTCTGATATGGGTGTAAGCGAACCGGATAAGGCTTTCCCGTCCAGCACTCCTACGGTAACAAATATCATAAGAAAATAAAAAATGGTTACCACTGAGAGTGTAACAAGCATTCCAAGAGGGATATTTTTTGCAGGATTCCTGATTTCTTCAGCCATACTTGCCAGTTTTAAAAGTCCCGCGTAAGAGATAAACACATATCCGGCAACAGAGAATACGGGTACTATACCCTTCGCGGCAAAAGGTTCGAAACGCTGCACTTCTACAAAAGGTAAACCCCTTATTATGTAAAAGATCATTATCAAAAATAAGATTCCGGCAAGAACTAGTTGCAGAACTCCTGCTTCCTTTACTCCCACCAAATTAATTATTAAAAATATCAGACATCCGGCTATTGCAATTACGTATATGTTCACATTCACGAAAGTTACCGCTAAAAGAGAAAGACCTATGAGAGCAAAAGCGCTTTTCATGGCAAGCGAGAACCAGCTCAACAGTCCCGCAACAGTTCCTATTCCAGGTCCCATACTCCGTATCACCCCGTAACAGTCCGCACCCGCCCTGGGCATAGCGGTTGTCATTTCCACAAGACTCAACATACCCGGCAGGGATAATAATCCGGCAATAAGATAACTTATAATGATGGCAGGACCTGCTTTTTCGTATGCAAGGCCGGGCAGGACAAAAAGCCCGGAGCTTATCATTGCTCCGGAAGTAATACAAAAAATATGAATTAAACCTAAATCTTTTTTAAGTTCAGTGTTTTCATTAGCCAATGAATACCTCCATTAAAATAAACTATAAATATTCTAAAATATGATTCGATAATGTCAAGAGTGATTTTTTCACCCCACTGTCCCACTTTCTAACCACAGAGAGCACAGAGAAAAATGAACACAAGGAAAATACAGAGATTCTAAGATGTTGGGCTTGGCTTCGTTGGTCTTTATAATGAGTTAAAACAATTAATGCTATTTGTCAGATTTGTTGTTAATAAGATTGTTATAAGGTTAGGAGGTTAAAACAAAAAACATTTCGTGTGTTTTGTGGTTTAATCTTCCTCAAGCCTTGACAAAGATTAATAAGAGGTTTATTGTCTCCTAAGTACTTTAAGGAGGACATAATGAATCTTAAACGAACTATATTTATTATTTCAATTACGACAATAGCCTTTTCCTGCGGATGCGGAGGAACAGAGACTACAGGACCGACTACCAGCACGACAACAACCAGCGGAAGCATAATAAATCCGGCAACACCCGGACTCGAAGGATGCGGGGTCAATCTTCAACCCTCTTACTTCTGTAACGGAGACATGGATTTAGGCTGGGACTTAATGGATAACTATAACAATATAAAAACCTTAAGGATAGAATTAGACTCGAGCACGAGCTCCACGATAGATGATTTCGTAAGATGGTTAAGTGAAGCCAACAACAATGGTTATGATGTTATAGCAACTTACCACTACGCCTCGGTACTCGGTTCAAATGACCCAAACCAACTGCTTGCTGCTGCCAATTGGTGGGTAGAAAATTGGGATACTCTTTCTTCTGCCGGTTCATTCACCGTGAATCTAATGAACGAATGGGGCGATCACAGCATAACTTCGGAAGCTTACGCCAACGCTTATAATGCAGCTATCGACACACTGCGCCAGGTGTACGACGGTCCGCTTATCTGCGACATTCCCGGATGGGGACAGGAAACACACACGGCTGCAGACGCCTCGACTGATATAGAGGACGAAGACATCATCTTTTCGGTTCACATATATACCAATGGGTGGAACGGAAAAGCCGGACACCCTTTGTGCGCAGCAGACCTGGATTATTTGGAAACCGCGGGAAGACCCTGCATGGTAGGCGAGTTCGGGAATGGCGGCGGAGGCAGCGTAGATTGGTCCGCGTTGGTCGACCACGCCAGAGGTAAAGGATGGTCGGTTATCGGTTGGAGCTGGAACGGCGACGGCGGAGGCATGAATATGATAAGTCCTTATTGGGGTGCTGACTGCAATACCACTTCATACATAGAAAGTTCTTATTTCTATACTATATACAATAAATTAGGTCCGTACTATACAACAAGCAGCGGCAGTACAACAACCAGTAATTAATAAAGAGGTGAATAATGTCAGGAAATAAAAACTCGAAGCAAAAAGTCAATTGGTTTGAATGTCGTAGAACCGGCTTCTTCCTTTTCTTTATAATCTTCTGTTCATTATCGGTAATAGCGAAGCCTTCCGGCGGTCCCTATGGGCCAATCAGACAAAACTACGATTTGCCTGAAGTTACGGGTAAAATTTATTATGTGGCACCGGACGGAAAGGCTGAGAATAAAGGGGAAACGCTGGATAAACCCACAACTCTGGAAAAAGCCATAGAGAAAGTGGTAACCGGAGACGCAATCATAATGCGCGGGGGTACATACCGAACCGGAGAACTTGTACTCAACCAGGGAATAACCATACAGCCGTATGCCGACGAAAAACCTGTTTTAAAGGGAACATATGTAGCAAAGGAGTGGCAGGATCTCTACGGTTTATGGAAAACCTCCTGGAACCGTTTATTCCCCGCCAAACCCGATGATTGGTGGTGGCGCGACTGGCATGGTAGAACAACTCCTCTTCATCGTTTTAACAATGATATGGTATTTGTGGACGGTAAGTTCCTGCAATCAGCCGGGTGGATTGGAGAAGTCGACGAAAATTCTTATTTCATAAACTACGATGAAGGCGAAGTCTATATCGGAGTTAACCCCAATGACCATTTGATAGAAATTACCGCTTTTGAAGGAGGTATCTTAAGAACCACCGGAAAAGCTCACGGAAAAATTTCAGACGGAAAAGGACCGGTAATTCGAGGAATTACTTTTACCCAGTATGCCAGGAGAGCTATTTTTGTCGAGGGAACATATCCGGAAGGGTTATCTCCCGAATCAGAACACGGAAAGGAAGTGGTAGGAACAACTTTAGAACACTGCGAAATTTCCAACTGCTCAAGAGTTGCTGCCAGACTCAGGGGAGACAGTCTTACTCTCAGGCATTGCAAAATTAGCAATACCAGCACCGAAGGTATTTACATCGAGGCATCAAACGATGTTCTTCTGGAAAAAAATATCTTTACAAAAAACAATATAGAGAGAATCACAGGATACTTCCCCGCGGCAGTTAAGATTTTCAATCAATCTTACCGTGTTACTTGCCGGGACAATCTTGTTATAGACCTCCCCTATTCAAACGGCATCTGGTACGACGTTGGAAACGTAGACGGTGTTTTTATCGATAACTGGGTTCAGGATGTAGGTTTAAAAAGAGAATTCTCAAAAGAAAGATTCTGGCCAAGCGATAATGGATTTTTCCTGGAAATTTCAAAAGGTGTAATTTGCGCGGGGAACGTCTTCGTGAATTGCGACCAGGGTATTTACATACTTAACAGTTCGAATGCCAGGATATACAACAACACATTGGTAAACAGTACGGTCACAATTGGTAGAGATACAAGAAGCGCGGAAGCTGACCATTTCGGCTGGCACCCGAGTACCGGTCCAGATGTGGACGAACGGTACGGTCATGTATTTGTAAATAATCTACTCGCGGTCGATGAAAACTACGATAGACCACTTTTTGTCGTCTGGCAGGCACCGTCGCTCTGCAAAAAACTTAACAAACCCCAATTTAATCAACTCGATTATAACGTGTATGTTCGAAGCGGAGATAAGGTATCTAATCCGTTGATGTGGTGGAGTCCCGCAAAGAATAAAGAATGTAGAGTGGAACTCGAATCGCTTGAAGGTTTAAGGAAACTTCATTCTGAATTTTCAGCTAACAGTCAATATTTTATTAGTTATGATGGACCCCTATTTAAGAGCTGGGAACTGGGAAAATTCGAACTTTCAAGAGATTTTCCGGGAGCTAAACTTCCACCTGAGATAAGAAAACTCCTCGGAATTTCCGAAAACGAGACACCGTTTGTGGGGGCTTACCCGCCGAAGTGAGGCTTTAATCTCACACAGAGCCACAGAGAGCACAAAGATTTAAATTGTTGGCCTGTTGGTCAGTTAGTCGGTTAGGCTGTTTTTTTACCCTCCCAACACACCGACCCACTAACTTTACTAATTTTGGGCCAATGACTGAAGACCAGTGACTGGTGACTATTGACTAATTTCCTAAATTTGTTCCTTCAGTTTTTTTGCGAAAGTCTGCGCCTTTTGCAAATCTTTCTTATTCGGTCTTCCTTTGTTTACTCCGCCAAAAAAATATTTTAAAATACTATAATCTGTAAATCCTTTGCAATGAAACTCTCCGATTATGTCAAACCCTTTTTTAAGCAGTTTATCCCTGAGTGCTTTATGCATAACTGACATACGAATCATCGAGGTAGAAAAGATAAAGGCTTTTTTACCATTTTGCGTTTCGAATTTCTCCGCTAAATCGAGCAAATTTTTGTGATGCGCACCTCCGTAAATTCCCGAACCAAAGCCAATAAAATCATAATCGGGAATAGTACTTTCATTAAAATCTCGCGGTTTTATGATTTCCGCTTCTAATACTTCACCGATTGCCCGGGCGATCTTCAAGGTGTTATCATGATGCACAGATTCGCAAATTATAATCATTTTTTTGTTCTCCATATTTTTATCTCCTACCAAGCAAAGAGCTATCTTTTCGTTTCGTAATATTTCTTTGCTTTTTCGGTAATAGAATGGATAAATTCGCCTTTTTCTTCTGTGTATCTGACTCTATTATTTGGATACTTTCTCGACAGTTCAATTTTTAAATCATTATAGCGTTCAGCTACTTTTGGAAATTCCTTCAGATAATCTCTAAAGTAAATTCTATCCCACAAATCCGAGTCTGCTTCAACCATGTGTATATGATGTGTGCGTTTGCCTTCTGAATCTCGCTTTATAAACCACACGTAATAAGGCGGGCCACTATCTCCAAAAGCCGGACGGTAGAAATATTCATATCCTTCGGCTTCCAAAACAGGCACAATTCTCCTTTTAGTTTCTTCTAAGCTCGTCACTTCAACTAAAATATCTATAACCGGTTTTGCAGAAAGACCCGGTACTGCCGTGCTTCCAAAATGCTCAATCCTTTTTATTAAATTCCGGGAAAATCTCTCGTGAAGAAAACCGGCTTCTTCTTCGAACATTTTTGGCCATACCACTTGATAAGGAACGATGGATATTTCCTCTTTTACTAATTCCTCGATTCGCTTTCTTAGTTTATCGTCCATATAGAAATGTCCTACAATCTATTAAAAACAAGTAATCATTAATAAATAGATTATTTTAATATACTATATTTTACACTGCCTATGTCAAGGAGGGATTCTTGTAAAGAAACTTGAAAATTCGTAGATATTTTAATCTGTCGGAGTGTTAGCCTGTAAGTGAATCGGGCTACTTTCACCCACCAACCCGCTTACAGACCAACACACTGACAAAATTAGCAACTAAGAATTCTGAATTAACGTGGCTTTTACTTTATTTTAAGGGCTTGTGACAGAACCACCAATCAAAGCATTTAAGACTTTTATCTTTTAATCTTTCCCTGGCGGTTTTTTCATCTTTTGCCGGCGAAACGATAATTCTATCTTTTATCAATTCATTGTCGGGCCAACCGGCCGGAACAGCACCCTGTTTATCGGAAATCTGCAGTGCCTTAACCGCCCTAACCACTTCATCCATGTTTCTGCCGACTTCCTGAGGATAGTACATAATAAGCCTCACTATACCCTTAGGATCTACGATAAAAACAGCTCTTACAGTGTTTGTTCCTTTTCCGGGATGAAGCATTCCCAACTTTAAAGCGATCGCGTCGTTTGCGGCTATTATAGGGAATTCGATTTCAATACCGAGTTCTTTTTTAATCCACTCGACCCATTTCATGTGAGAGAATACCTGATCTACGGACATACCGACAAGACCGCAATCCATCTTTTTAAATTCCTTAAATCTTTTCTGGAAAGCAACAAACTCCGTCGTGCAAACCGGCGTGAAATCTGCCGGATGACTAAACAAAACAAACCATTTCCCCTTAAAATCATCAGGAAGATTCATCTGCCCGTGAGTAGTCTGAACTCTCAATTCGGGAAAACCGTCACCGAGTAAAGGCATATTAAATTCACGTTCCGCCATAACTCCTCCTTTTTTGTAATTATAATAACAATAAATATAAATTTGTCAAGCGTTCAAAGTTGTAATGATTACAAATTTTTAAAATTAACTACAGGGGGACAAAAAGCGCAGGATCATATAGGTGCAAGCCTATATAAAAGCTCTAATATTTTGTCGCTCAGCAAACTAGAAACGAAAAGAATCCTGTGATAAGTTTGTAGCTGCTATTGGTTATATAGCTTAGAGAACAAAAGCTATAACAATACTAAAGAATTTCATGTTGCTATTTGTTGTAGTAAGCTCACCTTCGACATTTATGTGATTAGAGGCATTATACCCTGCCCCAATTCCAAAGGAAGGACCTGTCTCTTTATATAACTTTTCCATATTCTCGATTCTTTCAATTTTCGTCTCACTTGTAAAACCTATTTTGCACTTCATGTATACTTCGTTGATCGGTATTGTTCTTACTACACCGTATACACCGAGTGTCCTTATGTGCGCTCTGTCCCCGGGAAAGCCACTCACATAATCTCCGCCGAAGCAACCGATATTGAAATCCTCTTCAAATCCTGCTTCGACATACTTGTTTCCAATGGGTATGATGCAGCCACCGGTTCCTCCGAGAGAAAAAATATTCAAAGAATTCTTTTCTAAAGCAAAAGTACCGGATTTGAGACCTATATACCCTTTTATTTTTCCTTCCTCTGCATATCCTGCAATTGCAGTGAAACAAAAGATTCCAAACATCATGATTAAAATATATTTTTTCATACAAGCTCCTTTAATTTTAACTGACAGTGAATCTTTCACAGTCAAGATAATAAATATTCCTTAAAAGCTTCATAATCATTAGGCAAATGCTCAGGTTCGATAACTCTCTTGTCTATATCCACCAGTGACGGGTGAGATTCTGGAGTTATTTTAAGAGTTTCTTCTATTATCTCCGGAAATTTAGAAGGATGAGCAGTTTCAAAACACACGGCAGGCTTATCTGTCTTTTTATAATGATTCATTAAAGCTGCAACACCTACTGCACCGTGCGGTTCAAGCAATACATTGTAATCTTCATAAATTTCCTTTATGGTTTTCACAGTTTCTTCATCGCTAATAGAAACAGAATACAAATTCTTTTTCATTTTCGCGACATCCGGTTCTCTGTGGACACCTCCCTCTTTATCGACTATACCTCCGTAAAGGTTGAAATATCTGGCAAGGTTACTTGGATTCCCGACATTCATCGCATTGGAAAGGCATTTACGAGACGGCTCTACTTTTTCATAAACCCCGCTATTAAGGAACTTCGGGAACTCATCGTTTTCATTGGTGGCTATTATGAGTGGACTAACCGGCAAACCCATTCTGCGCGCAATTTCGCATCCAAGAGAATTTCCAAAGTTGCCGGACGGAACCGAAAAAATAACCGGACGGACTTCACCTACCATATTTATATAAGAATAAAAGTAATAAACTATCTGAGGTAGAATTCTTCCTATGTTAATCGAATTCGCGGAGGTTAAATTTAAACTCTTAAGCTCGGAATCACCGAATGCCAGTTTTACAAGTCTCTGGCAGTCATCGAATTTGCCGTCAATAGCTATGGTAGTCGTATTATCGCCTATAGCATTTAATTGTTTTCTCTGTCCCTCACTGACTTCCAATTCAGGATAAAGAATATATACTTTAATACCTTCCAAACCTTTATAAGCCGTGCCTATCGCACTCCCGGTATCTCCGGAAGTCGCCACCAGAACGGTTATTTCCTGATTCTCTTCCTTCAATTCTTCCATCAATCTCGACATAATCTGAGCGGCAAAATCTTTAAACGAGGCGGTAGGACCCTGGTCCATTCTGGCAAGATAAATTTCTCCGGTAATCTTTTCAATTGGTATACCAAAAGTGTAGGCGTCGTTGCAAATCTCCCTTAGCTTTTCATCGCTTATATCATCTTTTAAATATTTCTTAAGTATTTCAAAAGCAACTTCAGGATAAGGTCTACCCTTAAGCGACAATATCTCTTCTTTGTACAATTCAGGCAAACAATTCGGCATAAAAAGTCCGTTATCCGGAGCCTGACCCATAAAAAGAGCTTCTTTAAAGGTAACCTCTCCTTTAAAACCTTCGACCTTTTCCGTATTTAATTCTCTATTTGTACTGTAATATAAAATCCTATTACCCACTACATCTCCTTCTTTTGAAAATCAAAATATATTATTTATTTTTTATCAAAAAACAATATAGAGATATTTTAATTTGTTAGTCAGTTGGTTCGTTGGTCTGTGGGTATGCAAAAAACGGACTAACAGACTAACAATGTCCATATTTAATTCAAAAAAAACTAAATGTCGATCTCTGCAGGGTCTTCTTTTGCCGGGACAACTCCCCACTCCTGGTCTTCATAATCAAAATCCGCAATTTTATCAATAGGCAACTTCATGTATTTACCATAAGCCTCCGCAGCTATTTCTCCGCTTTTCAACTTTATCTCACCGTTACCTTCATATATTCGGCTTGTTTCTCTACTTACACGAGCTTTAACTTTTATCTCCCGACCGAGCGGCACAGGTTTCTTAAAACGGACATTGAATTCGACGGTAACAAACCAGACATCTTCTTCATAGCCAATCATAACGGCTCTTCCTATCGTTTCATCCAGGATAGCCGAAATGATTCCTCCGTGAAGACGCCCCGGATAACCCTGATGCTCTTCTATCGGCTTAAAAATTCCAACCAGTTCATTATTTTCCAATTCATAAAAACGAGCTTTAAGACCCAGACTGTTTTTCAGTCCGCATACAAGACACATCTTCGAATTCGGCTGCTTCCTTATGACTTTTCTTTTCATTGTAAATTCCCATTTCAAAATACGAATTATTTATTTTATCGCAAGAGCCCTACAATAAACAAAAAGACTCTTACACTAGAGAAGAAAGAAATTATTTAGAAAATATAGAACTTATAGTTTTTATTTTTTTGTATTCATTGATTTATGGCTGGCGACTGGTGACGACTAATTTTCCAAATGCCGAATTAAGGAAAATCACCATATAATAAGCTTTTCTATGTTTTCCTGGGCTCTCTTGATACCCTCCTGCGCATAATTAATCCATTTAGGATCACTTGTCTTAGTTATTGCTTCTTCCCAGATTCTTATAGCCTCATCAAAGTTTTCTTTTGCCGGTCTTGCCTGCCTATTATCCATATAATTTGAACCTAAACGATAATAGTATTCTCCGTAAAGAGCAAATAAAATATAATCGTTAGGATCGATAGAAAAACCCTTATCCATATATCTTTTAACGGCAGGAAGATTCTTCCTGGTAAGCTCAAGATTAATTAACTGATAATATACGCTTAGATTTTCAGGAGCGATTTCTAAAGCTTCATTATAGTAAATGTAGGCTTTTTGATACTGCTTCATTTTCAGGTAAGCATTGCCAATCAGCAATCTGCTGGAAACGTGTTCGGGAATTATCTTTATTATAGATTTATACTCTTCAATACCGTTTTCGTACTCGCCGAGTTCCATGTAACATTCAGCAATTAATTTAATAACTTCTATATCGTCAGCAAAAAATTCCTTAGCTTTTTTTAACAACTCAATTGCTTCTCGGTAACGTTCAAGCTTAAACAAAAGATTTCCATATCTGAAAGCTATTCCACCATTATCAGGATCATATTGGTACGCTGTTTTATAATTTTCCAAAGCCTTATCGTTTTTGCCTTTTGCTTCAAGGAAACTGGCATACATGTCATAACTGTTAGCATCTGTGGGATTTTTTTCTATGACATCTAAAAAAAGCTGTTCAGCTTCTTCAGATTGACCCGTCATATCCAACAGAGATGCGTAAGCCAATGCTATTTTACGATTGCTCTCCGGCTCAGAAAAACAACCAAAGGTTTCCTTACAGATTGCCAAAGCTTTACTCGTGTCTCCCACTATAAGATAGACCTCTTTTAACGCAAGATAAGCGTCTACATAGGTGGGATCGGCTTTAACGGCTTTTTCAAGAAGAGGAATTGCTTCATCATAATTCTTCTGTTTAATATGTTCATAAGCAAAACTAAAATATCTTTCCGCCTCGGAGACTTCATGTACTTCAGACTCTTTTATCTCTTCCTCCTTTTCGCTGGTAGATGCACAGCTTACCAGAACAAGTAATAAAAGGAGAAGAAAAAACACCTTAAGAATTTTCATTTTTTATCCTCCTTTCCTGAATATAAAGATTCCTTTTTTATCCATATTATAAAAATAAATAAAATAATCATTAGAGTCAAGAGGGCTTTTATTTAAGATTTAGGAAGTCGAGCGGGGAGTTTTGTACGCTTTGTGGTTAAAAAAATTAAACATCTTCTATATATAATAACTAACAGACAAAATACAGCTAATTTTCATTTACATAAGGATAAAACCTTATCCAATCAATTTGGTATATACACTCTGTATTCTCTACCGGGGGACCATTGATCCAATTTTCCTGCGACCAGAAGTTGAACTTAAGTTGATATTCAGAATCGATTACTATATCATTTTCACTATAAGTATAGGTTAAAAGGATAAGATCGTCTACAAACCACTGAACATACAGAGGAGTAATCTCAAAACCCCAAACATGAAAATCATCCGATGGATTAAAATCCAATTCGATATCAGGATTAGTATTAAAACTATTGAGACCAACCGCATGCACAGCGAAGTGGACCTCACCTGAATTATCAGCAAAGGTATAGGTTAAAAACTCGATATCAATTTCCTGTTTAGTCCCATCACCATCATCCCAGTCAATAGTATACATCGAGTTAAGAACACCGGGTACAGACGAAGGCTTTAATCTTGCTTCCCAACGGCCGTATAAGAATTCCTCACGTGTCTGGATTGCTGAGCTCAAATAACCTTCTGCTGAATCATTTATAAAAACCAGATTCAAGTATCCATTCTCCGAATAACATCTTCCCCGCCCGGTTTGACCATCATGCTCTACCCAAGTAGCTATCTGCCAAACAGACTCATTGATTGACACATCATTAAAATCATCTTCAAATTGAGTTTCTGTACTAATAGAACCATTATCATTTTCGTTATCATCAAACAAATTGCATGACATTGTAAATAAAATAAAAATTATGCAAATAATGGAAAATTTCCTAGGCATATATTCCCTCCAGTAAAAACTCATATATTAAATATTATAAGCAAAATTCAGAACTCTGTCAACTAATTCTTAAACATAAGACTTTGTATTTTTATAAAAAATATAGAATATTCGTGCTATTTGTGTGATTCGTTGCTAATAAGCTTGCTGGCTCGTTAGAGTAAATTTTCCGCCTTGACTTGGGTAGTGAAAAATTATATGATACTTAGAAAATATAAACATTGAAGGAGTAGAATTTTCTACTTGTATCATAGTAGGAGAAAATACCATGTCTATTAAACAAAAAATCACCAGTTGCTCGAAGGTTAAGATGGCTTTTAGCATTTTGTTTGAGGTTGTTTTCTTTTTCCTTGCGGGGGTGGGCTTCTCGCAGGGGGTTGAATACACATGGGAACCGCTACGGATCGGCGCCGGAGGATGGGTCACGGGAATGGACATTGCGCCAGACGGGACAAAAGTGGTACGTACGGATACCTATGGAGCGTATCTGTGGAGCGACTTGGACCCGCAATGGAAACAATTGGTGACCGTCGCGAGCATGCCAGCCGAGGACCACAGGGTGGATTACGGCGTGGGCGTGTATGAGATCCGGATCGCGCCGAGCAACCCGAACCGCTTCTACATGATGTATATGGGGGAAGTTTACCGGAGCGAGGACAAGGGCAGCCCGTGGACGAAGACGTCTTTTGTCCGCGTCAGCGCCGACCCGAACGACGGTTACCGGATGCATGGCCGAAAAATGGCCATTGATCCTGTCAACCCGGACGTCGTGTACGCCGGCACGACGAACGACGGTTTGTGGATAACCGCAGACGAAGGCGCGAGTTGGGCTCAGGTGGCGGCCGTGCCGAACGGCGCGGTCGACGAGGGGGGCATGACCGGCATCGCTTTCGACCCCTCCTCCGGCCAAACTGACGGCAAGACCAACACGATTTACGTCTGCAGTTGGGGGAACGGTGTGTACCGCTCCGATGATGCCGGCGATTCCTGGGCACTGACGACAGGTGGACCGGCGACGGTCCATCACGGAATCGTGTCAAACGAAGTCTATTATGCTGTGGATGGAACAACAGCATGGAAGTACGAGGGCTCGTCCTGGACCGATATGAACCCTCCGGTGAGGGATTGGCATACCGTGGCAATAGATCCCGAGGACCCCCACCGGGTGGTTTTGGGCGGCAGCGGAGGTTACCTGTGCCAGTCGTTAGACGGGGGCAATACTTGGGGCGACATCATATGGGGTCCGGAAGGTTCCGCTACCAGGGTTGCCGATGATATCCCCTGGCTGGCTTGGACAACAGAAACCTACATGTCCAGCGGGGATATGGTCTTTGATCCCATCACGCAAAACAAGCTATGGTTCGTTGAAGGCATCGGCGTGTGGTTTGCCACGGATTTCACGCGCGACGACATGGAATGGAATGATGTCATAACCTGGAATTCGCAAACCCGGGGCATTGAGAATCTGTGCGCGTGCCAAATCGTCGTCCCTCCGGACGGGAAACCGGTCGTCATCTCCATGGACAGGCCGATTTTCTACGTCGATAATCCCGACGCGTATCCCACCCAGCATGGGCCGGACAGGGATTATCCCACCAATTCGGGTTGGGACGGCGATTACGCCATCGACGATCCAAAGTACATTGCCGCGCTCGTCAATTGGAGCGGCCGGGAGAGAAGCGGCTATTCCACCGACGGCGGACAGACGTGGCAACCGTTCGCCACGTTGCCCGACGACTACAAATTAGGAGGTTGTATGGCCGTCAGCACCGCGGGCAACATCGTGTGGATTCCTGAAAACAACGGCGTTCCCTATTACACCAAAGACAACGGCGCGACCTGGACCCAGTGCGAGTTCCCGGGAGCTCCCACATCGGACGAGACCGGCTGGGGTTTTCTTTTTTGGCTCGACCGGAATATCGTCGCGGCCGATTGGGTCACGCCGGGAAAGTTCTACGCCTTCAATTACATCGCGGGGCTGTATTCATCGTCGGACGGCGGGGACACCTGGACGTTGATCAAGCCCGGATCGATGCAAATGGGGGATGGCTGGAACGCTAAACTCCGGACCGTGCCGGGGCGGGAGGGACATCTCTTTTTCACGGTGGGCCACCAGGGGGGCGGCCTGGGCGACACCAATCCGGCTAACTATGCCAATCTTATGCGGTCGACGGACGGCGGGTTCAACTGGACAACTCTGTCCAACGTGAAGGAAGTATACGACATCGGCTTCGGCCGGCAGGCCGTGGCCGGCGGGTACCCCGCGGTCTTCATCTCCGGGTGGGTTGACGACGTGTGGGGTGTCTGGCGGTCCATTGACAACTGCGCCACCTGGGAGAAGATCGGGGATTTCCCGCTGGGGAGCCTTGATATGGTCAAGGTGGTGGCGGGGGATCCGAATATTTACGGCCGCGTGTATCTGGGTTTTTCGGGTTCCGGTTATGCCTACGGAGACCCTGCATCCGGCGGGTCGGGAGAGGGCGAACTAAACGTTCCCCAAAGGATTATCTTGTATCAAAATTACCCCAATCCCTTCAGTTCTGCAACAACCATCAGGTATCAATTGTCCGCAGTTAGCACTATCAAGCTTAGCGTCTACGATATACTGGGGCGTGAAGTAGCGACTTTAGCAGAAGGAATAAGGTGCCCAGGATATTATTCGGAAACTATGGACGGCTCGAAACTCACAAGCGGGATTTACTTTGTAAGGTTTGTGGCAAATCCGAAAAACGGCGGGAAGCAGTTTATTCAGATAAAGAAGGCGGTATTAACAAAGTAATTTAAGGAAGTAAACTAAAGCGATTCTGCCTCGTCAGGTCGGGCTCTATGTACTATGCTCTGGATATCGAATTATGGGTTCTGATTTCCGTGCTGAAAAATTTAGAATATTCGTGCTATTTGTTGTTTCTATCAGTTGTTGTGGGGGTCATATCTAGTAAAGTGAAAACAGAAATCTTGCATTAATTTTGTGTAATATGTAGTTCTTTTTAGGATTAAGTCTTGACATATCCTTCATAAAATTATAAAATAACTAAAACACAGGAGGAATAATGAAAGTAGCTTCTGTTTCCGAAATGAGAAACCTTGATAAAACCGCCGTAAAAAAATACAGCATCGACGAAATACTCTTAATGGAAAATGCAGGCAATGCGGTTTTCTACGCAATTGAAAAAGAAATCGGGATTAAAGACAAAAAATTCCTGATTCTCGCAGGAAGCGGGAATAACGGCGGAGACGGAATGGTTGTAGCCCGTAAACTTTACTCAAACAACGCAGAAGTTAAATTTATTCTCCTCGCAGAAGAACAAAAATTAAAAGGAATAACAAGAAAGAATTTCGAAACATTAAAAAAAATCGGCGTATCAATAAAGAAAAAACCAAATCAAAAAGAAATACAAAAGGCTTTAAAAGAAAACGACGTAATAGTTGACGCAATGCTCGGGACCGGTCTTTCGGGAGAAGTCAAAGGAATTTACAAAAAGACAATCGAACTTGTAAATAAAGCCGGCAAAAAAGTCGTAAGTGTGGATATTCCTTCAGGTATTAACGGAGACACCGGAGAGATTATGGGAGTCGCGGTAAAAAGCGATATAACTGTAACTTTCGGATTGCCAAAAGCAGGAGAATTAAACTATCCGGGATACGAATACTGGGAAAAGCTTTTTGTGTCTCATATTTCTTTCCCTCCTGCGCTCTACGACGATAAGTCTATAAAAACCGAGATAAACTATCCTTTAGAACTAAAAGAAAGAGGAAAGGATACACATAAAGGTTCTTTCGGAAAATGCCTCTTCATTTCAGGAGCACAGAAATACCTGGGAGCTCCATATTTCTCCGCCATGTCATTTCTTAAAGCCGGCGGCGGACTTTCCTATCTGGCGACACCAAAATCTATTTCTTCTTATATGGGGAAAAGAGGGAGAGAACTCGTCCTTCTACCACAAGAAGAAACAAAAACAGGTTCTATCTCTAAAGAGAACCTAAAAGATCTAATCGAATTTTCAGAAGAAGCAGACTTTGTTGTAATAGGTCCGGGGCTATCTCTTTATAAAGAAACACAAGAGCTTGTTCGTACTCTCGTCACAAGAATAAAAAAACCTCTTTTAATCGACGGAGATGGTCTGACCGCACTAAAAGATAATTTAGATTTAATTAAAAAAAGAAAAAACCTGACGGTTTTGACTCCCCATCCGGCAGAGTTTATAAGACTATTCGGAGGAAAAACAAAAGAGACTAAAACAAATAGAGTGCAAATTACGAGAGAAAAATCTGCTTTATATGGTTGTTTTATTGTATTTAAAGGAGCAAATTCGCTCATCGGATGTCCGGACGGAGAAGTTTTTATAAACCTTACGGGAAATCCTGGTATGGCTACAGCTGGCTCGGGCGATGTTCTTACCGGAATAATTGCCGCAATGTTCAAAATTGTTCCCGGAAATACCGAAAAAGAAATATTCGAAAACGCTGTAAGAACAGGCGTTTTTATAC
Organism: Caldifarciminota bacterium; assembly: GCA_016930175.1. Taxonomy (GTDB): domain Bacteria; phylum Hydrothermota; class UBA3072; order UBA3072; family UBA3072; genus JAFGHJ01. The sequence goes on from JAFGHJ010000007.1 coordinate 21,300, forward strand.
ACGGGCTCGCGGGAGACCTGGCAGCAGAAAAGAAAGGAAAAGACGGAACAACGGCGACAGATATTTTGAATTCGATACCCCAAGCAATAAAGAAATTCAGAAAAGAAAGTGATAATATAATTAATAACATAGAAACAATATAGACAAAATTGTACCAAATTTGTCGATTATCACTTGACATTTTTTGAAGATGTCGTTTTTAAAAATCTCAAAAAATATGGCAAATTAAATTATTACGAAAAATATAAGGGTCCGGAGATTGATTTTATATTAAATGGAAAAATTGCTTTCGAAGCAAAAATTAAACCCGACACGCAGGATTTGAAAAAATTGAAAAGGACCGCGGAGAAATTGAATCTAAAAGAACATTTCCTAATTATGAAAGACTACGCGGAAGTTCCTAATTCGATTTTAGCGCAGGATCTATAGAAATGAAAGCCTGGGTTCTTGAAAAACAGGGAAAAGTCGAAACAAAACCTCTTATTAAGAAAGAAATTCCGGTTTCCGAAGTCAGAAAAAACGAAATAAGAATAAAAATTAAAGCCACAGGTATCTGCAGAACGGATTTACACGAAATAGAAGGCGACCTGCCGTTACATAAAAAACCTGTAATCCCGGGGCATCAAATCGTGGGAATTGTCGACGAAATAGGAAAAGAAGTAACTTCCTTCAAAGAAGGAGAGCTGGCAGGTGCAGCCTGGCTATACAGCTCATGCGGAAGCTGTAAATTCTGCGTTTCGGGAAGAGAAAATTTATGCCCGGACACGAAATTCACAGGCTGGGATGTAGACGGCGGCTATACGGAATTCATTGTAATAGATGCGGATTTCGCATACCATCTGGGAGAAAATCATTCTTTCGCAGAACAGGTGCCTTTTATGTGCGCGGGAATAACAGGATACAGGGGGTATCGTCTCGCCGAAATTAAGAAAGGAGAAAAATTAGGTTTATTTGGATTCGGTCCCACTGCCGCTTTTGTCCTTCAAATCGCCAAAGCGAAAGATATAGAATGTTTCGTGGCAACAAGAAGCGAACACAATCAGAAATCGGCAAAAGAATTAAAAGCCGATTGGGTCGGCGACTACGATGACAAATTTCCGGTGAAGCTGGACGCAGCGATATTCTATCCTCCAGCGGGAGAACTTATATCTTATGTCTTATCTCTTCTCGAACCCGGGGGAAAACTTATTCTCTCCCCCATTTACATGTCGCCTATCGAGATAAAAGATTACACCGGTCTTCTATGGATGGAACGAAACATTAAATCTGTCGCGAATATAACACGCAAAGACGGAATAGAGTTTTTAAAAATCGCAGATGAATTAAAGTTAAAATCACGAGTAGAAACATATAACTTCGACGATATACCCGAAACTCTTATAAAAGTATCAAAAGGTGAAATTGACGGAACGGCAGTTGTTGAACTAGATTCTTCGAATCTAAGTTGAATGGGTAAATTGTTGAATGGTTGAATAGTAAAAATAAAAAAATATTTTTTAAGCGAAACAAGGAGGTAAATATGAAATACACACTTTTTTTGATTCTTTTATTAAGTATCTCAGCCTGCACAAGAAATATCCGTATAGTAAAAGACGAAGGTATACCTCTGGGTGTACCGTTAGAGAGGTCTAGAGTTAAAATACCGCAAGTTATAGATCCCATAACCGGTGAGCCATTTTATCTTCCCTTCTCTCTTACCAAATACGCTGAAGGGCATGAAGGAGAGACTTCATATCCGGATGGTCCCAAATGGATTGAATGGGACTATAATGCCGATTCCACTGAGAGGGTTATGAGAATCAGTGATTACTACGTGCCGTATTTAAAGTATCTCTTGAAAAAGAGGTTTGAGAAAATTGAGATGAGAAAAAATAGTAAAGTTGACGATAATTTATATCTGGAAGTAGAGCATGTTAAAAATTTCATCAAACTTCCAAAATACGACCTGCATTTACAACCTGAAATGAAAGAAGAGTTTATGAAAATCGCAAAGAAGAACTTTCTTAAAAGACACCCTTATAGCATTAAAACGGACGAGAAAGGACGGGAGATGCTGATAACGAGTCAGGGTAGTCCTTATGGTTATATTACAACTCCTGAAGGAAAGGACTCTCTGGTACAACTCTGTTATGTGGATACCTTTTATATCGATGAGATAGAAAAATATGGAAAGGTTGGAGAACCGATTTTAGTTCATTGTAAAAGAGGAGAACCGTGGGACGCGGTAGACGTTCCTCTTCTGTTCAAAGATAAGGTGGTAGCAGTAGCACATTTCTTCGCATATGGTGCAGTAGCCTTAGCCCCAAGAGACGACCTCGATTGGGATAGATATCCCTTCGTCGACCTTAAAGAAGGGAGCGTATTGATAGAAAAGGAAATTACGAGACGATACGAAAAAGACTTACCCGATATAAAAGAGATCGCTTACTTTGGGAGCGGAACTTCTCCTTTTCTTTGTGACAAAAGGAAAAAATTAGCAAATTGGGCTTCCCCTGGACGCAGGGGAGGAACAGTTCCAGTTTGTTTTGTTGCCGCGCTCCTATCCAACGACGAAGTTTTATTCATAAACCCAATGACTAAAGAAGTAAGATAGGAGATGATGAACGGTTAAATATTAAAAAATAAAATTTTGGGGTTGGGCATGAGGGCTTTGTGTTCTTTGTGGCTTTGTGTGAGAATATTTCTTTGGGGGTTGGGCTGGGGAGTTAAAAACAACATATTTTTCTCTGTGTTCTTTGTGGTGATCATATAGTTAGGAAGTTAGGTAGTTAGGTAGTTAAAACAAATAAAAAACTTTGTGTCTTAGTGCCTTCGTGGCTATAAAAGTATTTGCGAAATTCCTTTTTCTTATTAATATACATTATTATTAAGGAGGATTAATGGCAGAAATCTCCGTTAATACGGTTTATTTTGAAGAACCGGGAAAAATAAATACAGAAAGAACGCTTCACATAGCTTTAGAAAGAGCACGGGAACTCATGATAGAGCAAATAGTAATAGCTTCAACCGGAGGATACACCGCGCTTGCCGCTGTAGAAGTTTTCAAAGACTATAACCCAATAATTGTAACTCATTCCACCGGATTTAACAATCCAAATGAACAGGAAATGCCGGACGAAACAAAAAAGCATCTCGAGGATATGGGTGCTACCGTGCTGACATGTCTGCATTCGTTCGGAGGATTGGGAAGAGCAGTCAGAAAACAATTTAAAACTTACGAGCTCGACGATATAGTAGCCAACACGCTCCGTATTATGGGAGAGGGAATGAAGGTCGGCTGCGAGATTACACTTATGGCAGCGGACGCAGGCCTTATAAACACAGAAAAAGATACAATTTCTATTTCCGGAACGGGAAGAGGGGCAGACACCGCTTTAGTTGTAAAACCGGCTAATACCCAGAACTTCTTCGACCTAAAAATAAAAGAGATTCTCTGCAAACCGAGACTGGACTGATCTTAGGTCTTAGGTCTTAGATGATAGAGAGTAGGGAGTAGAGAGCAGTTAGCAGTTAAAAAATCACGATATTGGTAATAAATTTAAGTTTCGTGTTTCGAGTTCCAAGTCAAAAAATAGACTAAAGTAATTGACAAAGAGTGTAATTTCTTTTATAATATAATAATAAGGAGATCTAAATGTATAGTTTTCTATTAGTTATTGTGTTCTTATTGTCGGAAAATAGGCAGGGTGAAATAACTGCTTTCCCTTCTAATTTTGAAGAACTAACAAATGCAGATATTAAAATTTCATCACTCAAAAAACGTACGAGTGAAAGATTTGATTCTTTGAATATGAAATTCGTTGGTAACTGGCCTTTTGGTTCCTCTTATGCTATAGAAGTTGACTCGGCAAGGAATCTCGCCTTCTGCGGTTATGGAGGCGGAGTTTACATACTAGATGTCTCTGACCCTTCAAGCCCTGTTAAGTTATCAGAAAAAATCCATACAAGAGGTATTGTAAAGGGCCTATATTACGAAAAAGTAAACCAGAGGCTTTACATCGCAGCAGCGGAAGCCGGTCTTGAAATATGGAATATTATCAATCCGGAAAATCCACAGAAGTTAGGTTCTTGCGATACTCCCGACTTAGGACTCGGCGTAACCGTTGTTGATAATTATGCATTCGTAGCAGACTGTGAAGCCGGGCTCAGGATAATAGATGTCTCCACCCCAGAAACCCCCTCTGAGGTAGGTTATTACGATACCGGAAGCGTTGCATGGAACGTAGCGGTAGTAGGAAATTACGCATATGTTGCAAATCAGGGTGCAGGTCTCCGAATAATAGACATCTCTATACCCTCAAACCCCGATGAAATAGGTTTCTACGATACACCAAGCCCTGCATTTGTTGACGTGTCAATATCCGGCAGTATAGCATATGTAACAGATTATTATGATAGTCTCCTGGTAATCGATATATCCACACCCTCAAACCCCACTGAGATAGGTTCATTAAATGTTAGTGGTGGTATTGGATTATCGGTCTCTGGCGATTATGCCTACGTTGCAGATGGGTATCACAGCTTACGAATAATCGATATATCCACACCTTCAAACCCCTATGAGGTGAGTTCTTGCGATACTTTCAGCAATGCATGGGACGTAGCGGTTGCCGGTAACTATGCATACATTATGGATACAGACCTAGGTTTCCGGGTAATAGATATCTCTAATCGGAAAAACCCCTATGAGGTAGGTTCATACGGCAAACTCAATTGGGCAAAGGATGTAGTAATTTCCGAAAATTATGCATATATTGCAGACAGGCGTGGCGGTCTCCGAGTTATAGATATATCCACACCTTCAAACCCCTATGAGGTGGGTTCATATCTTGCGAATAACCCCTGGTATTATGGTGTAGCAGTATCCGGGAATTATGCATATGTGGCAGATGAGGTTAAAGGCCTTATAGTAATAGACATATCTGTGCCTACAAACCTCTCTGAAGTAGGTTCTTACAATACTCCCGGATATGCTTATGATATTGCGGTAGTTGATAGTTATGCATACGTTGCAGGTTCGCATGGCGGTCTCCGGGTAATCAACATCTCCACTCCCTCAAATCCGAAGGAGGTGGGCTTCGATACAACTGGCCAAGCGAAGGGCTTAGCGATTTCCGGTAATTATGCATACGTCGCATCTTATGATAGTCTTCGAGTAATAGATATCTCCATACCTTCAAGCCCCAAGAGAATAGGTTCTTGCGATATACCCGGCTTGGCAAAAAAAGTTGCGGTCTCAGGTAATTATGCGTATGTCGCAGACGAGGTTTATGGGCTCCGGGTAATTGATATATCCACACCCTCAAATCCCTTTGAAGCAGGTTCTTACCCTATAGGTTATTCCGTATTTGGAGTAGCCGTCTCAGATGGCTACGCATACGTAGCAGCTGGACATCGCGGCATCTATCTAATGAACATTTCAGACCCTACAAACCCCTCCAGGGTTGGGTTATACGATACTCCCAGTTCCGCAGAAGATTTAGCAGTATCAGATGCTTACGTATACGTCGCAGATAAAGTGGCTGGTTTACAAATATACGAACCTTTGCCGGCAGGACTCAATGAGGGAGATACGGATAAAGAAAAAGTCTTGAAAGTTTCTAAAAACCTTTTCTTTGTAGCAACCGAAGTACAGATTCATGGTACAAAATTGCCGATAACACTCAACGTATACGACATAACCGGAAGAATAATAGAACAAAAAACAATTTACAATTCTGCTCCAGTAACAATCGGTGATGATTTAAATTCCGGTATTTATTTTGTAGGTGCAAAAGGCTTCAAATCAACAAAGATAGTAAAATTAAGATAAGAAAATTAGACCTTCGTTTTTAGGTCTTAGATCGGAAACCGCTTACGGCTAACCACTTTATCCCCTACATTTCCCATTTTTTTAATTTTTTGCGGAAAGCGGATGGCGGTCAGCGGATAGCGTAGTTTAAATCATGCCTTGACATATAATAAGGAAGCACTTATTATACTGAACGAAAATGAACATTAAATACAATATCTCGGAAAACAATTGTCGATTTCGTAAACTTTTCTACTTCATACTGCTCTTCCTTATTATAATTACCTCCTGCTCAGCCGCTAAAAAGTCCATAGATTACACATCATACATTTCTGTTAACAAAGGTGAAGGACGTTTTATACTCTCGTCTTCCGGAAAATCCGCACCGTTGTACGTAAGTTCCGAAGATTACCCCGGAGTAATAAAGGTGGCAAAACTTTTTCAGGCGGACATCGAAAGAGTAACGGACTCCAAACCGGAAATATTTGTAGATGAAGTTCCAAAATCAAAAGAAATAGTAATAATCGGAACAATCGGAAAAAGTAAAATAATAGATAAATTAGTTACGAATAAAAAAATAGATGTAGAAGATACTAAAGGAAAATGGGAAACATTTACAAGACAGGTTGTAGAAAACCCGCTTCCCGGCATAACACGAGCTCTGGTTATCGTGGGGAGCGATAAGCGCGGCACAATATACGGCATGTTCGACCTATCGGAAAAAATCGGAGTCTCACCATGGTACTACTGGGCTGATGTACCTGTTAAAAAAAATAGAAATCTTTATGTTTCACCTGAACCGTACAGCCTCGGAGAACCGGCTGTAAAATACAGGGGAATATTCATAAATGACGAAGCTCCCGCACTTACAGGGTGGGCTTTTGAAAAATTCGGCGGGTTTAATTCTAAATTCTACAAAAAAGTATTCGAACTTATACTTAGATTGAAAGGAAACTATCTCTGGCCTGCCATGTGGGGCAGAGCTTTCTATGTTGATGACACTCTAAACCCGAAACTGGCGGACGAATATGGAATCGTAATAGGAACTTCTCACCACGAACCTTTAATGCGGGCTCATGACGAATGGAGACGATTTGGTTCGGGAAGATGGAATTATGAATTAAACGAAGCGAGCTTAAAGGAATTCTGGCGGGAAGGTATCCAAAGAATGGATGGATATGAAAGTATAGTTACAATAGGCATGCGGGGAGACGGCGATGAACCCATGACCGAAGGAACCGCCATCGCGCTCCTTGAAAGAATAGTAAAAGACCAGAGAGAGATCATCGAAGAAGTAACCGGGAAGCCTGCTTCCGCCACTCCCCAGGATTGGGCTCTATATAAAGAAGTCCAGGACTATTACGATGGAGGGATGAGAGTTCCGGACGACGTAACATTACTCCTGTGCGATGACAACTGGGGCAACGTAAGAAGGCTTCCGAAGTTGAGCGATTCGCCGCGCTCAGGCGGCTACGGTATGTACTATCACTTCGATTTCGTGGGAGGACCCAGAAGCTACCGATGGTTAAACACCAATCAAATATCAAGAATATGGGAACAGATGCACCTGTCCTACGCTTACGGAGTCGAGGAAATCTGGATCGTCAATGTGGGCGATATAAAACCCATGGAATTCCCGACTCAATTTTTCCTGGACTATGCATGGAATCTCGAGAAATGGCCCGCGGAAAGACTTCCGGAATACACAAAACTATGGACAAAACAGCAATTCGGTGAGAAGTACGCCGATGAAATAGCGGATATTTTAACAAAGTATACAAAATACAACTCACGAAGAAAACCTGAATCTATCGATTCTTCAACCTACAACCTTACCGATTACAGAGAAGCAGAAAGGGTTATTGCGGATTACAACCAAATAGCTTTCGAAGCCGAAAACATTTATCAAGAACTACCTTCAGAATTCAAAGATGCTTATTACCAGTTAGTATTATTCCCTGTAAAAGCATGCGCGAATATAAACGAAATGCATGTTACGGTAGGAAAAAATTACTTGTACGCAAAACAGGGGCGCGCGGCAACAAATATGCTGGCAGAGAAAGTAAAGAAACTCTTCACATTAGACGCCGAATTGACAGAATATTATCACACAAAAATGGCTAACGGAAAATGGAATCACATGATGTCTCAATCGCACATTGGTTATACCAGCTGGGATAATCCTCCGCAAAATATAATGCCGCCGGTAAAAGAAATAAAAATACCAAGCAAGGCAGAAATGGGAGTGGCAATCGAAGGTTCGGATAAATGGTGGCCGGATACCCCCGGACAAGCGGTATTGCCCGAATTCGATTGCTATAATCAGCAGAAATATTATATAGAAATATTTAACCGAGGAACCCTTCCTTTTGACTTCAAAATATCCTGCGAAGAACCCTGGATAATAATATCAGATAAAGAGGGTAAAATAGATAAAGAGAAACGCATCTATTTAGAAATAAATTGGGAAAAGGCACCTAAAGGCATTTATTGCGCACCGATTGAGATAAAAAGTTCTAATAATAAAACAGTTACGATTAAAGCTCCTATTAGCAACACCGAATATCCGAAGAGAGATGAAATAAAAGGTTTTGTGGAGAGCAACGGTTACGTCTCCATGGAAGCAGAACACTATACCCGTGCAGTGGAGAGTAATAATATCAGTTGGCTAACAATACCAGATTTTGGCCGAACTCTATCAGGAATAACTCCGGTTCCAGTTACAGCAAAGAAACAAACAACGGGAGGAAACAGTCCGCATTTAGAGTATAAAATGTATTTGTTTAACAGCGGTAAAGTAAAAGTCAAAGCGTACTTCTCTCCAACGCAAAACTTCCACAATAAAGAAGGACTTCATTACGGTATTTCATTCGATGATGAAACGGCGAAAATAATGAATGTTCATAAAAATGACACGATTCCAGACTGGAAATATCCCCCAACCTGGAACCAGGCTGTAATGGAGAATATAAAAATTATATCTTCTGAGCACCTGATCGAAAATCCGGGCGAACACACTTTAAAATTCTGGATGATCGATCCCGGACTGGTTCTTCAAAAAATAGTTGTAGAAACAAAAGAAATACCGGCTTCTTATCTCGGTCCACCGGAAAGTTTCCACAAATAGAAAAAAGCTCTACTAAAATTAGTAGAGCTTTCTTATTTAAAAAAACTTAAAATCCCTTTAACTACTCAAAAAGATAACTGTTGAGTATTGTTTCAAGAAGTTCCTGTCTTCCTGACTTCTTTTTCGGCTCTCCTTTCGAAAGAGCGTACTTCTCAAGAGATTCGAAGTTTTCTTTTCCGGAAACGATAGATTTTCCTATACCCTTGGAATAGCTTGAATATCTATCTTTCACAAACTTATCGATTTCTCCGCCTTTAATAAGATTGTATGCCACTTTGTAAGCCTTGGCAAAGGAATCCATACCCGAAATATGAGCATATACAAGATCTTCTATTTCGAAAGAACTCCTTCTTACCTTTGCATCGAAATTCAATCCACCTCTACCAAGACCTCCGTTTTTAATGACTTCATACATGGCAAGCGTTGTCCAGTATATGTTGCTTGGAAACTGGTCGGTATCCCATCCCAAAAGAAGATCTCCCTGATTTGCATCGATACTTCCAAGAACACCATTAATTCTTGCGACTCTTAAATCATGATGGAAAGTGTGTCTTGCTAAAGTTGCATGATTGGCTTCGATATTGAGTTTGAATTTGTCCATCAGATTATAGCTTCTTAAGAATCCGATTACTGTAGCGGAATCGAAATCATACTGATGTTTTGTCGGCTCATGCGGTTTCGGCTCTATCAGGAACTGTGCGTTAAATTTGATTTTCTTTGCATAATCACAAGCCATATGAAGGAAACGGGCGAGATTATCAAGTTCCAGTTTCATATCGTTATTAAGAAGGGTTTCATACCCCTCTCTTCCACCCCAGAACACATAATTCTCGGCACCAAGCTCTTTTCCTACTTCCAGAGCTTTCTTAACCTGGGCAGCAGCATAAGCAAAAACGTCTGCATCCGGAGAAGTAGCTGCGCCATGCATGAATCTTGGATGGGAGAAAAGATTAGCCGTATCCCAGAGCAGCTTTGTTTTACTTGTCTTCATATGCTCTTTTACGTGTTTAACTATAATGTCGAGATTTTTATTGGTCTCAGCAAGAGTATCTCCTTCAGGTGCAATATCCCTATCGTGAAAACAAAAATAAGGCATTCCCAGAATATCGAAGAGTTCGAAAGCCGCATCCATTCTTGCTTTGGCTTTATCGATTTCATCCGAAAATTTTTCCCAGGGCCTATCGATTGTTGCACTACCGAAAGGATCTCCTCCTTCACCCCTAAATGAATGCCAGTAAGCTAACGCAAACCTGAGATGATCCTTCATCTTCTTCCCGTTAATTTTCTCATCAGGGTTATAGAACTTAAAGGCAAGCGGATTTTTTGATTTCTTACCTTCGAATTTTATTTTTTTTATGTTGCTTAAGTATTTTTGCGCCATAATTCACTCTCCTTTAAAGTTTAAAAATGCTAATTTTCCATAACTGCACAGCCGATTATTTTTTCTTCAGTCGCTTCCTCACTTAAAAACTCGCCTGTTATCTTGCCTTCTGCCATGACAAGAATCCTGTCACTCATTTTAATTATCTCCGGTAGCTCGGACGAAACAATAATAACGCCCAATCCCTGTAAGGCAAGTAAGGAAATTCGGAAGTGTATTTCAGCCTTTGCCCCTACATCTATACCTCTTGTTGGCTCATCCAATATAAGGATTTTCGGACAGGAAGCGAGCCATTTTGCAAGAACAACCTTCTGCTGGTTCCCGCCGGACAATCCTTTCACGGCAGAATCCGGCTCTCCGGGACTTATTTTTAGTTCATCTATATATTTACCGACTATTCTTTTTTCTTCCTCTCCTTTAATAACCTTACTTTTTGAGATTCTATCAAGAACAGGAAGTGTTATATTCTCCTTAATACTCATAAGAGGTACAAGACCCTGAGACTGTCTATCCTCAGGCACAAATCCAATTCCTTTATTTATTGCATCAGCCGGGGATTTTATTGATACTTTTTCCCCGTCTATATATATTTCTCCTTTATCTAATTGATCAAGACCAAAAATGGCGCGCATGGTTTCCGTCCTTCCCGCACCCACAAGACCATACAAACCAAGTATTTCTCCTTTTTTAACCTCAAAACTGACGTTTTCTATTAACCCTTCTCTTGTCAAATTTTTAACTTCAAAAATCTTTCCCCCGATATTTGTTTTCCTCTCGGGAAACATTTTCAAATCTCTTCCTACCATCATTTGAGTTATTGTTTCTTCGGTCGCCTCTTTGGTTTCTATACTCCCTGCATTTTTCCCATCCCGGAGGACTACGACACGATCGCACATTTTAAACACTTCATTTAATTTATGCGTTACAAAAATAAAGGTAATACCTTCTTTTTTCAGTTTGTTGACAATGGCAAACAGTTTATCCACTTCATTATCTGTAAGAGGAGCCGTAGGTTCATCCATTATCAAAAGTTTGGCGTATACCGATAAAGCCTTTGCAATTTCAACCATTTGTTTTTGAGCAACTCCCAAATCACCTGTGGGAGTATCAGCAGAAAATTTTACTCCAAGTTTAGAAAGATAATCCGCAGCTGTTTCCTTCATCTTTTTTTTGTCTATTATCCCTAAAATACCGCCCTTTCTGGGCTCCCTTCCTAAAAGTATATTTTCACAAACCGAAAGATTCGGGGCAAGATTAAAGTGTTGATGTATAAAACTTATTCCTACGTTTTGCGCATCGAGAGGTCCACGTAGTTTTATTTCCCTACCTTCAAAGTATATTTTCCCGCTCTCTTGCTGGTAAAATCCTGTAGGCGCAGGGTGCGGGTTCAAGATTTCCATTAATGTTGTTTTACCCGCTCCGTTCTCTCCAACAAGTGCAAGCACTTCCCCCTTATAAACTTCAAGGTCGACATCATCCAGGGCTTTCACACCGGGGAAAGTTTTAACTATTTTCTCCATTCGGAGAAGAATTTCTTTATTCACAGCTTGAAAGTATGTTCGATACCCCACTTATCCATTTGTTTCAAATATTCTCCAAGATTTTCCTTGCTTACTACATCCACACCGGTATCAATAATATAATCTCCATCTTCATTTTTAGGAAGTAAATCAAGTACGGCTTCCAATCCTTTTTCATTTATTTGATTAATAATCCTCACTCCCTCATACCCCATAAAATACTGCTTCTGCGCAATAGTGGCATCTATTAAGCCTTCATCTATTAAATAAAGATGCTCGTCTGTCACATCAAAGCAAACTATATGGACCTTGCCCTTCTTACCTGCCGCCTCTACTGCTTTTGCCGCAGAAGGCCCGTTGAAGACATAAACACCAAAGAAAGCGTCCAAATCCGGATGGTTAAGCAATGCGGTTTCCGCAAGCTCAACAGCCATTGAAGTTTCCTCATTATCACAAAGAATGGGTTTTATGATTTCAATTTCAGGATAATTTTTAATCGCGTCTTCGAACCCTCTCATTCTTTCAAGTGAATTCATGGCTGTAAGAGAACCGGTTGCTATTGCAACTTTACCCTTGCTATCAAGTATCTCTGCCATTTTTTCTCCGGCAGCCTTGCCTGCCGTATAGTTATCGGTACCGATATAGCATATCCTATTAGAATTGGGCGAATCCGTATCTATCGTAAGAACAGTAATATCCTTTTCCATAGCTGAATTAATGGGAGAAACAAGCGCTTCAGGATCAGAAGGGGCAACAGCCATGCCTTTAAACCCCATAGAGATCCATGTTTCAACTGTTTCTATCTGCTGCGGGATGTCTTCTTTCTGAGGCATAAAAACCGTAACCTTTACGCCCAATTCCTTACCGGCATCTTCCGCACCTTTCCTGACAACTTCCCAGTAAGGTCCGACGCATTTACCCAATACACCATAATGAATTTCTTTTTTTCCGCATCCCGAAGAGAAGTTAAGGATGATAACAACAGTCAAAATAAAAAACAAAACTTTTAAAATCCTATTCATTTTAACCTCCTTTTCCTTTTGTTTTTTCACGTAAAACGTCAACCGTTACAGCTACAACAATTATCATACCAAGAATTACCTGATGCCAGTATGAAGATACCTGCAGCAACACAAGAGAATTCCATACTGCCGTTAAAATACCCGCCCCGATTAAAGCACCGATTATGGTGCCTATTCCTCCGAACAAGCTGGTTCCGCCTATGACCGCAGCTGCTATAGCATACATTTCATAGGTAACACCCACATTGGGATTACCCTGTCCCAGTCTCGAAGTAATTAAGATACCTACGATTCCGGCCATAACCGCAGACAAAACATAAGTAAGAATTCTAGTACTATCAACATTGATTCCCGAAAGTCTTGCCGCGGTTATATTTCCACCAACCGCATAAATATGCCTTCCGTATATTGTTCTACTCAGTAGAAATATCGAAAAACCTGAAACAATTATGAGAATCAGTACAGGAAAAGGCAAGAATTTAAAGAACATTCCGTGCCAGATAAACGAAAATGAATCGGGAAGGTTTAAAACCGGTTGGCCTTTAGTTATTACAGTAGCAAGTCCCCTTCCCATGGCAAAAGTCCCGAGAGTTATAATAAAGGGAGGAACTTTCAGCTTGGTGATAAGTATCCCATGCCATAAACCAATCACTACAGCTACCAATAGGGTTAAAAAGATTGCGCATGGTACTCCCATGCCACTCGATATGAAGGAAGCTACAAGTACCGAAGTTAAAACAATTACGGATCCCGGAGAAAGATCTATTCCTTCGGTAAGAATTACAAAAGTCTCTCCAATCGCAATGAGACCGAAAACAGCTATCTGCCTTGAAAGGAGTTGAAGATTATATGAGGAAAGAAAACGGGGATTGAGTATAGCAGTAACTACCCATATGAATAAAAGAGCAAATAGTATGCCTGCTTCCCGAAACTTAAATATCTTCCTCAAATTCAAGCATGCTTCTCGACTATTTTACTTAAATCCAAAAACCTGTCTTTAAGAGCGGGATATAGCGAACGATAAACAGCATAATATTCGTCGTATTTCTCAGCGTTCTCTTTATTAGGCTCGGTAGAACTCTTCACTTTTATTATCGCATCGCAGGCATCCTCGAGACTCGAATATACACCTGTACCCTCGCCTGCCAGTAATGCAACACCCAATGCTCCCCCATCGGTCACATTTATTGTAGTCATTGGCGCGTTGTTTATATCAGCTTGAATTTGCAGCCAGAAAGGCGACTTCGCGCCACCGCCCGATCCTCTGATTTCTTCTATCTTTATATTCTGACTTCTGATCACTTCCAATGAATCACGAAGACCGAAAGCGACCCCTTCCAGAACCGAACGAATAAAATCTCCATCAGTATGCCTGAGACTCAAACCGAAAAACACGCCTCTCGCATTCGGATCCGCGTACGGAGCTCTTTCCCCGGTAAGATATGGCAAAAAGATAAGGCCTTCGCTCCCTACAGGAATTTTAGCAGCTTTTTCTTCCATTAGAATATAGGGGTCCACGCCCTTTTTAGCTGCTTCAGCTTTTAAATCTTTAAATAGAGTATCCCTTAGCCAACGAAGCGAACCGCCGGCAGAAAGCATAACTCCCATCAAATGCCATTTACCTTTAACCGCATGACAGAATGTATGTAATGTATGCCCGGGGTCGAGATGGTGCTCGTCACTCGCGGCAAAAACAACACCGGAAGTACCGACAGTCGAAGATATTACTCCTTCTCTTATTATTCCCGTGCCTACTGCTTGAGAAGCCTGATCTCCGCCACCACCAACAACAGGCGTTCCTTCAGCAAGTCCGGTCTCACTGCTTGCCTTTGCATTAACCTTTCCGCTAACATAAGAAGACTCAAAACACTCGGGAAGTATGTCCTTATCGATATCCAACTCGTCCAATAATTCATCAGACCATTTTCTATTCTTCACATCCAGGAAAAGCATGCCTGAAGCGTCAGACACCTCTGTTGCAAACTCACCTGTCAGGCAAAAACGGATATAATCCTTGGGTAATAATATCTTATAAATTTTCTCATAAATTTCGGGCTCGTTTTCTCTTACCCATATCAATTTACCTGCGGTAAAACCTGTAAGAGCCGGATTCGACACAAGATCAATTAATCTCTCCGCACCAATCGTATCTGTAATATACTGACACTGTTTCTCAGTTCTCTGATCGCACCAGAGTATTGCCGGGCGCAGTATTTTATGTTCCTTATCAAGGGTTACCAGACCATGCATCTGTCCGGAAAGACCTATACCTTTTATTTCTTTAGGATCTACAGATGACTTACTAATAACTTGCTTTATGGCTTCTACCGTTCCGTTCCACCAATCGTTTGGGCGTTGCTCAGCCCAGTTTACTTTTGGAGTTTGAAGAGGATATTCAACGGTAGCGGTCACTATTTTTTCCGCTTTTTCATCCATGATAAGTGCTTTGATTCCACTTGTTCCAAGATCAAGACCTAATAAAAAACTCATAATTACTCCTTTGTTTTTAAATTATTGTTTTATTTGAACAACAATCAAAGACTTTTTACAAGAATATATATAACGATAATTACATTTCATGCAAGTGGGAAAACTAAAATTAAAAATCAAATATTAAAATGCAAAATTATAAACAAAAATTCAAAAAGTAACCAAAAATATAAAAAAGATTATCCAGAGTACACAGAGTAATCAATTGTGGTAAAAAGAACAGTTGATAATTCATAATTTCGCAAATATATTAGAAACTTTTTTCCCTTACGTATTTATACACTTTTTCCTTACATTTTTTCAAAAAAACAAAAAACAGGCTTGCAAATTTCTAATACTACATTAAAATTTGTTAAATAAATGATTAAAGATAAATCGTTAGTGAAATCAAAACAAAAATCTAAGTCTAAGGATGAGAATTTAAAACATTTGCATTCAAAATACAAAGAATCATTCTCCTTGATTTTTAATGACTATCCATATCCGATAATTATTATCAATAAAAAAGGACTGATAGAAGACTTAAATAAAGCCTCAATCAAATTACTGAAATGCAGCAAGACTAAAATCAAAGGTAAACCTTTAACACAACTTTTTACAAGCGATACAAAAAAATTACGAAAAAAAATTGCCGAGTTACGGAAAGGGGAATCTCAAAATAATTGGGAGAAGGCGCTATTCAGGAGTTTCATGGATAATATTCCGATCTCCGTTTACTTTAAAGACAGGGAAGGGCGACTTCTTCAAGTAAGTAAATACTATCTGAAACAGCCGGGAGCTCCCAAAGCAGATTCGGTAGAAGAAATAATAGGAAAAACCGATTTTGATCTTTATTCAGAAGAGTTAGCTCGTGAAACCCGTGCAGACGAATTGCGCATAATGGAAACAAGAGAACCTGTCGTCGACAAAGAAGAGAAATCCAGAACTCCGGAAGGGGAAGATGTATATTTGCTTGTGCATAAAGCTCCCTTCGTCGATGATAATGATAATGTCATAGGAATTCTAGGTATTACTCGAGACATTACCGATCATAAGAAATTAGAACAGAAGTTATTCTACGAAAGGTCTCTGCTTGAGAGTCTTTTGAATAACATACCTGATCATATTTACTTCAAAGATAGAGAGAGTCGTTTCATCCAGGCAAGTAAATCTGTGGCTAATCAGTTCGGACTTAAAAGCGTAGATGAGTTGAAAGGTAAGACGGATTTTGACTATTTTACGAAGGAACACGCTGATTTAGCTTACCGTGATGAGCAAGAAATAATTAAAACAGGCAAACCAATCGAAGGTAAATTAGAAAAGGAAACCCATCCCGACGGAAGAATTACCTGGGTTTCCACAACTAAAATCCCGCGATATGACAAAGAAGGAAATATAATAGGTATTTTAGGTATTTCAAGGGATATTACAAAGAGAAAAGAATTAGAAGAAAAATTAAAGGATAGACTCGAGGAACTCGGGGAAGAAGTATTGTTTAAAAGTCGACTGCTTACATCTCTCTTAGATAATATACCCGACCGAATTTACTTTAAAGATGGAAAAAGCCGATTTATCACTGTAAGCGAATCACTAGTAAAGTGGCTCGGGGCCTCAAAAGCTGAGGAAATGATAGGAAAAACTGACTTCGATTATTTTACCGAAGAACATGCAAAACCTGCATATCAGGACGAACAGGATGTAATGAAAACAGGTAAGCCAATCGAAGGAAAAGCTGAAAAGGAAACTCATCCTGACGGTAGAATAAACTGGGTATCCACAACCAAAATTCCTCGTTACGACGAGGAAGGAAACGTGATAGGAACACTTGGAATATCCAGAGATATTACAGATAAAGTTCTGGCAGAAAAAAAACTCGAAGAAAGTGCGAATAAATTAAAAACAATCGTGAACGCAGTCAGTGAAGGGCTCGCGATCGTAGACGAGAATCATAGAATCCTCGAAGCAAACGAATTTCTTTTTGAATTATTCGGCTTAAAAAGAGAAAAAGTCATAAACAAAAAATGCCATAAGATCTTCGGACCATGGGAAGAAACATGCAAGGAATGCCCTCTTAAAAAATTATTTGAAAAAAATGTGAGTTCACCTGTAATCGAAAAAACAAAAGTATCAAAGAACGGTATGATACAATATTTTAGTATTCAATGTTACCCAATCCCAAATTATAACAAGAAGAGACTTCAAAGCGTAATATCTATAAGAGACATAACCGAAAGAAAAAACATGGAGAAGAAAAACATACAAAACTACAAGAGAAAAATGAAGAATCTGTCCCATAAACTTACTCTGGCAGAAGAACACGAAAGAAAAAGAATCGCAACAGATCTTCACGCCGACATAGGACAAACTCTGGCTTTTTTGAAACTAAAAATTGGCGAATTAAAAGAGAAAAAATCTTCTCAAAATATGTATAAATCGCTGGAGGAAATCTACGACCTTGTTCAGAATGCCATAACTTCAGCCCGTTCCTTGATGTCACAAATAAGCCCGACTATTCTTTATGAACTCGGTTTTATACCGGCAGTCGACTGGCTGGCTGAAAGCATTTTAAAAGAAAATAACATCGAATACGAGTTTAGCGATGACGGAAAAGAGAAACCGTTAACTGAAGACATCCGTATTTTACTATTTCAAGCCGTGCGAGAATTACTAACTAATATAAGAAAACACGCAAAGGCTAAAAAAGTAAAAATTTCAATAAAAAGGACAGCAGAAGATATAAAAATAGAGATTGAAGATAATGGTATAGGTTTTGATACTTCAGCATTAGATTCATATTGCGAAAAAGATGTGGGATTTGGTCTCTTAAATATCAGGAGCCGCATTGACGTCGTAGGCGGATCTTTTGAAATAGAATCACACAAAAAAAGAGGAACCAAAATAATATTAAAGGCACCTCTAAATATTTAAAGGAGTGTTGAATGAGTATAAAGATAATGGTTGTTGATGAACACAAGATTCTAAGAGAAGGTTTATCTACATTAATTGCAAAACAACAGGACATGGAAATAATAGGAGAAGCAACAGATGGAAGGGAAGCTCTGGAATTATTAGAAGAGCTCTCGCCTGACCTTATATTAATGGATGTGACCATGCCTAATTTAAATGGAATTGAGGCAACCCGAAAAATTAAGTCGAAAAATCCGGAAATTGAAATAATAGCACTTTCACTACATTCCGACAGAAGATACGTCCTCGGCATGATAGACGCGGGAGCTTCAGGATATTTGCTTAAGGAATGCGCTTTTGATGAACTGGTACGCGCCATAAATACGGTTATGTCAAAAAAGAAATATTTAAGCCCTGGCATATCAGATATTTTGATTGAAGAGTACGTTAAAAAGACCACACAGGAAAAACCTACAATTTACTCAAAACTTACACCAAGGGAAAGAGAAATTTTACAGCTCATTGCCGAAGGCAAAAATACAAAAGAAATCGCACGGTATTTGTTTATTTCGGTAAAAACTGTAGAAACTCACAGAAGACATATAAAAAAGAAGTTAAAGGTGCAAAGTGTAGCCGAATTGACTAAAATAGCCATTAAAGAAGGGCTTACTGTACTATAAATCACAATATAAAAAACTTAGAGTTTTAGTAAACGAGTCGGCAGCGACGCAATCGATTCCACTAAATTAACGATTGAAGAATTAAATTAATTTGTGATATTTGTGCAATTCGTTGTTTCTGATTCTGAGAGCGTCTGAGTTTTAAAACAACAAACTTTTTTCTTTGTGCTCTTTGTGTGCTTTGTGTGAGAATAACTTGTAGTCGGTCTTTTTAATCAAAATCCGAATAAACGTGGCAAAATTAGCGAAACACCAGGTATATAGGTTATAAGTAGTAACGCAATTATCATCACCGCAAAAAGCGGCAAAAGACTTTTAAATACTTCATGAATCTTACCATGACCAACGCCAACACCAACAAAAAGAACTGTTCCGACAGGAGGAGTACAAAGTCCTATACAAAGATTGGCAATTATTATGATACCGAAATGGACAAGATTTATGCCAAGTTTTTCGATTATAGGAAGGAAAATGGGAGTAAAAATCAATATCGCCGGTGTCATATCAAGAAAAGTACCTACGAAAAGCAGCATGACATTAATCATCAGAAGAATTGCAATCTTATTGCTTGAAATGGATACTATGCCCGAACTTATGAGTTCAGGAACATTCTGAGATGCCATAAACCACGACATGCCTGTAGATGCTCCGATAAGAAGCATTACTACAGACGTTGTAATCCCGCATTGAATCAATATACCGGGTAAATCCTTCCATTTAACTTCTTTATAGATAAACACTGCAAGGATAAACGCATAAACGACGGCAATACTCGCTGCTTCTGTCGGAGTAAATATTCCGCTCAAGATTCCACCCATAACGACTATGATCAACAACAACCCGGGAAGAGCACCAAAGAATCTTCTTATGGTCTCCTTCATAGGTATTATCTTACCGGTTCCGTATCCTCGTTTTTTTGATATTACGGCACTTGCACCCATCAGAAACAATCCGACAATAATCCCGGGAATAATACCCGCCAAAAAAAGTGCGGCAACGGACACCGTACCTGTAACAAGAGCATAGACAATCATTACATTGCTTGGAGGTATCAAAAGACCCGTTGTAGCGGCACATGAGGTTAAAGCAATATTAAAATTCTTATCGTAACCTTTTCTGTTCATTTCGGGAATCATAACTCCTCCAATCGAAGTTACAGCAGCAACCGAAGAACCAGATACCGCTCCAACCAGCATACAACCTAAAGTGTTGACGTACGCGAGCCCTCCTGTAAATCTGCCGACCAATGCTTCTGCAAAGTCAATCAATCTCCGCGCTATTCCACCTTTTCCAAGCAGTAAACCCATAAGTATAAAAAACGGGATTGCAAGGAGAGCAAAACTATCTATCCCTGTCGCAAGACGCGGGGCTACTATATCAACTGCAGAAACGCTACCAACGGCGGAAACAGCCCACAAAGTCGCAAGACCTATGCATATTCCAATGGGAACATCCATTACAAGTAATGCTATAAAAGTAACCACCATCACAATAACAGGAATATTCATCTCTCTTCCTTGCGCATCAAGAAGGATATATCTTTAAAAACAAACTCAATAGAGTAAGTAATTATGAAAATCGCACTTATGGGGAGACAGAGATAAAGATACCCTGTAGGTATACCCATTGTAGGCGAAGTTTGATGATTAACAAACGCGTTACGAACGAAGTTTATGCCGCCAATCAACATAACACGAAAAGCGAAAAAACCAACAAGAAAGGCTATTACGACTTCCAGCATTCGCCTGTGATTCGTATCCAGTTTATGAGCAAAATATTCCATTCCGATATGTGCTTTCTGTCCATATGCATAGGCCGCACCAACCACCCCACACCACATTAACATATAAGTCGAGGATTCCTCAGTCCAAACAGCAGGAAACCTTAAAACCAGTCGCGTAAAAACCTGCCATAAAACAGTTACTACCATTATACCTACAAGGAAAACAACAAAATAGCCCAGTATTTTGTTTCTCCAATCGGAGAGAGTTTTAAAGATTTTTTTCAATGACATACTGTGAAAGATCTTACTCTTCCTTAATGGCTTTTACTTTTTCAAGTAAAGGTCCTATAATCTCATCCGTAGCATATTCTTTATACATTGGCTGTACTGCTTCTACGAAAGGTGTTTGATCCGGAGTTATTACCTTTACGCCTACCGAATCGAGAAGTGCGAAGTTTTCTTTAACTACCTCAGCCCAGAGTTCCTTCTGGTATTCAACGGATATATCAAAAGTCTTTATCATTATAGCCCTATCTGCTTCAGTCAATTTATCCCACGCTTTTGTACCTGCGAGAACAACATCCATCGGCGAGGTATGTTTATCAAGAGAATAATATTTGCAAACTTCATAATGTCTTGCTGAAACAAACGAAGGAGGATTATTTTCTGCTCCGTCCACAGTTCCCTGCTGCAGCGCAGTATAAAGTTCACCCCAGCTAATAGGAGTGGGGGAAGCCCCAAGCGTTTTTAATAAATCTATAGCCATAGGGCTTTTTATAACCCTTATTTTAAGATTCTTGAGATCGGCAGGAGTTGTAATTAGGCGATCCTTTGTATAGAAACTTCTCTCACCCGCTTCATAAAAACCTATTCCCACGAGCCCTCTATCCGAACCCGCAGCCAACAAATCCTTACCAAAAGCCGAGTTAAGAACTTTCCATTTATGTTCTTTATTTCTGAATAGATAGGGCATCCCCAGTACTTTCATCTCCGGAACAAAAGCTTCTAAACCGGCTGAAGACACTTTGGTCAAATCCAATGTTCCCATTTGGAGCTGCTCGATTAGTTCTTTTTCCCCTCCCAGCTGACCACCTGGATATATTTTTATTATTATGCGCCCGTCAGTCGCTCCCTTTAAAGTATCTGCCCAGAATTTCATAGCCTTATGTACGGGATGATTTATATCAAGCGCATGACCTAATTTTAAATTGATTTCCCCTTCCGCGGCTTTGCCTTTACCACCACACCCTGCACTTATTATTAATGTCACAACAATAAAAATTATTATAAATGCGTTTCTAAATAACTTCATAAAATACCTCCTATTGTTTACGGCTTAACACCGAAATAATATATAAGCATCTTAGAATCTATGAGTATACTAATGTTTTAACAATCTTTGTCAAGGGAAGTTTTTACCACAGAGAACACAGAGAAAAAAACATTTTATTTCACCACGAAATACACTAAATACACGAAAAAACAAATTAGTTACGGATAAACAAAGATTTTTTTAATTTTTTTTGTTTTGGCTCTGGACGTAAAACTCGCGACTCTTGACTCTTGACATTTATTTTTTTCTCACTACGATTTAAAATAAACTTAAAGGAGGTAATGAATATGGAAGTAAGATATGCAGCAGATCCTGTTCGTTTTCCTCGCATGACGACGGAAGAATTGAGAGAAAATTTTTTAATTCAATCGCTTTTCAAAGTGGGAGAAATTAAAATGGTCTATTCCGATACCGACCGCGTTATAATCGGCTCCGCACTCCCTTTTGACAGTTCTATTATACTCTCCGCAGCTGACGAATTGAAAGCAGCCTATTTCACCGAAAGGCGAGAATTGGGAGCACTTAATGTTGGAGGACCGGGAACTATCGAAGTTAACGGAAAAAGCTACAAAATGAAAGAACTTGATTGTCTATATATAGGCAAAGGAAACGAAAAGATTGAATTTGCCAGTGATAAAGCGGACAATCCTGCGGCTTTTTATCTTTTGAGCTATCCGGCACATACTGAATATCCCACAAAGTTGTCACGGATTAAAGATGCAGAACCGGGGAATCTGGGTTCGGATGAGAATGCAAATAAAAGAACGATATACAAGCACATACACCCAGATGGAATTAAAAGTTGCCAGCTGGTAATGGGTGTAACCATATTGGCAGCTGGTAATGTCTGGAATACTATGCCTCCTCACACTCACGAACGCCGAATGGAAGTATATTTTTACTTTGGAATAGGAGAATCCGACAGGGTTTTTCATATTTGCGGAAAAGCAGATGAAACAAGACACATTGTGGTATCTGACAGACAGGCTGTTATTTCTCCCAGCTGGTCTATCCACTCGGGAGTGGGAACTTCCGCTTATAGTTTCTGCTGGGGTATGGGTGGAGAAAACCAGTCATTCGATGATATGGATCACCTTGACATAGGAGATTTAAAATGATGGATAAAAATATACTGGACAAATTTAGACTAAACGGTAAAAGAGCACTTGTAACGGGTTGCACACGGGGTATAGGCCTCGGTATGGCAGAAGCTCTATCCCAGGCGGGCGCGGATATTGTGGGAGCAAGCCGTTCTCTTAAAGCAGGAAGTGACGTAGAAAAGCTGGTAAAATCATCCGGGCGAGATTTTAAAGGATATGCATGCGATTTTTCAGACAGAAATGCTTTATATGAGTTTATCGAAAAAGTCAAAACTGACTTTGAAAAGATCGATATACTTGTAAATAACGCAGGTACAATCAAAAGAAAGAAGGCGGAAGAATTTCCGGATGAATACTGGGATGAGGTAATCGAAGTTAACCTCAACGCACAATTCATACTCGCAAGAGAATTCGGTAAGGATATGATAAAAAGAGGTTCCGGCAAAATCATATTTACTGCTTCGCTTTTAGCATTTTTCGGCGGGATAACTGTTCCCGCTTACGCAGCAAGTAAAGGCGGAATCGGACAATTAACCAAAGCCCTGTCAAACGAATGGTCTAAATACGGTGTCAATGTAAATGCCATAGCGCCCGGCTATATAGCAACGGATAATACAAAAGCCTTAAGAGAAGACACCGTAAGAAATCAGGGTATAATGAACAGAATCCCCTTCGGCAGATGGGGGACTCCTGAAGACTTAAAAGGAGCGGTCGTTTTCCTTGCATCAAGTGCATCAGATTATGTGTGCGGTACAATTTTAATCGTAGACGGCGGATGGACGGGAAGATAAACAAAGGAGGCATAAATGAGAAATCCATTAATTAAATATTCTCTATACTTATTTCTAATAATTGTATCCGGCTGTACTTGCGGGGACCTCGCGCGAGAATACCCCGAGTCTTTTTCGATTGAAGCAACAAATAAAATAGTTGCCGAAAGAAAAGAATCCTGCGTTTTTCTTGATATAGTCACTATAAAAGAGCAACATCCTGATTTTAATCCCATGGCGTTTGTTGTATTAGAAGAGAACAAAGAACTGCCAAGCCAGATGGTTAATTCTGACATTGATGGTAAAAAAATAATTTTCCTGGCTGATTTTGCTCCTAAAGAAACCAAAAACCTGACTGCAAGATACGCAAAAGAAAGCAAGAAAGAAAGAGAATATCCCAAAAAGACTCAGGCGATATTATCCATAAAGTGCGGCGGCAAATGGGAGGGAAACAAATACGCAGGAGGAACTTTTAAAGATACAAATTACCTAAAAGCCCCTCCGGCACACACGGATCACTCGGAATTCATTCGCTTTGAAGGACCCGGCTGGGAATCCGACAAAGTTGGTTACAGGCTATACCTGGACTGGCGTAACGGTATCGACATCTTCGGTAAAAAAGTAAGCAGTATTGTACTGAAGGATGTCGGGCAGGACGGCTACCAATCCTATCATGAAATGTCTCCATGGGGAATGGATATCTTAAAGGTCGGCGATGCTCTGGGAATTGGAGCAGCCGGAATGTGGAATAACGGCAAGGTTGAAAGAATATCCAAAACCGACAGTTTAATATGCGAGATTTTAGAAAACGGCGTTTTATATTCACAATTAGGCATAAAATATATGGGCTGGAAAACAGATTCGAAAGAATTTAACTTAACCTCAAATCTTTCCATTACAGCAGGAAGCAGGTTAACGAAACATGATATTATCATCGATAAAGATATCGACAATCTATGCACGGGAATAGTAAAGAGCGAAGGTATTAATATTTTAAAATCAGAAGATAAACAAACCGGCTGGGGGTATTTGGCTTCATATGGAAATCAAAGTATTATAGGCGATAAACTGGGAATGGCAATTTTATATCAAAACGAAGACAAAATAACGATAACAGAAGACGAACTGAATGAGGCAGTAATTCTGAACGCACAAAACGGTATGCTAACCTATTATTTTCTTGCAGCCTGGGAACAGGAACCAAACGGAATAAAAAACGAAGAAGAATTTATAAAATACCTCGAAACAACAATAAAAGAACTCGATTCGCCTATTTCAATCGAGATAACGCAAAGCAACAACTAATCTATCTTTTTGAAGAGATAATAATAGATTTCCACTTTCTGGCGGTTTCTTCCATCTTATGCGGATTACCTATATCTTTAGTGAGCGCTGAGCCGCAAAATACTCCGTCAGGATCATTTTTTAAGATATCCGCGAGATTTACCTCAGAGACACCGCCCGTATAAAATACGGTTAAACCTTTGTAAGGTCCCTTCCAGGCCTTTACAACTCCATAAAAAGAATTTGTATCCGTAACAGTCGGGAAAAGTTTGTATACCCACTGGTAAGGATATTTTTCTTTTAATTCGGCGAATTCACAACCATAAAGTTCTGCTTTTTTTACAAGCTGCTTGCCTACATCCCCCAATCCTCCGGGAACGTACATTATATCTTCAGCAGCACAAACTTCCAATACATCCGGAATAAAGTCGGCTGAAATAATACCTGCAACGCCCTGACTTATGGCGCCTTCAGCCAGCTTTCCTGTCATAACTGTCCCGGCAAGTATTAAAGCTTCGGGATATTTGTCAAGAACGGCTTTTATACCCTCGGAAGCAACCTCACTTCGAAAAGCAATCTCTAACGTAACACCGAGGGGATGTAATATTTCATAAGCCTTAACGCATTCGGAAGAAGTTGCAGGCGCCAAAATCGCAACTAACCTATTCTCTTTAATCTGCTTAAAAATGGCCGCCGATTTATCCATACAACACCTCCATCAAAATTTTTCACGGCACCCTCATTTTAGAACACATTATCACATTTGTCAAGGATTTACCAAAAAAATTATTATCACACAAAGCTCACAAAGGACACAGAGTTTTTTCTTTATTGTTTCAAAGCTAACAACCAATGGCAAAAAGCCAAAAGCTCAGCTACATCAAAAAACCCCTTGACAAATTCAAAAAAATTATTACAATACTCTATAAAACAAAGTACTTTGTTATAGGAGGAAAAATGACAAAATATTTATCAGTGACAAGCGTTGCCTTATTTATCTTTTTTGTATCCTGTGTTCCCCCTGTTTATATTCCAAATAGTCTAAATACCCCTCTCCTCAAGGGAAAAGGAGAAGCCGGCGTTGGATACAATCAATCATTTGCCGGCCATGATTTTCAAACCTCTTATGCTATCTCAAATAGCATTGGATTAATGATAAACGGAACATACTTCTCAAATGTATATGAAAATCATCATCGCAAACACAAATTTGCCGAACTTGGAATTGGATATCTCTCCGATTCCAATAAATATTTCGTTGGCGAGATATACATCGGAGCAGGATTAGGATCAAACTTAATCAATGAAGGAATATTTAACTTGTTCGGCCCAGATGAAGAAGTGAACGTCAACGCAAGCTATATTCGGCTCTTTCTTCAACCGGTTTTCGGAGGATATACGGAAATCCTTGAAGGCGGATTTGGTCTGCGGATGTGCTATATTTATTTTTATAAAATCAACCATTCAAATATAGATTTTCCCAGAGAAAAGGTCCTTTTTGAACCTGTTGTCTTCATGCGACTCGGTCCTCCCGTTTTTAAATTTCAAACACATTTTGGTCTTTCATTTACTCCTTTCCAAGACTCTGATGTTTTTTACGAAGAGTGGAACTTTGGTGCCGGATTTATAGTCAGGTTAAACATCAAGTAAACCTCAAATAAATCTACCTGTCCGCTTGACAGAAAAGTTTAATCAAATAATTTATTAAACAAATATGATATCCAAGTGTTTTAATAATCTAAAGCTTAAAATAAAGAGGAAAAATGTCCGATAGCGTATTCGATGATAAAAAAAAACCTACCACCAATACACTGAAAGACGCACTCGGCAAAATATACAAATTCTGGGAAGAAATAAAAACAACAAATTAAAAAGGAGAAAAGAATTGAATGATTCAATAAAAATATTAACACTTCTATTCTTATCCTTGCAAGTATATTCCGCCTGCCCGTGTTTAGAGCAAAAAAACATAATAACAAGCCCCGATAGAAATGTATCAGTTCTTGTCGGCATATCGGAAAATAAAAACGCCTTTTATACCGTTAAACATGGAGATAAACTTCTAATAGGACAATCGAGATTAGATATCATAAGAGAAGACGAAGATTTTTCCGAAAATTTTTCTCTCGATTCCGCATCAAACATCCAGGTCATAAAAGACGATTACGAAATACTGGCAGGAAAAAAGAAACGCTGCTCTTATTTGGGCAACAGAAAAACCTTCCATTTTTCAAATAAAAATGGCGAAGTGCTTTTCTTCTTCCTCTCCGTTTATACCGGCAAGATACCTGGAATTCAAATTACCTTTTATCAAAGAGACAAAATCGGCAACCTTAATAACAGATGGTAAAGATAACCGTTCTTTTAATATGGAAAAAATAATCTATACTCCAGATGACTCGTTCGAAATAAAACTTAAAGGAAACGGAGGTTTTGTTTTAAAATTTGACGATTAAAGCCTATAAATTGCTGCTCGACAGAATTGTAAAACTATTATAAACCGAAAGTAACCGGGAGGATAAAATGAAAACATCTTTTACAAAAAAATTATCTTTTTACATCCCCATGAGCATCATCATTCTTTTTATGCCATCAATTAATCTAAGCGCGCTCGACGATGGTCTCGCGCGTACACCTCCAATGGGATGGAACAGCTGGAATACATTCGGAACAAATATCGATGAAAAACTGATAAAAGAAACAATAGAAGCTATGATTAAGAATGGGATGAGGGATGCAGGATATAAATACATCGTTTTAGACGATGGCTGGGAAGCGAAAGAAAGAGATAAAAACGGACAAATAATTCCCGAACCAAAAAGATTTCCAAACGGAATGAAAGCGCTTGGCGATTATATCCATTCAAAAGGATTCAAATTCGGAATTCATAACGATGCGGGCACAAGAACATGCGCCGATTTCCCGGGAGGACGCGGGCATGAATATGAAGACGCTAGAACCTATGCCTCATGGGGCGTCGATTATATTAAATACGACTGGTGTAATACGGGCAAAGCTAACGCGGAAGAAACTTTCAAAACCATGGGAGCAGCTTTAAAAGCTGCGGGCAGGCCTATCGTCTTCAGTATCTGCGAATGGGGCACCAACAAACCCTGGGAATGGGGAAAAGATATCGGGCACTTATGGAGAACAACCGGGGATATCATCGACTGCTATAACTGCCAGGCTGTTTATTCTCTGGGCTGGAAACATATCTTAGAAGCACAGGTAGGTCTTGAAAAATACGCAGGACCCGGACACTGGAATGATCCGGACATGCTTGAAGTGGGTAACAAAGGCTTGACCTTAGCCGAATCCAGGTCTCATTTCACTCTATGGTGCATACTGGCGGCGCCTCTTATGGCAGGAAACGATGTTAGAAATATGTCCGATGAAATCCGCGATATACTCACAAACAAAGAAGTCATCGCCATCGACCAGGATGTACTTGGCAAACAGGGGTATAGAATGATGGATCACCCGGGTAAAGAAATCTGGGTAAAAGAATTATCGAATGGCGCATGGGCTGTATGTTTTCACAACACAGATGATGTAACATTAGAAATGAAAATAACCTGGGATCACCTATGGATTCTGAAGGGCAAACACAATAAATACAAAGTTCGGGATATATGGAACAAAGAAGATATTGGAATAATCGATATACAGAAGCAGGATTACGAAGACTTCAAATGCGAAATTGCACCCCACGATGTACTTCTGCTTAAGTTCACACCAATAAAATAAGCTCTTCGCTTTTGGCTTTTAGCTTTTTTTAATAAAAACTCAAGGTGAATTGCAATGCTATCTACTTAACTGGAGAATTAAAAGAAAAGAATTTCTTCGGTATTTTATTAAGAAAAAATTTAATACCGGATTTAATAATATCCTGATGATAATCAAATGAGAATCTACTCTCTAAATCTTCTTTTATAGATGGATTTTTCTTCAAAAAATCGAAAACATTGTCAACCAATTGGGAATTAATCTTCGATGCCACATTCCTTACCATAATGCCGTTTCTTATCTCATCTCCCATCCTCTCAGCCCATATTCTTTCATACTCTTTTAAAGTATTATCCGAGAAGTTATCCGTTTTAGCGGCTTTTAAAAGGATTTCCTTCGCTATAGAAGCGCCGATAAGACCGTAATATATTCCTCCTCCCGTTGTTGTTTTAACCTGTCCGGCAGCCTCACCTACAGCGATTACTCTTTCCCCTGATATTTTTTTAGAA
Organism: Caldifarciminota bacterium; assembly: GCA_016930175.1. Lineage (GTDB taxonomy): Bacteria > Hydrothermota > UBA3072 > UBA3072 > UBA3072 > JAFGHJ01. The sequence continues at coordinate 50,642 of JAFGHJ010000007.1, forward strand.
TTACCGCAGGCGATGGGGGCTTTTTCTACCTTATCCATATCCACATTAAATCTTCCGTTACTCTTATATATAAGAGTTTCAAGGGACTCCCTGCTGCTCTTAGCGGAAAGAGCTCCTATTCTTGTATGTCCGCTTAAAGGAATAATCCAACCAAAAGAACTTAAATCGGGCTTACTCAAAATATACACTTCAACGGATCCATTTCCATCTCCACCTATAGCCTCCACTCTATTACCCCATAATATATTCTCAGGAGAAGAAAAACCTATCTTTCTGTGAAGAGTGAAATTAGTCCCCGAAGCTATAATAATACATCTCGCACTTTTTTGGAATTCCCCACCATTTTTAGAATACTTTATCAAAACTCTGTCTTTTTCTTTCTCTATGTTAAATACATTGCTTTCCAAAAAAATTTCGGCCCCTGCTTTCGAAGCTTCTCCAACTAATTCTCTGTCGAAGATTTTCCTGTCGGCGATATAAGCAAAAGGCTCTTCTTTATCATATCTTAACTCTATTAAAGACGGAGAGAAAACTTTAAGTGATGATATTTTTCTGATAATTGCTTTCCCAGGCAGGTTGAATTTATCATAGGCATCTTTTCCGATTATACCGCTGCAAATCACTCCCTCTCCTACTTCCCTTTTCCTATCAAAAACACCTACAGAACAGCCCTCTTCTGCAAGAGACTTTGCAAGAAATGAACCTACGGGACCCGCACCGACTATAATAAAATCAAAATCCATTTTAAGTTCGAATATATACAGCCACTAAACTTTCGCAAGTGTTTTAAATCAGGAAAACATCACAATTTTTTTATATGGAACCGTAATGCTGAGAAGCTACTATTCCGAAATTTCAAAAATTCTAAAGCCATCGGCACCGCAAGCCGCATAAACCAAATTATCCCGGACAAACACTGCGGATACCACCGCATCTGTATAAATGCTACCCGAAAAATAGGGGTTAAAAGGAACCAATATATTAAGAACTCCTACCCTTCCATTTTGAACAATATAAAGGTAAAAGCCTGAAAGGAACATATCTTCAATACTACCGTACTTGCCAGGCAATTCCTGCAACAGAGGATGAGAAACATTCAATACTTCGCCAGCAAGTAAACCTCTCTCGCTCGAAGCCGCGAAAAGAAACCTCCCATTCGAAACAATTTTATTAATCGGGCTAAATTCACTAATTCTTTTATATTTATTTAGCGAATCTGGTTCGGCTGAGATCAAAAGAGACATTATGCCTTTCTCGTCCGAAAAAAAGGCGTAATCGTGAGCCAAAGCGATTGAATTAACATAATCGGATTCCTTCCAACTTGATATCTCATAAGGAAAATAAGGTTTCGATATATCAAATACTCTAAAACCTCCTTTATCATCCGCCACAAAGCAATAATCTCCGGAAACAATTACATCCAAAGATTTTCGACTACTCGGTATAAAAGAAACCTGCTCCGGCTTACTTTTATTTCGAATATCAAAGATCCTCACCCCTCCCCTTCCATCCGCAATATATAAATGAAAACCATTTATATCAACCGCGTAACTGCAATCCATAGATTCTATAACAGAAATCTTTCTTGGAAAATTAAGATTCGACACATCAAATATATGAACACCTTTGTTTCCGGCGACAAGAAACGCGTATCTGCCGAGAACTTCTACATCCGTATAAACAGAATATTCTTCATATTCTCCGAGTGGTTCAAAAAAAAGATTAAGGGAAAATAAAGGAAAAGGAACAAAAACGACCCACAAAACAAAAAAGGCTAATCTTTTCATAGGTTAAATGATACCATTAATACCATAAAAGTCAACATTAAATGTAGCTTTTAGCCCTTAGCTTTTTGCTGTTAGCAGAACAATTAAAAAATGTATGCTCTTTGCGTAAATTATAGTTTCGTGTTATGTGTTTCGAGTTTCGAGTAAAAATTAAAAATCATTCGTGTTATTCGTGTGATTTGTTGTTCCTCTTATTTAGGGTGGCGGGGGATTTCTGTCTTCTGGCTCCTGGATTCTTCGTTACAAATTTCTCTTTATAAATATATCAAATATTTGTATACCAAAGACAGACACAACACTCACAATTAAACCGGCAATAACCACCCCAAAGAGTACCGCAAAAAAAGACTTTCTTTTTTTCATCTTAAAAAACCACGCACCAAGAGTTCCTGTATAAGCGCCGGTAACCGGCAGAGGAACAGCTACAAATAAAGTTAAACCAAGATAGCCGTATTTTTCAATTTTAGGGCCAACTTTTCTTCTGGTACTTTCAAGAAAATAGTCGAAAGTTTTCCTGTATAATCTAACTTTCATTAATAATTTGTGAATAAATGTTAGAAAGAAATAAAAAATGGGGAAAACTAACACATTTGATAAGACAGCAACCGGAAAAACTAAAGATAAAGGTAATCCGGAGGCAAGACCTATTGGGATACTTCCGCGAAGTTCCGATATAGGAAGCAGGGAAAAAATAATTATTTTTAAAATCGGATTCATAAGATTTTAATAATGGAGGCGAGCGGAGTCGAACCGCTGACCTCCTGCGTGCAAGGCAGGTGCTCTACCAATTGAGCTACGCCCCCACAAAAAAATGGGCCTAAGTGGAATCGAACCACTCACCTCTCGCTTATCAGGCGAACGCTCTAACCAACTGAGCTATAGGCCCACTCTGTTTGTAAATATACAGGAAGCCAATAAAATGTCAAGAGCAAAACCCACAGCGGCAAAGCCGCTACTGCAAAACATTAACCACAGAGGATACAGAGAAATGATTGTGTTTAAAAAGAAAAAAATCACTGAGAACACAGAGAAAAAAATAAAAACTCTGCGCTCTCGGTAATCTATGTGGTTCAATCTTTTTTGGGGTAGTGATGGTATTCTGTATTCGCACCTTCTGACTCCTTACTTCTGATTTAATAATCCTTGACAAAAGCTTTTCCCACTCCTATAATTATCTATATAATTATTTAGCGTTTTAAAAAGAGTAAATACGAGGAATCTATCCTTGGATAAGAAAGAAAAAAAAGAAAAATCAAGAATCATAGAAGACTTAAAAAAGACTGATAAACAAATAGAAAAAATACTTAACACCATGTCGGAATTGATAACACTGATGGACCCCGATTATAAGATACTATGGGCAAACAAAGCCGCGCATGCTTCCTACGAACAAGCTACCACAAAAACAGAGGGAATTGAAGGCAATTATTGCTACGAAATATGGACTGATGACAACAAACCTTGCGAAAAATGTCCTTTAATAAAAGCCCTCGAGACAGGTAAAGTAGAAGAAGAGGAAATTGTTAGAACAGACGGAAGAAAATGGTTAATCAAAGGGTATCCTATAAAAGATGAACAGGGAAATGTTACCAATTTACTCGAGGTCGTTAGAGACATAACGAAAAAAAATAAGTTAGAACAGGCGTTAAGAGATTCCGAGCAGCTATATAAGATACTTGTAGATACTGCGCCCTACGCAGTCACGGTTACCGATTTAAAAGGAGAGGTTACATTTACCTCCGATAGGGCCCTTGAAATATACGGATACGAAACACTGGAAGAAGTGCTTGGCAAAAGCGCTTTTATATTTATAGCTCCTTTTGACCGTAAAAGAGCAAAGGCAAATATGAAAAAGACCTTAGAAAAAGGCATTGTAAGGAATTTAGAGTATACCCTATTGAGAAAAGACGGCTCTTCTTTTATTGGTGAGATGAATGCCTCTTTAATAAAAGATGATAAAGGGCAACCCCAGGCTTTCGTAGCAATCACAAGAGATATAACCGAACGGAAAGAAAACGAAAAAAAACTTAAAGAAAAAGAAGCTTATAATTTTGCTTTATTCAATTATAGCCCCGTGGAGACAATCGTTGTAGACCGCAAGGGAAGAGTTACAAAAAGCAACCTGGCGAAAAGGCGATCGGGCGATAGAATACCCGAAATCGGAAACATTATGTACAAGGATTATGGAGCAAGACACGAAAAAAACATGTATGCAGAGCTGATGAAATGTATAAAAACAGGCAAAAACAAAGAGTTCCCGCAAATGAAATATGAGGATAAATACCTCTCCATAAGCATAGCACCTTTCTCTGAAGGTGCAATAATAATCTCACAGGACATTACCAAACGCATTAAAGCGGAAAAAGCTTTGAAGCAAAACGAACAGAGATTTCGGCTGATCGTTGAAACTATGCCAAGCTTACTTGTAATCACAGACAAAGAAGGTAAAAATCTCTACGTGAGTCCAAATTGCGAAGAAATAACGGGATACAGTAAAAAAGAACTGGAAAATAATTTCATATGGTGGGTACACGAAGATGATTTAGGCAGAGCAAAAAAAGTTTTTGATAAATCCTATAAAGAACACACAGACGGTAGAAATTTTGAATATAAAGCGGTCAAAAAAGACGGCAAGATATGGTATGCTTCTAGCGCATGGGAGCCTATAATAGACGAAAAAGGTACTTTTCAGGGTATGATATTGCAAACAATCGATATTTCCGATAAAAAAATAATGGAACAGGAAATAGCAAAAGCCCAAAAATTAGAATCAATAGGTATACTTGCCGGAGGAATTGCTCATGATTTCAATAATTTTTTAACCGGAATCATAGGCAACATTTCACTCGCGAAATTAAAAACAGACCCAAAAGATGAAATTTTTGAAATATTGACCGAATCGGAAAAAGCTGCTCACAGCGCAAAGAGTCTAACTCAACAACTTTTAACTTTTTCAAAAGGCGGAGTGCCAATAAAGGAGAAAACCGATATAAAAGAATTAATCAAAGAATCTGCTAAATTTGCCATAGTCGGATCCAATGTCAATTGTGAATTTGATTTCCCTGAAGATCTATGGGAAGTCATAATAGACAGAGCCCAGATGAATCAGGTCGTAAACAACATAATTTTAAACGCAGTTGAAGCTATACAAGAGGAAGGTACAATAACAATAAAAGCGGAGAATACCGAAATAGAAAAAAGAACAAAAATACCGCTTAAAAAAGGAAAATATGTAAAAATTACTGTTAACGATACGGGAACCGGTATACCGGACAATAATATACCATATATATTCGACCCTTTTTTCACGACAAAGCAACGTGGAAGCGGACTCGGCCTTGCCACAGTTTTCTCAATAATAAAAAAACATAATGGTTTTATCAATGTTGAATCTGAAGTAGGAAAAGGAACCTCCTTCTATATTTATCTCCCCGCATCATTAGAAGTCAAAAAGGAAAAGAAGCAAGAAGAAGAAAAAATCTTAAAATGCAGCGGTAAGGTTCTAATTATGGACGATAAATCCTTTATAAGAAAATCTGCAGAGAGAGCTCTTAATTTATATGGTTTCGATGTTTCAGGAGCCGAAGACGGAGAAGAAGCATTAAATTTATATAAAGAAGCTATGGATGAAGGGAGACCTTACGATGTTGTCATTCTTGACCTCACGATTCCAGGGGCTATGGGAGGACTTAGAGCACTAAATGAGCTGCGTAAAATTAATCCGAAAGTAAAGGCAATAGTTTCCAGCGGGTATTCGGATGACCCGGTAATGTCTGACCATGAGAAATTCGGTTTCAACGCAATAATTAAAAAACCTTATGAGTACCACGAACTTTCCGAAACGGTTAAAAAACTGCTTGAAGAAGAATAGAAAATTTTATTATCACACGGAGCCGCAGAGGACACTGAGTAAAAAAGAAATAGTATCTTGTTTTTTCCACCTTAACCTCACCAAATAATTATCCACGGATTTACACGGATAGATACGGATAAAAAAATGTATTTTGTTGTTCGAAACTCACCAACATACTCATCCACTAACACATTAATTCTATTTTACGGTCTTCGGTCATCCGTCGTCTGTCTTCGGCTTTCCCGAAACAGTTCCCTTGACTATTCATATTTCTATCCTAATATTTAACAGAAAGATATGGACGCGAATACAAACAAATTTGATGTAATTGTCGTGGGAGGAGGCCATGCAGGAATCGAGGCAGCCCTCGCTTCTAAAAGAAGAGGGTTTTCTACTCTCTTAATCACAATAAGTCCGGAGTTTATAGGGCAGATGTCATGTAATCCTTCAATGGGAGGAGGAGCAAAATCTCAGCTGGTGTTTGAGGTTGACGCATTGGGAGGAGAAATAGCCTACAACACCGATAAAACCGGAATACAATTCAAAATGTTAAATGCAAAAAAGGGCCCTGCGATATGGGCACTTCGTGCTCAGTCCGATAGAAAAAAATACAGAGACGAAATAAAAAAAATATTAAAGAATGAAGTAACTATATTAGAAGGGGAAGTCACTGAATTGATCTTAGAAGGGAAAAAAATAAGAGGAGTAAAGACAGCCAAAGGTAAGGACTTCTTCTCCGAAGCGGTGATTCTTACAACAGGTACTTTCCTGTCAGGACTAATCCATATAGGTTTGGAATCTTTCCCTTCCGGAAGGCTTGGGGAACCCCCGTCCCTTGATTTATCCGATTATTTAAGAAAAAGCGGTCTGAAACTTGGACGACTTAAGACCGGTACTTCAGCCCGGGGCGATATGAGAACAATAGACCTTTCCAAAACAACCGAACAACCCGGAGATGAAAAACCTCTCAATTTCTCTTACAGAACAAAAAATTTCAACCCTCCAAATGTACCCTGTTACCTCACCTGGACAAATGAACATACCCATAATATAATACGCGAGAATCTAAAATTCTCTCCGCTTGTTCAGGGTAAAATAACAGGAATAGAACCGAGATACTGTCCGTCTCTTGAAACTAAGGTCCTAAAATTCCCGGAAAAGAACCACCATCATGTATTCATAGAACCTGATGGATTAGATACATACGAGGTATATTTGAACGGCGTATCTTCTTCCCTACCGGAAGAAATACAGATAAAATTCTTAAAAACGATTCCGGGACTTGAAAATATCGAAATCTTAAAACCGGGTTATGCTGTCGAGTATGATTTTGTCCATCCAACACAACTCAAACACTCGCTTGAAACAAAAGCAGTAGAGGGACTATTCCTTGCAGGACAGATAAACGGAACCTCAGGCTACGAAGAAGCTGCAGCCCAGGGAATGATTGCGGGAATAAACGCAACTCTCAAAATAGAAAAAAGAGAACCTTTGACTCTGAGAAGGGACGAAGCCTATATAGGAGTCCTTATCGACGACCTGGTTATAAAAGGAACGGAAGAACCTTACCGAATGTTCACGGGAAGAGCAGAACATCGTATACTTTTAAGACAGGACAATGCAGATTTTAGACTCACCTCCTATGGATATAAATTGGGATTCTTAAGTAAAGAAAGATACGAAGAGGTTGAAGAAAAAAGGAAAAAGATAGAAGAGGCGGAAAAACTGCTTAAAAAAACATTTATTACGCCTAAAGATATACCGTCGATTAAAAAACCCGTTAGCGCATTTAGTCTTGCCAAAAGAGCCGATTTCAACATTAATGACGTAGAGAAAGTCACGGGAATAAAAATAGATAAGGATATAAAAGAAACATTAGAAATAAACATCCGCTATGACGGATATACCCAGCGAGCCAAAAGAAAAATAAAAGAATTGGAAAAGATGGAAAATGTCCGAATTCCTCCCGGTACAAATTTCGACAAAATACAGGGAATATGCACTGAAAGTATTGAGAAACTTAATAATATTAAGCCGGAAACCTTTGGTCAGGCCTCCAGAGTCTCAGGTGTAAAACCCACCGATATGCAAGCTTTAATGTCTTACATATGCAGAATTAAAAAATCTCGAAAATCAAAACAAACTGCGGATAAGCAAAGTATAAAAGAATGATGGTAATTGTATTAGGAACAATATTTTTTCTTCTGGGAGCTGTGATGGGAAGCTTCTTTAACGTAATTATATATCGCTTACCCAAAAATATTTCAATAATAAAGCCTCCTTCTCATTGTCCCGGATGCAAAGAAAAAATACAATGGAAAGATAATATACCTATCTTGAGTTACCTTATTTTAAACGGAAAGTGCAGAAATTGTGATTTTCAAATCCCAATTAACTATTTCTTTGTGGAAACAATAAACGCTTTCCTTTTCCTGTTTGCTTTCCTTCGTTTCGGAATATCACTCGAGCTACTTACTTTTCTTATTTTTATTTCTTTACTCATTCCCATTTCATTCATCGATCTGCACACAACACTTATTCCGGACTCCATCTCCATTCCGGGAATCATATTAGGTTTGGTGCTTTCAGTATTCCGGGGATTGGCCTTAATATCTGTTATCGGAGCAGCAAGTGGAGCCGTTATAATATCACTGATAATTGTGATAGGTAAAAGAATATACGAACAGGATGTCATGGGATACGGAGATATTAAACTCGCCGCTTTAATAGGAGCTTTCGTGGGATGGGCTGGAGTACTACTAACCATAATGATAGGTTCCTTTCTGGGCGCGTTCTATGGTTTGATTCAAATAAAACGTAAAAAACTTACAATGAAATCGCAAATACCATTTGGGCCTTATCTGGCAATTGGTGGAATCATCTCATTCCTTTACGGAAAATGGATAATACTCCGTTTATTCCTGCCTTAACAAAGATATTTTTTGGTATCATATATAAGAATTCAAAAGGACTCGAATTCGCACTCGACGAAATTTCCCAAACAGGAAAAATCGATGTTCAAAGTATAGAAATTCCGTTCGATTTTACCAATTACTACAAAGATGAAATGGGCGAGTCCTTAAAAAGAAAATGGGTAGCGATCGATAAGATAATACCGGAAAACGAGCTGGCAGATTTAAAACACAAAACAGTAAACTGGGAAAAAGAACTCACTTTCGAAGGCAAAAGAACTTTAAATTGTGACCCGGGAGGAATATGCGATAATAGAGTCGTCCTTGTAACCACAAAAAACTTTTCTCACAGAATTTACCTTGGTAAAGGAATATTCGCAGAAGTTACCTTGATTTATATTGGAAACAAGTTCCAACCGCAGAGATGGACCTATCCCGATTACAAGAGTGATATTTTCCAGGATTTCGCAAAAAAGTGTAAGAAAAAGTTTTTGGAAGCGAAAACATAGCCACGAAGACACAAAGACACTAAGAAAAAACTATATTTTTATTGTTTAAAACCCAACCCACAGCCCCAAATTAATCTCACACAAAGCGCACACCCCCACCCTCATTTTTTATTTTGTTCTCTATGTGTTTGTTTCTCTATGTAGTAGATATTTTTCGAAGACTACTAAAAGGGGTGGTGGGGTTTAGTGTTTTTAGTGTGTTTCGTGGTTAAAATGCCGTCCCTTGACAAATTTTATCAAAAAAGTAAATTCAGCCCATGAAGAAACTAATATTCGTATCAATATTATTTATATTACTATACATATCCAACTGCACTCCTGCGATACAAGTCGTTTCAGAAGAAGATGCAAGTAAAATCTATGAAAGTGCTATGAAAGCTTATACCGAACAGAACTACAAAAAAGCTAACGATTTATTTTTAGTCGTAGCGAAGAACAGTGAATCCACTAAACTAAAGGCCAACTCGTTTTTTTATCTTGGTGAAATCAACAAGGCTACAGCAAACTACGGGAAAGCACTAATTAGTTATGCTGCTGCCAGTCATTATGGATTAAACACATCTGAGAACACAAAAGAATTGGCAGCTCTTTCCGATGTTAGTTCTCTGGAGAAAGCTATAACTTACGCTACAGAGGATATTAAACCCTTTTTATTATATACACTCGCAAGAAAATTTCAAAGTGACGCAAATGAGAAAGAAAGTTTAAAATATTTCTCGGAAATAGAAAAAAAGTATCCAAACAGTGAATATGCAAGGAAAGCAAAATACATATCCCGGAATAAGGGCAAAACCAGGGTTGGTGTGCTATTGCCCTTTACGGGAATTTACAGTGAGACAGCAGAATCAGTTAAAAGAGGCATAGAAATAGGTTCAAGGGATAAATTTATTCCCCTGTACGTCGATACAAGAGGAGATCCGGTTATAAGTTATAAAGAAGCAGTCAACTTTATAAAAAGAGAAAAGATTTCCGGAATTATCGGACCTCTTTTCTCTCGAAATAGCTTTGCTGTTGCATGTGTTTGTGATTATGCGGGAATCCCTTTTATTTCTCCGACAGCCACAAAGGACTTTATAGCTTCCGCAGGGGAACATTGCTATATAATTAACAGAACAATAGAACAACAAGCAAAAGCGATTGCTAAGTACGCGATTATCGAGCTCGGACTCAGAACCTTTTCTATCCTTTATCCATATTCGGATTACGGAGAGACATTTGAAAATTTTTTCTCTGAAAAAGTAATAGAACTGGGAGGAACAATAATAAATTCAATTTCTTACAAAGAGGGAAAAAGAGACTTTCAGGATGAAATAAATCGAATAAAAACCAGTAACCCTGACGCTATATATATTCCTGCTAGCACGCAAGACGTACCCGCTATTGCAAGTCAAATAAAATATCTAGGTATAAAATCGCAAATTCTTGGAGCAGACGAGTGGAAATCCGAAGAAATATTCAGGCAGCAAGTTGAAACTTCCGCCTTGGAGGGAATAATAATCACCGAAAGTCCTTTCAACCCAACAGAAGTATTTTCTGAAGAATTTAATTTTATTTTCAGAAAAGATCCGGACAGATATGCATGCCTCGGATACGATGCTGCTCTCCTTATGGGAAGTTTAATAGAAAATCCGGAAAACAAAGTAAGACTAAAAAACATGCAATTAACAGCGGGTTCTCTCGGCACAGGAGATTCATACGATAATGTTCACATCTATATTATAAGCAGAGGTAATTTTAAACTTATAAAATAGAAAACATGGAGGTACTTTGAAAGAAAAAAATAATAAAAAACTTTACTGGGATAAAACAAATTCGATTATTTTTGCAGCCGGAATATTATCAATAATAATGGGCTACATATTCCTTGCAAGAGAATCGCGTACTTTAGCTCCAATACTTTTAGTCCTGGGATATGCTGTCTTAATACCCATTTCCCTTATTTACAAAGGCTGGGGTAAAAAAGAAGAAAAATAATAATTAGTAGTTAGTTGTCAAAATTTAGGTCTTAGGTATTGGATTTTAGGTTTTAGTTAAAACAAAAAAATTTTCTCTGTGTACTCTGTGAGTTTGTTTTTTCTCTGTGTTCTCTGTGGTAAATGTTTTTTATTAATTTTCTGAAAACACAATCGCCTGGAATTTCCAGAGTTCCGAAGATTTCCACGCATCAGCGGACAACCCTGCTTTATAACATAAATGCTCAAGAAAAGTTGCCTTATCCCATCCCTGTTCAACAGGAACCTGCGGAAGAAGTAAACCGCTCATATATCCCCTTTTTATAAGTAAACCATCTCTTCCTACTTTTATCTCGTCCACATTATTAACCCTCTGCATCGGAGTAAGAACCGATATCTCAATCTCTATATCATTTATTTCGGAAGATGCAACAGGAGGGAACCTGTAATCCTGAGTAGCAGCCGCTATAGCCATATCTCTTATAACAAGGAATAAAGGTTTCTCTGCTACAATATGACCAATACATCCTCGGAGAGTTCCATTTTTCTTTTTCAACGTTACAAAAGCTCCGCACTTTTCTCGTAGAACTTCACTTTCAACTTCAAAATCCGGAATTTTTTTGTTCTTTACGTATTCACTCACGGTTTTTCTGGCTATAGTCAATAATTCTTCTTTATCTTCCTTTGTTAAATTAAAATCAAACGCCGATTCGGATCTCTTGCTTTCAGTTTTTTTTAGTTCGTTTCTTAAAAATATCCATGCGCCATATCCAACTACATAACCGCTTTTATCTCCTGTAACATCGCCCGAAGAGGTACTCTCCAAAAGTTTCACCCCACCAATACCAAGATTTTCCATTACCTGCATCAAAACGGCAATGGCAGAGCAACCACATGCAGCGCACACTCCGGATTGCCGTAAATCTCTGTCGTATTCCAGCAGTCCTTCATAATCGAATCCTGATATATATTTATTTACTTTATCAGTAACCTCTTTAGTTTTACTGTAGCTATACCCATGGTACAGATCCGATGAAGCCACAATAACCCAGTTTTCCTTATCTTTCAATTCTTCCGATAAGGCATCGGCAATCAATTTAAGCAATGAAGGTTGATCGCTATTGAAAACAATAGGAACTATCTTAAAATCCTTTAAAACCTTCTGTAGAAAAGGCAACTGCACCTCGAGAGAATGCTCCTGGGAATGTGCTTCCGGCTCATTTACTATAAGTTCACTGTGCGATTTTAATTTTGAAACAAAAGCTCCATCTATTTTCACTCTTCCAAGAGGAGTCTCCCATTCTCCTTTATCATAAACCGAGAAACCTTTAACATAGTAACGATGGGAAGGGCCTAAAAGGATAACAAGTTGTTTGTCTTTTAGAGTCTTATACGCGAAGGCAGCAGTCTGAGCGCTATAACTATAACCGGCATGAGGGGAAACCACCCCAAAAATTTCTCCCTCCAATTCCACATCAACACGACTCAAATACTGATCGATTGTTGACGAAAGATCTGAAGAATCTGCAGGATAAAAAGACCCGGCAACGACTGGTTTTCTGACCATTTCTGACCTCCCTTTACAGTTAAAGGCAAAAAGCAACAAAAATATATATAAAATTAATCTATACATTATACTTCCAATTTAACGGAGAGGCAGGGATTCGAACCCTGGAAGGAGCTTGTGACCCCTTAACCGATTAGCAATCGGTTGCCTTCGACCACTCGGCCACCTCTCCAACGGAGGGTGAGGGACTCGAACCCCCAAGGGTGTAAACCCGCCGGATTTCAAATCCGGTGCCTTACCATTAGACTAACCCTCCCTTTTAAGCAATATTACCAACCCCGGAAAAAAAGTCAAGAGGAGCCTCTCCCCCACACAAAAATTATCATCACACAGAGCCGCAAAGGACACAAAGCCCCCATCACATCCCATTTTAGTTATTATTTATAAAAACCTAACCCACAAACGATTTTTTCTTAGTATTCTTTGTTGTTTCTATCTTGGGGAAAGCTTGGGGCTTTTAATCAAAAATATATATTTTGTTGTTTTTCTTAGTGTTCTTTGTGTCTTTGTGTGAGATTCCTTTTGGGAAAAGTGGGGTTATCGGCTGTGGAATTCTACCACATCCCCTTCCATTAAAACTTCCTCCGGACCCACCTGTTTAGGGTTCCTGTCGCCTCTCCATAATTTAGTATACTTCATTTTGTCCGCAAAATCTTTGTGTATATGGTACGCAGCATCCAGCACGGTCGCACCTTCTCTCAGAACCACAGGCTCTGTAAAGTCAGCTTCTTTTCCCGGTGGTTTAGTGTAAATTCTTATAAAATTGAGGGATTTATAAATATTTCCTTTCAGGATTTCTAAGTCCGAATCCAAATCGAAACCAAAAAAATTAAGTCTTTCACTATATTTTTTATCAAAAAGCTTAAGGTCTCTATCACCACTCCTAGAAATTATTATAAAACCATTCTTTTTCATTAATTCATCTCCGCTATAGTAGTCTTTCGACTCAAGAAAAATCAAACCCTCTTCCAATCTACTCAAAAGCGAATCAAGTTCTTTTGCCGAATCAGCTTTACTACCATCAATCAAACCTATAATAACATCACTGCTTCGACCTAGGGCAAGAAGCCAGGGAGGATGAAAATTCTCATAAAGAGGCGGAGTATCCACCAACTGTATTTGTACATTTTCAAACTCTATCATTCCCACATCCGGTTTTTGAGTGGTAAAAGGATAGCTGGCAACCTCGGGTTCTGCATTCGTAAGTTTACTAAGAAGTGTTGATTTTCCAGAATTCGGAGGTCCCATCAGAACAACCTGCGCTATACCCATTTTGGGAACATAATTCATATCTAAACGCCGGGCTTGCGGTTTCTTCTTTGCCTCTTTTTTTAATTTGGCAATTTTACTGTTTAATTCCGCCCTAAGCCCGTCGGTTCCTTTGTGTTTGGGCATTACCGCAAGCATTTCTTTCAGAATGGGGATTTTCTCTTCCGGAGTAGCGGCAAATTTAAGCCGCCCTTCTATTTTATGGTAGATCTGAGGTAAATTTGCCGGCATAATTTACAAATCAATCAATCAATTTACTATTCAACGGGTCTAATCAATACCGCCATATCTTTTTCACTCTTCAGATGAATATCCTGCAAAATAAGCTGACCATTTAACAACTCTATCTCCTTAACAACAGAAAACTCACCTGCCCAGGTATCATAGTATTTCATAAGATATGACAGGTAATCAGTTTCCTGAATATTCAGAACCAGATCGGTTTTTTCTTCCTCATTTGGATTCCTCAACCATAAAAAAATATCATCGCCCGATTTAAGACCCATGACTTCCATATCTCCATCTACACTTGCAACCGAAAACTCTTCAAGAATTTCTTCATTATTTTTCAACATCATAGAGACAAAATCGGCGGCCGACTTAAGATGCGAGTAATGTCCTTTATAATAATGCCATTCCCACCACCACGAGAGTGGTAATACCGGTGTAGGAGAAAACATACCGCGCCATAACCCATTGTGCATCTCATTTTCATACTCAAGAGCCGTATAATCCTTTTCGGGCCCTTTCCATCCGGCAGCGAATTCATTTATCACATCCGGTTTTTCAAATTCCTTAATATATTTTCGAACACTATTCCCAATATCTTGAAGATTCCTGTCAGGACCATATAAATGATGCTGAGAGAAATCAATATTTTCAATCTCCCACAAATCCGGCATTTCCCTGTGACTGATGCTCGTCGAGACGAGATGTTTGTAAGGATCAACCCTCTTTAAGTAATTTGCCATTTCTTTATGCCAGCTTACAATTGCAGCCGGAGGAACCTTTTGCCATTCCATTACATTATCAATCTCGTTCCACAATTCCCAGCATGCAAGGTTGGTAGAATACCCCCACCGAGCAACCATATAGCGCAATTTGCTTTTGTATATTTTCTTTGCTTCGGCATTCGTAAAGAAATCCACCGGATCTTCACAGGGACCACCGTTTTTTGCATTATAAGGGTTTGTTCTCCATTCGGCATTGGACGCCCAGACATCAACTTCGGATTTAAAAACGCCGTGATAATCAAGAGTCAGCATAATATAAATGTCTCTTTCTTCGGCTAAAATAAAAACCTCGTCCAATCTCTCTGCGGTTTTCATATAATACCTGCCGAGACCGGGAGCATCCAGTACATCTTTCTCTTCTCCGCATTCAACTTGAATGCTTCCAAGCTCCGGGGAGCCTTCCAAATCCTCAAGGAATTCAATTCTCAGATAGTTTGTCCCCTCCGGAAGCTCATTTATATACACAACAAACATTCGATACCAGTCTTCTGCAGTATTCCAAACTTGGCTGAACTCAATATCAATTGGAGCATATGTAATATTGTCCGGAGAAGAATAACATTTTATCTTATCCGTAGAAAGATTTCTATGGTAGTATAGTTTTATCTTGAACCTTCTTATATCTTTAAGATTATATATTATAGTTTCTTTAGAGTTGGATTCTATGGCAACTCTGTTAGTATCGTCTTCGTTAACCTGAGATTTCCCCAAATTTATTTTTAGCCCCTGTGAGTGCAAAAATACCTTATCCCAGTTCTCGAATTCATCGACAATTGTCCCCTTATAACTCATAACCACTCTTGTCCATTCCAGAGGAAGATTCCATGTACACATCCATGTACGAAAGAAATTTGCATTATTCTCTCTGAGAGCATCAAGATAATCCTCATATGTGTATTTCCAATCGGATTGAAGTTCCCATCCTATGTTCAACCCAACTCCCCGGAAACGCTTACCGGAATCAAATACAAAAGAATAGAAGGACTTACCATTTAACCGCAGGAACCCATCATTACCCGATTCTTTAACAGATACGTAAAATTCTTCGGAATTAGACGTACTTTTTTTGTCGATTACCCTGATATGAAACGAGTGCGTTCCTGCCTGCATAGCAGTAAACCTTGCTTCCCAGTTTGATTTTCCGGATACACCATTTTCATAAAAACAGGGAAGAATTATTGTATCACCATCCGGGGGTCTTATAACAGCATCTACTTTTATGTCTTCAGGATCATAAGGATTCTCGAATTTTGCTTTCAAATTGATGTATATAAAAAGAGTCTCAAATTTCTCCATACTTTCTAAGGTCGGTTTTACTAGAATACCGGCGGGACCTTCCCTCTTACATGAAACAAGTGAAATCGCCAATATTGCCATCAAACCGCTTAAAACACAAAACTTTAATTTATCCATGAATCCCTCCAATTTGGGGCATTTTGTTCTATTTGAAAACTAATTTTTATTATATTTTTTGCCTAAGTTATTCATTTTGCATGTTATGTCAAGCGAGCCTCCCCACCACATCAACAAAAACTTATTCTCACAGAGAAAACACGGAAAAAACAACTAAATTCTTGTCTATATAAAACACACTCCATCCCTGGAGAAAAAAACAGAAATCACATAAATATAAAAAAAATCCCGCTTTTTTACCCGTACCTTCTCACTTCTTTTTAGATACTGCTTCCCAATCCACTTTTCCGGTAAACTGCATAACAACAAATAAAGTTACAATGCATAAAATCGTTATAGCAAGCCCGGTAAAACCTTCAAAGAAAAACGTGTAAGAGAATAAAACCAGGTACACGAACTGAAAAATAGCAACCTCCACAAAGGCAAACCTATTGCTGACAACCAACCTCATGTAGGTGACAACAAGGGCTATCGAAACAGCGGAACTGATTAGAAATGCAGCATGTATGGATATATGGTCAACCAGGTAGGCAAGGAGCAAGTGAAAGCTAAAAAAAGCAGCTCCTAAAAAGAAATAGTTCATTGGATGAACTTTTATACCACGCAGTGTTGTAAAAATAAAAAGTAAGAAGAAAAAGAGAAACAAAGAAATAGGGGCAGAAAAAGTGACCTGACTGACCCAGGGTCCGGGATTAAGCTTTTTGGGTAAATCCATGCCGATTTTTACACCCGTAAGCAGATTAGAATACTTCCATTCCAACTCCCATCCTTTTTCGTTTTTACTTTTTTCCGTCGGAGAAATACTATTCTGTGGAAAATCTATTTTGTCAAAATCGGTATTCATCGTCAGAATAAAATCCTTGACCTGGGTCACATTCTGCCCGAAATCATACCACCACTGGTCCAACCCCTGAGAATTGTATGAAATCACTATAGTTTCTGTTTCTCTCGGGGAAAGTCTTACGGGATATGTGACTCTTCCCGATGATATGTCTATCCTTTCTATTTCTTTATCATTAACCAAAAATTTAAAATCATCATAAACCGCACCCGCTGCAGGGAAATCAAAATTAAAATAGATATAACGGGACTCATAAGTATCGTTAATTATTTCGTACCAGCCAGAAAAATCCACTACATAGGTAGAATACCAGAGTAAACCCTTCTTGCGATGTTCTAACGACAAAGAAACATTAATTTCACTCGCCTTAAGTGGCAGAGAATGATTTACAACATAAGACTCATACTCTTTTACTTTTTTACCTTCCTCTATACGTTCCATTTCTTTCTTTTCTGTTGTTTGATAGTAAATAGAAGGCGCTTGCTGTACTTGCATTGTTCCCCATAACTGATTGACCATACCTCTAATTTTGTAATCCTGCGTGTGAGTTCTTTTTAAAATCGTAGCTCCGAGAATCAACCAGGCAGCCACTATAAAAACATAAATCAAAAAAATAAAAGGAAATTTTCTCATAATTTTATCCTCCGACAAAACTTAGTTTTGTATTTCAAAAATTAACAAATAGATACTTTCATTTATTAACATTTTACCAGAGAATACGCAGCACTATATAAGGTACGATATTGAAGAAAAGTATGCATATCTTATAAAACAACATGCCGGAATAAATAATTGCATTAAATTCATCCTTTTTTATATCATACCATTTCCCGTGAAATTTATAAATAAAGTCACGACCCAATGTAAAAGCCAAAAAACTGATCAAAAGTAAACCTAAATTAATTACTGCGCTCCAGAACAAAAAATCTAATAAAGGATCCATTAAGTACCTCCTTTTAGTATATATGGTACACTGATTTAAGCACTATGTCAAGAAGTTTTTTTAGCTACAAAGGCACAAAAACGTTAGAGTGTTAGAACGTTAGAGAGTTAGAAAGTTAAAATATCAAATATTTGGATGGGAGGCGTGGCTAAAGCATCTACGCTTATACGCATTTACTAAAATAGACACAGATTTACACGGATATACACTGATTTTTCAACTCTACTAACACCTAGACAGATTTTTTTCTTATCTCAAGTAAGCGTTTTTTACCTAAATAAGGTTCGATATATAATTTATAATCTTCTTCAGGGACTTTTTCGATATCTTTTACATAATTATCAATAAAATCCATTCTGGTTCTTAGCTTATCACAGCCAAACTCATCGCAATATGCACAGTTTTGAACGCCTTTTTCGATAGCACAGGGCCTTACTGGGCATCCCTCGTCGGGATGATAACCCTTATTTTTACATCCCACACAGCTAACCTTTTCCGGGGGAATTTCAAAACCAAAGTAAAAAAACCACTTATCACTAAGTTTTTTCTGATCAGCATCACTTTTTATGTTTTTCTCATAAGCAGGACAAATATCACATAAAAATCCGCAATAACCGAGCATTCCCGCCATAATTATCTCCTTTATTATGGTCTATCAAAAAGATATCTGAAGTTAAACCATTAGTATAATTTTCTATTTAATCCTGTATTCCGGATGACCTGTTTGCCAGAGCTCAAAACTTAACATGTCAGCTAAACTTTCAAACGCTTTGGACTTAGTATCTCCTATTCCATGCCCGGATTCATAATCTATCCAGTATAGAATGGGATTGTCAGACGCATTGCACGCCTGTAATTTAGCGGCAAATTTTGCCGGCTGCCATGCAATAACTCGCGGATCATTCATTCCGGCTGTTACTAAAGTTGCGGGATATTCCGTACCCTTTTCCAGATGAAGATACGAATCCATTTCAATGAGTGCCATGCATTCAACAGAATCCTTGACGGTACCAAATTCAGGTACGTTAACAGGTCCGTTCGGTGATTCTTCTGCTCTTAAAGGATTCATACAGCCAACATCGGGAATAGCAGCCGCGAATAGATCGGGTCTCTCAGTCATTGCGCGGCCTATAAGTATTCCGCCGGCGCTCCCTCCGGTAATCACGATTCTCTCACTCGAGCTGTACTTTTCCTTAATCAAATACTCGGTACAAGCTATCAGGTCCTTCCAGGTATTAGGTTTAGTAGTCTTAAATCCTCCCTTACGCCACTTGTCGCCAAGTTCTCCACCCCCTCGCACATGAGCAACCGCAAGAATACCCCCCTCATGCGTCCAGAGTAGGAAATTAGAACTAAAAAAAGGATTTATTGAATTACCGTACGCTCCATAACCATAAATTAAGACTCGATTCTTACCGTTCTTTTTCAGACCTCCCTTATATATCAACGACAAAGGTACTTTTACTCCATCATGAGAGGGGACCATAAGTTCTTCTACAATCAGATCGGAATATTCGGGATACTCAGGAATAACAGAAGCATTTTTCAATATAAATTCTTTCGATTCCGGCATATACCTATAAAAATGATAATCTCTTGTCCAGCCATTAATTGTTACCCAGAGATCATCATATTTAAAGCCCTTCGAAAGTAAAGAAATTCTTCCTGCCGGAAAAGGCGGTCCGATTTCCTCCGGATTCTTTGAATCATAAGGAAAATGAAATAATCTTGCTTCGACCCCATTTTTCGTAGTTGTATAATAAATCCCATCTTTGGTCAGCAAGCAACTTCTCAGATTTTCCTGTACAGGCTCAGGAATTACTAGCTGAGCGTTTTCGAGATCAGGATTTTTAAGAGATGTCTTTAAAAGTTTAAAATTAGGGGCATTCTTTGGTGTAAAAATGTATAAATCCTCTTCTGTAGCGTCAAAACCATAAACCTCATCATCTGGCTCAAATAAACGTTTCCAGTTTATTTTTTCTTTATACAATTCATCAGAAGGAGCATATAGAACATTTAATCTATTATCAACGGATGCTATGAAACCGAAAATATACTTAGAATCTTTATTATAATCCACAAAAGGAATCTCTTCCTCTTTGATACCCAATTCAGGATACTTTTCCCTGGAAAAGATTTCTTTATCCGTTGCAGGATCGGTACCTACAACATGTAAATATACCTTGCTGTCTTTTTCTCTATTCATATCGTGGACGTCAGTGGATTGCAAACGATTGTACAAATAAGCGCTGCCATCAGGCAGCCAGGAAACAGATGCCCACCAGCACCTATCGATTTGCTCGGGATATAATTCTCTATTTTTAACATCCATAGTCAAAAGAACAGTATTTTCCGAACCATTAGGTGCAACTCCAATAACCACTTTACTACCATCATACGAAGGAGAAAAACCTGAGATAACATATGTTTGTGCGGTATCCGAACTGAAAAACTCAGGGTCATAAAGCAGGCATTCCGGTTCCTTCTCATCGTCATCTCCATAACGGTAATACAGCTTTCCGGTTTCTTCGTCGGGTTTTGTTTTTAGAAAGAAAAAAAGATCGTTTTCTGTAATACGTGGAGTACTGTATCTTGCTTTCCTCCTGCCGTCAAACTCATACATCTTATCTATGAGAAACTGGCGTTTAGAAATACTGTTCAACTTAGCTCTTGTATAATCAGCCTGAGCTTTAAACCACTGTTTGACGTACTCATCTTCAAGATTTTCCATATATCTATAAGGATCGCTGACTTTTACACCAAAATAAACATCTTCTACGGGTTCCACTTTTGCTAAAGGCGGTTTTTGTAAAATATCTTTTGCCAACCCTCGTTCAACAAAAAAAACACTCAAACAAAACAAAATTATCCCGAACTTCATTATGACCTCCCGAATTTATTTTTTTTAAATAGAAACACCCACAGAAACTTTAAAACATTCCTTTATCCGCCAAGTAAAATTGAACCCTTCGTAAAAAACGTTCCTGCTATACAGGCAGTTAAAAGACAGGCTAAAGTGGCGGCAAGAAGTGCTCTAAGCCCTATCTTTGAGAGAACTTCCCGTTTCTCCGGTACAAGCACGGAAATTCCTCCCACAAAAATCGCCATGGAAGCGAAATGAGCAAACCCGCAAAGCGCGTAGGTTGCTACCACAGCCGAACGCGGATGTTTCAATAATCCTGATTCCATGGCAACTGCCAGATGCTGATATGCGGGCACTTCTGTAAGAATAGCCCGCTCGCCAATAAGTCCTGCAATCACTCCCGCATCAGAAGGAGGAATACCGAGCATCACTGTAAAAGGATAAAATATATATCCGAGAAAACCTTTCAGGCTCCAGTCAATATTAACTCCAAGAAAAATATTTATCTTTGCCCCTACTCCCCCAAGAATTAAATCAATTAAGGCGACCAGCCCCAGAACAGCTATTAGCAAAGCTACGATACCTACAATAAGTTTAACACCGCTGTTTGCACCGTTTATTATGGCTTCAAAAACGTTGGTTTCTTTCTCGTAATGGACCTCGACGTGTTCCCCGAGTGTTTTCGGAACTTCTCCCTCCGGAATTATAATCTTAGACATAACAAGAGCCGCAGGAGCGGAAAGGATGGAAGCCGAAATCAGATGCGCGGCAATAGTAGGAAATTGTTCTTTCAGACTGAATATATAAATAGCAAGAACGTTGGAAGCTACGGTTGCCATTCCTGCCGTCAGAATTGTGCATAACTCTGATTTAGTCATTTCTTTCAGGTGAGGCTTTATTGTAAGAGCCGACTCGATACCCACAAAAATATTGCTCGAGGCGCACAGGGATTCCGCGCCCGATAACCTCATTAATTTCGTAAACACATAAGCGAATCCTTTTAAAATCCACTGCATGAAATTAAAGTAATAAAGTATAGCTATTAAAGCCGAGAAAAAGATTATCGTGGGAAAACTCTGAAAAGCAAGGAAAAAACCAAGTGATTTCTCTCCCGCATCATTCACCTCCCCAGGAGGAAGAGCTAATCTCCCGAAGATAAACTCGGCACCCGCGGTCGAGGAATTTAATATTTCTACAACTACGTTATTTAAGAACAGAAATATTTTACTGCCAATCGGGAAGACAAAGATAAAAAGGGCAAGAATAATCTGTATACCAATACCCCAGAATATAAGCCTCCAGTTCATGTTGCGTCTGTCCTCCGAGAAAAGCCAGGCAAAGCCAAGCAAGAAAAAAATACCCGCAAAACTCACAAGATTATATTGATCCATAGCAATTATATTTTACTGAAAAATTTTCTTATGTCAAGAATTTTTCTGCCACAAAGGCACAAAAACGTTAGAGGGTTAGAGTGTTAGAGAGTTAGAGTGTACGTAGAAAAAACTTAATCTAATCAGATATTTGGATGAGAGGGGTGGCTAACGCATCTACACTTATACTCATAAACGCATCAACTAAAATAGCTACGGATACACACGGATTTGTTTGTTATTTTCTGTTGCCGTCAGCAGTGAGCTGTAAGCCGAAAGCGGTTTCCGACCCAAGAGCTAAGACCTGATATCTATTTGGCGAACAGCATTTTCCTGGGTTCGGAAAGAATCCCGCCCACATTTAATCTATAGAAATAAACACCCGCCGAAAGGTCCTTTGCGTCGAAGTCAACCTCATAATCTCCGGCTGTCTGGAATTTGGAAACTAAAGTCCTAACCTCATTTCCCAGCGCATCGTATGTTTTCAATACCACGAAAGCAGACTTTTTAATGGAATAAGAGATAGCAGTTGAAGTATTAAAAGGATTGGGATAATTCTGTCCCAGAAAGAAAGAATAAGCAGGTGATAAACTGTCAGAATCATCCACCCCCTGAAGATCAGGCGTATAAACAACTTTGAATTTGTAACCTTCCATTTCTGCAAGAAGATTCTCCGCCGTTGTAATCGTCGAATCCGGCGCACTAATATCTCCATCAGAACCATCCGGCGACCCATATCCAGTATAATCCAGAACCACACTGCTGTCAGGGTTATCTCCCACTTCGATTGTCGCGTTCCAGACAAGCGAAGGTTGTCCTCGATAGTAGGAGTAGTCATGATAGGCATTCGTATCAAAAGAATGATTAACTTCTATCTGGCATCTGTATTCACCATATTCAAGATCGGAAAGTTCTAAAGTCTTTGTTTGAACATTTGTATTAGGAGTAGCTCCCGAAACGGCATCCATATCGGCAGGATAGGAAGGACGCGATTCGGAAGGGGGATATAAATTATCTATTCCATAAGTAGTATCTATTACATTTCTCTTATGTGCCCAGATGGGGAAAGCACTTAACCTGTTTCCGGCGCTATAATCGATATCCGGGTTATCAGTACGGTTACCGCCACCATTACGTCCAATAAAATTAGTGATGAAGACAGTTTCAATATAATTACCGCTTTCGTCTTCTATCCAAATAACAGTCTGTACGCCGCCACTTCCTGGTTGGAAAACAAAATCTATTATTCCATTACTAAAATCCTGTGCATTGGAGCAATTATTATTTAAGAAAAAAAAGAACACCATAAAAACAGTTAAATTAATCTTCTTTGATAAATTAGTTTTATTTCTCATAATTAAACCTCCCGATTTATTAAAATTTCCGTTGACACAACTGCCATTGTACGAAAAATTTACCCCTTTGTCAAGAAAAAATCTGGGCTAAAACCCGTTAAATTGCCAAATGGTTAGACTGATGTTACCTCTTTCCTTTTTTATTGTTTGAAAATTTTTTAAATTTATTATTTAATTTAGATTCAAAAAATCCGAAATCTTAAGATCTTTTTTGTAAAACGAAATTCAAGAATGTAAACCGCAAATCATATTGCTTCCAGCAAACGACTTTTTCTTCAGAGGTTAAATCGAGAGGTGAAGTCAAAAACAATCCGTACTTTTTTGAAATATCAAGGGCTTCCTCTATTTCCTCTTTTGTAAATATATGTACAGGTACACCATACGCGATTTGCCCCTTAGTATCTATTGGAGTCTCATAATAATCGGTAGATGTAATTAGAATTCCACCTTCTTTAAGTATGCGTGACATTTCCTTGAAATACGAACTAAGATTTACGCCGTGTTCAATTACGCTTAAGCATGTCACAGCATCGAAAGAGTTATTCTCATAATGCGTTCTTGTTATATCGCATGGCTCGTATAAAATGGGACCTCTTTTAATCTTCGTTTTAAATATAACATTCCCGCCGACTAAATTCTTATACCCATAGAGAAACAGCCACGGCAAAACGACCGAGTAAAGCGCTGCTCCCGCGTCGAAGATTCGCGCCTCTTTATCCGTGTTTTTTAAGACATAATCCAGAGTGGCAAGACTATCCCAGTTTTTGGGTAAATCACCCCTCACCTTCAGACCAAGCTTTTTGACCTGCGAAACCGCCCTATCTACTTCTTTCTGTGTTTTTAAAACAGAATTAGTCCAAGGTGCATCCGGATATTTTCGTGGTTTAGAAATACCGTGAACTTTCTTTAAGTAAACGCTATAATCGATGTTAACTTTGTCTGAAATATTTATTAATGCCTGTTCTATCCAAAAAGGAATTTTCGCCATAATGCTTGTCTATTACTCAATCCTATATCCCCACATTCCCACATTCATAACATCCATCAGTATGCACACAAACCACTGCGCCACATTCATTACATCGATATTTTTCTTCCTGGGATTTCAGAAATTTCTCTATTCCATATTGCTTGATGAAACTAAGATTTTCTATCGTACTCATGTTATATTTTTTTCTGTAATTTTTATCAAGCTTTTCTAAAATTTCACACGGAAAATCCTTACACTCAAAACAGTAATTAACCTCTTTTTTTAATGTCTTCTTGCAACGCTTCTTCACAAAAGCGCAAATTTTGTCACTTATTCTACAACCGGGACAGGTATGTTTTCTTTTCTTTCCGCTCATGGTATATCCAAAATAACCCACACATATTCGGCAGTTCATGCCGCAGACAGCAATTAATTCTTCTTTCATTTCCATTATTTTTTACCTTGTCTAAAATCAGAATTAAAGATGAGAAAAAACAAAAAAAGATGTATTTATTGAAGCCAGGGTATTCCTAAAAGTTGACTTCGTGATTTTTCGTCATTCAGAAGGAGTAACAGCTGCCCCTCTTCAAACCCACTTGCATAGAGTTTCTTAACCCATTCTGTTATTTCTTCCCGAGAAGCTTTACGTTTCCTGTTACGCATATTGTACCATCTCTGATGTGCCCCGACAATTTGAGCGATTATCGCCTCTTTTTGGGCTAAATTCATTCCTCCTTCCTCCTAAAATAACTTTGTGCTAATCGTACGAAAAAAAATAAAAATGTCAAGTACTTTTTTACGATAAAATAAAAAAAATTAAACCACACACCACAATAATTGGAGGAAACAAAGCAGAGCGAATCGCTGTGCTTTGCAGCACGTTGTTATATAGCCTTTGCTACGATCAAGCAACTACCACCAAAACGCATAACCTTCTTACTATTAAGATTGTCAATTTCCGGCTTCAAAACTGCATCCAGTAGATTTGCAAATAGGCCACTTTTTACAGAATGATCGCGAGAAATATTAATTGACGTCCGTTTTTTCCTCGTTAAGCCAACCTTGTAGGGAAGCGACCTTAGAAGAAAGATAGGAATAGGAAGAAATCTAAAAATATATGAAGAAAATATAATCTCAAATCCGGATGATATGAGTACGTCAGCTATGCCTTTCAGGGTATATCTTCTGAAATGGCCCGCAAGAATGTCTTCCCTAGACCAAAGAAAAGGGAAGGAAGGAACAGTTGCATAGAGCAATCCTTCCTTTTTTATAATTACTCTAATAGACTGCAAAAAGGAAATATCATCTTCAATGTGTTCAATGACATCAAATAAACCAACTGCGGATAACGAATTACGATTAAACTTTGCCGTTTCGATTGTTGCATATATTATATTCCTAAGACCTCTCTTCATGGCATTTAATATACCAATATGACCTGGCTCTACTAAAACCACATCAAAACCAGCATTAATAAGTCCTAATGACACGAAACCATTTCCCCCACCTATGTCAAATATTGTTTCATTATTTTTTGGCGGATAGGATTTAACTACGGAAACAATACAGTTATTCCTATGGCGAAACCAAAAAGAACTATCTTCAACGGCAAAACACCGCACATTGCCGTCTGGTGGATAGGATACATTTTGACTATCGCTGCTATACCAAATACCATCATCACCTTTTTGGAGTTCAGCACTTATTGATTTTATGTCCACCATAGCCTCTCCTTTGAATGCCTCTTACATAACTTATACATACAAAAAAACGACCTATAACTCATTGGACATAACTTAAGTACCTTGGATAGAACACTCTACTTTTGTCTTATATGGACCGTGAATTACTCCTATTTGTTTTACTTCGAATTTCATATTTTTGAATTAACAGATCTAAAAAACAATTACTTTCTCTGCAAACACACAGCCATCTCTCCAGGACCGCGATGAGACCATGCATAGTAAGGTATGGCAACCAATTCTGCCTTCCCGCCTTTTTTGTCTAATACATTGCCTTTAATTATAACTAAACCCTCCAATAAATCTTCTTTGTATTCAGCCTTCATTTCCGCATTATCGGGTATCACCATATTAAGAACGCTAATACCGTTATCAACCCATTCGGCACAATATACAATAGGACCACGGGTTAAAGCAATTTTATTACGGTTACTTTTAACTTCTTCATGTGACAAAACCCGGCGAACAGGCATGGGTAGATCAAGTTCCACCCTGTCCCCTTTTGACCATTTACGAGTAAGTACGGCAAATCCCTTATTCATCTCTAAGTCGAAAAGCTCACCATTCACTTTTAAAGTGAACCCCTCATCATCTTTCTTCAAGTACCTGTATAAATCACTGGGTATTACTTTCTCTCTAGCCCATCCAGGAATGCGGATTTTTATGGTAAATATTTCTTCTTTCGCAGGAGCAACTATAATTTTAACATTTCCATCCCACGGATATTCGGTTTCCTGATAAATATTTAGCCTAATATTTCTCATTTCTATATTAGCTTCACTGGCAACAAAGAGATTTATGTATAATGAGTCATCTCGATAAGCATAAATATAATCAGGGACCGAAGGGATAAAACGAATAACGTTCGTAGGGCAGCAAGAACAGTCAAACCATGGCTTCCTGGTTAAAGAACCCTGATTAAACTTATATTTCCCATCTGATTCAAGGCAATTGGGATAAAAAAATGAATTTCCTTTTAAGGAAACCCCCGAAATCATTCCATTATAAAGAGTACGCTCCAGAACATCTATATACTTTGCTTCACCGTGGAGTAAAAACATTCTATGATTCCAATAAATATTACCAATTGCGGCACATGTTTCATTATAGGAAGTCAAGTTAGGTAACTCATAATCATCGCCAAACGACTCTCCATCATGCCGCGCACCAATTCCCCCGGTAATATATAATTTTTTCGAAACAACATTTTCCCAAATCTTATCAACTGCCTTAAGGTAAGAAGAATCACTCATGATCGCCGCGATATCCGCCATTCCAGAATACATATAAACGGCACGTACAGCATGTCCTACAGCTTCATCCTGCTCGGTTACTAACTTATGATCCTGACTGTACGGACCATAAAGCTCATGCCCCTGGCTATTACCTCTCTGGTCCAAAAAGAATTTTGCCATATCAAGATATTTTCTGTTTTTTGTAACGAGATACAACTTAATAAGACCTGTTTCAATAATTTGATGCCCGGGCACCTCGAGCTTCTTCCCGGGGCCAAAGGTTTCTGTAATTAAATCCGCATTCTTCAAAGCAATATCTAAAAAATTTCTCCTGCCGGTAGCTCGATAATGTGCGACTGCCGCCTCATACATATGACCCGCATTGTATAATTCATGACTTGAACCAAGATTGTGCCAGCGAGGCCCCGGCTCTACCCACCAGGCGGGAGTCGTATCCGGATTTATAGTCTTCCATGTACAAAGATATCCGTCTTCTTCCTGTGCTGCGGAGATTTTTTCGATAATACCATCTATATAATTTTCTAACTCGGAATCAGGATGAACTGCAAGAGAATATGAGGCTCCTTCTATTATTTTGTAAACATCAGTATCGTCAAAGGGCATTTTACCCTCATACTTTCCTTCTAATAATCCGCCTGCTTTTGCAAAATTTCTTATTCTGCCTTCATTTTCGCATTTCTCAAAACCATATGGTATTGTAACTGTTCTATTGCTTTCAATACGTTTTAACCAGAAATTATCAGTTAATTTTACATCTGTAAAAGAAACAGGGGTAATCGGATAACCAGACCCTTCTCCATTATGCTTAATTTTATTACAGGAGAGCGTTACAAGAAAGAAACTTATTACTAAAATATATTTAATTTTCATTTTATACTTTCCCCTCCTTTTAGAAATCTACATCAAAGCGGTGCTGAAGTAACGTTCAGCACGGTCAGGAAGAACAGTTGTTATATTTCCTTTATGCTTGCCGGATAATTGTCGAGCCGCCCAGACATTCGCGCCGGAAGAGATTCCTACCATCAGTCCGTAATTTCTACCCAACTGACGGGTCGTTTCAATAGCATCTTCATCGGTTACCTCGATAACTTCATCCACCATTGATACATCTAAAATATCCGGAACAAACCCATCTCCAATTCCCTGTATCTGGTGAAGACCGGGCTCGTGACCAAGAATGGCAGATACATTTTTGGGCTCCACCGCAACAATTCCGATATCGCTGTTATGCTCCTTAAGAAATTTCCCCACTCCCTGAAGAGTCCCGCCGCTTCCGACACCGGCGACAAAACTATCAATCTCTCCTCTCATTTGTCGCCAGAGTTCATGAGCAGTTTCTTCATAGTGAATTCGCGGATTATCCGGATTCTCGAACTGCTGACATACTACAATATTCGGGTCGGCTTCAGCCATTTTCTTAACATAATCCACAGAACCCTTAATACCTTCTTCTTCCGGAGTAAGAATAAGTTCCGCGCCCAGCGTGCGTATCAGTTTCTTACGTTCTATACTCATATTTTCCGGCATAACAATTATAACCCTGTATCCCTTTAAACGACCAACAAGAGCGATTCCTATCCCGGTATTGCCCGAGGTGGGTTCCACGATAATCGAATCTTTATTGAGGCGGCTATCCCGCTCAGCTCCTTCAATCATCGCCAACGCCACACGATCTTTTATGCTCCCACCGGGGTTTAAGAACTCGGCTTTAGCAAAAATATTTTCGCCTTTCAATTGAATCACCGGAGTATTACCAATTAAATCAAGAATATTATCGGTCAACATATCTCATCTCCATTCCTATTAATATTAATCCTCAAACAATGATAATTCATACATAACAATATAAATTACTTGAGACTTATGTCAAGAATACATATTGAGCTAATGCCCGTTAAATAGTAAATTTATCAAATCGTCAAATAGCGAAAATAGTAGTCGTGCTGTTTGTATGATATGTTGTTAATCTTTTTTTAGACTAAAGACCCATGACACAAGACGCTGGACTCTCTTTTCAATCCCCTTCTATTTTTATTTCTTTCATTCCACCCTCAAACTTATCCTGTAAACTCATTATCTGTCGCCGGTGCTCATCTATTTCGGCGAGAATAAAATTTTTCTTCTTCTCCGAAGAAATAAACTCACTGGTAAGCATTTTAAAAAGGGTGTTTACTTCAGAAGATTCGATCTCATGGGCAACCTCATAAGCATCATGAAGGCTCCCGATTTCTCTCCTCGAATGTTCATCAAATAAATTTTTAATAGCATGCGTCTTTAAAACTAATTCAACTTGCGGCAATGAAAGTACTTGTTCCTCCGTTAAAGATTCCTTAATTTCCTTCAACCAATCCGCATGCGTGATTTGGTTTATATTCATTTTTCTCCAGAAATCTTCAACCTCAGGTATATGAGAAAACAACCGAGCAAACTGACGGTAAATCTGTCCGACTCTTTTCTTAGTCTCAATAGCCCTTTCAAAAATTTTACCGAGAACTAATTCGGAATCCGGATCAGGCACTTCCAAACCTCCTTAAAAAATTTTCTACTTTTATATTTTATCCATTTAATATATAAATGTCAAGTATAAAAATTATCGAAAAACCCTATAAAAAAGGTGAAATTATAGTACGCAGATGAACACAGATTAAAAAGGATTTTTTATTTGTTTTTGGACTTTGATTTTAAATTTTACATTTTCCTGGCTTCCGGCCTTCTTTTACTCCGCTTCCAACAAAAAAAGAATACACCAATGACAGCCCCGCTCATATCAATAAGTATATCAAAAAAATCATCCCATCCAGCGGGTCCCTGCCCTGTTAACAACTGCATCACCTCTTGAGCCACGGCTAAGCTCAAAAAAGCTAAAATAAAAATAAACCACGGAAGTGGCGATTTTCTATCCGAAAATACAGATAATACTAACCATGCTAGTACTCCATAAAGAATAAAACGCATTATTATATGAGATATATCTGTGCGAAAAAGACGGTCAAATACCATCTTGTAAGCAGGCACCATCTGATATATTAGATAGAAGGGACAAAGCATTCCGATGCCTAATAAAACTATTAATATTATGCGTATCCTTCGTTCCATATTCTAATCCCTATAACAAAACTCTTAAGTCAAGATTTAATCGAGTCTTGAGTCAAAAAAATTAGCTGACTGCTGACAGCTGACGGCAGAAAAAACTCTGTAGACTTTGTGTTCTTCGTGTGAGATTAATTTGGGGATATGGGTTGGGTTTTTAAACAATAAAAATATAATTTTTTCTTTGTGTCTTAGTGCCTTCGTGGCTACCAATCACCTCATCAATTTCAACATCAAAGCTTTCTGCGAGTGCAGACGATTTTCAGCCTGATCGAAAACAACCGAATGAGGACCATCTATAACCTCGGATGTAACCTCTTCTCCTCTTATCGCAGGCAAACAATGCATGAATATATAATCCTTATCGGCGCATAAGGCAACTTCTTCGTTGACCTGAAAAGATGCAAAAGCTTTTCTTCGCTCTTCCGCCTCATGTTTAAAACCCATCGAAGCCCAGACATCAGTATAAATAACGTCAACTCCATCCGCAGCTTCCTTGGGGTCGTTTGTTATAGTGATAGAGCCGCCCGAGGCGCCGGCTAATTTTTTGGCTTCCTCGGTAATTTCCTTATCGGGTTCATATCCTTTCGGATGGGCAACCCTGAAATCAACGCCCATAATACCGGAAGCCAGTAGCATCGAATTGCATACGTTGTTACCGTCTCCAATGAACGCTAATTTAATATTATCAAGTTTTCCCTTTTTTTCGTATATTGTTTGAAAATCTGCCAGAATCTGACACGGATGTTCCAGATTCGAAAGACCGTTTATAACTGGTACGCTTGAGTGCTCCGCAAGGCCCGTAACGGTCGAATGAGCAAATGTTCTTGCCATTATTCCCGAAGCCCACCTGGAGAGATTCTTCGCGATATCTTCAACACTTTCTCTTTTCCCAATATCTATATCAGAAGGAGCAAAATAAATGCCCATACCTCCAAGCTCATAAATACCGGTTTGGAATGTAAAACGGGTCCGAAGAGACGGTTTCTCAAAAAGCATTGCAAGCACCTTACCCTTAAGGGGAATTTTTTCCATTGCTTTTTCTCTTTCCTCTTTCAGTACACAAGCATCTCTGATAATTTCCAGAAATGTCACTCTATCTATGTCACTCATTGAAACAAAATCTTTTTTCATTTCTCCTCCTCTTCTTTCTTGCCATATTCCATCTGATATTTCAATAAATCTACCTTGGAAAGGTAATCTATTATTAACACCCCATTAAGATGGTCTATTTCGTGCTGTACCATTCTCGCTATAATACCCTTCACTTTATACTCTACTTCTTTTCCATCCGCATCGAAACCTCTGACGACAAGAATCTCTGCCCGGGGTATTTCCACAGTCGCAATAGGAACAGAAAGACATCCCTCCCCCATTACGTCTTCTCCGTCGGCTTTAACAATTATCGGATTTACCAGAACTATTTGTCCCTTTTCCTCATCCGATCTGCCGACCAAAACCTGGCTTGCCACCCCTATCTGATTGGCGGCAAGCCCGAGACCTTCTTCCTCACGCATAGTCTTAAGCATTCTCTCAATTAGATGGTGAATATTTGAGAAATCTTTAACTTCCTTTGCTCTTTCATGTAAAATTGCATCCGGATAAACTCTTATCTTACTCACCTTTCTTAATCTCCAAATGCAATTCTTTTAAATCCTCGTCATTTACAGAACCGGGAGAACCTTCCATAAGTCCAAGACCGCTCAGGGTTTTAGGAAACGCGATTACATCGGTAATAGAATTCTCGCCCGCAAGAAGCATACATATCCTGTCAAAACCCAATCCTATCCCTCCATGCGGCGGAGCTCCAAGAGAAAGAGCTTTCAGAAGAAAACCAAACTTATTCATCGCTTCTTTTTCATTTATACCTATAATTTTCATTAATTTCAACTGAATTTCAGGATTATGACATCTAATACTACCGGAACCTAATTCCACTCCGTTAAGAACCAGATCATACTGTTTTCCGATTATTTCTCCGGGAGTTTCATCCGAATCTTCCACGAAGGAGACCGGCTCGGTAAATATATGGTGGCATGGAATCCAGCAATTATTTTCCTCATCCCATTCGAAAAGGGGAAAATCTGTAACCCATAGAAACTTCCATCCTTCATCGAGTAGTTCTAATTTTTTACAAAGAGCATCGCGTAAATCACCGAGCGGGACCAGTACTTCCCCTGCCTTATCCCCGGCAATCAGAAAAAGCATTTCTCCGTCTTCCAAATTAAAAACACTAAAATCTTTAAAATATTTCACAAATGAACCCTTATAATTGCCCCCATCATTAACTAAATACAAAAGACCCTTTGCACCGGAATCTTTTACGATTTCTTCGAACCGCCCTATTTCGCTCCTGCTGAAGGAACCCTTAATTTTAATCCCCTTAATCATCCCGGCAGAATTTAAAATTCCGAAATCTCCACTTTTCGAAGGAGCACTATAATCTTCTATAACAAGAGGATTTCGAAGATCCGGTCTATCGGTGCCGTACTTCTCCATAACTTCCCTATAAGTCAATTTAGCAAATGGAGTAGATATTTTTTTCCCAAGCGCTTCCTGAAAAAAAGATACCATCAAATCTTCACCGATGGCAAAGATATCCTCTTTTTCGGCAAATGACATTTCAAGGTCTATTTGAGTGAACTCGAGCTGTCTGTCTCCTCTCATATCTTCATCTCTAAAAGACTTCGAAAATTGATAGTATTTATCAAACCCGCCGACCATAAGAATCTGCTTGTACAACTGAGGAGACTGCGCAAGAGAATAAAATTTACCGCTTTGAAGCCTTGAGGGAACAAGAAAGTCCCGAGCACCTTCAGGTGTGGGTGTGGCAAGAATAGGGGTCTCGACCTCCAGAAAATATCTTTCGTTTAATACTCTTCTTGCAGCCTGCATTAACTTATGCCGAATAATAAATCCGTTTAGCGCCTTATGCCTCCTGAGGTCAAGATACCGATACTTAAATCTTAACTCTTTTTCCGCCTGGATGTCCTCCTGTACAACAAAAGGGGGAACTTCGGAAGCATTTAAGATTTCCAACCCCGAAGCATAGACTTCGATTTCCCCGGTTGGCATATCTTTGTTTTTCATATCAGGAGGTCTCTTTCTTACTTTACCGCTTACAGCTATTACCCATTCCAGGCCTAACTTTTTTACTTCTTTAAGATCAAAATCTTCGTGAGAAAATACCACTTGCGTAACCCCGTACCTGTCCCACAAATCAATAAATATTATTTCGCCGTGGTCACGAATCTTCCTTACCCATCCGGCTAAAGAAATAACTTTTCCATCATCTTTTGCCCTTAATTCTCCGCAATTCACATCTCTTAACATTTCAATTCCTTTACTATCTTATCAATTTCCATTGGAATTTCTTTTTGTTTCCCTTTGTTCATATTCTTCAACTGAACAACCCCTCTTTTTATCTCATTTTCGCCTATTATTATTACCCATTTTGCATTCTGTCTGTCAGCTTCTCTAAACTGTGCTTTTACACTTCTCCTCATTGGGTCTTTATCACAAGAAAAGCCTCTTTCCCGTAGTTCATTCAATATTTCAAACCCCGCAAGATCAGACTCAACATCGAAAGTAACGAGATAAACGTCTACACTTATCTTTTCATCTTTTCCCGGCAACAATAACATCATTCTATCAATACCAACCGCATAACCTGAAGCAGGAGTATCTTCTCCTCCCATAAACTTGAT
The DNA here is from genome assembly GCA_016930175.1 of Caldifarciminota bacterium. Lineage (GTDB taxonomy): Bacteria > Hydrothermota > UBA3072 > UBA3072 > UBA3072 > JAFGHJ01. Next base: position 85,054 of record JAFGHJ010000007.1, read on the forward strand.
TAATTCATCATATCTGCCGCCGCCACCCAGCTCATTCTGTGAACCTAAACTCGTATTAACAAACTCAAAAACAGTCTTAGTATAATAATCGAGCCCTCTGACAAGACGGCTGTCTATATTAAATTTAATCTTCAAAAAATCAAGCCGTTTTTTAAAATCTTCGAAGTGCTCTCTGCACTCGTCACAGAGAAAATCAGAAGGAACGGGAGCGTCTTTTAATTTTGTTCTGTCTATTTTACAGTCTAATATTCTCATAGGATTTTCCGCATATCTACGATTACAATCCTCACACAGCCCGTTTAATTTCCCTTTAAGAAAACTTTTCAATTCCTTAACAAAATCCTTCCTGCACCTGGGACATCCAATTGAGTTTATATTAAGTTCTATCCCTTTAATATTTAATTCTTTAAATACATCAAGAGCTGATTTTACAAGTTCTGCATCTGTTTCGGCGGAAACCGAGCCGATTACTTCGGCTCCGAATTGTCTGAACTCACGATACCTTCCTTTTTGCGGCCTTTCCTGTCTGAACATCCTCTCTATATAGTAGAATTTTTGAAGAGCACCTCTATTAAAAAGACCATGCTGAAGATACATCCTGACCACCGAGGGCGTACCTTCAGGCTTCAGGGTAAGACTTCTCCCGCCCATATCCTCGAAAGTAAACATCTCTTTTTTAACAATATCCGTGCTTTCTCCGGTCGATTTTCTAAAAAGGTCGGTTGCTTCGAAAGCTGGGAATCTGACCTCCTGAAAGTTATAACTTTCCATTTTTTTTCTTATGACATCCTCTACTTTTTTCCACCTTATAGCTTCTTCAGGTAAAATATCTCTTGTTCCCTTTATATTCTTGAATTCAGACTTTAAACCCATATATAAACAGATTCCCCCTTTAAGCTAAAACCCAATACGCGATTCCCACTCCGGATAAATTAAAAATTAAATCATAAATACTTACAAATCGACCAGGAACATAATACTGGCAAAGCTCGTCTATCGCTGCAAAAAAAATGAAAAGAAATAAAAATTTCCAACTCTTTTTACCAAAACCGAAAAATAGTAAAAGTATCAAAACGGAAAAAAGGAAAAAATGGAAGAGTTTATCCATTCCGAAAACTTCGACCTCGGGCATAGCTCCTAAGGGAAAAGCAGTAACTCCGATTATAACGATTAACCACAAAAGAAACGGCAATCGTTTCATCGGCCGAAACTCTCCTCTTCCCTTTTTATCACTTTCCTTATTCCCTCTATTGAATCCTCGTTTAAAAGATTTTCTCTGAAAGTCGTAAAATTCATCAATCTGTAGAAACGCGAAAGATATTTCAAATGAAGATCTTTCATCGAAGTAGAAGAAAGAAAACAAAAGATAGAAATTGGAACACCATCAAAAGAATCATATTTTACAGGTGTATCGGCTATGAGTATAGATAACTCAGCTTCTTCCCTGTCTACCTGCTCTTTATATAAAACAACTCCCTTGCCTATACCAAATGAATATTTTTCTTCTCTTTCTATAAAATAATCGAATTCCGAAAGCCTATCGCTCCAGGACAATATCTTCTTAAGAGCTTCTTTACTATCTTCAACATTTTCCTTCTTAAAATAAGTGAGACTCTCCCAGATCATCTATAATATATACCTGCTTAAATTCTCATCGCTAACTATATCCTCGAGTTCTTTCTTTACATCTTCTTCCTCGATAAAAATCTTCTTGGTATCCAGATCAGGCATTTCAAAGAGATAGTCTTCAAGTAATGCATTCATAACAGTTTGAAGTCTCCTTGCGCCAATATTTTCACTAATCTCATTAACCCTTTTAGAATAATCGGCGATTAAAGTTAAGGCTTCTTCGCTGAAATCAAGCTCGAATCCTTCGGCTTTAAATAAAGCCTTATACTGTTTGACCAGAGAATTATCCGGCTCAACAAGAATTCTGCGAAAATCTTCCCTACTCAAATCCTTGAATTCTACTCTAATCGGAAACCTTCCCTGTAACTCAGGAATGAGTTCAGAGGGAGAAACAGATGTAAAAGCGCCTGCAGAGATAAAAAGTATATGATCCGTATTAATGGGGCCGTATTTTGTGTTGACTGTGGTTCCCTCGACAAGAGGCAAAAGATCTCTCTGTACGCCCTGCCTCGAAACATCTGGTCCGGATTTAGAGTCACCGCCTATAATTTTATCAATCTCATCGATAAATATTACTCCTGAGTTTTCTGTTATTCTTTTACTCTCCTCAATGACTTCATCCCTATCAATCAATTTTTCAGATTCCTCTTTCACAAAAATCTCTCTGGCTTCAGCAATAGTAACGAATTTTTTCTTTGTAGACTTAGGAATTAAACCGGAAAAAGCATCCTGGACGCCTAAACTCAACTGTTCCGGCCCTAAGGCACCGAGTATTTCAATGAAAGGCTTATCTTGCTTTTTAAGGTCAAGCTCTATCCTTCTCTTCTCGAACTCGCCGTCTCTCAATTTCTTCCTCATTTTACTGCGAGTTTCAGCCATTGTCTCCACTTCAGATGAAGGAGCCATGGATGGGGTAGAAGGAATCAATAAATCCAGTATTTTTTCCTCGGCAAGCTTAAGGGCTTTTTCCCTTACCTCTTCTATTTTCTTCGATTGAACCATCTTAACGGCAACGTCCATAAGACTTCTTACCATCGATTCCACATCTCTCCCTACATACCCAACCTCGGTAAACTTAGTGGCTTCTGTTTTCACAAAAGGTGCGCTCATAATGAGAGAAAGCCTTCTGGCAACCTCGGTTTTCCCCACACCAGTAGGTCCTATCATTATTATATTATTAGGATAAATCTCCTCCTCCATATCGCCGTTAACCTGCTGCCTTCGCCATCTATTCCTAATAGCTATAGCAACCGCTTTCTTTGCCTCGTTTTGTCCGATTATATAGCGGGCTAATTCCTGTACTATTTCCTTCGGCTTAAGCTCTAAGTCATTTTTCACTTTTTATTACCTCTACGGAGATGTTATCGTTAGTATAAATACAAACATCAGAAGCAAGTTTTATGGCTGTTTCGACAATCGAAGGAGCATCCAGAGAAGAATGAAGAAGTAATGCTCTGGCAGCCGATATCGCATATCCTCCTCCGGAACCGATACCGACAAGCCCGTCATCCGGACGTATAACCTCCCCGCTTCCCGAAAGTATAAATGATTCATCCTTGTTCATAACACCAAGAAGTGCTTCCAATCTTCTAAGATATTTATCTTTTCTCCACTGTTTTGCGAATTCGATTACCGCTTTGGAGATGTTCTTTGGGTACTTATTAATTTGATCCTCAAACATAGAACATAAAGTCAGGGCGTCAGCCACCGATCCTGCAAAACCCGCAAGAACTTCTCCGTCTCTCAATAGCTGGATTTTCTTTGCATTAGCTTTCATTATTGTGTCATTAACCGTAACCTGCCCGTCACTGCCCATGGCAACAATCCCGTCTCTTCTAACTCCAAGGATTGTTGTTCCGTGTATAATATTCACGACTCCTCCTGAAGTAACTACTATCTTATGATTTCGTAGTTAGGCGGTTCTTTAATTATCTTAACATCATGCGGATGACTTTCGGTCAGTCCGGCATTTGTAACCTGGATGAACTTCGCCTTTTCTCTTAGCTCCTTAATATTATGAGCGCCTACGTATCCCATTCCTGATCGCAATCCTCCAGCAAGCTGAAAGAGAACTTCACTGACTGGACCTTTATAAGGGACCCTGGAAACTACTCCTTCGGGCACTAACTTTCCGGTCTGAAAATAACGATCTTTACTCCCCGCTTCCATCGCATCAACAGAACCCATACCTCTATAAACCTTGAACCTTCTTCCTTCGAGAAGAATCGAATCGCCGGGAGCCTCGTCGGTCCCTGCCAGCAGTCCCCCAATCATTACCGAATCAGCGCCTCCCGCAAGAGCTTTTGTTATATCGCCAGAAAAAGTAATCCCGCCGTCGGCAATTATTGGTACCTTACCTTTCAAAGCTTCCGCCACATTTTGAATCGCCGTTAGCTGAGGAATACCTATTCCGCTTATAACCCTTGTTGTACAAATTGAACCGGGACCCACTCCCACCTTAACTGCGTCGACTTCAAATTTCATGAAATCTTTCGCGGCTTCTCCGGTCACTATATTGCCGACAACAAGATCCTTATCACAAATTCTCCTCAGCATCTTAGTGACATCAAAGACTTTCTTGGTGTGCGCATGAGCAGTATCCACAACCAGACAATCTACCCCCCCGCTTAAAAGCTCTTCTGCTCGCTCCTTAGTTTCCTCGCCAATACCAACGGCTGCACCGCAGTATAATCTGCCTTCTTTATCTATATTAGCACGCGGGAACTCTTTCCTTTTTAGAATATCTCTCAGAGTAATAAGCCCCGCGAGCTTATCGTTTTTATCAACCAGAGGTAATTTCTCGAATTTATGTTTTCTAAAAAGGTCTTTTGCCTTTTTTATCGAAATGCCTTTTTCGCCTGTAATCAGCTTCCCCCTGGGAATCATAACCTCTTTGATCTTCTTGTTTTTATCATCTTCAAATATCAAATCACTTTTCGTTATTATCCCTTTTAATTTTCCTTTATTATCAACTACAGGCACTCCGGAAATATTGTGGTAGCTCATCAAATCTTCTACTTCTTTAATGGTTACATCCGGAAAAACAGTTATAGGATCGGGTATAAGAACACTCTCAAATCTCTTTACTTTTCTGACCTGCGCCGACTGTTCTTCTATGGAAAGATTCTTATGGATGATACCGAGCCCTCCCTGCAGAGCTAATGCTATAGCCATATCATCCTCGGTTACTGTATCCATTGCAGATGATACTATAGGAAGAAAAAGGTCGATATGTTTACTGAATCTACTATCAATATTCGTATCACTCGGAATAACATTCGAATATCCGGGCTCAAGAAGTACATCTCCGAAGGTCAATCCTAAATTACAAGGTCTTTCTTTTCCCAAGACTTTTCTCCTTCAGGCACTTTGCCTTTAAAGACTATATTTGCTTCCCCCGTAAGCCAGAGCCTATCACTGCCTTCTCTCACTGTTTCAAACTCTCCGCCAATAGTATTGACCTTAAGTTTTTTTCTTCCGGTTTCTTCCATCACGAAAAACGACATACTGGCAATCCCGGAAGAGCAAGAAAGCGTCTCAGCCTCAACACCCCGCTCGAAAACTCTCATAAAAACGGTGCCGTCTTTTTCCCTGAACCAATCAACATTGTTTCTGCCGGGGATAGCATTCGAAAGTTTGACACCTTCGGTGTCAACATCAAGCCCTTCAACATCCTCCGTAGGTATAACATAGTGCGGAACGCCGCATCTAACAATCGCGCCATTTTCTCTTCTTTCAAGAATACTAATCTCGGGCATCAAGGCAGATACCGTATCATTATCATTATAAATAAGCCTGACCATTCCAGCCTCGGTCTCCAATTCATCTTCCTTTTCAACTTTACCCTGAAGGTATAGAAGACGAAAGAAAACTCTTATAGCATTACCACAAAAAGGCACGTTACTTCCGTCCGGATTGTAAAATATCATTTTTTTCCCGTCCATAACCACAAGACCATCTCCTCCGATACCATACCTTCTTTTCAATATACGCGGACAGAGTACCGAATAGTTAAGGCCGGGAACATAAGGAGTAAGAACAAAATCGTTACCTCCGCCTTCTCCTTTAATAAAATCAATCATTATTAACTCTCCAGTAAAGCAAGATCTTCCAGCACAACCTGGATGATTTTTGTATCTATTTCTTTTTTCTTTTCAAGAAAAGCTTCCAGCATCGAATTCTCACATATTATATTAATCATTCGCGGCTTCCCTCCGGAGTATGTATGTATCAATTCTAACGACTCACTGGTAAAAGGCAATTCTTTTCCTCCTGCGACTTTTATCCTGTGACTTATATATGCTTTAACGGATTTTAAATCGAGCGGCATAAGAGTGGTTCTGATTGCAGTTCTCTGGTAGAGCGCTTCATCCTGTTTCAGATTTACTTCCATCTCCGGCAAACCAAAAAGCACAAAATTAAGCAAATGCTGCGATTGAGTTTCAATATTGAGTAGTCCTCGAATTTCTTCCATAGTATCTTTACCTCGCAACATATTACCTTCATCTATCAGAGCGACCACTCTTTTTTTTTGATCATGATATTCCTGCAATTTATTATAAAGCCCCGTGATTATTTTCTCTCTATCATCACTCTTATCCGTAACACCCAATTGCAAAGAGATTTTTCTAAGAAACCATCCTGCTGTAATATCGGGATGAATTATAACCAGAAGTGAAACTTCGTAGGAATCATCCGAAGCCAACATATTAAGCATCCTCCTCGCCATCGTAGTTTTACCCATTCCTATATCAGCCACAACAAGCGAAAGCCCAAGTCTGTTCTCAACACCATGTAAGATTTTTTGCATAGCTTTAGAATGCTGGGGGCTATCGTAATAAAATCTCTCATCAGGAGAAGTTGAAAACGGCTTCTCTTTAAACCCGAAAAAACTTTCGTAATCCATTTTCAGTAATTAATACATCTAAATTCCTTTTTGTCAAGGATTAAGATACCCCACCACCTCAACAATTTTTAACACATAGAACACAAAGAGAAACACAAAAAAACACACTGAGCACACTGAGAAAAGATTTTTGTTTTTTAAAACCCATCCCATCTACCCACTCTTCAAATCTAGTACATGTATTAATTTTTGTTTTATTTCATTAAATCCCAAAACGCAGTTTTTTCGTAGCCGATTTGCATTAAAAACATCACCAAACCTTATTATACAGTAACTCTACAATAAATCATCTGGTATCCCCATCGTGTTTCCGAAAACCTACCTTGACAAGTTAGATAAACTACGTATAATTAAGTACATATGAAGGAGAAGTGCCTGATAAAATGCTAGCCCTTCTAGTCTCGTTAAGTTTCAATTTTGACTCAATAACTTCACCTCAATTTGCGGGTGACAGTTTTCGTGTATCTATCTCTGCGATTGACAGCTCGAGTTTTTTATGTTCCTTATCGGTTGAACCAACCTACTGCAGCCTTGCAATATGCGGGAAAGAAGATAACAGAATAAAGTTCGAAAATGGAAAATGGGACGGATGGATCAATATCCTGTACCCTTTAGACTCAATTTGCCTTTGTTGCTCACATCTCGAGAGCGAAGAATTTTCACTGAGTAATAAATTTACTATAAAATCCAAGACAATCCTAAGTCAATTAAGGCAGACCGGTGATTCAATCTATATATATCCCAACCCCCTTACCAACGAATACAGCTCTACTTCCATCAACTATCACTTAAGTCAAAACGCCCATGTATTGATAATGATATTCGATAAATTCGGGAATCCGGTTTGGGATACAGAAGCAGATGAAACTGCAGGAATGTCAAACATAGATTGGGATGGAACTGACAGTGACGGCAACAGAGTTTCTTCCGGTGTATATATAGTCTGTATTAAAGCAACCAATCAGACTCAAACAGTCGGACAATACACGGGTAAAATAGCAGTTATAAGATAAAAGAAAAATATGATGAAGAGTAAATTTTTATTATTTGCTTTTTTATTGATACTTTTCCCCGTAAAAGCAAATGCCAGTACAGGTGGTAGTTTTTTACGATTCGGGGCTGGAGCAAGAACTATAGGTATGGGAAGATGCGGGGTTGGGCTATCGGACGATGCGTCGGCTCCTTACTATAACCCTGCGGGACTAACTCAGGCTAAACCCCAGGAATTGTTATTTATGCACAGCGCCCTCTTTGTCGGAAGTAGCTTTGACTACTTCTCTTATTTGTTACCAACAGCCAAATCCGGCTCTTTTGCTCTTTCCCTTGTGCAGGCTCGCACTGGCGGTATAGAAAACAGAGACGAAACGGGGACTCTTTTAGACGAATTCGGAGAAATAGAAACCGCAGGAATACTCTCTTACTCGATAAATCTAATTGATTTCTTATCTCTCGGCATTAATTATAAGATACTGCACCATTCGATTTCACATTGGAGCTCAATCGGCCAAGCCGCCGATGTCGGATTTTTGTTTTTCCCCGAGAGGTCTTTCTCCGCCGGTTTCTCAATAAACAATTTATTAAAACCTTCTTTTACCTTAATGTCAGAAACGGAACAATATCCCACCGGGTTTAAAGCCGGAGTAAGCTGCAAAATTTTTGACAACAATTTAATATTTGCCGGCGACATTGGCTGGCAGGAAAGCAGTAAAGTACAGCTTAATGGTGGGCTCGAATACAAAGTAAACGGTCTCCTCTCTGTAAGATTAGGAGCAGATAACAACTATTTCTCCTATGGAACGGGCTTTTCATTTCCTATATCAAGACACAATTTAAGAATCGATTATGCATTTCAAGAACACCATCAGTCTAAAGGAATATTATCTCCCAATCACAACTTTTCCCTGACATTCAATTTCGGTGGTTTTAGAGCCAAGTTATATCCCGATAAAAAGGTTTTCTCTCCTATAACCGACGGAGAAAATAATATCCTATGGTTAAATAAAGAAATAAGGACAAAAGATGAAATAGAAAAATGGCAACTCCTGGTAAAAAACAGATGGGGAGAAATATTGCGGCACTATGAAGGGTGGGGCGAACCGCCCCAGAGACTTTACTGGGATGGTCGGGATGACAGCGGCTCTTTGGTTCATTACGGCGATTATCACTATAAATTTACTATTACCGAGAAAAATGGAAGGACTTACAATTCAAGCGGCAAGCTTGCCACCATAAAAACTGAAGGTCCACAAGAAAGATTCATAATAGAAGAAAAATGGGAAAGCCTGGAAGAAGACATCTATATCGAGGACGATTTCGACTCGGAAGGGAAAAAACAAACTACACCTACTGAAAAGTCAGACAAAGAAAACAAAAAACCATCTGATTAGGAATAAAAATGAGAAAAATATTATATTTATCGGTTTTATTAATTGCTTTAAACTCACACGCTCAGAGATTAAACAGGAGTTCGTATATAGACATACCTTCCGCGAATTTTTACGACGGGGTATTTATAAATCTTAACGCGAGTTATCCCTTTTCATCAGATTCCGATTTTGGATTTGACCCTAACTTGGGGATCGAATTTTCAAGGGAAAATATAAATGTCGGACTTAACTACTTTGCAGGCACCGATTTTAGTCTGGATTTAGCATATCAAGTTTATAAAAGACAAAACACTTCAATAGCTATCGGAATTGACAATATAGCGTTCAGCAGATTTGTCTCGCCTCTCGGTTCGGATACAACCTTCCGCGACGAATATTATGAACCCAGGCCTCCTGAAGCATGGTCTTTTTACATCGCAGGAAATAGAAAATTCAACAGATTAATAGAACTGAATGCGGGTCTGGGAAGAGGAAAATTTGTCGGCTATGGACCGCACAGCAGCCAGCCCAACACGGATATATTCTTTTCCGAAAAACATGAAAACTTCGCTATTGGACTCTTCATGGGAGCAAAATTCACTTTCAGTGAATTGTTTAATCTTATTCTGGAGGGTGACGGACGAGACATCAACCTGGGAATCGAATCCGAAATGGGATTGTTTACGGGAAAAGTGTTCGTATCGAAATTCGAACATACGACTTGGCCGAGAGGAGATGAAGAATTAACGACAAGAATAAATGCAAGTGTATCTTTCAAATTACCTTTCTTTAAAGGCATAGAAGAAAAAAAGAAATGGGAACCTGTTATAGCAGGAGATAAAATATTCTTTGGGGATGACTTCGAAGATATGGAAGTTACAGGAATGGTTCCGCAAAAAATCGATGATTTGGAAAAACGAAGGGACATCACGGAAGAATATAAAGAGGATACCCCGGAAGCAATAAAACTCTTTCTCGATGCAACGGTATTATTTGAAGCAGGAGAATATGACGAAGCAAGAGTCAAATTTGAGAAAGCGCTTAGAGGTTTAGGTGAGTACAGATTAGAGGCTTTATATCGCATTGGTGAATGCTATTACAATACAGGTAATTATAAAAAAGCGCTATCGATATTTTATAAAATTAACAGTGAATCAAGAGATACTTATCTTTACCCCGAAAGTATATACGCGATAGCCGCCTGTCACATTGCGCTGGGAAACTGGAACGAAGCTGAAACGAGTCTTAATACATTAATCTTAGAATATCCGGGTTATAAAAACGCTGATAAGACTTTAATGACAAAGGCTATAATCGCTTTTGGACAGGAACATTACGAGGAAGTAACAGAGTTATTGAAAGATATCGATACGAAAGAAGCGCTCTTTTACAAGGCAAAGGCATATTTTTTCATCAAAGATCCAAGAAGATCGCTGGCAGCTTTTAAGAAAATAGCTGACGATTATCCGGAAAGCCCGCTCGCAAAATATTCATCCTATTATATGGGAGACGTATTGTTTTTCTCCGGTAATTATTCCGGAGCCCTATATAAATACGTCGATTTTCTGGAAAAGTATCCCTATGATGAATTAAAAGAATTTGCAGCCTACAAATTAGCCGTTTGCTACTATAATGAAGACAACTACCTGAAGACAATAGAATTTTTAAGACCAACACTGAACAGTAAGGATATTTTTCTTGCTGCCCACAGTAACTTTCTCTACGGCAAATGTTTAAAAGAATTGGATAGAAGCGAAGAGGCGCTCAGTACCTTCACCAAGATAGTTTCTAATTACCCCGAATTAAAAGTTGCAAGTCTAGCCAACATAGAAATGGGGCAGGTCTTTCTCGGCATGGGTGACACGGCTCAAGCTCGCATTGTTTATCAGCAAATGTCTTCAAAATACTCTTCGGGTGAAACAATCGGCTTAGGAGATTATCTGGCAGGAGGCCTTTCTTTCACCGAGGGAGACTACCTTACCACAAAAAAACATCTTAATAAAATTTTAAGATACTATTGGGGTTCCGACATAACTTGCCCCGCAATCGCTTTACTGCTCAGAACATACAATAAAACAAGAGACTACACCCTAACGGTTGCACTGGGAAAAGCTCTGCTGACAAAAGAATCATGCGAGAGAGGTGACATATGGAAAGGTAGAGCAACGTTTGATCTTGCAGAAGCGTATTATCAACTTGGTCAGTACGAAAACGCAAAAAACATATACCAGGATATAATAAACGAATATAAATACATGGATCCGGAACTTCTTGCCGCTTCCCAATCCAGTTATGGCTGGTGTCTTTTGCACGAAGATAGATTGGATATAACCGAAAATCAATTTACTAAAGTGATGACAGCTTACTCGATGGATACAAGTTCATTAATCAATTCATCCTTTGGTAACGGAATTGCATTATACAACAAACAACAATATGAAGAAGCTCTAAACTTTTTTGAAAATATAGCTAAAATTCCCTCAGATCATCCTCTAAAGCCAAAAAGTATATTTTATGCGGGAAAATCATATTACAACCTGGAGTATTACAGACAGGCAATCGAATCCTGGGAAAAAATATTGCAGAATTATCCCGGGTCCAGTATTGCTCCTGACGCTGCTTACGAAATTGGAATGACATATTTCCAGGCTTTGAAATATGATATGGCAGCACCGTATTTTAAGATGGTAATAGACGAATACCCGGATTCCCCGCTGGTTCCGCAAGCTTTGATGACTTTGGGCAACAACTACTACAACGCACATGATTACAAAAAAGCGATTGACGCCTTTTCGAAATTCATTTCCGTATATCCATACGATACATTGATTGAAGAAGCAAAACAATCCCTTTCTACTGCATACTATATGGCAGGACAGGAAAATCCCGGAATGCTTGAAAACTTCATCGAGAAGTTCCCCTCAGATCCAAAAGCCGCCCTTGCTCTTTTCAATGTTGCTGTTCATTACTATGAAGAAGGAAACCAGGACAAAGCTCTGGAGACATTCAGAAAAGTTGTAATAGATTTTCCCGAGACGGAATATGCCGAAGATGCTCAAGTAAACATAATAAAAATTTGCGATGAAAAGAAGAGTTATGATAATCTCGTAGAAGAAGCACTTTTATTCCTTGAGTACTTCCCCGAAAGCCAAAAAGTACCGCTTGCGTTATTCTATAGCGGTTCCGGATACTTCTATCTGGGCAATTACGGTAAAGCTATAGAATCATTTAAAGAAATAATAGATGATTATCCTGAAAGCGAATATGTCGCCACCGCAAAACACAATCTTAACCAGTGTTATAAAAGATTAGGAAGTACAGAAAGAGTGGAAGAACCCACCGAAACACAGGAACAATGATAATGAATCTTAATTTAAAAAACCTAACGAGTTATAAAAAGGAAAGGAGTATTTAATGGCGGGAATAAGTTTTCTCCAACTTTTAAAAAACAGTTGGGCTATAGATCTTCTCTTGATTTTCTCGGTAATCGCATTGGCGGTCATACTGGAAAGGCTATGGTCATACAGTAGATTGGGTATTGATGAAAAAGCGTTCTTGAACAGAGTGCAAAGTGCATTTAAAAGAGGTAATATACAAGAAGCAAGTTTTATATGCAAATCTGTAAATCATCCTCTCGGTGAAGTTTTAGACGTCGGAATAAGAAACAAGGATCTACCAAGAGAAGATATTGCCGATTTGATTGATGGTGCTCTCATCGAAACAAAAAGTTACCTGGAAAGGAAAAACTCTGTCTTAAGTACAATAAGCTTCATTTCGCCGCTCCTGGGTTTGTTAGGAACCGTTATGGGTATAATAAGAGCTTTTCATGATCTTTCCGTGTCGGGTTCCGGAGGTCCCTCTGTTGTAATGGCAGGAGTAGCTGAAGCTCTTGTATCCACCGCTATCGGAATTATTGTAGCTATACCGGCAGCAATATTCTATAACTATTTCATGAATAAAGTAAAAACCATTCTAACCAAGATAGAAGCGAACTCAAGAAGGTTTCTTGCCTTTCTACACACAACTTCTACTACAAAAGGAAAAAAAGAAACTTTAGAATTAGACTAAGGAATCAGAAAATATGAGAAAAAGTATAATTGAAAGTTACGAAGACTCTGTAGGGAAAATACCTATAACCCCTATGATAAACGTAGCTTTGCTGCTGGTGCTCTTTTTTATGATGACGGCTCCCGCCATTTTTATGTCGGGAATAAACGTTAAAAATCCCACCCTTGTTAAAGGAATTTCAGCAACAGATGACACAGAATTGAAAGTAAATATTTATATCGATTCAAAAAATCAATTATACCTGAACAATAGACTTATCTCAAGAGAAGAATTTCCTGATAGGGTAGCCGAATTGCTTGGCAGAAGCGTATCGAGAATAGTTGTAGTGAGCGCTTATCCTTCAATACCTATACAGGAGGTGGTTACAGTTCTCGATATATCAAAACAAAAAGGAGCATTAAAGCTGGTTCTTCTAAGGAGGAAAGAATAATGCGAAAAAACAGAATAACCGATGAGGAACAAAAAAGCGCTGAAATCATGATTACACCTCTTGCTGATGTAAGTTTCACGATACTTATAACGCTGATGGTCTTAACACCTGTTATCATCCTTTCTTCCAGACTTCATGTTAATCTTCCGGAAGCAACGACAGTCGAACCTCCAACCGAGAAAAACATTACAATAACAATTACTTCGGAACACGAAATTTCTATAAATAATGAACTGGTCACTACCGAACAATTAGCTAAGGTTCTCCAGAAAACAATAAGAAATAATCCCAATGATTTAATTCTTATAAGAACAGATAAAGAACTCGAAACCGGTATGGTGATGAATGTTATAGCTCTCGCAAAAAAACTCGGAGCAAGAAGCATTTCAATTGCAACCGTTCAGAGATAAAAATGTTTGATTATTCAGAAGGATTTTTTGATAGAAAGATAAAAGCCACAATGATATTCTCAATAATATTTCATCTCGGTGTATTTTATTTCAACGAAGCAAAAAGAACAAGTGAATTAGTCAGCAGAATCGATAACATTGAGTTCATTGACCAAACATTGGCTCCTTCAATCAGACCCGAACAACCTCAAAAGAGTATCTTTAAGGCAATAAAAGACAAAATCACCCAGAAAGAAGACGGAATAAAAGAGTTGGATAATAACGAAATCGAAAAAATAGTTAGAGCACTCCCTCCTGTTCCGGGAATAAGCGAAAAGGGAATCGAGCTCGACCAAAAGCAGCTGGATCGCACGCAGGCAAAGGGCATCGACCTGGATAAGTTTGAAAGGCTGGAAGGCCCTGAGGGTGGAGCAAGCGAAATACTGAGAGTCGCTTCAGGAGACAGACAGAGCAGTACCGAAGACATAATAAGTAAGCCCGCCATAAAAATCAGCGAGGAAAAAGCATACAGTCCCGATGCTAAAATCGGTATTTTTTCTTCTCCGGGAGGCAGCGGACCGGTCGATTTAGAAAAAGTACCGACAAAGGAATTAGAAAAGATGGCTCCCGTGAAACCATCCGATGAAGAAGCAAAAATAAAAAAGGCACCTACTAAATCAACAACAAAAATAACTATCTCGGGACCTCTTTCATCCAGACAAATAACCTATAAACCAACAACCCCATATCCAGTGTGGGCACAAGAGAGAGGACTAACCGCGACGATAAGCGTACAGATAGCAGTCAATCCCAACGGAACGGTCAAGGATAATGTTTTCGTGATAAGAACTTCAGGCTTTGGGTCATGGGATAGACTGGTAATAGACAGCGTCAGACAATGGAAGTTTGCGGCTATTCAAGGCTCAGGAATTGTACAAACCGGAATAATTACCTTTACTTTTGTTTTGGAGTAAAAATGAAAAGAAATATAATTATTTTAACTTTATTTTTTACATGCATTGCAGGGTTCTCCCAGGAAGAGATTTCAAAAGAAGTAATCACGGGTAAATACCTCGGAAAAATAGACGAGAAAAAACCTCCGTCGGAATTGACTTATGATATATTTGAAGTCATACAACCTTATGGAAGACAGGGGTCATATATATACGATCTGGAATTGCAGGTACACTCCGAAATAACAGCCACTCCTCTGCCTGTACTCGCCAGCAACCAGATAAGGAAACCCCGCCAGGGAAGAATCCTGACTCTTCCTATAACAATATCAAATATCCCAACCGGACAAGGCGTTAAACAATGGGAACTATCAGTAACGGATGAAACCGGCGAGGTATTTAGAACTTTCGCAGGCATGGGTAATCCACCAAAAGCAATAGAATGGGATGGGAAAGACGCAAAGGATAACGTAATCGATCTGGGGAAAAATTATTCTTTTTACCTAAGGACAGTCGATAACGAGAACAAATCTTCATTCAAACTCGGTAAAAAGATAAGAGTTGCCGGTCTATACTGGAAAGAAGAAATAAATTCCGTGGTGCGCCTCGATGGCCGAATCGTCTTTCAGGAAAATTCCTCTGTCTTAACCGAAACAGGCAGGGATTTGCTCGAAGAAGCTGCGGATTTTGTAAGAAAAGACGTCAAGCGGCATTTAAGAGTCGTAGTATATTCAAATAACGAAAATTTGGCGATGGAAAGAACAAAGGGAATAGCCAATTTCCTCCTGGATAGAATAATACTACCTGAAAGGGCGATAACAAGCGTTATAGGATACGAATCGGTAGGAGAATACAGAACCAACAGAATCGAGATAACGATACGGTAACCTCAGGATTCCGGATTTAGGGTAGTTCATCGTTCCTGGTTCCTAGTTCGTAGTTCTTAGTTAACCATTTCCCGATTTTACCATTTTTCAATTTTCCTAATTTTTTCTCTGTGTACTCTGTGGTTCAAAATAGGGGTTGACTTCTCAGTTCTCACTAACTAATATAGGAAATCAGCCGCACATAGCGGGGCGCTAGCGGTTCCCCATACCTGTAATCCGCTATAGCAGGGCTAATGGCTTGGTTTGAGTTTATGTTCTTTTACTATGGACTTCTTAAGATGGCGTTGAAATTTGGGCCCTCCATAGAGGAGAGCTTTGAACCCCGTCAGATCCGGAAGGAAGCAGCGGTAAGAAGTCTCAACCTCTGATGAAGGAAATCCTGAACGGAGCTTTTTTTAAGTTGAACCGGCAAAAGTTCATAGGCGAAACAAGCCGTGCGGCTGTTAAAAAAAATTATGGGATATTTAGTCTTAACAAGAAAATACAGACCGCAAAATTTTGATGAAGTACTGGGACAGCCTCATGTAACCAAAACCCTTATGTCTGCTCTGGCGAAGGGAAGAGTCGGTCATTCTTATTTGTTTTCAGGTCCAAGAGGAGTCGGGAAAACATCAGTAGCTCGAATTCTGGCAAAAGCAGTAAATTGTAAAAAAGGCATAGCTGAAAACCCTTGCAATGAGTGCGAAAATTGTATAGCTATTACAAACTGCAACTCGGTCGACGTCATGGAAATAGACGGTGCTTCAAACAGAGGAATCGACGAAATAAGAGCATTAAGAGAAGGAGTATCGTACAGCCCGGTACAATCTGCTTTTAAGGTTTATATCATAGATGAAGTTCATATGCTTACAAAAGAAGCATTCAACGCCCTCTTAAAAACACTCGAAGAACCGCCATCTCATGTAATTTTCATTTTCGCAACCACAGAACCACAAAAAGTTCCGAAGACGGTGCTGTCCCGCTGCCAAAGATTCGACTTCAGGATTTTAAGCAATAAGGAAATTTTCGACAAATTAAAAGAGCTGATTAAGCTTGAAAAAATAAAAGCAACGGATGAAGCATTATCTCTTATCTCATCAAGAGCAGAAGGCGCCATCAGAGATGCCGAGGGAATGCTTGAACAATTAATTTCCTACTCGGAAGGAGAAATTACTGGGGACGATGTTCGAGACGTTTTCGGTTTTATCGGCAACAAACTATATTTAGAATTATTCAACGGCATTAAAAGCTCCGAAGGAGAGGAAATCATACGCTGCGTCGAAGAAATCGCAGTGAAAGGATACGACCTCAGGGAATTCACATCCGGCTGGCTTAAATTTCTTCGCAGCCTTCTTCTTTGTAAGCTTGGAATCGAAGATATAACTTCGACTGTATCCCGAGACGCTTTGGTGAAGATTTCTGAAGATGTTTCGACCGAGTTTATAACAGCTGTACTTAACTTGTCGGTTGATTTAGAAAAGGATATTAGATTGATACCTTATTCCCCTGTTTATCTCGAACTGGCGATGTTAAGGATGTCAAAGATACCTGCTTTGCGGGACATCAATACTTTAATAAAAAATATTTCAAATGAGACTCTTCTTAAAGAGAATCCCCAAGAAGAAAAAAAAGAAAGGAAACCGGAAAACGATAAACTAGTTATAAAAGCACCCGAAAACGCACAAGAACTCTGGAATGCAATAATCACAAAAGTAAACGGCAGCACCGGAAAGAATTTCCTTAAGGCATTCTTAAAAGACGCCGAGCCGGTTTCCTTTGAAGACAACATACTAAGAATAAAAGTCCCTTCAACTCATAAAAAACACCTCGATGAAGATATTCACTTTTTAAGAGGAGCGCTTAAAGAAACAACAGGAGAGGATATAGATATAGAAATAATAACATATCAGCAAAAAATCGAACCAAAATTGAGTGATAATTCGATGGTCACGAAAGTGAAGGAGATATTCAATGCTGAGGAATTTATTTGACGTAGAAAACCTGAAGAAAAAAGTAGATGCGATTAAAGAAGAACTTAAAAAAGAAAAAATCGTAAGTGAGAGCGGCGGAGGAATGGTTCGGGTTGAAGCAAACGGATTTGGCGATATACTAAAATTAGAGATAGAAGAAGAACTTATTAAAGAAAAGGATAAAAGCCTGCTTGAAGATTTAATAATTTCGGCAATCAACATGAACAAGGAAAAAACAAAAGAACTATTTCAAAAGAAAATGCAAGAAGCGATCGGATTCTTGCCTTTGAATGGAATTCAAGACCTGATATCTTGAAACCGCCGGGCGTTTTTCTACGTTTTATACAATCTCTTCAATCATTACCGGGCATCGGTAAAAAGTCTGCCGAGAGGATTGCCTTCCATATTCTCACCAAACCCGCCACCGGAGAAAAGATTCTTCACTCTTTAGAAAAGGTACTCTCGGAAATAAAATTCTGCAGCAAGTGCGGAAATATAACGATAGAAAACTTATGTCATATTTGCTCTTCTCACGGAAGAGATACATCGATTATCTGTGTTGTCGAAAAGCCAATGGATGTTTTTGCAATCGAGCGCTCAAATTCTTTCAAAGGTTTATATCACGTTCTGGGAGGACTTCTCTCACCCTTAGACAACACTTATCCTGAAGATATAAACATCGATTCCTTAATAGAAAGAGTAAGAACAGAAGGAATAAGTGAAGTCATCATTGCGACAAATCCTACAACGGAAGGAGAAGCAACCGCTTTATACATAGAAGAAAACTTAAAAGACACCGGGGTAAAGATAACCCGCATCGCAAGAGGAATCCCCTTCGGAACCGACATAGACTTCGCGGACGACCTAACTCTCACGCGAGCCCTCGAAGACAGACAGGAATTTAAAGAATAAAAACAACAGAATATCTCACACAGAGACACGGAGAACACAAGGAAAAAAACAGATATTTTAATTGACTTTACCCTACCACACCCAAAAACAGAAACAACAAATCACACGAATCGCACGAATATTTTATTTATTTTTAGCCCGAAACCTTAAACCCGGAACTCAAAACTCAGCACTCGGTACTCGACACTCCGCACTCTTTTTTCCGCCCCAACGCTTCTCCGCATTTACGTTCTAACACCGCTTATTTTTTCTATTCCTAACTGCTCTCCAAAACTCGTCAACCAGTGCTTGAGATGGGGGCTTGACAATAAATCACCGCAACCTATATTATGTTTGACGCGGGGTGGAGCAGTTAGGTAGCTCGTTGGGCTCATAACCCAAAGGTCGTGGGTTCGAATCCCACCCCCGCTAT
>JAFGHJ010000038.1 GCA_016930175.1 Caldifarciminota bacterium
TATTCCGGGTCGGAGGTTGCAACTTCTCTTTCCCAATCGTAGCTAAGCCCTAACTTTTTGATTGTTTTTCGTGCGGTTTTCATATTGTTGTAAGTCCATTCTTTTGGGTCTAAATTCTTTTTTATAGCCGCCTCTTCAGCGGGAAGACCGAAGGCATCCCAGCCAAAAGGATGCAATAAATCTTTTTTTCTCATTTTTTCCCATCGCCATTTTAAGTCCCCAAAGCAGTAATTTCTAAAATGCCCCATATGTATGTTACCTGAGGTATACGGCCACATTTCCATAATGAAATACTTATTTTTAGGTTTGACGGGAGTATTAAATAGAGCGGAATCTTCCCATCTTTTTCGCCATTTATTCTCTATTTCTTTAAAGGGATACATTTGAATTTGAATTAATCTGTGCTTTCTTTACTGTTATTATTGATTTTGCAACTTCTGGATGTCCTGCTCAAGTTTTAAGAGTTCTTTTCTTCTTGATTCTATTTTACCCGAAAGGGCTATTTCTTCTCTTCTTTTTGCAACTATCCGCTGGGTTAATTCGAGCTCTTCTTTTTTCTTTGCGCTTGTCTTGCTGTCCGTTCCTAATAGCTTGTCGAAAAGAAGTTCCTCTTCCGTTTTTTCTTTTTCCTCCTTTGTCTGTGCCTTAGCTGCTGTCGCGGGTGTTTCTAGTTCTGCTTCAGTGGGCATAGTTACTTTTTTAGTTTTGAGAGCCTCGATTTCTTTTTCTAAATCTTTTTGTGTTTTCTGTTTTTTAGCAACTTCTTCCATAACATTTGCTTTAGTTGTTTCTAATTGTTCTATTTCTTCCTTTAGCTGCTGAATTTTGTTTTGCAGTCCGGGACCACTCTTAGCAAACGCCCCTTTTGGCATTTTTTCTGCTGAGACAGGTTTAATTAGGACGGATACAGTTAAGAAAAGAATTATAAACGAAATTGCCGAAATCATCAAATATCTCGGTTTGAATAGGTTTTTAAGTTTATTTATGAGATTACTAATGAAAGAAACTCCTTTTTTTACGGGTAATTTTATTAAAAAATGAATATCAGCCAAATCTCTTTCCTGATATTTAACGGGCATTGAAAAGTAGAATCTATCTTCTTTTTTTCTTCCTTTTTCTTGAGCTATCCATCCTTCTTGCATTTTTTTACCTATGTTTGAATTATCCGTATCCCATACCACTGTCTTATCCGTCGCAAGAATTGTTAAATTAAGAATGTCGGCTTTCTTTGTAACCCTATCAAAATAACTTTTTATTCCAGATATGTTTTTATCATCAACATAACCCCTCATTGTATTAGAACTTGCAAGAACATGACCATAATATTGCCATCCTTCATTAGAGAATTCTTTGGGATTAGGTTTATTCTGAATTACAAGATACAAATATCCTGCTGCTTTCCCATTATTAGAAGTAATATCGGTTTTGACTATTGAAACAGAATCTTTTATCAAAAAACCTTTGCTATTTGCTTTTTCTTGCCATCCCGTATATTTTGTTCCGGGTTTTCCTCCGCCGTTTGTCCAGAATATCGACTGGTTTTCTTCTGTTATGATTATTTCGGGTTTGTTTGATAAGCGTATCGGTTCCATTGTTTTCCACATAAACATCGATATAAATAGTTCGTCTTTACTAATTAAGGCTTCGCCTATGTTTTCTTTCAAAATATTACCGAAAGAAATCCATCCATTGATGCCGTCTTCATATCTTAGTGAACTGAATTCCTGCGAATTTGATTCTTTTTCAGGTGTGGTTACATAAATAGTACCAAGAGAAATGACAAAACCTAACAACCCAAAAATTAAAGCATTCTTGAACATCTCTGCTCCTTAACTAATCAGGGGTAATACGATATAAATAATAAGCCACGGCTCCAACAACCCCTAAAAACTTTGCAAAATCATATATCCTCGAATAAAAAGATAGATTTACGTATACCAGATCACCTGATTCAAGAATAGGAGGATACTTATTTTTCGCGCTAAGATAATCGTCAACGTTAAAAAAAGAGACTTCTTTTTCTTTAATTGCCCTTACTAATTTTACACTAGAAAGATCAGATCTAGAAGTTGGTCCTCCTGCGAAAGATATAGCTTCTACAATATTGGTGGAAGGAGTAACATAGTAAATACCCGGATTTTTAACCTCTCCCCAAACTTGGATTCTTATAGAACCCCCCTCTGATAAAAATTGTGTCTGGGGTAAACCCAAAATTAAAAATCCTATCAAGAATATCATTATTTATTTATATTAAACCGTTTTCCTTTATTGTCAAGTATTCTTTTTATTTCTCGTTTTTCAAACAAATTAATTCAATCTCGCTAATCTTTATAAGAATAAAATTTTCTTCCCTTACTGCTCCATTTCTGAATTTAACGACCGCATCCGTCATAGGAAGAAACCCTGATTGTTTTGAAAGAGCTTGGAGTGTATCTGTTAATCTTGCATTAACGTGAATATGAATATCTCCGGATATCTTATAGCGACTAGTAAACAAATCTACATTCTTTTTCTCTTTCTCGATTTTCATTGACATTATTTTTCCTCCTTCAGTAAACAGTTCAATTCTTGCATAAAAGTACTCATAATGTCTTTTTCTTTTACGGATGTTACCTTTTCCCCTTTTTTGAATATAACAGCCGAATTTTTTCCTCCCGCAATTCCTATATCCGCTTCTTTTGCTTCTCCAGGTCCATTTACAGAACATCCCATTACCGCGATTGTTATTGTCGAATCAATATTTTTGGTTTCCGCTTCTATTTTCTTTAATAAACTTTCAAGATCGAATTGTAATCTCCCACAGGTCGGACAGGAAATTATCCGCGGACCAATTTTTCTTATTCCCAGAGAAGAAAGTATATTGCAGGCTGCCTGAACTTCATTTGAAGGATCTCCGGTGAGAGAAACCCGAATAGTGTCTCCGATGCCTTCTTCCAATAAAATACCAATACCAACGGCAGAGAATACTTCTCCCCTGCCTCCCGGTGGTCCGGCTTCTGTAACTCCAATATGAAGCGGGTAATTATACTTATCTGAAAACATTCGATTGGCATCAATCATCGTTCTTACGTCCGAAGATTTTAACGAAACTACAATGGATTCGAAATCTAATTCTTCTAATATTTTAATCTCATCTGTTACCGACTCCACAAGAGCTTCCGGTTTTGTGCCTCCAAACCTTTCTATGTATTCATGTTTTAAGGAACCTGCGTTTGCTCCGACTCTGATAGGAATATCTCTCTCCTTACATATCTTTACTATTTCTTTGACTTTCCATCTGTCGCCTATATTTCCGGGATTTATTCGCACCTTATCCGCGCCCTGTTTGACTGATTCGATAGCAAGTGTATAATCGTAATGAATATCTGCGATTAGAGGAATACTTATTTTTTTCTTTATTTTGCCAATA